>CAYRQM010000001.1:0-134834 GCA_964426415.1 uncultured Christensenella sp.
ACAAAAAGCCACCCCGCGGGGTGGCTTTTTTAGTGAAATAAATCCCCGCGGGATTTGTGAAATTTGCTTCGCAAGTGAAATATGGCTTCGCCATGTGAAATGCCTCACGGCGTGGGGGATCGATTCCCTTTCACACCACGCGCTTCCATCCCCCGTTGTCATTCTGATGCAGCGAAGCAAGGAAGAATCTCCCGCTTGCACGCGAGATCCTTCGGCGCAGCCTCAGGATGACAGGGGGGAGTGTTTTTTCCGTGCCTTTCCCGAAAAACGTGTGCGCGGGTATTCCCGCAAAAGGTTGGTAGCGAAGCGCTTCGGCGTGCGCGTAGCGCCGCCGAACTAATCGGCGGCGCAGCCGCCATCATAGTTTGTAACTTGTACACGCAAGCAGCACTCAGCCGCGTTGTCATTCTGACGCAGCGAAGCAAGGAAGAATCTCCCGCTTGCACGCGAGATCCTTCGGCGCAGCCTCAGGATGACAGGGGGGAGTGTTTTTTCCGTGCCTTTCCCGAAAAACGTGTGCGCGGGTATTCCCGCAAAAGGTTGGTAGCGAAGCGCTTCGGCGTGCGCGTAGCGCCGCCGAACTAATCGGCGGCGCAGCCGCCATCATAGTTTGTAACTTGTACACGCAAGCAGCACTCAGCCGCGTTGTCATTCTGACGCAGCGAAGCAAGGAAGAATCTCCCGCTTGCACGCGAGATCCTTCGGCGCAGCCTCAGGATGACAGGGGGGAGTGTTTTTTCCGTGCCTTTCCCGAAAAACGTGTGCGCGGGTATTCCCGCAAAAGGTTGGTAGCGAAGCGAAAGGCGCAGCCGAAGCGAGCGTGACCTTTTGCGGAGAGGAGGCGCGACGGAGCAGCGAACGGTGGTTCCGCAGAATCCACTGTGCGTAAAGCGTAGTCCGCGCCGACGAGTGCATATTATATTGCGATGTCGTGGGCGACTTGGTACATATAGGCGTCCAATGGCTTGGTCATGACCAGCGCGTCGTCGATGGGCGTGGGCACCAGCTTGGAATCGCGGTAGCAGATGATTTGGTTGCGCAGACCCTTCACGAGCTGTTCCACGGCAAAATGCCCCATGCGGGACGCCATGACCCGATCCCGTGCGGAGGGGCTGCCGCCGCGCTGGATGTAGCCAAGGATGGATACGCGTGCCTCCAAGCCCGTTTCCTCTGTGACGCGGCGCGAAATGTCGTCGCACTTACCGACGCCTTCCGCCACGATGATGAGGTGATGGTGCTTGTCACGCATACGGCCTTCGCGGATGGGCTCGATGACGTGCTTGTCAAAATCGAACGGATACTCCGGGATGATGATGGAGGTCGCGCCAACGGCAAGCCCCACATAGACCGCCAAATGGCCTGCGTGTCTGCCCATCACTTCCACGACGGAGACGCGTTCATGCGACTGCATGGTGTCCGCCAGCTTGTCGATTGCTTCGATGGCGGTATTGGCAGCCGTGTCGAATCCGATGGTGTAGTGGCTGCAGCCGATGTCGTTGTCGATGGTGGCAGGAATGCCAATCACGTTGACGCCCGCATCGGACAGCGTCTTGGCGCCGCGGAACGTGCCGTCGCCGCCGATGGCGACCAAAGCGTCCAAGCCCAAATAGCGACAGCTGCTCACGGCACGCGATAACCCTTCCGTGCCCATAAATTCTTCGGAACGCGCCGTGTATAGGATCGTTCCGCCATGCGCCGTAATGCCGTTGACACTGCGCGCATCCATTTCAATGGTGTCGGCGTGGATCAACCCTTGATAGCCCCGACGAATCCCGATGGGCATCATGTCGTGCTGTTGACAGTTGCGCACTACGGCGCGAATCGCCGCATTCATGCCGGGGGCGTCGCCGCCGCTGGTCAAAATTCCGACGCGTCTGACTCTCTGTTCCATAGAAAAGCCTCCTTTGATTCCTTATAGTATAGCATGTCGCGGGGAAAAGTCCAATAGAATCTTGCCACAAAGAAAATTCGCCCATCCAAAAATATATTATTTTTCTCGAAAAAAAGTCTTGCAATTTGTGAAGAATTCATGTAATATAGCAATGTTCGCGCCATAGGTGCAATTTGTGCTGTGGCGCAGGCGTGATGCGGAGGTTGCCGGTCGCCATTCCGGGTAATTTCGCACACGACCAACGTCCAAAGGACGGGGCAAAAATAACAGCCCCCGTGCCGTCCCGAACGCAGCCGCAAGGCTGTGTAAAAAAATGAGAGGGAAACACACGGCTCTGTGTACTGCCCACCACTATTATTATGGAGGAAAGAGAATAAGTATGGCAAATCAAAGAATTCGTATCAAGCTCAAGGCTTACGAAAGCAGTCTGATCGACCAAAGCGCCGAGAAGATCGTCGACACCGCCAAGAGAACGGGCGCACAGGTTTCCGGCCCGATCCCCCTGCCCACCGAGAAGGAAATCGTCACGATCCTTCGTGCAACGCACAAGTACAAGGATTCTCGTGAGCAGTTCGAAATGCGCACCCACAAGCGTCTGATCGACATTCTGCAGCCTTCCACCAAGACGGTTGAAGCGCTGATGAAGCTGGATCTGCCCGCGGGCGTCGACATCGAAATCAAGTTGTAATCCAAACGGAGGTATGCACCAATGAAAAAAGCCATTTTGGGCAAGAAGATCGGTATGACGCAGTTCTTCAGAGCTGACGGTACCATGATTCCCGTCACTGTCATCGAAGCCGGTCCGTGCCCCGTAGTCCAAAAGAAAACCGTTGGCAACGATGGTTACGAAGCCATCCAGCTCGGGTTCGCGGAGCTCCGCGACAAGCTCGCCAACAAGCCGCGCAAGGGTCACTTTGCAAAAGCAAACGTAAAGCCCATGCGTTACCTCAGAGAGTTCAAGCTTGACGACGTCGCATCGTACGAAGTCGGTCAAATGCTCAAGGCGGACGTCTTTGCCGAAGGCGACAAGATCGACGTGCAGTCCAAGAGCAAGGGCAAGGGCTTTGCAGGCGCCATCAAGCGTTGGAATCAGGCGCGCGGTCGCAAGACCCACGGTTCGCATTCCTATCGCGTTCCCGGCTCCATGGGTGCTTGCACCTATCCCGGCGAAGTCTTCAAGACCAAGCATTTGCCCGGTCACATGGGCAGCGAGATCGTGACCATCCAGAATCTGGAAGTCGTTAAGGTCGACGCAGCACGCAACCTGCTCCTCATCAAGGGTGCGGTTCCCGGCGCAAAAGGCACCGTGGTCGCGCTGAAGAGCACAGTAAAGTAAGGAGGAAAGAGATATGCCGAACGTAGCATTGTATGATATCAAGGGCCAAAATATTGGCGAGATCTCCCTCTCCGACACCATCTTCGGTCAGCCCGTCAACGCGGCGGTTTTGCACGAAGTCGTCGTCGCCCATCTGGCAAACTGCCGTCAGGGCACGCAGAGCGCTTTGACCCGTGCGGAAGTCCGCGGCGGCGGCAAGAAGCCCTGGAGACAAAAGGGCACAGGCCGCGCACGTCAGGGTTCCACCCGTTCTCCGCAATGGAAGCACGGCGGCGTCGTATTTGCGCCGAAACCCCGCGACTATTCGATCCGCGTGAACAAGAAGGTCAAGAGAGTTGCCATGAAGTCCGCGCTGTCCTCGAAGGTCGAAGGCAACGAGCTGCTCGTTTTCGACGCGCTCAACATCGAAGCGCCGAAGACAAAGGAAATGGTGAAGGTTCTGAACGCAGTTGACGTCAAGAAGGCGCTGATCGTTCTTGCCGACAAGGATGAGACCGTAGAACGCGCCGCGTCCAACATTCCGGGCGTCAAGACCACGCTGGTGGGCACCTTGAGCGTTTACGAGATCCTCAAGTACGACAAACTGATCCTCACGAAGGCATCGGTTGAAAAAATCCAGGAGGTGTACGCCTAATGAAGAGCGGATACGACATCATTAAGGCTCCGATCCTCACGGAAAAGAGCTACGACTACATCGCAAGTCGCGTCTACACATTCAAGGTAGCAAAGACAGCGAACAAGGTCGAAATCGCCAAGGCAGTCGAAGAACTGTTCGGCGTCAAGGTTCAGAGCGTGCATACCGTGAACAAACTCGGTAAGATCAAGCGCCAGGGCCGTTACGAAGGCAGAACCGCTTCCGAAAAGAAAGCGTATGTCAAGCTGACTGCCGACTCCAAGGGCATCGAGCTCTTCGACGGCATCGCGCAGTAAGGAGGCAGCACATGGCTATTCGCAAGTTGAATCCGAAAACTCCCGGTACGAGACACATGTCCGTCTCCACCTACGAGGAAATCACCAAGACGACGCCCGAAAAGGCGCTCACAGAAGATCTGAAGAGCAAAGCGGGCCGTAACGTCACCGGTAAGATCACCGTCCGTCACCAAGGCGGCGGCGCAAAGCGCAAGTACCGCGTGATCGACTTCAAGCGCAACAAGGACGGCATCCCCGCCACTGTCAACGCCATCGAGTACGATCCGAACCGTTCCGCCAACATCGCATTGCTGTATTACGCGGACGGCGAGAAGCGCTACATCATCGCACCGTACGGCTTGACCGTGGGCGAGACCGTCGTTTCCGGCAAGGACGCCGACATCAAGGTCGGCAATGCACTGGAGCTCCAGTACATCCCCGTCGGCACGATGATCCACTGCATCGAGCTGAAGCCCGGCAAGGGCGCGCAGTTGGTTCGCTCCGCAGGCAATGCGGCGCAGCTGATGGCGAAAGAGGGCAGATATGCGCAAGTACGTCTTCCCAGCGGCGAAGTGCGTTTGGTTCTGATCAATGCAAAGGCGACGATCGGTCAGGTCGGCAACCTCGATTATCAGAACATCCAAATCGGCAAAGCGGGCCGCAAGCGGCACATGGGCGTTCGTCCCAGCGTGCGCGGTTCCGTCATGAACCCGAACGACCATCCCCACGGTGGTGGTGAAGGCAAGGCGCCGATCGGACATCCCGGCCCGGTTACCCCTTGGGGCAAGCCTGCGTTGGGATATAAGACCCGCAAGAAGAAGAACAAGAGCAACAAGTACATCGTTCGCCGCAGAACGAGTGGCAAGTAATAGGAGGAGAAATCATGAGCAGATCAGTTAAAAAGGGTCCGTTTATCGAAGAGCGCTTGTACGCACGCATTCAGAACATGAATGAGAGCGGCAAGAAGACCGTCGTAAAGACCTGGTCCCGTGCCTCCACGATCTTCCCCGAGTTCGTCGGTCACACCATTGCAGTACACGACGGCAGAAAGCACGTTCCCGTGTACGTAACGGATGAGATGGTTGGACATAAGCTGGGCGAGTTCGCGCCCACCCGTACCTTCAGAGGCCATCGCGGCTCCGAGAAGTCTTCGGGCGCAAAGTAAGGAGGAGCAAGTATGGCAACGAGAAGTAAAGAAAAAACGGCATATCGCCGCGAGCACGCTGACAAGCGTCCTCACGCCACCGCCCGTTACATCCGGATTTCCAGCCGCAAGGTCAAAATCGTCATCGATCTGATCCGTGGCAAGAGCGTCAAAGAGGCAGCCGGCATCTTGGCATACACGCCGAAAGCCGCAAGCGAGCCTGTCCTGAAGGTTCTCAACTCCGCAATTGCGAACGCAGAGAACAACTTGGACATGAACCGCGACGACCTCTATGTCGCAGAAGTATTTGCAAACCAGGGACCGACGCTTCGCCGCTTCCGTCCCAGAGCGCGTGGCTCCGCGTCCCCCATTCGCAAGCGCACCAGCCACATCACCATCATCTTGGATCAGGTCAAGTAAGGAGGAGAGTTATGGGTCAGAAAGTTAATCCGAACGGATTCCGCGTTGGCGTGATCAGAGATTGGAACACACATTGGTATGCAGCCAAGAAGGATTACGCAGATTTGCTGGTCGAAGATCGCAAGATCCGTGACTTCGTCAAGAAGAAGTACTATCAGGCAAGCATCTCCCGCATCGCCATCGATCGCGCCACCGACAAGGTGAGCGTCACCATCTTCACCGCACGTCCCGGTATGCTCATCGGCAAGGGCGGCGCAGGCATCGAAGAGATCAAGGCGGCCATCGCAAAAGAGATTGGCAAGCCGGTTGCGGTCAACATCATGGAGATCCGCGACGCCGATTCCGATGCACAGCTCGTCGCAGAGAACATCGCGGCACAGCTCGAAAAGCGCATCAGCTATCGTCGTGCCATGAAGCAAGCTATGCAGCGCGCCATGCAAAAGCCGGGCGTGAAGGGCATCAAGCTCATGTGCGGCGGTCGTTTGGGCGGCGCAGAAATCGCCAGAACGGAAGGCTACCACGACGGTTCCATCCCGCTGCAGACGATGCGCGCAGACATCCAGTACGGTTTCGCGGAAGCGCACACCCAGTATGGCCGCATCGGTTGCAAGGTGTGGATCTACAAGGGCGAGGTTCTCAAGAGAGCCAAGCGTACGGAAGGAGGCAAATAACATGTTAATGCCGAAGAGAGTCAAGCGCCGCAGAGTGTTCCGCGGTCGCATGAAGGGCACCGCACACCGCGGCAACACCATCACGTATGGTGATTACGGTTTGGTCGCAATGGAACCCGCATGGGTCACCAGCCAGCAGATCGAAGCAGCGCGTGTTGCCATGACCCGTTATATCAAGCGTGGCGGTCAGGTCTGGATCAAGATCTTCCCTGACAAGCCGGTCACCGAGAAGCCCGCTGAGACCCGCATGGGTTCCGGCAAAGGTTCCCCCGAGTACTGGGTGTCCGTCGTGAAGCCGGGCAGAGTCATGTTTGAAATCGCAGGCGTCGAGGATAACGAGGCGCGTGAGGCACTTCGTCTGGCAATGTATAAGCTGCCGATGAAGAGCAAGGTCGTCAAGAAGGAAACCGAAGAGAAAGGAGAATGACCATGCAAGCTGATAAGTTAAGAGCCATGTCTGAAGAAGATCTGCTCAAGCAGGAAAAGGAACTGAAAGCCGAATTGTTCAATCTTCGCTTCCAATCCGTCACCGGCCAGATCGCGAACCCTTCCCGCATCAACGCATGCAAGAAGGACATTGCACGAATCAAGACCGTTTTGCGCGCACGCGAACTCGGTCAAGAAGCCGAATAAGGAGGAATAGGCAATGGAACAAAGAGGTTTTCGTAAGACCCGCGTTGGCGTAGTTGTCAGCGATAAGATGGACAAGACGATTGTTGTCGCCATCAAGACCAAGGTTCGCCATCCCCTTTACGGCAAGATGGTCAACCGCACCCGCAAGTTCAAGGCACACGATGAAGAGAACGCATGCGGCATCGGCGACACCGTAAGAATCGTAGAAACACGCCCGATTTCCAAGGACAAGAGATGGCGTCTGGAAGAAATCATCGAAAAGGCGAAGTGAGGAGGAAATAACAATGATTCAACCTCAGACCAGATTAAAGGTAGCGGACAACAGCGGCGCCAAGGAAATCATGTGCATTCGTGTACTGGGTGGCTCCGCCGTCAAGTCTGCAGGCATCGGCGACGTCATCGTGGCAGCGGTCAAGACCGCAACGCCCGGCGGCGCAGTCAAGAAGAAGGACGTTGTCAAGGCGGTCGTCGTTCGCACCGTTTCCGCTACGTCCCGTGTGGATGGCAGCCACATTCGTTTCGACGACAACGCGGCAGTCATCATCAACGACCAAAAACAGCCGGTCGGCACCCGTATCTTTGGGCCGGTTGCGCGTGAGCTGCGTGAGAAGGATTATA
This sequence comes from uncultured Christensenella sp., assembly GCA_964426415.1. Classification (GTDB taxonomy): domain Bacteria; phylum Bacillota; class Clostridia; order Christensenellales; family CAG-138; genus UBA3792. The sequence goes on from CAYRQM010000001.1 coordinate 7,623, forward strand.
TGAAGATCGTTTCTCTCGCGCCCGAAGTACTGTAAGGAGGATCCAACATGAGCAAGCTGAATGTGAAAAAGGGCGACACCGTCGTTGTGATCTCCGGGCAGGACAAAGGTAAGAAGGGTGAAATCCTGTTCGCACGTCCCACGGAAAACCGCGTTGCGGTCAAGGGCGCCAATATGGTCACCAAGCATGTGAAGCCCCGTAAGCAGGGCGAAGCAGGCGGCAGGATCGAGCAGGAAGGTACCATGGACGCGTCCAACGTGATGCTCGTTTGCCCCAAGTGCGGCAAAGCGACCCGCATCGCGCACACGTTTGTCGATGGGAAGAAAGTCCGCGTTTGCAAAAAGTGCGGCAAAGTGATGGACTGAGACGGAAGGAGATAAAAAATGGCAAAGAAAGAAACTGCACAGGCCGCTTCCAAGAAGAAGGCAGCAGCACAAGCAAAGCCTTTCAGCGGCGAACCCCGTCTGAAGACCAAGTATAAAGAAGAAGTCGTTGCGGCTCTGAACGAAAAGTTCCACTATGCGAATGTGATGCAGATCCCCAAGCTGGATAAGATCATCATCAACATGGGGTTGGGTTCCGAGAAGGAAAACCCGAAGGGCATCGAAAAGGCTGTCGAAGAGCTTTCGACCATCGCCGGTCAAAAGGCGGTCGTGACGCAAGCCAAGAAGTCTGTCGCAAACTTCAAAGTCCGTGAAGGCATGAACATCGGCGCAAAGGTTACCCTGCGCGGCGATCGGATGTATTACTTCGCCGACAAACTGATGAACATCATCATGCCCCGCGTCCGCGACTTCCGCGGCGTGTCCAACAAGTCCTTTGACGGCCGCGGCAACTATGCCATGGGCGTGAAGGAACAGCTGATTTTCCCGGAAATCAACTATGACGACGTGGACAAAATCCGCGGCATGAACATCGTGTTCGTCACCAGCGCGAAATCCGACGAAGAAGCACGCGAGCTGCTTGCTCTCCTCGGAATGCCCTTTGTGCAGGACTAAGAAGGAGGAACGACTATGGCAAAGTTATCGATGAAGTTGAAGCAGGCAAGAGAGCCCAAGTACTCGACCCGTGCTTACACCCGCTGCCGTATCTGCGGTCGTCCGCATGCGGTTCTCCGCAAGTATGGCATCTGCCGCGTTTGCTTCCGCGAAGAAGCATACAAGGGCAACATCCCCGGCGTGCGCAAGGCAAGCTGGTAATCAGGAGGATAGAATCATGACAGATACGATTGCAGATATGCTCACCAGAATCCGCAACGCACTGATCGCAAAGCATGAGACGGTCGACGTCCCCGCTTCCTCGATCAAGAAGGCGATTGCAGAGATCCTCTTGGAGGAAGGTTACATCAAGGGATACGAAGTCGTCGAAGACGGCATTTCCAAGATGATCCGCATCCAGCTCAAGTACGGCGCCAACAAGCAGCGCGTCATCGTCGGCATCAAGCGCATTTCCCGTCCGGGCCTGCGCGTGTATGCACGCAAGGACGAAATCCCGAAGGTCTTGGGTGGCCTTGGGATTGCGATCCTGTCCACCTCTCGCGGCGTTATGACCGACCGCGAAGCGAGAAAGCTCGGCGTTGGCGGCGAAGTGCTGGCATACGTCTGGTAATAACAGGAGGAAGTAATTCATGTCTCGAATCGGAAAACTTCCTGTGCATTTCGGCGCAGGAGTGACAATCACGGTCGACGAACAGAACGTCGTGACCGTGAAGGGCCCCAAGGGCGAGCTGACGCAGCGCGTATCGTCCGAGATGGCCATTGAACAGGACAACGGCGTATTGACCGTCAAGCGCCCCAGCGACGATAAGAAGCATCGCGCATTGCACGGTCTGACCAGAACGCTCATCAACAACATGGTCGTCGGCGTGACCACCGGATTCGAAAAGAAGCTGGAAATCGTCGGCACCGGTTACAGGGTGCAGCTGGATGGCAAGGATCTCGTTTTGAACGTAGGCTACTCCCATCCGGTCAGATTTGCAAAGATGGACGGTATCGACTTCGAAGTTCCCGCACCGACGAAGATTACGGTCAAGGGAATCGACAAGCAGCAGGTTGGCCAGATTGCGGCAGACATTCGCAAGACGCGGGCACCGGAACCCTACAAGGGCAAGGGCATCCGTTACGAGGGCGAAGTGGTACGTCACAAAGAAGGCAAGACAGGCAAGTAAGGTAGAAAGGAGTAACATAGAATGTTTTCTAAGATCGATAAAAATGCTGTGCGTAAGGCACGTCATCATCGTCAGCGCAGATTCATGAATGGAACGAGCGAGCGTCCGAGACTGAACGTCTATCGCAGCACGAACCACATCTATGCGCAGATCATTGACGATATCACCGGCAACACTCTGGTTGCTGCTTCTACTCTGGATGCAGAAATCAAGAACGAGCTTTCGGACAAGACCAAGACCGAGGCCGGCAAGCTCGTCGGCAAGCTCGTCGGAACTCGCGCTCTCGAGAAGGGCGTCAAGAAGGTCGTTTTCGATCGCGGCGGTTACCTGTACACGGGTCGTGTCAAAGCGGTAGCCGAGGGCGCAAGAGAAGCCGGCTTGGACTTCTAAGGAGGAAACGAAATGAGAAACGACAGAGATAGACGATTCGAGAAGGAAGTTCCCGAATTCAAGGAAAGACTCGTATCCATCAATCGTGTTGCGAAGGTCGTCAAGGGCGGCAAGAACTTCCGCTTCACCGCGCTCATGGTCGTGGGCAACGAGAAGGGCAAAGTTGGCTGCGGTCTGGGCAAGGCAGTCGAGATTCCCGAAGCGGTTCGCAAGGGCGTCGAGGATGCAAAGCGGCACATGATCGATGTTTCCATCGTCGGCACCACGATTCCGCATCAGGTAGAAGGTCGGTTTGGCAAGGGTCACGTTCGGATGCTTCCCGCTGAGGAAGGTACCGGCGTCATCGCGGGCGGTCCCGTCCGTGCAGTCTTGGAGATGGCGGGCATCAAGGACATCCGCACCAAGTCTTATGGCTCCAACAACCCCGGCAACTGCGTCAAGGCAACTTTGGATGGGCTTCAGCAGCTTCGCACGGCAGAGCAGATCGCTTCGCTGCGCGGCAAGACTGTTGACGAGATCCTGAACTGAGGAGGGCGAACAGTATGGTAAAGGTTACATTGGTCAAAAGCCCCATCAGCAGCCTGCGCGATCAGCAGGACACCGTGAAGGCACTGGGTCTCCACAAGGTCGGTCAGACCGTCGTGAAGCCCGACAACGCTTGCATTCGCGGTCAGATCTTCAAGGTCAAGCACCTTGTTAAGGTCGAAGAAGAGTAAGGAGGGTCAACGATATGAAGATCCATGAATTGAGACCGGCAGACGGTGCAGTCAAGACCCCCAAGCGGGTTGGTCGCGGCGTAGGTTCCGGTATCGGCAAGACTTCTGCAAAGGGCCACAAGGGTCAAAAGGCCCGCAGCGGCAGCAAGAAGAACGGTTTTGAAGGCGGCCAGATGCCTCTGGCGCGTCGTCTTCCTAAGCGCGGCTTCTTCAACCATTTTGCAAAAGAATACACCATCATCAACATTTCCGACCTGAATGGGTTGGAGGACGGCACAGAGGTCTCTGTTGCGCAGCTCAAGGAATTGGGTTTGATCAGCAAGATCGAAAAGGACGGTCTGAAAGTTCTGGGCAATGGCGAGCTCACGAAGAAGCTCACCGTTAAGGCTGCAAAGTTCTCGAAATCCGCTGAGGAAGCCATCCGGAACGCAGGCGGAATCGTTGAGGTGGTCTAATGTTTAGCACCTTCATCAACGCATTCAAGGTCAAGGACATTCGTAAGAAGATTCTCTATACGCTTCTTCTGATCGTTGTCTACCGCCTTGGCAGCGCGATCCCGATTCCGGGCGTCAACTTGGGCGCTTGGACGGAAGCGCTGGGACAGATGTCCACGATGACGTCGTTCATGAACATGATGAGCGGCACCGCGTTCTCCCAGTTCTCCATCTTTGCAATGGGTATCTCCCCGTACATCACAGCTTCCATTATCATGCAGCTGTTGACGATTGCGATTCCCGCTTTGGAAAAGATGAGCAAAGAGGACGACGGCCGTGAAAAGATCGAACGCATCACCCGCTACGCCGGCGTAGGCTTGGCAGTGGTGCAGTCCATCGGCATCGTGCTTTCCTACGGCACGGTCGGCACCACGCAGATCGTATCCGGCACCGGCGGCGTACTGGTCGGCAAGATCGCAATCATTGCGGTTTGTGCAGCGGCAGGTACTGCGTTCCTGATGTGGCTGGGCGAGCGCATCACCGATAAGGGCATCGGCAACGGCATTTCCATGCTGATCTTTGCCTCCATCGTGTCCCGCGTTCCTTCCTTCATCCAGACGCGCTTCGAAGCGCTGGTTGACGGCACCGATCCCGTGGTTTCCCGTATCCTCGTGTTTGTGGCAACCATCGTCACCATCGTTGCGCTGATCGCCTTCGTCGTTTACATCGACAAGGCAGTCCGCAAGATTCCGGTGCAGTATGCAAAGCGCGTCGTCGGCAGAAAGATGTATGGCGGACAAAGCACGCATCTGCCCATGAAAGCGAATGCCAACGGCGTTTTGCCGCTGATCTTCGCCATGACGATCCTGCAGTTCCCCAGCATGATCATGCAGTTCCTCAAGTCGAACAACGGCTTTGTTCTGTTCTGGAACAGATGGATGTCCTCCGCGCCCACCGTGTGGACGGGTACGGCGTCCGTTGAGACCAGCGTGATTGCGAAAGCGAACGTCGCCTATGCGGGCATCCAGTATGCACCGTTCGTGTACTACATCATCTACTTCTTGCTCATCGTGGCATTTGGCTACTTCTACACCTCGATCACGTTCAATCCTGCCGAGATGTCGAAGAACCTGCAGAGCAACGGCGGCTTCATTCCGGGCATTCGTCCGGGCAAGCCGACGGGCGAATACCTTGGCAAGATCTCCAATCGTTTGACGCTGTTTGGTTCCTTGTTCTTGGCGGTCATCGCCATCGTCCCGACCATCATCCTCAATATGTTGGGCGTCACCGATATGTTCGGCGCAACCAGCATCCTGATCATGGTCAGCGTCGCGCTGGAGACCACCGAGCAACTCGAATCCCAGCTGCTGATGCGGCACTACAAGGGATTCCTGAACTAACGGCATGAAGCTGATTTTCCTGGGCCCGCCGGGTGCGGGCAAAGGCACACAGGCAGAGCGCATTGCGGCTCGCTGTCAAGTGGCGCACATCTCCACGGGAGATATGCTCCGCAGCGAGATTCGCAATGCCACTCCGCTGGGTACGGAAGCGAAGGCGTACATGGATCGCGGCGAGCTGGTACCGGACGACGTGATCGTCGGCATGGTCAAGCAGCGGATTCAAGCGCCCGACTGCAAGAACGGATTCTTGCTGGACGGCTTTCCGCGGACGGTCGCACAGGCACAGGCACTGGCGGCATGCACCGAGATTGACCATGTGGTCAACATCGACGTCCCGTTCTCTCGTTTGGTCGCCCGCATCAGCGGACGCAGAATGTGCCCCGCTTGCGGCGCAGCGTATCATGTGTCATCGCACACGGATCCGACGTGCCCAAAGTGCGGCGCAACGCTGTATCAGCGCGACGACGACCGCGAAGCGACAGTACAAAACCGTTTGCGTGTCTACGAGCAAAAGACGGCGCCGCTGATTGCGTTCTATCAAGAGCGCGGCAAGCTGTTCACCGTCAATGGCGATGCAGACATCGACACGGTGGCGGAAAGCATTGAAAAGGGGCTTGACGCATGATTACCATCAAATCGGCGCAGGACATTGCAAAGATGCAGGCGGCAGGCAAAGTCGTCGAGGATACCCTTCTCCTTTTGGAGCGCTCCGTGCGCGTGGGCATCACCACCGCCGAGCTGGACAGGATCGCGGATACCTACATCCGTTCACAGGGTGCGTATCCGACGTTTCTGCAATACAGCGGCTATCCCAAGAGCATCTGCATTTCCGTCAACGATGAAGTGGTGCATGGCATTCCCGGCAGCCGCAAGCTGAAGGATGGCGACATCTGCAGCTGCGACGTCGGGGCGACGCTCAACGGCTTTGTGGGCGACGCGGCGCGCACGTTCCTGATTGGGACGGTGGCGCCCGAAACGCAAGCGCTGGTCAGCGTCACAAAGGAGTGCTTCTTTGAAGGACTGCGGTTTTGCCGAGTGGGGTATCGCATCTCGGACATTTCCAAGGCGATTCAAAAGCACGCCGAAGCCCATGGCTACGGCATCGTGCGTGAATTGGTCGGGCACGGCGTCGGACACGTTCTGCATGAAGATCCCGAAGTTCCCAACTACTACTCCCCGCGTTCCAGACAACGCTTAGAAGCGGGCATGACCATCGCCATTGAGCCGATGATCAATCTGGGCACGGCAAAGGTGTGGCAGCTGGAAGACGGATGGACGGTGACGACACAGGACGGCAAGCCGTCTGCGCACTACGAGAACTCTGTGGCGATCACGGAAGGCGATCCGATCCTCTTGACCTGTTCGGAGGAGTACCGATGAGCCAAACGACGTGCAGCATTGGCGACGTCGTCGCCTCAAAGGCGGGGCGCGACGCAGGCAGAGCGTTCGTTGTGGTCGCGGTTTACGACGCCAATTATGTGGCGCTCGTCGACGGCGTTTTGCGCACGGTCGCACGACCCAAAAAGAAAAAGTGCAAGCACCTTTCTTTGCAGGACGTGCCGCCCATGACGATCACCGATGCGCTTGTAGATGCAGACTACCGCAAGTACCTTCGCGCACAGGGCTTTGCAGTCAACCGTAAACAGTAAGGAGGGATATTTTGTCCAAACAGGATGTCATTGAAGTGGAAGGCGTCGTAACCGAAGCCTATCCGAACGCGATGTTCGAAGTGAAACTTCCGAACGATCACAAGATCCTGGCGACCATCTCGGGCAAGCTGCGCATGAATTACATCCGCATCCTTCCCGGCGATCGGGTCACCGTAGAGCTGTCGATGTACGATTTGACGCGCGGCCGCATCACGTGGCGTGCCAAAAATTGAAAATCAGATATTTTTTGAAGGAGATACAACAATGAAAGTCAGACCGTCTGTGAAACCCATTTGTGAGAAGTGCAAGATCATCAAGCGCAAAGGCGCCGTCATGGTCATTTGCGAAAATCCGAAGCACAAGCAGAAGCAGGGCTAATCCCCGAAGGCAAATACTTGCGGGGCGGCTGGCACGCGAGTGCTTCCCGCAAGCGTAGATACAAAACAACATTCATTTTTTAACGGAGGTAGAGAAACAATATGGCACGTATTGCTGGCGTAGACCTTCCGAGAGATAAGCGAGTCGAAATCGGCTTGACCTACATTTTCGGTATCGGTCGCACAACCGCTTCCAAGATTCTTGCCGCGACGGGCGTCAACCCTGACATCCGTGTGCGCGATCTTGAAGAGAGCGATGTCAACAAGATCAGAGATTATATCGACCACAACGTCAAGGTTGAGGGCGATTTGAGACGTGAAACCTCGATGAACATCAAGCGGCTGATTGAAATCGGCTGCTATCGTGGCGTCCGTCACCGCAAAGGTCTGCCCGTGAGAGGACAGTCCACCAAGCAGAACGCACGCACCCGCAAGGGCCCGAAGCGTACGCAGGGCAGTAAGAAGAAGTAAGGAGGAGCGAAAAAATGGCAAAAGGCAATATCAAGAAGTCCGCAACGCGTAAGCGTCGTGAGAAGAAGAACATCGAGCGCGGTGCAGCGCACATTCGCTCTTCGTTCAACAACACTTTGGTCACGATCACGGATACGCAGGGTAATGCGCTGGCTTGGTCGAGTGCAGGTTCCCACGGGTTCCGCGGCTCGCGCAAGAGCACGCCGTTCGCCGCGCAGGTCGCCAGCGAAACCGCTGCAAAGGCAGCGATGGAGCACGGCCTGAAGACCGTCGAAGTGTATGTCAAAGGCCCCGGCTCCGGCCGTGAATCCGCGATTCGCGCATTGCAGACCGCAGGTTTGGACATCGTCTCCATCAAGGACGTGACGCCCATCCCGCACAACGGCTGCCGTCCGCCGAAGCGCAGAAGAGTCTAAGGAGGGTATAGAAAATGGCAAGATATACTGGTTCCGTTTGCAGACAGTGCCGCAGAGAAGGCACCAAGCTGTTTTTGAAGGGCGATCGCTGCTACTCCGATAAGTGCGCGATGACGCTGCGTCACACCCCTCCGGGTATGCATGGACAGGGCAGAAAGAAGCAGTCGAACTACGGCATCCAGCTGCGTGAAAAGCAGAAGGTGCGCAGAGCGTACGGCATTTTGGAGTCTCAGTTCCACAAGTACTACGAGATGGCAGCCAACATGAAGGGCGTCACCGGTGACAACATGCTTTCCTTGATCGAGCGTCGTCTTGACAACGTAGCATATCGTCTCAACTTTGGTGAAAGCCGTCCGATGGCGCGTCAGATGGTCACCCATGGTCACATCCTTGTGAACGGCAAGAAGGTCGACATCGCATCCTACCAAGTGAAGGAAGGCGACGAAATCTCCATCCGCGACAAGAGCCGCGACGTTCCTTGCTTCAAGGCACTGCGCGAGCAGGGTGCGAAGCGCCCCGTATCCACTTGGTTGGAGCTGGACGCAGAGAACCTGAAGGGTCGCGTCATTGCGCTGCCGAAGCGTGAGAACATTGGCGATTTCACCATCGAAGAGCACAACATCGTCGAGTTCTACTCGAGATAAGCCGAATAGGCGAACCGAAACGACATCACCGAAGGAGGGTATCATATGATAGAAATGGAAAAGCCCAAACTCGAATGCGTAGAGAGCACGAACAAGTACGGCAAGTTTGTCGTCGAGCCTCTTGAACGCGGATTTGGCACAACTCTGGGCAACTCGATGCGTCGAGTACTCTTAAGTAGCCTCCCCGGCGTAGCGGCAACGTCCATTCGTATCGATGGCGTCCTGCACGAGTTCTCCACGATCGAGGGCGTCAAGGAAGACGTCACCGAGATCGTGCTCAACCTCAAGGAGCTGATTGTCAAGCTGCACAGCGATGAACCGAAAAAGGTCATCATCGATGCGGTAGGGCCCTGCGAAGTGAAGGCAGAAGACATTCTGCCCGATGCGGAGGTCGAGGTGGTCAACCCCGATCTGCACATCGCCACCATCGACGCAGGCGGCAGGCTCCATATGGAGATCATGCTGGATCACGGCAGAGGATACGTTGTATCCGATCGCAACAAGCGTCCGGATATGCCGATCGGCGAGATCGCGGTAGACTCCATCTTCACACCGATCACCAAGGTCAACTTCACGGTTGAGAACACCCGTGTGGGTCAGATCACCGACTTTGACAAGCTGACGTTGGAAATCTGGACGGATGGCAGCATCCAGCCCGAGGAAGCGGCGTCCTTGGCGGCGAAGATTCTGACAGAGCATCTGTTGCTCTTCATCAATCTCACCGAGCATGTACAGGACGTTGAAATCCTCAAGGAAAAGGACGACAAAAAGAAAGAAAAGATTCTCGAAATGAACATCGAAGATCTGGACTTGTCGGTTCGTTCTTACAACTGCCTCAAGCGCGCAGGCATCAACACGGTTGAAGAGCTTGTGCAGCGCGACGAGGATGAGATGATGAAGGTCAGAAACCTTGGCCGCAAGTCTCTCGAAGAAGTACAGCAAAAACTGGCGCAATTGGGCTTGTCCCTGCGCACGAACGAAGAGTAAGGAGGAAGCAACAATGGCAAATCGGAAACTGGGAATGCCCTCTGACCAGCGTGTTGCAATGCTCAGAAATCAGACTACGGCACTCATTTGGAACGGGAAGATCGTTACCACCGCGACGAAGGCGAAGGAGATTCGCAGCATCGCGGAAAAGCTCATCACGCTTGCCGTGAACGAGTATGAAAACAGCGAGACCGTTGAAAAAGAAACGCACAACGAGAAGGATCAGATCGTCAAGGTCGAAAAGGCACAGGATCTGCCCTCCAAGTTGCACGCCCGCCGTCAGCTCATGGCATATCTGTATGATGTGCCCGAAGCAAAGTCCAAGGACGAGAGCAAGAGCGACTACAAAGAGCGCACCGCGGATAAAGCCCATCCCATCGTGGAGAAGCTGTTCCGTGAGCTGGGCCCGAAGTACGCGGCACGCGCAAAGGAAGGCAAGAAGGGCGGTTACACCCGCATGTTCAAGCTTGGGCCCCGTCGCGGTGACGCAGCGGACATGGTCGTGCTGGAGCTTGTCTAACCCAAATCACCACACAAAGGAGCTGTCGTTTGACGGTTCCTTTTTTTTGTGGGCAAAGCGCAGCCGCCCGCTGTTTTGGGACGCGAATAGGACGGGGCAAATTTCAAATGCGCAAGGCTTTGCGGAAAAGCAAGCGCCCTTCTTTCACGCTTCTCACTTTCTAACACTGTTAGCAAGTGTTAGAAAGCGTTAGAAAGCGTGAGCAAAAATCTCCTTGTTTTCGGCATAAAATGCCCCTTTCCGCCGTGTTTCTCACTTGCCAACACTGTTAGAAAGTGTTAGAAAGCGTGAGCAAAACCGCTTGCAGTATCCCTTGCTTTTCGGTACAAAAAACGCCGCAGAAGCTGCAGCGTTTGGAATGGTGAAAGGGCTTCCGTTGGCTTACGGGATGACGGGGATATCGACGTCGCCGGGATCGTCGGTCTCGCTGGGCTTGGGCGTGGTTACGGGGGCGGAGGTGGTGACGGCGCTGCCGACCTTTTGCTGCAGCTGAATCATTTTGTATTCGGTGTACTCGGTGTAGACCGTCTTGACAAACACGCCGTTGACGTACTGATCCACATAGATGTTGACCTTGTAGCCGTCGTGGGGGTTGCGCAGCACGATGGGATCGTCGTCGGCAGACATATTCTTGTCGATGGTGATTTCGGGCGTGTACATGGCATAGGGCGTCTGCTCGACGATTTCGTTGCGGCAGCGATACTCCAAGCCCGCCTCGGAAAGCGTGCCATACACCTCTACGACGATGTCCTTGCGCCGCCCGCTGGTGGCGTCTTTTGTAATGTAGATGAACACATAGATGGTGTTGTCCAGCGTGTTGGTGAACTTGAAATCGATGTGGCCGTAATCGACCGTCGCGTCAAAGCCCAACCCGTCTACATACTTGCTGGTGACGTAATCGGACGGGATGCTGTGCCCGGTGCGGATGTATTTGGTGACGCCTGCCCGCAGCAGCGCGTTGTACATGGTGGTGGACACTTGGCAGACGCCGCCGCCCGCTTCCTTGCGGTAGCCTTGGTTGTAGACGGCGTTGGCTTCTTCCCAGCCGGTGGAAACGGCGCGATTGCCCGTGGTGTCGTTGAAGCTGAACACTTCGCCCGGATTCAGCACCAGAACGCGCATCAGTCCCGAAGCCTTGGAAATGTTGTGATCGCGTGCCACGGCGTTTTGGTATTCCTCCTCGGTGATGCCGGAGGACTTTTTGTAGCGGTATGAGGTGGAATACGACGACAGCAACGTCGTTTGCGCCTTGAGCATCTCGGTGGTCACGGCAGGCGTCGAGACGGAAACGGTGGGCGTGATGGTGGTTTGGTAAGCGCCGCTTTGAATCGCGGCTTCGACCTCGGCAAGCACGGCGTCATAGTCGATCTGCATGCCGCTGGTGCCATCGGTATAAGAGAAGTAGGGCTTGTAGCAGGTCGCGCCGTCGATGTCGTACGTTTCGTAAAGGACTTCGGCTTTGGCGTTCACGGCGTGCCCTTGAATGCTGTCGTTCATGGCGTAGAGCGAAGCCTGCAGCGTTTCATCGTCGTGGGTCAACGATACGGTGAGCGTCTTGGCGCCCTTCGCCGCCACGGCTTCGGCAAGCGCGGCGTTGAGCGCGTCGGCGGTGTAGGAAAGCCCAATCTGATCGGCGGTCAGCACTTGACTGACGCCCTCGTAGGAGATGGTGATGGCGACGGTTGCACGCTCCTGCTCCAACGCGGTGGCGACAGCGGCGCGGGCGCTTGCGACGGTCATGCCCTGCACGGACACGCCGTTGATGGTGACGTTTGCCGCAATCGTGTCGTCGTCCGAAACATTGGGCGATGCGGTGGTGGAGGGATCGTTGGCGGGGGAGACGCAGGTGCTGCCGCTGCCGCAGTTGACCGCAATGCCGATGATGACGGCGACGATCAGAGCCAGCACGGCAAACAGCAATAGGAACATCGTGAAACGTCCCCAACGATTCTTTTTCTTTTTGCGCCGCTTTTGCGGCGGACGGGACGAACCGCTTGTGCCGCTTGCGTGGGCAGGCGCGGCAGAACGCGGTTTCGCGCTTGTGTTGGCAAATTGGTAGGTGCCGTTTGGCGCGGTGAATCCGTCGTCCGCGGACGACGCTTGGCGCACGGGCGCCTTGCGCGCAGAGGAAAAGTCTCGCGCGAAGTCGGCAGTGTCAATCGTGTGACCGGAATGCGGTGTTTCCGTCGGTGCATATGTACTCATACTGGCATTATACCAAATGTTCGCTCCATACTCAATAGGAAAAAAACATTTTGCAATTCGTACAAATACCGCGAGAAATGTGCGTGCCGCGACAAGTTTCATTTGCATTCGAGATAATTTGATGATATAATCAATATGTAAGAATAGATGGAGGTGTACAAAATGAAAAATCGTTTCTTTGCAACCCTTCTGAGTATTCTACTGTTATTCGCCTTGCTTCCGATCGGCAGCACCGAGGCGCTGATGGGGGTTACCTATGACGCCGCCACCGACACGCTGAACTGGGAGTATACGGCGCCGCCGGCCTACTACATGCTGCAAGTGGAATGGGGTTCGGTCATAGAGATGCTTGCCCCGCACCTTTCGGGGGAACTCACCTCTTTGCCCAATTTCAGCGATTACCTTTACGCATTTGGTTTCTATGGTCAGGTCAAGATTTGGCTTACCGCAATCGGGCAATCCGGCACCGGCTTCGGCTGCGCCGCGATTGTAAACATTCCGGCGCCTGCGGACAGCATCGTCCTGGCGACGCCGGTTTGCACGGCATCCTGCGATCACCGTGTCCATTGGGATGCCGTTCCAAATGCCGATCAATACGTCGTGCTCATTCAATACCCAAGTGGATCGAACGAGTCATACCAGCTGGCAAACACCACGACGTCTTATTTGGCGCCCAACAATACCACGGTTTCTGTTTATGCGCAAGCGCGTACGTCGCCGTATTTGAGCAGCGGCTATGGCGCGGTTTCCGTAGATGACAGTGTTCCGCACACGGTGTCCGCCTACACCACCGTCACGGAACCCACTTGCACCGCAGCGGGCAGTGAATCGGGCGTTTGTTCGGTGTGCAGCCGGACGATTACGCGGGAAATTCCCGCCTTGGCGCATGCGCCCGCTGCGTATGCGGACATTCCCGCCACCTGCACGGAGGCGGGGCAGACGGGCGGCACCTATTGTTCGGTTTGCAACGAGCAGCTCACGGCGCCCACGGTCGTTGCGGCGTTGGGACACGATCCCACCTATGTCAGCAACGGCGATTGCACCCACACCGTCACCTGTTCGCGCTGCGACGAGGTGTTGGAGGCGAACGCGCCCTGTACGCCCGTTGACCATGTCTGCACGCTCTGCGGCGGCTATGTCTTCCTAAAGGGCGACGTCAACTTGGATACCGCCGTCACCGCGCAGGACGCTGCAGCTTTGATGCGCTACATCGTGGGGCTGGATGCGCTCACCGAAATCAAGCTGCTTGCCGCCAATGTGGACGGCGGAAGCCTCACATCGTCAGACGCCGCCTGCATTTTGCGGTATGTGGTCAACAGCGCTTGGTAAAAGTGCGATGCAAGCGGGCTTGCGGGATGCAGGCCCGTTTTTCGTTGCAAACGCGGCGGCGGTGTGATAGAATGGGCGACGGAGGTGCGGAATGATTCATGTAGTATTGGTAGAGCCGGAGATCCCGCAGAACACGGGCAACATCTCCCGCACCTGCGCCGTGACGGGCGCCGCGCTGCATTTGGTGCGGCCGCTGGGGTTCTCCACGGACGACAAAAGCCTCAAGCGGGCAGGTCTGGATTATTGGGACGCGCTGACGCTTTTCTATTACGACAGCATCGAGAAAGTATGGGCGCAGTTTCCCGATGCACGCTTTTTCTATTGCAGCACGCACGCCGCGCATTCCTATGCCGATGTATCCTACCGCGACGGCGATTTTCTGGTCTTTGGCAAGGAGACGGCAGGGCTGCCCAAATCGCTGCTGCGGGAACACGCGGACGATGCGATTCGCATCCCGATGGGCGACGGACAGCGCTCTTTGAACCTTTCCAACGCCGTTGCCATCGTCGTTTACGAATGTTTTCGCCAAAATCAGTTCTTTGGATTGAAATAATCAAAAAAAGTACTTGCAATGGCGCGATAGCTGTGGTAATATAACACCGTTCGATTTTTAGCAAGGAGGTGGGCTGAATGGGTAAGTACTGTGAAGTCTGCAATAAGGGAGTCATGTCCGGCAATACGGTCAGTCATTCCAACCGCAAGGCGAAGCGCAGCTGGGCGCCGAATGTGCAAACCGTACACGTGATCGTGGACGGCAGAGTGCAAAAGATGAGCGTTTGCACGCGTTGCTTGCGTTCCGGCAAAGTCGCAAGAAGTAACTAACGCCATGCAAGCCACCTTGCGGGGTGGCTTTTTTTGTACCAAAAGGAGAACGCCGTGGTCATTACCGCCCGCACAAATCCGCGCATCAAAGCGGTGCGCGCACTGCACAGCGCCAAGGAACGCGCCCAAACCGGTCTGCACCTCATCGAGGGCGACAAGCTGGTGTGGGACGCGCTGCAAAGCGGCGCCCGTGTGCAAACGGTTTTTGCCACCGAGGGCGCGCGTGTGCCCGATGCGGTCGAAGTGGTCTGGGTCGACGCTGCCGTCATGGAAGCGCTTTCCTCGGTGCAGACGCCCCAACATCTGTGCGCGGTGGTCGAAACGCCCGATTGCAGCTGTCCCGCAGCCTTTCCGAGCGGGCTGCTGGTCGTGTTGGACTGCCTGCAGGATCCCGGAAACCTCGGCACCATTTTGCGCACGGCGGACGCGCTGGGCGCAAGCGGCGTTTTGCTGTCCCGCGATTCGGCAGACCCATTTTCCCCCAAGGCGCTGCGGGCGGCGATGGGCTCTACCTATCACCTGCCGCTGTGGACGGACGATTTGGACAGCGCGCTGCCGCGCTTGATCGCGCAAGGCTTCACCTGCATTTGTGGCCATCTTTGCGGCACGGAATCCCTGCCCAAGCCAAACCCCAAGACGGCGCTGGTGGTGGGGAACGAAGGCAACGGCGTCAGCGAAACCACGGCGAAGCTTTGCATCCCCTATCGGATGCCCATGCGAGGCCGTGCCGAATCCCTCAACGCCGCCATCTTCACCGCGCTTTTGATGAAAGAGCTGCTGGACAAGATGGGATAGTTTTCCGCTCACAATCCATATATATTATATGAAGAAACGCCCCCCAAATATTGGAAGGCGTTTTGTTGTTTTTCGTCCCGCTTGTGCAAAAAGAGCCGATCAGACGGGCACGTTGTAGATTTTCTTGACGTCCGCTTTGCCGCGCACCATGACGAGAAATACGCAGGCGATGTTGACCAAGTTGATGAGCAGCATCACCATCGGGATGGACACGACGAAGGACGCGCCAAACAGCGTGACCGAGGCGGTCTGATCGATGACCAGCTTGCCGATGATGCCGCCAAGGAGCTGCCCCAAGATGGCGCCCAGCATATTGAACATTTGAAAGACGCCGTTGAATCGTCCGCGCACGCTGTCGGGCACATAGCTTTGGGTGGCGGCGATGCGGATGTTGTAGCTGTTGACGCCCAAGATGCCGACACAGAAGGTGCAGGTTCCCATCAGCCACCACAAGGAATTGGGCAGGAACAGGTAGCTGCCTTCCAGCACGCAGATGGCAAGGTAGACAAACACGGCGATGGCGAACTTCTTGTCGGTGGGATACTTGGTAAAGTATTGGATGCCGCCGCCCGCAAGCCTGCCAAACGTACCCATTGCCATGAGAATCGTAAACAGCATCACGCCCGTGCCAAACAGCGCGGGTACGGTGGCGCTGTCCATCCGCATGAAATACGGCTGCAGGAATGTTTGGGAAATGCTGCCCAAAAGGGTGGTGCAGAAGAAGTAGGCGGTGATGACGGCAAGCCCCTTTTCCCGCTTGAGATACCGCACGCCCTCCTTGAGATCGTCGAAAAACGTGCGCAGCGTCTGCCGTGCCGCTTTCTCCGTTTGCGTTTCGTGCACGCGGATGCGCGTTTCGAAGATGGCGGCGATGAGAAACGTGACGGCGTTGAACAGGAACAGGAACGAAATGCCCTTGTCGCTGACGGTGTAGGCGATGCCCGCAATCGGAATCATCACGGCGGCGGACAGCGGCCACAACAGGCTGGAGACCGAGTATGCCTTGCGGAAATTGCCCTTGCTGATGAGATTGGGGTAAAAGCTCTCGTATGCGACGCCGTACACGCTGTCGATGGAACCAATCACAACGCTGGCGGCGAGGAAAGCAAAGTATTGAAAGAACCCTTGATACAATAGAATAAAGAGGATCAGGTACATCCCCGCGGAGATAAAGTCCAGCACATAGATGACGCGGCGGCGGGAGAAGCGGTCGAGAATCGGCCCCACCAACAGCGGAAGGAGGATGCGCGGCAGGGAGTAGATGATCATGAACGCGGCATATGCAAGGGAGTCCTGCGTTTCGGCGTACACCAAAAGCCCCATCGCCCAGCCGGCGACGGAGGAGCCCAGCATGGAGATCAAGCTGCCGACGGTGATGATCGTGAAGTTTTTTGTCCAAAGCTTTTGCGGTTTCGTTTCCATGGCGGCTATTCTACCACAGCCATGCCGGATGCGCAAGGAATATTCAAAAGGAGGGATGTTCAAAACGGACAAAACATGATAGAATGCTAAAAAGTCAGGAGGAACGACCAATGAAGACAGCCATTCGATATCGCTACATTGACGACTACAAAACCGTCCCCTATGTGGCAGCCAACGGAAGATCCAAAGAGAAAGTGCAGTACATCGGCGAGTGGGTGCTTTTTTTGGACAACGAAGCCGTTTTGCGGAAAAAGTTTTGGATAATGCGCGTGACGGCGATCGTGAGTTTCCTCGCCCTGTTCGGCGCGCTGCTGTGCAGCGGCGAAACGGACTTGTTTGAGTTTGCGACGATCCCGCTGGCGATGGGTCTGTTCCCGCTGACGTACCAGATCATGGGCATATGCTCCCTTCCGCGTAAATTCGCGCCCATGGAACGGCGCCCCTATCAGCACGGCGTGCCGCGGGTCAATCACAGCGCCATGGGGCTTGCAATTCTCGGCGGCGTGGGGCTTTTGGCGCGTTTGACGGTCACCATTTTGGGCGCGTTTCATGTGGTGCAGGCGGCAGCGTTCGGTTGGCTCGACGTGCTGTTCCTGTTCTCGACCGTCGTTTTGATCGGCATGAACCTGTTCTGCTTCCTCTCAAGCCGCAAGATTGCAGTGGAAGAACGGCCAAACGAAGACTTTCCTTCCAAACCACGGTAAGCGACACGAAAAAATGAGATATTTTATTTTGGCTCTGTTAAAGAATAGTGTTGAAATCGGCTATTTTCTGAATAAATGGTTATAATATAACTATACAGAAGATACGGAGGGATTATTATGCCAAGTGTGGAGTCAATTAAAAGAGATATACAGTCTTTAGGAGCAACAGCACAAGAAGAAATATTAAATTATCTTGAAGAAACTATTGTGTTAGGTTCATTTGCTACAGAGGTTACAAATGAAGTTAAAGAGAACCGATTTTCTAGGGGAAAGGTCTGTCCTCACTGTGGACATGATAAAGTATCAAGAAATGGTAAGTACAATGGAAATCAAAGATATATCTGTAAATTCTGCCGTAAGACTTTTACTGACTTTACACGCTCACCACGTTATAACAGCAAGAGGGACACTAGGAAATGGATACTCTATGCTAAGTGTATGATAAATGGCTATTCTATAAGAAAGTGCGCCAAATTAGTTGGAATTAGCATCCCTACATCATTTTATTGGAGACATAAGATTCTAGATGCTATCAGAGTATATATGGGTACTGGCATTGTAGAAGGCGTTATAGAAGTTGACGAGGCTTTCTTTAGAGAATCTTTTAAAGGTGACCATAAGAAAAGCACCACATTTACAATGCCACGAAAAGCCCGTAAGAGAGGGATTAAAGGTAGTTTTAGCAGTAAAGATGAAAAGAGAAAAAGAGGTATATCCAAGGAACAAGTTTGTGTAGTATGTGCTATGGACAGAACAGGAAACCTTATTACCGAACTCATATGCAAAGGAAGAATGAAGCATACGGATTTAGAAAGGCTCTTTAGAGACAGAATTGAGGATAATTCTATTCTTTGCACTGACTCTCATAAGAGTTATATTAAGTTTGCACAAAATTTAGGCATAGAACTTCAACAAATTAAGCGGGGTAAACATAAAGAAGGTATTTACCATATACAGCATATTAACTCCTTCCATAGTAAACTCAAGAAATGGATGGATAGGTTTAATGGTGTTGCAACTAAATACCTTTCTAACTATATGTATTGGTTTAAATGGCTTGAAATCTTTAACACGGAGAAAGATACCTTAAAGAGTAAAAATCTAATAGTACAATCTCACACGTCTCATACTGATACAAAACTGAAGGACTTTAGGATAAGAAAAGCAATTTACATATAATTTTGTTAAATATTTAAAAAAACACATATAATTCTTTATAATTAAGTAATATGAAATAGTTAAATTTATATTTTTTGGAGGGATATTTATGGAAAATGAAGTAAAAGATTTTTATGATAAGTATGGCATAAAAGAGTGGAATAGGTTGGAAGAAACTATTTATAGTAAAATCAATTATCTGCTACATATGCATTTTATAGAAAAATACTTGGATAAAGGTATGAAAATTCTCGATGCAGGCTGTGGTGCAGGCAGATATAGTATTGAGTTTGCGAAAAAAGGCTGCAAGGTAACTTTGTTTGATATTTCTGATGAACAACTTAAAATTGCTAAAGATAAGATTGGTGAAGCGAAAGTTAATGAAAATATTGAGGGCATCTTTCAAGGGGATATTAGAGATTTATCTCAATTTCAAAATGAACAATTTGATATGGTTGTTTGTTATGGTGCTCCTTTATCTTATGTACTTGAAAATAGAGAAAAGGCAATATTAGAGTTCAATAGGGTATTAAAAAAGAATGGTTTGTTATTTATTAGTGTAAATAACAAGTGGGGTATCCTTAAAATGCTTTTAGGTAATAAATACCCTGACTTCTTTAGTAATCCAGAATATTGGCATGTTGACAAAGTAATGAAAACAGGAGATTTACCTAAGCATGAGAAAGTTGCCCAACCTCCAAGACATTTCTTTGAGGCTATAGAACTTAACAATCTACTAATAGAGAATGGATTTGTTGAAACTGCTTTAGGGGGAAGCCCTTGCTTTAGTTGTGGTAATGCTCAATCAATCGAGGAATTAGGAAAAGATGAAAAATCATTTAACACAATTCTACAAATTGAAATTGAAACTTATATGAAATCTACTATGGTTGATAATGGAGAATTTTTACTTGCCAAAGCCACTAAAAATTAATAACATGTAATATTTTAAAAAATGACCAAGGGAACCTTTTAATGGGTTCCTTTTTAAAAATAGTATATTATCAACACTGTTCTTTAACAGAGCCTTTATTTTATATAATTTTTTCGCGAAGTGATTGACAAGTTTGCTCGAATGTCTTATAATCTAACTGTATTTTCATATACAACAAAAAATTAGGAGGATTAGAAAATGCAAAATCTGAGAAGAATTCTTGCGATCGTGCTTGTTCTGGTTCTGGCACTGGCAGTTGTCGCTTGCGACAAGACCCCGGCCGACACCGACAAGCCCACCGTAACGGATGCACCGAATCCCGATGCTGACGTTACAGACGCACCGGTAAGCACGCTCCCGACGGAGCCGACGACCGACACTCCGTTGACCGTCGCGTACAGCCCCTTCTCGCAGAAGTTCAGCCCGTTCTATGCGGACACCGGCTACGACCAAGACGTCGTTAGCATGGTCAGCTTGGGCCTGATGACCACCGACCGTATGGGCGGCATCATCTACAATGCGATCGAAGGCGAAACCGTTAGCTATAACGGCACCGACTATCTGTACACAGGCGCAGCGGACATCAGCGTCGATTATGACGAAGCGTCCGACACCACCACCTACACGGCAAAGCTCCGTGACGATCTGAAATTCTCCGACGGCGTTGCGCTGACGGCGGATGACGTCATCTTCACGTACTACACCCTGTTGGATCCCGGCTATGTTGGTTCCACCACCCTGGGCTCCTACGGCATCTTGGGTCTGCAGAACTACCAGACCCAGACTTCCGATGAAGTCTATGCCGAGTTTGGCGCAATCGCGGATGCGATCTATGCGGCAGGCGAAGCCGGCACCTATGACGATGCCGAGCTGCAGGCGAAGTATTGGGCAATGATGAAGACCAACTGGACGTCCATCTGCAGCGCGATCGTGACCTATGTTGCGAACAACTACGGCGCAGACAACTACGTACAGGCGTACTTCAATCCCGCCCTGACTTGGGCTGACGTTTCTGCAAACGAAGGTCTGACGGTTGCGTTCGGCATGGCAATGTGGGGCTTCGGCGCATACGCCGAGGACGGCACATTCAACGATGGCGGCTTGACCGAGAGCTCTTGGGATATGACCACCACCTTCCCGACCATTGACGATTACTATGCGGCGACCTATGCAGCGTATGCAGGCGATCCCGCAGCGTTCGCCGGCACAGAAGCACCCAACGGCGAAGATCCGGTAGCCATGACGAAGGATCAGTTCATCGCAGAGTGCGGTTCCGCTTCCATGACGGAGCCCATCAAGTACATCAGCGGTATCACCAAGATCGATGATTACACCGTGCAGGTCGTGACCGCAGGTTACGAAGCCCCCGCTGTGTATTCCATCCTCGGCATCACCATCGCCCCGATGCACTACTATGGCGACGCTTCCATGTACAACTACGAAGAGGGTAATTTCGGCTTCACGTTCGGCGATCTGTCCAAGCAGAAGTCCGTAACGGAAACCCCGCTGGGCGCAGGTCCCTACACCTTCGTATCCTACCAAGATAAGCAGGTCACCTTCGCTGCCAACCCCAACTACTACAAGGGCTGCCCGAAGATTGCCAACGTTATCTTCAAAGAGACCAACTCCGCAGAAGTTGCAACCGCTCTCAACACCGGCGATGCAGATGCGGGCGAACTGACCGGTTCCCGTACCCGTTTTGAGGAAGTCGCTTCCTACAACAGCAACGGCGAAATCACCGGCGACGTCATCACAACCTCTAAGGTTGACAACCTCGGCTACGGCTACATCGGCATGAACGCAGACACCGTCAACGTTGGCGGCAACGCGAGCAGCGATGCATCCAAGGCGCTCCGTAAGGGTCTTGCCACCATCATCGCGGTCTATCGTGATGTTGCGTACGATTCCTACTACGGCGAAGCAGCATCCGTCATCCAGTACCCGATCTCCAACACCTCGTGGGCAGCCCCGCAGGCTTCCGACGACGATTACCAGCTCGCGTTCTCCGTGGATGCAAACGGCAATTCGCTGTACACCGCTGACATGAATGCAGATGAGAAGTACGCAGCCGCAAAGGCAGGCGCACTGACCTGGTTCGCAGCAGCAGGCTACACCGTTGAAGACGGCAAAGTCACCGCGGCTCCCGAAGGCGCTTCCCTGACTTACAAGTGCACCATCCCCGGCGACGGCACAGGCGACCACCCGTCCTACACCGTTCTGACCATGGCGGAAGAAGCATTTGGCGAGATTGGCATCACGTTCATCATTGAAGACCTTGCAAACTCCGACGTTCTCTGGAACATGCTGGATGCAGGCGAACAAGAACTCTGGTGCGCAGCTTGGGGTTCCACCATCGATCCTGATATGTATCAGGTGTACCATAGCTCCGGTGTTGTGGGTGAAGGCGGTTCCGATTCGAACCACTATCACATCCGTGACGCCAAGCTGGATGAGCTGATCGTTGCTGCACGTCAGTCTGACGACCAGAGCTACAGAAAGTCTGTTTACAAGCAGTGCCTCGACATCATCATTGATTGGGCAGTTGAAATTCCCGCCTATCAGCGTCAGAACTGCATCGTATTCAGCACGCAGCGCATCAACATCGACACGCTGACCCCCGACATCACCACGTTCTGGGGTTGGATGAACGACATTGAGCTGCTCGACATGAACTAATTCGCAAATGCAACTTTTGCAATTTGAATTGTAATTAGGGCAAGCGTGTTGAGCCCACCGCAAGGTGGGCTCAACACCTCATTATACTTTAGGATGCAGCGGATACGCGCTGCAAGAGGGTGGTACGCATGTGGAAATTCCTAATTCGTAGATTATTATTGGGCATTCTCATCGTCGTGCTGGGCGCATTCGTCGTGTTTACTGTCATTCGCTGCTTGCCGACTTCCTATATGCAGAAGATGGCGCGGCAGTTTGCCAGCGCGTCGCAGGGCCGCATCACATACGAAGAGATGCTAAAAAAGCTGAACGAAGAGTACGGCATGGAAGGCAATATCCTTGTCGGCTTCGGGAAGTGGGCGATTAAAGCTGTCCAAGGTGACTTTGGCAATTCTTGGAAATACAGCATTCCGGTCACAGAAAAGTTTAACGATGTCATTGGATGGTCGATCCTGATGAATGTCATTTCATTCGTCTTTGAGATTGCGCTGTGTATTCCGTTGGGCATATTGGCTGCACGCAAACAGTACAGCAAGACGGACTATGCCATAACGGTATTCGCGTTGGCGTGTATTTCGCTGCCGTCCTTCTATTTGGCAACGGTGCTCAAATACGTATTTTCGGTCAAGCTTGGTTGGCTGCCGCTGTACGGGCTCAAGAGCAGCGGCTACATCAATATGACGTCCATACAGCGTGTTTGGGACATTACAAAGCATTTGATTTTGCCTGTCGTCACGCTGGCGATGCTTTCCGTCGGCGGCTTGACGCGTTATACGCGTACCAACATGTTGGAAGTGTTGAACGCCGACTATATTCGCACGGCGCGTGCGAAGGGCCTTTCTGAAAAGAAGGTCATCAACAAGCACGCATTCCGCAACACCTTGATCCCGCTGGTGTCCTATCTGAGCTACCTGCTGCCCAGCATGTTTGGCGGCGCTCTGATCACCGAGCAGATCTTCCAAATCCCCGGCATCGGCTTCTATTCTTATCAGGCGATGACCGAGGGCGACATTCCGTTCGCCATGTTCTACATGACATTCTTGATGGTATTGACACAGGTCAGCTTGATCATTGCCGACATCATGTACGCCGTTGTGGATCCGCGCGTGCGCGTCAATTAAGGGGGCTAAGAGCATGCAAGAAGATAAGAGCAAGCGAACCGACGCCTCCACACAAAAAGGCAATTCTTCCGAGCATCTTGCATTGGACGACGCACGTCGTATCAAGGTGCTTTCCCCCGGCATGATGGTCTTCAAACGCTTCGTGCGCAACAAGCTGGCAATCGTGGGCTTCGTCATCATCGTCGTGATGTTTCTGTTCTCCTTCGTAGGACCGATCTTCTCGCCCTATGCCATCGATCAGAAGTTTTTCATGACTGCAACGGAGCCGGGCTTGTACGCCAACGGCGCATTTACGACGGACATCAACCTCTTGGACCGCGAAGGCAATTCCCTCAGCAAGACCAAGCTGCTCAGCTCCGGCTTTGAGGCGGCTGCGCTGAAGGCGCTTGGCACCTTTAAGGACAAAAAGACAAGCGAGTATACCTTGACCGTCGGACAAGAGTTCGAGATTGTAGACGGAAGCCGCACCTATGCGTTTACCGTTGTCAGCGCAGACAAGCAGCGTCCCTCCTTCTTGGTATCCGAGAATCTGCGCATTGCGTGCGCCAACAAGATTGGCAAGGACTGCACCGTAACCGCACTGTCGTCGTATGAGCTGGATGAGGGCATGACGGCGCTCATCACCGACTATATGACGCGCAACGCCACCGATACGACGCTGGATTACAACGGGCTGACCGTCCATGTGCTGCGGCAGGACAAGAACACCGTCTACTTCAGCTTGGAGCAGGGCGAACCGATTGCGATCATGTCCTACTATTCCTTTACGGCACTGCGCGGACGCATTGCAGACCTGCAAAGCGACGTCGTGTTCTTGGAAACGGCAGACGATGCGATCGACTCCTTGGCGCCCAGCTTCGACTACACCGATGCGGACGGGAACACGGCGACGTACCTGCTGACTTTGGACGAAGAAACCGGCGTCACGATGCTGTCCGATTCCAACGGCTCTGCGCTGTTTAGCGCCGCGTACGAATACAGCTACGCGACCTTCAGCGAAACGGATCCGGAGAATCCCGACGTCATGCGCGACGTTCCCTTCCAAAACCGCTTGGGCAAGCCCAATGAAGCGGGCGACGCCAAGCTGGATGCGACCCCTGAGGACGCCGCCGAATTCGACGCGCTGCTCAAGAGCGTGGTGCTGACCCGCGGCGATACATTCGACTTCAATGGCGAGACCTACACCATCACCTATTCCAAGGGTGAAGTCAAGGTCTTCAACGCCGACGAAGAGCTTTGCGTCACGGCAGTGAACAGCTTTACGCCGGTTGAGAGCATCTACGATTCGCTGGGCAACACCTTCCTGTTCCGCGTAGCGGTATCCGAAGCGATCGCCGCACAGGCAGATTCCTTCTCGTACAACGGCGAAACCTTTGCACTGCGTGCCGAGTACAACGTGCCCGCATCCGAGCGCGAACAGGCGGCAGATGCCGAGGCGCCCACGGAAGCGCCCGAAACGGCACAGCCCGACGCGGACGAAGACGCCATCGCCGTGCGCACCACCCATGTGCAGGAAGAGCCGGTCATTCAAGCGATGACCCTCAAAGAAGCACAGAATCTGGATCAATCCCGTATCGACTATGTCGTCACCAACGCTTCGGGCGAGGATATCATCCTCCTGTCCCCGATCAGCTATGGCGCCATCCAAAACGGCACGGTATTGACCGTCGACTTTGCGCGCGGGCTGATGTCCGCCATGCGCAATATGCCCAGCGGCGTCACCACGACGTACGAGTTCGTCAACCAATACGGCGAAGTCGCCACGGCGTACGTCGCGCTGAACAATGGCAACTACAACGTCAGCGCCGATATGCTGAAGGTTCGTCTTTTGATGAACGGCGCACCCAGCACGGACGAAAACGGCTATCTGCACGTGCTCGGCACCGACAACAACGGCATGGACGTCTTCACACGGTTGATGCACGGCGGCCAGATCTCCTTGATCGTTGGCTTCATCGTCATCTTCTTTGAGACGATTCTGGGCGTTGTGCTCGGCGGCATCTCCGGTTACTTCGGCGGTTGGGTCGATACGCTGCTCATGCGTTTTGTCGATCTGTTCAACGCCATTCCGTTCTATCCCATCGTCATTATCATTGGCTCTGTCATGGATGAGCAGCGTGTAGGCGGATGGGCGCGGATCATGTTGCTGATGGTCATCATCGGGATCTTGGGCTGGACGGGCATTGCGCGTATCGTCCGCGGTCAGATCCTCTCCTTGCGCGAGCAAGACTTCATGGTTGCCACCGAAGCTACGGGCATTCGCACGTCCCGCCGCATCTTCCACCACTTGATCCCGAACGTGATGCCGTTGCTGATCGTCAACGCGACCATGGGCCTTGGCGGCATCATTCTGACGGAAGCGACGCTGGGCTTCTTGGGCCTTGGCGTGAAGTACCCGATGGCGTCTTGGGGCTCCATCATCAACCAAGCGACCGATATGCAGGTCATGACCACCGCATGGTGGATCTGGATTCCTGCCGGTATCTTTATCCTGCTGACGGTGCTTGGCTTTAACTTCGTGGGTGACGGGTTGCGAGACGCGTTTGACCCGAAGATGAAAAGGTAGGTGAGCGTCATGGCTAAGAGAAAAGATGTAAACTATATTTCGCGGCGAGAATCCGCAAAGATCTCCCGTCAGAACCGCAAGATCACGACAGCCATCGAGAAGCGCCGCAATCGGAAACACGTCGATCCTTCCGAGTATACGACGACGATGCGCGATCCCAACAACGTGGTCGAGTTTGACAATCTGCACACCTACTTCTTTACCGACATCGGTACGGTCAAGGCGGTGGACGGCGTTTCCTTCGACGTGCCGCAAGGCAAGACGGTTGGCGTCGTGGGCGAGAGCGGCTGCGGCAAATCCGTTACGTCCCTTTCGCTGATGCAGCTGGTACAGCGTCCGCAAGGACAGGTCGTCGAAGGGGAGATTCGCTTCAACAGCCGCGACGGCAAGGTGTACGACATTGCGCAGACGCCAACGGTGGTCATGCAAACGATCCGCGGCTCGCAGATCTCCATGATCTTCCAAGAGCCGATGACCAGCCTCAATCCGGTATTCCGCATCGGGATGCAGGTCAATGAGGTGCTGGAGCTGCACTTCCCCGATTGGACGAAGGAGCAGGTCAAGGAGCGCACCATTGAGATGCTCACCATGGTCGGCATTGCGAATGCGGAGGGCGTCTACATGATGTACCCGCATGAGCTGTCCGGCGGCATGCGGCAGCGCGTCATGATCGCCATGGCGTTGGCGTGCGACCCGAAGCTGGTCATTTCTGACGAGCCGACAACCGCGTTGGACGTCACCATCCAAGCGCAGATCCTCGATCTGCTGCGCACGCTGAAAGACCGCATCAATTCCAGCATCATGCTGATCACCCACGATCTGGGCGTTATTGCCGAGATGGCGGATTATGTGGTTGTCATGTATTCGGGACGTATCGTCGAAAAGGGAACGGCGGCAGAGGTGTTCCACGATCCGCGGCATCCGTACACCATCGGTCTGATGGCGTCGAAGCCTGTGGTCAATCGCAGAACCGAGCGTCTGTACAGCATTCCCGGCACGGTGCCGAACCCGATCAACATGCCCGACTACTGCTACTTCAAAGACCGCTGCGAGAAGTGCGTCGCCAAGTGCAGCGGCGAGTACCCGCACGAGGTCTACATATCCCCGACGCACATGGTGGCATGCTACCTGTACGACGAGAATAAACCGGAGGGGGTCTGAACATGGAAGCAAAGCAACAAGAAGTCGTCCTGACGCCGGCGCAAGAGCGCAAGGTCATGTTCGATATGCTCAATGCGCGGATTGCAGACATCAAGTCGCACCCGCCCATCCAACACAACCCCGACAACGTCCTTGAAGTGCACGATCTGGTCAAGTACTTCCCCATCAAGACGGGGCTGTTCTCACGTTTGACGGGCTATGTCCGCGCCGTGGACGGGGTATCGTTCAACATTCAGCGCGGCACCACGATGGGATTGGTGGGCGAATCCGGCTGTGGCAAAACCACCGTCGGCAAGACGATCCTGCGCCTCAACGACAAGACGGCGGGACAAGTGCTGTTCAATGGCGTCGAGATTCACGACCTGCCCCACAGCGAGCTGCGGGCGCTGCGTCCGAAGATCCAAATGATCTTCCAAGATCCGTACTCCAGCCTGTCACCGCGTCTGCCCGTATCCGAGATCATCGGGGAAGCGGTGCGTGAGCACCATATCGTCCCCGCTGCCGAGTTCGACGATTACATCGATACCGTCATGCTCTCCTGCGGGCTGCAGCCGTATCACAAAGACCGTTATCCGCACGAGTTTTCCGGCGGTCAGCGCCAGCGTATCTGCATCGCCAGATCCATCGCGCTGAAGCCCGATTTCATCGTGTGCGACGAGCCTGTCTCCGCATTGGACGTGTCCATTCAGGCACAGATCATCAATCTGCTGATGGATCTGCAAAAGCAGTTGGGGTTGACGTATCTGTTCATCTCCCACGACCTGTCCGTTGTGGAACACATCTCCGACACGGTGGGCGTCATGTACCTTGGCAACATGGTCGAGTATGCCGACAAAGAGGCGATCT
Source organism: uncultured Christensenella sp. (assembly GCA_964426415.1). GTDB lineage: Bacteria > Bacillota > Clostridia > Christensenellales > CAG-138 > UBA3792. The sequence goes on from CAYRQM010000001.1 coordinate 35,530, forward strand.
TCCAAAACCCGCTGCATCCGTATACGGAAGCGCTGTTCTCGGCGATTCCTGTGCCGGATCCCGACTACAAAATGAAGCGCGTGATCCTGAAGGGCAGCATCCCGTCTCCCGCCAACCCGCCTTCGGGCTGCAAATTCCATACACGCTGCGAAAAGTGCATGGAAATCTGCTCCAAAGAGGCGCCGATCACCCGTGAGGTGGAGCCGGGGCACTTTGTCGCCTGCCATTTGTACGACTGATGGCAAAGGAACCACGGCAGCCAAAGCAATACGACGATGACGACGGTCGCACGATTGTCGACATGAACGTGGAAGGGATGCCCTACTACCAAGCAGGCGTCCGCAAAGAGGAGCGTGCAAAAAAGCGTGCCGAGCTGAACGAGAAAATCGCCAGCGGCGAAGCGCTGAATCGCCGCGAGACGATTCGCTACACGATCTTTTCGATGCTGGGCGGGCTTGCGGTGCTGGGGATCGTGGGCGGTGCGCTGATTCTGTTCATCGTGCTGCTGATGCTTTGGTGGAAAATCGTATAGGAAGCGAGCTGTTGCACAGGGCTGCAACAGCTCCTTTTCTCGAAAGGAACGGGCGATGAGATGGCAGCGTACCAAAAAAATTTGTGGTTTGCGCAAGATTTTCGTTGACAAACGGCGTCGCTTGTGGTAACTTAAACGAGTGCCCCCATAGGGGGCTCGTTTTTGATGTAATGATCGTAGGAGGATCCAAAAATGCGCGTAAAGATAACCTTGGCTTGCACCGAATGTAAGCAAAGAAACTACAATACCTTCAAGAACAAGAAAAACGATCCCGATCGTCTTGAGTTCAACAAGTATTGCCGTTTTTGCCGTAAGCACACGTTGCACAGAGAGTCCAAGTAACAGCAGGGGAGAGAATCATGGCTAACACCACTGTGGCCGTCAAGGCCAAGTCCGAACAGAGCATCCTCAAGATTTTGGTGATCGCTCTCTTGATCGTCGGCGTTGCAACGCTTGCGCTTGCGCTGTACGATATGATCAGCGGGTTCTCGCTGATCGACAACGTGCTGTCCACGGCGGACGCCACCGACTTGGGTGAGCAGAGCGACCTGACGGGTCGTTGGGCGGGCTATGTCCTGCTGCTCGTCTCGGCAGCGCTTGTCATTGGCGGTGCGGTTGTCGCGCTGGCAAAGGACAAGTTCCGCCTCATGCAGAATCTCTGCATCGCCGCGATCGTCTTTGCAATCTTCCCGCTCGTGTACTTCCTCGTCATCTGCGGCAAGCATCTCTTCTCGCTCGCGTATGCCATCCTGTGCATTGCGATCATCGTGCTGACGGTGTTCACCATCAGAGGCCGTTGGAGAGTCTACCTCAAAGAAATGACCGGCGAAGTCAAGAAGCTCACTTGGCTGACCTTCAAAGACTTGGTCAAGAACACGTGCGTCGTGCTGGTATTTGTCGTGGCGTTCGCCGTTCTCATCTTCGCACTCGACTGGATTTTCGGCAAGCCCATCAGCCTGCTGCTCACATCCAATGACGCCGTGACCACCACGACGCAACCGACAGAAGCTCCCACCGACGATGGTGCGGTCGCCACCGACGACGCAGCCGACCAGAATTAACGCGCATGAGTCAGGAAACGAAATGGTATGTTGTTCATACCTACTCCGGGTATGAAAACAAGGTCAAGGAAGACCTTATCAAGGCCGTCGAAAATGCAGGTCTGCAGGACATCATCCTGGAGGTCATGTACCCGACGGAAGAAACCATTGAAATCCTGCCCAACGGAAAGCGCAAGTCTGTCACGCGCAAGGTGTATCCCGGTTATGTGATGGTCAAAATGATCGTCGATGTGGTCGAGAAGGATCGTCCCGAAGAGCGCGGCGGCGGCAAGTCGTTTGATCTTGTCATGAACCCGCGTGCATGGTACGTCATTCGCAACACCCGCGGCGTTACGGGCTTTGTAGGCCCCGGATCGAAGCCGATTCCGCTGAAGGACGAAGAAGTCGTCGCCATGGGCGTGGAACGCATCCCGATCGTGCTCAACATCGAAGTGGGCGAAACGGTGCGTGTCGTGTCCGGCCCGTTGGAAAACTTCTTGGGTCGCGTGGACAAGATCGACGTCGAGCGCCAAAAGGTCAAGCTCTCGGTTTCCATGTTTGGCAGAGACACCCCCGTGGAGCTGGATTTCATCCAAGTACAAAAGATCTAACCGAAGAAAACGAGCAATCGTTTTTGATAGTGGAAGGGGAGGCACCCCATACCACAACTATATTGAATAGGAGAAACAGCAATGGCAAAGAAAATCACCGGTTATGTAAAGCTGCAGATTCCCGCCGGCAAGGCAACGCCGGCGCCGCCCGTTGGTCCTGCACTGGGTCAGCACGGCGTGAACATCATGGGCTTCTGCAAAGAGTTCAACGAACGTACCAATAAGCAGGCAGGCTTGATTATTCCTGTCGTGATCACGGTTTACCAAGATCGCAGCTTTTCGTTCATCACCAAGACGCCTCCGGCAGCCGTCCTCATCAAGAAGGCGTGCGGTCTGGAAACAGCGTCCGGCGTTCCCAACAAGACCAAGGTTGCAACGATTTCCAAGGCGCAAGTCCGCGAGATCGCAGAGCTCAAGATGCCCGACCTGAACGCGGCAAGCGTAGAGGCGGCAATGCGTATGGTCGCAGGCACCGCTCGCAGCATGGGCGTTGTCGTTGGCGAGTAAGGAGGAACGAAAATGAAGCACGGCAAGAAATACAACGACAGCAAAAAGCTCATCGATTCCGCAAAGCTGTATGACGCCCGCGAAGGGCTGGACACCGTTCTGGCGTCCGCAAAGTGCAACTTTGACGAAACCATCGAAGTCTCCGTCCGTTTGGGCGTCGACTCCCGCCATGCAGACCAGCAGGTTCGCGGCGCGATCGTCCTCCCCCACGGCACCGGCAAGACCGTCCGCGTTCTCGTGTTTGCAAAGGCTGACAAGGCCCGCGAAGCATTGGAAGCAGGCGCAGATTTCGTCGGCGACGAAGATATGGTCAAGAAGATCCAGACCGAAAACTGGTTTGGGTTCGACGTGTGCGTCGCAACGCCTGATATGATGGGCGTCGTCGGCCGCATCGGTCGTGTGCTGGGCCCCAAGGGCTTGATGCCGAACCCCAAGAGCGGTACGGTCACCATGGACGTCACCAAGGCGGTCAAGGACATCAAATCCGGTAAGGTCGAGTATCGTGTAGACAAGACCAACATCATCCACTGCCCCATCGGCCGCAAGTCCTTCGGCGCAGAAAAGCTCGAAGAGAACCTGACCACCCTGATGGAAGCCATCATCAAGGCAAAGCCCGCAGCAGCGAAGGGCACCTACATCAAGAGCATGGTCGTTTCTTCGACCATGGGCCCGGGCGTCAAGTTCAACGCATTGAAGTTCTAATATGGCACCCAAAGAGATCGCTTACGCGGTCTCTTTTTTTGTCCCGACTTTCCTGTTGGTTGAGAAGAATGTGCCTTTTGTGGAAAGATGCGCACTTGCGATGCGCGGTGTTCCATGGTATAATCAACCAAATCAAGCAGGAGGTTACTATTATGTGGACTTTTCCCGAATTGGAATACAAGCGCTACGAGGTAGATGCGTTCCTTGCGGACGCCAATGCCGCATTGGATCGCTTTGAAGCTGCAAAGACGGCGGACGAGGCGTATGCGGCGTACCAAGCGCTCTCAAAGTGCGACGAACATCTGGGCACGGTCTGTACCATCAGCCACATTCGCCACGACGTCAACACCAAGGACGCGTACTACGACGCCGAAAACGATTATTGGGACGAGAACCTGTCCCGCGTCGTCACCGTGCAGGAGCGCACGCTGAAGGCGTTGGTGAACCATCCGTGCCGCAAGGAGCTGGAACCCAAGATTGGAAAGATCGTGTTCCAAAAGGCAGAGGCGCAGATTGTCTTGGCAGACCCGCGCCTGATTCCCGATATGACTGAGGAAGCCAAGCTGGAGAGTCGCTATTCCAAGCTGACCGCGGGCTGCACCTGCGACTATCGCGGCGAATCGTGCAACTTCTACGGTCTGCTCAAGTTCATGCAAGACCCTGACCGCGCCGTGCGCAAAGGCGCCTTCGAAGCGTGGGCAACCATGTACGCCTCCATCGCCGACGAGCTGGACGACATCTACGATCAGCTGATTGCGGTGCGCTGCAAGATGGCAAAGACCATCGGCATGTCCTCCTACATCGAGATGGCATACCTTTCCCGCGAGCGCTACGACTATACCAAGGCGGACGTCGAACGCTTCCGCGCAGGCGTGCGCAAGTACATCGTGCCGCTGTGCGCCAAGCTCTGCGAAAAGCAGCGTGCGCGCATCGGCGTAGACAAGCTCCGCTATTACGACGAAAGCCTTGCCTACCCCAACGGCAACCCCATCCCGAACGGCACCGAAGCCGAAATGGTCGCGTGGGCGCAGGAAATGTACCGCGAGCTGTCCCCCGAAACGGGCGAATTCTTTGATTTCATGGTGGAGCACAAGCTGTTCGACCTCACGTCCCGCCCCGGCAAGCACATGGGTGGCTACTGTACCGATTTGCCGGATTACAAGGCGCCGTTCATCTTCTCCAACTTTAACGGCACCAGCGCCGATGTGGACGTGCTGACCCACGAAGCGGGACACGCGTTCCAAGCCTACCTTGGCGCACGCACGCTGCCGAGCATGGAGCTGGTGCAGGCGAACATCGAAATCTGCGAAGTCCACTCCATGTCCATGGAGCATTTCACCTACCCGTGGATGGAAAAGTTCTTTGGCGACGACGCGCCGCGCTACCGCGAAGCGCATCTGACTTCCGCCATGTGCGTCATTCCGTATCTCACCATGGTCGACGATTTCCAGCATCGCGTGTTCGAAAAGCCAGACATGACGCGGGAAGAACGCTATGGCGTCTGGCACGAGCTGGAGCAAATGTACCTGCCGTGGCGCGATTATGACGGCAACGCGTTCTTGGAAAAGGGCGGATTCTGGATGCAAAAGCAGCACATCTTCCTGTACCCGTTCTACTACATCGACTACGCACTGGCGCAGATGGGCGCGTTCGACTTCTACCTCCGCATGCGTTCCAACCGCACCGAGGCGTGGGACAGCTACATCAAGCTGTGCAAAGCGGGCGGCAGCAAGGGCTACTTCGAGCTTTTGCAGGTCGGCGGGCTGCGCAATCCCTTCGACGAGAACACGGTGCGCGACATCGCCGCCGCCATCGAACAGCTCCTGTAACCGAAATCTCATCTCAGGGTGGGCAGAAATGCCCACCTTTTCATGTATAAAAAATCGACAAATACATATATATAAACTGATAGTTGACATATTGCAAACCTGTGGTAGAATAAATACAGGTGAGAGGTACAAGTATGAATAAATGGATGAGAACGTTACTCGTGGCGTTGCTTGCCTTGCTGACGACAGCAGGCATTGTTTTACTGGGCGGCGAAAAGAAGGTCTATCTGAGCGGCGCCATTCTTTTGGTAGGCTCTGCGGGCATTTTGTCTATCAGCACCTACGGCTACAAAACCAAGAGCCAAAAGCCGTCGGTTCGGCTGCTGGTGCGCGCAAGCCTTTTGGCTGCCATGAGCACGGTGCTGTCGCTTTGGCCCAGCATCCCCATCTTTCAGGCGTTTGGGTTTCCCGCAAAATTAGAGCTGTCCGACGTGCCGATTCTGCTGGGTGCGTTCGCGTACGGGCCGTTGTGGGGCGCGGCGATCGCCGTGGTCAAGAGCGTCATCAACATCATGATTCGCCCCGAAACGGGCATCATCGGGCTTGCAATGAACATCCTGTCCTCTGTGGTGCCCATGCTGCTTGCTGCGGTGCTGTATGCGGGTCGCAAGACCCGCAAGCGCGCGATTTATTCGCTGGTCGCCTATGTGGGGGCGATGGTGCTGGTCATGATTCCCACCAACCTGTTTTTCTCAAGCTTATACTTTGTCGGCGGAAATTCCACCTATATGGATGGGATTCGCGTCGTGGCGAAGATGCTGCCATGGGTGGCGCTGTTCAATCTCATCAAGGCGGGCGCCTGCGCACTGATTACCGGCATTCTGTATAAGCCTTTGAGCACGACGGTGCTGGCAAAGGAGCTGCGTCCCGAAAAAGCGCATGCGCCGATGACAGTAGCAAAGTACAAAAGCAGGCGCAGCACCGCCATTTGGCTTACCTGTATCGGCGCGGCGCTGCTCGTCGGGCAGGTCGTGGTGTGGGCGGCAGTTTTGCATCCGTCCATTCTCGGCATCGAAGAATCCATCGGCGAATATATTACCAAAACAGCGGCGGAGTATCTGTCACCCGCACAGCCTTGGTATCAGACGCTATTCTACGGGCTGGTGTTCAATGTCATCGGCATCATGGGGCTGTTTATGGGCGGCAACGCCATCTACCTGTTTGTGAGACTGCGAAAAATCAAAGAAAAGGGGCTTGCGGCGGACGAGCCCACGGAGCCGACCATCCAAGCATAAGCCAAGGAGCCTTCGCAGGAAGGCTCCTATTTCGTTCCCATACCGCGCTTTCTTGTAGGGAACAAATGAGCGGTTTTCGCGCACAAAAGTTGCCCATTTGTCAAGCGGTTCTTTGCATACGAATAGGATGCGCCGGCGATTCGTTCGTATTCTTATTGCAAAATGTACCGCAATCCCGCACGGCGGCAGGGGGTTCCGACAAAAATTGAAAGAATATGAAAAAACCTCTTGATATTTTCATGTAAAGTTGTTATACTATGCAAGATAAATATTCATCCCGTAAGGAGTTAACCATGAATCTGCAATACTATTCCAACTATGTCACCATCGTAGAAGAAGGCAGCTTGACGGCTGCGGCACGGAAGCTGCGCATTGCACAGCCTGCGTTGAGCAACCAAATCAAGGCGCTGGAAACCGCGTATGGCGCACGCTTGTTCTATCGCGGCGCACGCCGCTTGGAGCTGACGGACGCAGGCACGATCCTGTATCAGAAGGCAAAATGGATGTGCGAAGTCGAGACGTCCGCCCGCAACGAAATCGCAAGCGGTTTCAACGGTTCGCGTGGCACGCTGCGCGTCGGCATCACATCCTCTTTTGAGAACGAATACATGCGCAACCTGCTGCGCGACTTTGCCGACCGCTATCCCGATACCGAAGTGCGCGTTTTCGAAGCCGATATGCAGGAGCTTGCAAAGAAGCTGCAAAACGGCGTCATCGAAGCGATGCTGATTCGTGCGCCCCATTACGAAACCGAAAACATGGAAGTGCTGCACACGCAGCATGACGATTTGGTGGCGGCATACCGCGACGGTTCCTTCTTCCAAGACATGGACAGCGACGCCATCACGTTTGAACAGCTTGAGAATCTGCCGCTGTCGGTGCTGGAGCGCAGCGTGCCTGCCTTCAACAACGCCTTCAAAACAAGGAGCGCCATCCCGACGATGAAGTTTATCAGCACCAGAATGACGGTTACGCTGATGTGGGCAAGACTGGGCAAGGGCATTGCACTGGTGCCGAAGCTTGCCATGAAGGAGCTGGGCTACGGCGATCTCAAGTACAAGACCATCGTTGACAACGACTTGCTGGTGCCGTCCGTCTCCGTGGTGGCGCAGCGCCGCAAGTACCGTTCGCAGGTCATCAACAACTTCCTTGCGCTGCTTGCCGAGGAGTACAACATCACCTACGATCAGCCGATCTTCCCGGACGAACGATAATCCTGCAGCGGGGCGAAAGCGTTTGCCCCATCCATTCTTTCGGAGGTTTCATTCTATGAAGAAATTCATTGCATTGCTGCTCTGCCTCGTGCTTTGCATGGCGGCAGGCTGCACCAAAGCGACACAGCCCACGGATGCGGACGCGAACGCCGCGCCGACCGTGACGGACGAACCGACCACAACGGAGGAACCGACAATGAACCAAAATCCCATTGCAACCATCACCATGGCAGACGGCAGCGTCATGAAAATCGAGCTGTATCCCGACGTCGCGCCCAACACGGTCAAGAACTTCATCTCGCTTGCCAACAGCGGGTTCTATGACGGGCTCAAGTTTCACCGCATCTATGCGGGATTCATGATCCAAGGCGGCGACCCGAACGGCGACGGCACGGGCGATCCCGGCTACAGCATCAAGGGTGAGTTTTCCGTCAACGGCGTCAAAAACACGCTGTCGCACACCCGCGGCGTCATTTCCATGGCGCGTGCGCAACCCTACGATTCCGCAGGGTCGCAGTTCTTCATCATGCACGGCGACGCCCCCTCTCTGGACGGCAGCTACGCCGCGTTTGGCATGCTGATCGAAGGCTTTGACACCTTGGACGCCATCGCCGCCACGCCCTGCACGACCAACGCATGGGGCGAAAAGTCCGTCCCCACCTACGACGTCGTGATACAAAGCATCACCGTGGACACGTTTGGCGTCACATACGGCGAGTCGGAAATCATCCAATAGCCCTTTTGTTCCAAACAGGACGCGGAAACGCGTCTTGTTTTGTCGTGATGCAGAAAGCGGTTGCGAAACGGTTGCCGCTATGCTATAATGCACAAGAAATTTGGCGAGGAGAAACCCAATGGTCGTACTGGACGAATACAAAATGCAGCTTGGCGAGCTGAATCAAACGCTGACAATGGCGCACAAGCAAATGAATGTGGATGCGCTGGAAGCCGAGCAAAAAGAATTAGAAACACAAATGAGCGACGCCGACTTTTGGAACGATGTGGACAAAGCCAATTCGGTCAATGCCCGCGTCAAGTCCATCAAGACCAAGCTGTCCCGCTTGGCAAAGCTGGACGGACAGAGCGCCGACATCGATACCCTCATCGAGATGGCAGAGGAGGAGGACGACGAGAGCCTGCTGGAGGAGATCAAATCCGAGCTGAAAGCCTTTGGCGACAAGATGTCCGCACTCCGCTTGGAAATGCTCCTAAAAGGCCCCTACGACGCGTCAAACGCCGTTCTGTCGCTGCATGCGGGCGCAGGCGGCACGGAGGCACAGGACTGGACAGAGATGCTCTATCGGATGTACACGCGCTTTTGCGAGAAGCAGGGGTGGCAGGTGCATGAGCTGGATCTTTTGGACGGCGACGACGCAGGCGTCAAGTCCGTCACGTTTGAGGTGGAAGGCGAGAACGCCTACGGCTATCTCAAGGCGGAAAAGGGCGTCCATCGCTTGGTGCGCATTTCGCCCTTCGATTCGTCGGCGCGGCGGCACACCTCGTTCGCATCGTTGGACGTGACGCCCATCTTTGACGACGACACGGGCAGCATCAAGATTGAGCCGGACGACATTCGCGTGGACACCTACCGTTCCGGCGGCGCGGGCGGACAAAACGTCAACAAGGTTTCCTCCGCCATTCGCATCACCCATTTGGCGACGGGCATTGTGGTGCAGTGCCAAAACGAGCGCAGCCAGCTGCAAAACAAAGAGATGGCGATGCGCATTTTGCGCGGCAAACTTTTAGAGCTGCAGGAACGCGAGCGCGAGGAGCAAATGGCGTCCATCAAGGGCGAAATGAAAAAAATCGAATGGGGCAGCCAAATCCGTTCCTACGTCTTCCAGCCGTATACGCTGGTCAAGGACCATCGCACGGGCGCCGAAAACGGCAACATCCAAGCGGTGATGGACGGCGACTTGGACAACTTCATCTCCGCCTACCTCACCATGTCCTAATCGAAAATCAAAACCCCTGCATCGTCTTGCAGGGGCTTTACCATAAAGAATGTAAAACGGAGCCAAGGCGGCTCCGCTTTTATATGGTTTACTTGTCCAGCTCGTCGGTGAGCGTAGCGACCATGACCGCCTTGATGGTGTGCATCCGATTTTCGGCTTCGTCGAAGACGACGCTGTGACGGCTGCGGAAGACCTCGTCGGTCACTTCCATCTCGGTCAGCCCGTAGCGGTCGTGAATGTCGCGGCCGACGGACGTTTCGAGGTCGTGGAAGGACGGCAGGCAATGGAGGAAGATCACGTCGTCGTTGCCCGTCATGCGCAGCATCTCCATGGTCACGCGATAGGGCTGCAGCAGGCGGATGCGCTCTTCAAACTGCGCTTCTTCGCCCATGGACACCCAAACGTCGGTGTAGATGGCGTCGGCGCCCGCTACCGCCTCGATGCGGTCGGACAGGGTGATGGTGCCGCCCGTTTCGGCGCAGATGGCGCGCATCTCCTGCACGAGCGTTTCGGACGGGAACAGCGTCTTGGGCGCGATGCCCACAAAGTGCATGCCCATCTTGGCACAGCCGATCATCAGCGAATTGCCCATGTTGTTGCGGGCGTCGCCCACATACACGAAGCGCACCTGATTGAGCGGCTTGTTGACATGCTCCAAAATGGTCATCCAATCCGCCAAGACCTGCGTCGGATGGTACAGGTCGGTCAGCCCGTTCCACACGGGTACGCCGCTGTGCTTGGCAAGCAGCTCCACGGTGGTTTGGGAGAACCCGCGAAACTCGATGCCGTCATAGAAGCGGCCCAACACCTTTGCGGTGTCCTCCAAGGACTCCTTTTTGCCCATTTGGCTGTTGGACAGGAACGTGACGTTGGCGCCCTCGTCGTATGCGGCGACTTCAAACGCGCAGCGCGTGCGGGTGCTGGTCTTTTCGAACAGCAGCACGATGTTCTTGTTCGCCATGCGCTTGGGAAAGACGCCCTGTTGTTTTTCTGCCTTCAGCCGCTGCGCGAGCGACAGCAGTGCGCGGATCTCGTCGGGCGTGAAGTCACGCAGGGTCAGTAGATTTCTGCCTTTGAACATAAGCTTTCTCCTATCTTATTTGGTAATCGGTTCGCGGACAAACGGCATGGACATACAACGTGGGCCGCCGCGTCCGCGGGACAGCTCGGCGGAAGGAATCTCGTGTACCGTGATGCCGTTTTCTGTGAGAATCCGATTGGTGACATAGTTGCGGGAATAGGTGATGACTTCACCGGGCGAAACGCACAGCGTGTTCGCGCCGTCGTTCCATTGTTCGCGTGCCGCGTCGATCTCGCTGGCGCCTCCGCATTCGATGAAACGGACGGGATCGCCGCCCAGCACGTCGCGGAATACGGTGGCAAGCGGCTTGTTCTCCTCGACAATCTTGAGCTTGTCGTCCGTCTTGGTCAGACGGAAGGTGCGCAGTCCGCGCATGATGTTGGGGTGCACGACGAACGTGTTGACGTCCACCATGGTCATGACGGTATCCAGATGCATGAAGGCACGCACCTTGGGAATGTCGATGGCGATGATTTGGCGGATGCCCGTTCGTTCGCCAATCAGCCGATTCGCCACCAGCTCCACCGCTTGGGGATCGGTGCGCTGGGACATGCCAAACGCGATGGCGTCCTCGGAAAGCACCAAGCAGTCGCCGCCCTCGATGGAGTGGACGTCCGCACGGTCGTGGTACTTGGGGACCCACCGATAGACGGGGTGATATTTGAATACGTACTTGGAAAACAGCGTTTCGCGCCGCCGCACTTCATTTGCCATGCGGGAAATCAACACGCCGTCGCCCACGCAGGCGAACGGGTCGCGTGTGAAGTAAAGGTTGGGCATGGGGTCTACATAAAAGGGGTATTTTTCGTCGATAAAATCGACCAGATGGCGCTTTTTGACGTTGGGAATGTCGGTCTTGCGCACGCCGCCTGCCATGATGGCAAACAGCTTGTCCAATGGCTGTGCGGCAAGGTAGGCGTTGACCGCCTGCTCCGCACCCTCCGCGGCGATGTTCGCTTCGCGGATGTACTCCCAAATCAGCTCATCCTTGGCGCCTGCATATTCGATTGCCTCGCGTAGGAGGTCTTCGAGATACAGCACCTCCACGCCGCATTCCCGCAGCGTTTTGGCAAATTGGTCGTGTTCCTCGCGGGCGTGTACCAGATAGGGAATGTCGTCAAACAGCTGCCGCGCCAGATAGTCGGGCATGAGGTTTTCCAATTCGGTGCCCGGCCGATGCAGCATGACCGTCTTGAGCTTTCCCACCTCCGACTGCACGCAGATAGGTTTGTCCATAGCTTGATCCTCCATCAAGGCGTCGTCCCCGTGTCGGAGAAGTACGCCAAAATTCCTTCAAAAATGCCGCGCGCCATCTTGGACTGAAACGTCGTGTCCGTCAAGTGCGCATCCTCATCGGGGTTTGTCAAATAGCCCATCTCGATGCACACGACGGGACGCGTGCACCAGTTGAAAAACGTCAAATCACTGCGCTGCATCAAGCCGTCGTGCTTTTGCATGGTGATTCCCGTGATCGAACAGTAGCGTGCAATGATGACCTTGGCGGCGCCGAGGCTCTCGGCGTACCGCGTGGTGCAGCTTTCCGACGGAACGAGCATGAACGCACCCTGCACCGTCTCGTCGTCGGTGCCGTTGCAATGCACCCCAATGGCAAGATCCACCAGGTTGTCGTTCAAAATCTGCGCCCGCTCGCGGTTGGACAGATGCACGTCGCTCGTCGTGCGGGTCAGATAGACCGTGGCGCCCGCTTCGCGCAGCAGCGTGGCAAGCTGGATGCACACGTCCAAATTGACCTGATACTCGCACACGTTGGACACCACGCCGCGGGTGCCCATGGTCGCCTTTGCCGTGACGATTGCCGAATCGGGCGCGTTGGGCTCGGTGATGGCGTCCGCCGTTTGTTGATGCCCCGGATCGATGCCGATGGTCACCCCGTCCAGCATGTGGGCGGTGGCGGCGCTTGCGGGCAGCGCTTTCGGCGCCTGCGTTGCTTCGGGCGCCGCTGTTGCAATCTGTACCGAAACGGGCGTCTCCAAAGGAAGCGCCGTCGCAGCCAAAGTGGCTTGCACCGCCGCTTGCGGCACTTCCCCGCAGGCAAACAGCCCAAGCCCCAACAGCAGGCACATCCCGATTAAGCAAATCCGCTTCATATGGCGATTGTAACAGACCTTTTCGATTTATGCAACCTTTTTGCGATTATGCACAGTCAGTTTATCCGTTTTGGGACTGAAAATACGCGATGATGCCGTTGAGAATGCCCTGCGCCATCTTGACTTGGAAGTCGGGATCGGTCAGCTTGCAGTCCTCCTCGGCGTTGGTCATATGCCCCATCTCGATGCAGACGATGGGACGCGTACACCAGTTGAACCCCGTTTGGTCGCCGCGATAGGTGATGCCCTCTTTCTTGAGCATCGCAATGCCCGTCTCGGCACAGTACGCGTCGATGATGCAGCGCGCCGCCGCAAGGTTTTCCTCGTAGTGGGTGGTGCGATACTCCTTCGGAATCAGCATGAACGCGCCATGTACCTTGCGGTCGTCACTGCCGTTGCAATGCAGCCGAATGGCAAGATCGACCTCGGCTTCGTTGAACAGGATCGCCCGTTCGGAATTGGAGATGTTCACATCGGCAATGTCGTGGGTCATGATGACGGTGGCGCCTGCGGCAACCAGCATGTCCCGCAAAAGCAGCCCCACATCCAAGTTGACGACGTATTCGCGCACATGGGACGAAACGCCCATCGTGCCCGATGCGACCTTTGCCTTTGTTTCGGAAGCGCCGGGCGCAACCGGTTCTTGGGCGCGGTTGGGCGTCTGCTGATGTCCCGGATCGACGCCAATCACCAGCCCGTACAGCGCGGGCGTCGCGGTAGGCTCCGGCGTGTCGGTGGGAACGGGCGTGGGCGTCGCGGTGGGGACGGCGGTGGGCGCCGCAGAAGTGGGCGCGGGGACGTTGGTCGCCACGGATACCGATTCGGGCGTGGCAGTCGTTTCGCCCGTGGGCGACTCGCCCGCAGGCTTTACGCATCCAAGCCCCAACAGCAACGCCGCAAGGAGCAGCAAGCAAATGCCGCGTTTGATGGTCATAGCACCCGCCGTCCTTCCAATGCTTTTGCCAGCGTAACTTCGTCGGTGTATTCCAAATTGCCGCCGATGGGGATGCCGTGCGCGATGCGGGTCGCTTTGACGCCCATGGGCTTCAAAAGCTTTGCAATGTATGCCGCCGTCGCTTCGCCCTCCACATCGGGATTTGTTGCCAAGATGACCTCTTGCACCTGTCCCGTTTTGCAGCGTTCCAAAAGCTCGTTGATGCGCAGCTCGTTGGGGCCGACGCCGTTCATCGGCGACAGGGAACCGTTCAGCACATGGTAGCGTCCCGTAAACTCGCGGGTCTTTTCCATCGCCAAAACGTCCTTCGGCTCACTCACCACGCACAGCATGGATTCGGTGCGCTTCTCATCGGCGCACAGCTCGCAGCGCTCCAAATCGGTGTAGGTGCCGCAGATGGGGCACGGGTGAATCTTCTCCCGCGCCTCCAAGATGGCGTTTGCAAGCTCGGTCGCCTGCTCTTTGGGCACACCCAAAAGATAGTACGCCAGCCGCTGCGCCGTCTTGTGTCCGACGCCCGGAAGCCGTGCCAGCTGTGTGGTGAGTTTTTCGACGGCTGCGATTGCCATATCAGAAGCCCATATTCAGACCGCCCGTGATTTTGCCCATCTCGCGGTCGACCGTCTCCGTCGCCTGCTTGATCGCCGCGTTGACGCCTGCCACAATCAGGTCTTGCAGCATCTCGACGTCGTCGGGATCCACGCAAGCGGGATCGATTTGGATGGACGCCAGCTCCTTGGTGCCGTACACGGTCACGTTGACCATGCCGCCGCCTGCCGACGCCGTGTAGGTCGAAGCGTTCAGCTCCGCCTGCTTGGTTTGAATGTCCTGCTGCATCTTCTGCGCCTGCCGCATGATCTGCTGCATGTTGGCGCCGCCGCCCATTGGGAATCCGCCTTTTGCCATGTTGCTTCTCCTTACTTATTCGATTGTCAGCGCACTGCCAAACAGCGCGCAGAGTTGTTCTTCGCCGTCTTTGAGCTTGTCCGACTGAAACACGATGGTCGTGTTGGGTCGAATCTCCTGTGCCGCCTGCTGCGCCACCGCAAAGTTGCGCGCAGACGACGCGATCTCCAGCCGCGATTCCTCGGTGGCAGGAAACTGCACCGTCAGCGTGTCGTCCGAAAGCCGCACGCCCACGCTGTTCTTCACCGCAAACAGCACGATTGGGTTGATTGCCCCGATGCGCTGCTTGACCGCTGTCCAAAGCGCTTGCGGGTCGTCCGAAGGAACGCTTGCCGCCGATGCGGGCTGCGGCGCTTCGGACGCTTGCGCCTTTGCAATTGGTTTGGGCGGCAAAGGCTTCGTCTTGGGAGGCTCTGCCTGCGGCTGCTCCCAAGGCGGCTCCTCCGAAGGCGGCGGCGCATCGTCAAAAATCGGTGCTTCGTCCGCACGCGGCACTTCGCTTGGCTGCGGCGGCGTGGATGCAACGGGGATGGAGGAACGCGGCGCTTGTTCGAGCAGCGCCACCCGTGCCGCCAGCGCTTCGCGGGAAGCGTCGTCTACGGGGCGACAGATGCGCACGAAGGTGGATTCCACCAAAACCCGTGCGGTCGAAAGGTAGCGCAGCGTCGGTTCGATTTTGAGCAGCTGCTCCATGGCGTACAGGATACGCGCTTCATCGACGTCGCGGGTGAGCTTTTGATATTGGGCAAGCTGGTCGGCGGTGCAGTCCAAAAGGTCGGCACAGTCGCCGCAGGTTTTGACGAGCAGCAAGCTGCGCAGGTACTGCACCAAATCGCTTGTAAAGACGGTCAAATCGCGTCCGCTGCGCACCAGCGTGTCCAAGGCTTGCAGGCAGGTGACGGCGTCGCCGGTAAGCAGCGCTTTGGAAAGCGCAAAGAGCGTCTCTTGCCCCACGCTGCCCAAGACGTCGTAAACGTCCTGTTGGGTGATGGTTTTGTCCGTAAACGCAAGGCATTGATCCGCCAAGGAAAGGGCGTCGCGCATTCCGCCGTCTGCCGCCCGCGCAATGACGCGCAGCCCGTCCGGCTCGATGGAAGCGCCTGCCGCTTGCAGCACCGTCTGCAGCCGCGCCACAATTTGCGCGATGGTCAGCCGTCGAAAATCGAACCGCTGGCAGCGGGAAATGATGGTGGCAGGCAGCTTTTGCGGCTCGGTGGTCGCCAGAATAAAGACGACGTGGACGGGCGGCTCCTCTAAGGTTTTGAGCAGCGCGTTGAACGCCGAGGCGGAAAGCATATGCACCTCGTCGATGATGAAGACGCGGTATCGAAGCTGCAGCGGCGCAAACTGTGCCTGTTCGATCAGCTCACGGACGTTGTCCACGCCCGTATGGCTGGCGGCGTCGATCTCGACGATATCGGGACAGTCGTCGGAAGCGATTTTGCATTGGGCGCATTCGCCGCACGGCTCGCCGTCATGGGGCGAAAGGCAGTTGATTGCACGCGCCAAAATCTTGGCGGAGCTGGTTTTGCCCGTGCCGCGGGAGCCGCAAAACAGGTATGCGTGAGACAGCCGCTGTTCGCGCACTTGGTTTTTGAGGATGGTGATGATGTGATCCTGCCCAACGACCTCGGAAAAGGTGGCGGGCCGATACGCACGGTACAAGGCAAGGCGTGCCATGAGCTGCTCCCTTCAGAAATTCTCTATCGGAAAGTATACCACAGAACGGCGCGAAGTGCAACGGGACTTTGGATGCGCATTGCCTTGGGATAAGCATTGACCGAAGCGCAAAAAGCGTGTAAAATAACAATATGAAACATGAACGGCACTATCGTTCCACCGACGGACGGACGGCGAAGCTGTCCCGCTTCCGCGTCGCCCCGTACCTCCAAATTCTGTTGGGGGTCGTTTTGCTTGCGCTGACGGTGGGGCTTTTGTACCATGTCGTTTTGCCGCTGCTGCAAAAAGCAACCGACGCGCACAACCATCCTGCCGCCGTCGTCGCCGCCGCCACCGATGCGCCGACGCCCACGCCCACCGCCGCGCCCGAAACGCAGCATGCGCTGTACACCATCGATCTCAAGACGGCGCAGCACGAGATTGTCATTCCTGAATATCAATACGCCGCCGACGTGTCCGTCACGGGGCAGACCGTTTGCTGTGCCGTGGGCGAATACGAAAGCGGCACCATTGCGTTTTTGCGCGTATCGCTGTACGACACCGCCACCGCCACGCGCAAGCTGCTGGCGCTGCCGATGCAGTACAAAAGCATCCGCTTCCCCTGCGCCAACGACCGCTGGATCGTCTATCTGGACGCCACCGCGAACGGCGGCGGGCGCATCATGGCATACGACCGCACGGCGCAAAGTGCCGTTTGCCTCAAGCCCTTCTATTTGGGGCTGCCGTTTCTGACGTTGGACGGCGACAATGCGGCATGGATCGAGCGCACGGGACAGACGCGGGACAAACTGTTTGTGTGCGATCTCAACAGCGGCGAAATCGTGACCGTCGCCATTTTCGATAACTGCGCATACGGGCTGTCGCGCCCGTGCCTGTACGACGGCAAGCTCTTGTATGTCGATCCAAGCGGCAACACGGTGCGGCTGACGCTTGCCACGGGCGAAACGGAAACGCTGTCCATCGAGGGCAATGTGCACGACCCCGTGATGAACGATTCGTATGTCGCCTACCTTGACAGCAACCATGCCGCAAACGGCAAGCTGTACGTCTACCAAGACGGCGTTTCCACCGAGGTCGCCGCGGGCGTCGTGCAATTTGCGCTGGGCGACGACTTCGTCGCGTACGGCAGATACGACAAAAACTACGTCTACTTTCCTGCGGACGGCACGACGTTTTGCACCACCCGCAGCGACGAGACGGCGCAGTTTCTGACGGCGGGCGGCAGCCTGCTGGTGTGGATGGACGTGACATGGCGCGACAAGGACGTCATGGAATACATGACGATACAATAGGAGCATTATGAAAGAAAAAACTGCTTGGGTCTGCGGCGAATGCGGATACGAATCTCCGCGTTGGATGGGGAAGTGTCCCCAATGCGGCAGCTGGAACACCTTGGTCGAGGAAGAACGGGTGACGGTGCACCGCAGCGCATCTGTGGGAAAAGCGGTTCCGCTGCAATCGGTGCGGGTGGAGGCGCAAAAGCGCACGTCCACCGGCATGCCCGAGCTGGATCGCGTGCTGGGCGGCGGGCTTGTGGACGGCATGACGGTGCTTTTGGGCGGCGATCCCGGCATCGGAAAATCTACGCTGCTGCTGCAGGCGGCAGACTGTCTTGCCCGTGCGGGCGTGGTGCTGTATGTATCGGGCGAGGAAAGCCGTTCGCAAATCAAGCTCCGTGCGGATCGGCTGCAGGTCAAAAGCGACATCCTGCTCTATTGCGAAACGTCGGTGGAGGACGCCATCGAACAGGCAAAGACCGTCCACGCCACCGTGCTGATTGTGGATTCCATCCAAACCATGCAGTCCGAAACCGCCGAAAGCGCGGCGGGCAGCGTGTCGCAGGTGCGGGCTTCCACCGCGGTGCTGACACGGTTTGCCAAGGACAACGGCGTCGTGGTGCTGATTGTGGGGCACGTCACCAAGGACGGCGCCATTGCGGGGCCGCGGGTCTTAGAACACATCGTCGATACCGTGCTCTATTTCGAAGGCGACCGCCACGAAGGGCTGCGGCTGCTGCGCGCCACCAAAAACCGCTTCGGCTCCACCAATGAGCTGGGCGTGTTCGAGATGTGCGACAGCGGCATGCGCGAGGTGGACGACCCGTCCGCGCTGTTCGTCACGGGCGCCAACAGCGTAGGCTGTGCCGTGACCTGCGTGCTGGAGGGCTCAAGGCCGTTGCTTGCCGAAGTGCAGTCGCTGCTGTGTCCCACCGCTTTTGGCAGTCCGCGCCGTACCGCCATCGGCATGGACACGGGACGGCTCAATCTGATTTTAGCGGTGCTGGAGCGCAAAGCACGTCTCAAAATGAGCGACAAGGACGTATACTGTGATATCGCGGGCAACCTTCGCGTGCTGGATCGCGGCGCCGACCTTGCCACCGCGCTGTGCTTGGCGTCTGCCCTGTTAGAAAAGCCCATGCCCGCGCACACCGTTGTGCTGGGCGAACTGGGGCTGACGGGCGAACTGCGTCCCGTCGCCCAAATCGACACCCGTATTCGGGAATGTATGCGGCTGGGGTATTCCACCATCGTCCTGCCCAAGCGCTGCAAATGCAGCGAAACGGGCGTTGCCTTGGTGCGCGCCGCCGATCTCAACGACGCGATTCGCGCCACCCTATTGCCGCAGGCATAGCGGCCCAATTTGGATACGGAGCGACGGCTGACAAACGTGCGCCGACGCCGCCGATAAAAGAGGACGGGAGAACCGAAGGGTTCGCCCGTCCTTTGTCGCCGACCGAAATCGACGATTTTTGGAGAATCGGATTAGGCTTTTTTGCGGGTCATGCCCCATGCGGTGAAAAACCCTGCCGCAAGGCACAGGATGGCGGCGGGAATGTACCACCATTGGGCAAGGTTCGCGCCGAGACTGCCCCAGCACGTCGCCTTCATAAAGATGGCGTAAGGGGACATGACCATCAGGGCGATGATGCCGTAATAGGTGGGGGTGGGGTGGCGATCCAACAGCCACTTGATGAGCTTGGACACCACCAAAAGCCCCGCAAGCACGCCGATGCCAAACGGAATCAGCACAAGCAGATGCGGCACGGCGTCGCCAAACTGCAGGGTCAGCACCGCCGAGATGAAGTTCTTGAGATGGGTCATGACGCTGTTGTAATACCCAAGCACCAGCAGCACCATCGAGCCGGAAATGCCGGGCACGATCATGGTGCCTGCGGCGATGAAGCCCAGCGCCGCGCACAGCAGCACCGTCCAAATGCCGTTGTTCAGCCGATCGATCGTGCGGTAGGCGTAGAACACATGGGCGGGGCCCGCGTTGGCGTCGGTGAGCGTCACGGTGCCGTTGTCGAAGGTGGCGAGCGCAAAGGTGGTTTCGCCGTCAATGGTGAAGTAATCCTTGTCGTTGTCCACGTTGCGCAGCTGAATGTACGCATCGTCCTTGGCGCGCTTGACCTCGTACAGCGTGCCTTCGGGCGTGTCAGTGGCTTCTTCGGACAGCAGAATGCGATCGCCCACGCGCACCGTATCGGTCACGGCGTCGTAGCGCTCATGGGTGGTGTTGTTCAAAACGGGAAGCAGGATCATGATGGCAGCCATCAGCAGTGCCACGACGAAATAGCCGAAGCGGACTTTCTTTCCTTTTATTTCGCGGAACAGCATGGGCAGCGAGCCGAGAATCAACCCGCAGAACAGCAGGATGGTGAGAAACTCGAATTTTTCGAGCAGCCATGTGATGACGAAGGACAGCGCCGCGACGCCCAGCACAATGCCCAGCGCATACGGGATGAGCTTGACAATGGCGCGGCGGCGGATGGTTTTGTCCTTGCTGGTGATGGATACGGCGTCCTCATAAACGCCAATGGTCAGCAACATAGAGCCGCCGCTGACGCCCGGGATGACGACGGCAAGCCCCACCAACGTGCCCTGCAAGACGGCAAGGCAATATTTCAAAAACTTTCTAAACTTTTCCATACGCACATTGTATGCGATTGGAATGTGTTCGTCAATCGTTTTTCACATTTCGGCATGTAAATTCCACAATACAAACGCATTTTCTCCATACGCGGTTCAAAATCTGCCTGTATGATAACGCCATCGAAAAGAAACAGGAGATGTTGATATGGAATACAACGCTACACCGAAGAAAAGTCGCGGCAGCATTGGCGTCGTCATTTGCTTTACGGCATTGGCGGTGGTACTTGGTCTGTTCGCAGGATTGCTGCTGACAAACCAAATCCGCAAGAGTAACGCAGCGGATGCGCAGGCAGACGCGACGGCGTTGGCAACAGACGCACCCGTTGCCACCGCAGATACGGAACCGACGGACGATGCGGCGGGCAGCCTGCTGACCACGGGCGACACATCCGCGTCCGCATCCCAGTTTGCCTATGACGGGCAGTACACCCGTGCGCAGATTGTCGAGATGTGCGCGCCCAGCGTCGTCGGCATCGACACGACCGTCCTTGAAACATATTGGGGACAGCAGTACGAAGCGACGGGCAGCGGCAGCGGCGTGATTCTGACCGCAGACGGCTATATCGCCACCTGTGCGCACGTCGTGGACGGCGCCACCGCCATCACCGTGACGCTGCACGACGATACCGCTTATGAAGCCACCGTCATCGGCACGGATTCGCGCAACGACTTGGCAATTCTCAAGATTGACGCAACCGGACTGACGCCTGCCACCATCGGCGACAGCGACATGCTGACCGTCGGCGAGGACGTCATCGCCATCGGCAACCCGTTGGGCGAGCTGCGCGGCACCGCCACCAGCGGCATCGTGTCCGCCGTGTGTCGTTCTGTCACGGTAGACGGCGTCGATATGGAGTTGGTGCAGACGGACGCCGCCATCAGCCCGGGCAATTCGGGCGGCGGACTGTTCGACGCAAGCGGCAAGCTGATTGGCTTGGTCAACGCCAAGGTCGCGGATTCGAACGCCGAAGGGTTGGGCTTCGCCATCCCCGTCAACAGCGTGGTCAATGAAATCAACGACATCCTCAATTATGGCTACATCACGGGACGCGCCTCCTTGGGCATCTACACCCAAAACGTCACGCTGCGTGGCGACTACGGGATGTTCTCTCAGAACAGCACCAGCTGCGTGCAGGTGGCAGACGTCGTAGCGGACAGCGCAGCCGAAGCGGCAGACATCCGCGTAGGCGACTTAATCTTGGCAGTGGACGGCACGCAGGTTACCTCCAATTCCGTCCTGTCCAACCTAATCGCAACGTACAACGCGGGCGACACGGCAACCATTACCATTCAGCGCAATGGGCAACAGTTCAACGTCAGCGTGACCTTCCGCGAGTACGTGCCCACCACCTAATCGAATCTTCTTCTTCCATGTTTGCGCCTTGGGACGCCCCCTTCCATGTTCCAAGGCGCAAAGCCCCCCGCCCCGCAGCCTGTCTGCGGGGTTTTTGCTGTCCAAATTGCCCTTGCGGGCTTGCGCCCAAGGCGAAAATCCTGTATACTGATGCGTGTGGGGAGGCGCGCACTATGAATATCCTGCATCTCAAATACGCGGTGGAAGTCGCAAAGGAAGGCTCGCTCAACAAGGCAGCCGAAAATCTCTACATGGGGCAGCCAAACCTGAGTCGCGCCATCAAAGAATTGGAGCGGGACTTGGGCGTGACGCTGTTCGAACGCTCCGCCAAGGGCATGGTGGTCACGCCGGAGGGCGAATCGTTCTTGGGCTATGCCAAGAAGATTCTGCACCAGATCGACGAGGTGGAGGCGCTGTACCAAAAGGGGCTTCCCATCAAGCAGCGGTTTTCCATTTCCGTGCCGCGTGCCAGCTACATTTCCGCCGCCTTCGCCGCCTTTTCCCAAAGCATGGACAACGCGCCCGCCGAGCTGTTCTATAAAGAAACAAATGCATCCCGCGCCATCGACAACATTCTGCAGGCGGACTATAAGCTGGGCGTCATTCGCTACACCGAACAATACGAAAAATACTTCAAGGCGATGCTGGACGACAAAGGCTTCGACTACGAGCTGGTGGCGGAAATCACCTATGTGCTGCTCATGAGCAAGGCGCATCCGTTGGCGTCGCATGCCGACGTCACCTTCGACGATCTGAAATCCTATGTCGAGATTGCGCACGCCGATCCATACGTGCCATCCTTGCCGCTGTCCGAGGTGCGCAAGGAGGAGCTGCCCGAAATCGACCGCCGCATCTTCGTGTTTGAACGCGCCAGCCAATTTGAGCTGCTGTCCGAAAACCCCGAAACCTTCATGTGGGTGTCACCCGTGCCCACATCGCTGTTGGAACGATACGACTTGGCGCAAAAGCGCTGCGCCGAAAACACCAAGGTCTATCGGGACGTGCTCATCTATCGAAAGGACTACCGCCTGACCGCGACGGACAAGCGCTTCATCTCCGCGCTGTGCGACGCCAAGCGCGCCTTCTTGGATCATCCGCATCTGGATTGAGGGCAGGCGCAGCCGAAAGTTTGTGAAAAAAGAAAGCCAAAAGCACAAAAGACCGTCGAATCGACGGTCGTTTGTGTCTCCCTTGCTATTTGAGGTCGGCAGGTATGCGGCTCGTGGCGTCCATGATATGGTCGTGGAGCAGCTTCTTGGCGCCCTCTACGTCGCGTGCGCGGCACGCGTTGACGATGGCTTCGTGTTCACGGATGGAAACGGCGCGGTCTTCGGCGCTGCTGTAAAAGCCGGAGCGCAGATAACGGTCGATGTTGGCATGGATGATTTCCATGAGCATATCGGCAACGGGATTGCACGCTTCGCGGGTGAGCGCGTCGTGAAAATCGGCGTTGAGATGCTCGACGGGGAACAGCTCGCTGGCGTTGCGCTGCTTGTCGATGATGGCGTCCAGCTCGGCAAAATCATCGTCCGTCATGCGGGGAATGGCGGTTTCTAAGATCGCCGTGGAGATCGCTGCGCGCACCTGCATCATGTCGATGAGGAGCTTGCGCGAAAGCTCGGTGACGGTCGCACCGCGATTGGGATGAATGGTGACCAAATTCTGTGCTTCCAACTGGCGCAGCGCCTCTCGCACAGGAATATGGCTGACATTCAAAGCGGTAGAAATCTCGTCTTGTTTCAGCTGGGTGCCGCCCGGCAAATTGCCGTTGACGATCCCGGTGCGCAGCACACGATAGACCCAGTCCTGCGTGCCTGCACCCTCGCGGGAACCGACTGAAGTGGCGAGTTGCTTGTAGTCCATGGTAAGATACACTCCAAAAGTATGTATTCGAAGGAGCCCACTCCCTCGATGTGCATTATAATATATTTTATCTGATTCGTCAAGCCATAAAACCACACAAAAAACACATTTTCGTATTTTTTTCTATTATGCCCTCACGGCGCGAAGGAAAACGGCGACAGCACCACATAACGTTTGGTCGAAGGGACGCCTGTCCAGTCCGAGCCGTCGGCGTGCGATTGGGGATGGACGGGTACGACATAGTACGCATACGTTCCCATCAACCCCGTCACATCGTCTTGGTAGGTCACCTTTTGGTAGCCGCCCGGAAGGGTGGCAAGGAGGATAGAGAATCCCGATTCGTCCTGCCGATACAGGCGATAGCGGACGAAGGGCGAACGCGGCGTAAAGGAGATGTCAACCAGCGCGTTCGTGCGCAGCACGACCAAATCGGTGGGCGGTTCGGGCGTTTGCCAATAGGCGGATTCCTCGGTGGGCGCGGTGCCGACGACGAAGTATTCGGTCTGCGCACGATTGGCAGGCGTTTGCGCGCTTGCAAGCACGGGAACGTGCGTGGAGCTGAGGGTATAGCTGTCCAGCTGTACGGCGACGACGTCGTCGGGCTGCACGAAGCGGGGCGCATCGCCGTTCGGATACAACGCGGAGAAAATTCCCGCAAGCAGCATGGCGGGATAGCCGCCGCCGCCCGTACCCACGGGCAGAATGCGGCCGTTTTTGGCGTCGTCGAATCCCATCCAAACGACCGCCGCGTAGGCGGGATTGCACGCCGCAAGCCAAATGTCGCGGTTGCCCGTGTCGTCGCCCACCGTGCCCGTCTTGGCGGCAAGCCCCAAATGCAGCGCGCCCAGCGTTTTTGCCGTGCCGTATTCCGCCACGTCCTGCAGCATCGACAGCAGCACAAACGCGTTCCCTTTTTGCATGACGCGCACCGCATCGTCCTGCGCTTCGTACAAAACATTGCCGTGGCTGTCGGTGATGCGGGTGACCGTGTGGGGCGTGCGATACACGCCGCCGCTTGCGATGGCGGCATAGGCACCCGCCAATTCGGTGGGGCTGACGCCGTAGGTAAAGCCGCCCAGCGCCAGCGCCAGCGCGTTGTCACGGGCGCTGAAGGGGATGCCAAGCCGTTCGGCAAACGCTTTGCAGCGCGATACGCCCAGCGCGTCGAACAGCGCAACGGCAGGCACGTTCAGCGAACGCGTTACCGCTTCGCGCATCGTCACCCAGCCCGCGTAGGAATCGTTGGCGTTGTGCGGCATGTATTCTTGGAATGCCGTCGCGTCGTCCAAAAGCATGGAGGCGGCGGTGTAGCCCGCTTCCAATGCGGGCGCGTAGACAAGGATCGGCTTGATGGCGCTGCCAGGCTGCCTGCGAATCCGCGTGGCACGGTTAAACGACAGCGCCGTGGTGTTGTCGCGCCCGCCGACGATGGCGGCGATTCCGCCCGTCGCTGTGTCCACGAACACAACCGCGCCCTCCGAAAATTCGCCGTTGACGGAGGGAAAGTTGGCGTCGTTCAAAAACGCCGCTTCGCAAAGGGATTGCAGCGAAGGCTTTAGCTCCGTTTCGATGCGATAGCCGCCCGACAACAGCGTGGACATCTCCACGTTTAGCAGCGCGCAGGATTCGGTGAGCGCCAAATCCACATAGTAGCCGCGCTTGCCTTGGGTCAAATGTTAGGAAAGCACCAACGGTTCCGCCTTTGCCGTCTTGCAGGCCTGCTCGGAGATCATGCCGTATTCCTGCATCAAGTCCAAAATGACGCCGCGCCGCCCCACCGACGCTTCGGGCCGCAAATGGGGCGCAAAGCGGGACGGCGACTTGAGCACGCCCGCCAAAAGCGCGCTTTGTGCCAGCGACAGGTCTTTGGCGGACACGCCGAAATAGCCTTGCGCCGCCGCTTCCACGCCGTAGTAGCCGCCGCCGAAGTAGACGAGGTTCAGATAAAAGTTGAGAATTTCCTCCTTGTTGTATCGCCGCTCCAGCTGATACGCCAAGATGGCTTCGTCCACCTTGCGATCCAGCGTCTTTTCGGAGGAAAGATGGGTGAGCTTGATGAGCTGCTGCGTGATGGTGGACGCGCCCTGCACGAAGGAGCCCGCTTTCAAATCCTCCAGCGCGGCGCCCACGATGCGGATGGGGTCGACGCCGTTGTGCGCATAAAAGCGCGCATCCTCCGCCGCGATGAAGGCGTTTTTGACGTGATCGGGCAGCGCGGCAACGTCGATGGTGACGCGATTTTCGGAATCGTACAGCCGCGAGACCACTTCGCCGTCCCCGTCATACACCAACAGCGTTTGGGCGATGGCGGTGAACTTTTGCGGGTCGAGCAGATGCCACGCATCCCGCGATGCGATAAACGCGGCAAGCGCAAGGAACGGCGTCAACAGCACAAAGGCGGCGCAAAGCAAAAAACGCCGTCTGCGGCGACGACGAGCAAGGCTGTGATAGGTGTTCAAAATGGTGGCGCGCATGGGGGTATCATGCCCCGCGCCGCATGGTTTATGCGCAGCCCAACGCCTTGCGCAAGCGGCGTTCGTACAGCCGCGCAAACAGATGATAGGCGACGTCCTCGGCAAAGAACAGGAACGCGGCGCCCAAGATTGCCAGCACATGGCCAAAGAATCCGACACCGTACAGCGCGTAAGCGCCCGTGCAAAGACGCAGCAGCAACACCGCCAGCAATAGCGACGCAAAGCACGCCAGCACACACGCTGCCGACGCGCCCACACGCGATTTGATGTGTTGGGCAAAGAAGGTGCGCAGCGGCGCAAACGGCGCCAGCACGGAAAGATTCAGCAGCCAAACGTAGTGCCGGACGGGCAGGAAAAAGACGAACAACGCCGTCAAAAGGGTGGCGACGCACAGTCCGACCCAACGCTTTTCCCGCACGAGCGGGTAGTTGAGCACCGACAGCGGCAGCAAAAACAGCAACGCGAACCAGCCTGTGCATTCCGCCGCCCAAAGCAGCAGCAGCGACAGCGCGCCGACCATCAGCGATAGACCGATTCCGTTGTGCTTCCGATGTTCCATCAGAGCTTCACGACAGGGATGCCCTTGTCCTCCGCCATGCGAACGAGCTGTGCCGCGTCGCCTTTGGAATTGTGGGGCAGGTATGCGATGCAAAGATCGGATTTGTCCGCCATGCGGCGGTTGCGCTCCCGCAGACACCCGGGCAGCTTGCGCTCGGCAAGCAGATACGGCTTGTCCGCAAGCGCCAGCAGATTGCGATAGCGCTGCTTGTCCGTTTCGGAATAGGGGGCGTCCTGCTTGGGGTGGGGAATGTACACCGAAAGCTGCAGCGCGGGATAGTCGCGCTTGAGCAGCAGGATCAGCTCGGCGGCAAGCAGGTCAAAGCCTTGGGCGCCGCTCGTGAGAAAGGAAGTGTGGCCCGTGTTCAGCGCATCCAAAACGGCGTTTTTGAGATTCTCTCGCAAGGCGAGAAACGCAGACCCACCGACGGGCGGCAGCTCCGTACTGCCCGCAAAGCAACAGACCTTATCCATGCTGCACTCCTTTCGCCATGGTGCGTCCATGCACCTCTTGCACCAGTATAGCATATTCCCCACGGGAAAGTCTACCCATCCAGCCCGCAGCCAACGCATCGGCGTTTGCCAGCAGCTCGGGCACGGATTCGCTGCGCGTGTGCGCGCTGTCCCAAGGCGCCGCCCAAGCATGGTGCGCAAGGTTCAGACAATCGGTTTCGTCGGTGCGCGCACCCATCAAAAAGAACGCGCTCAAAAGCCCTTCCTTGCGAATAAGACGCTCTATCGGCAGCAGACACTTGCGCTTGCGTCCGTTGGGATCGCGCAAAATGCGGAGTGCGCGCCAAAACTTCTTGGCGCTGCGGGCATACGCGCCCGAAACGTCCGCCTGCATCGTGTCCTTTGAAACGGCGGTCAACAGCGCGTCCACCGCATCGACGGCGGGACAGCGCAAAAGCATTGCGTCAAACGGCGTCGTATCCTTGCTTTGCGCATAGATGCACGCGTCGATGTCGCCCTCAAAACGGGTGTGGTCGATCCCGCTGTGGTGCGCCTCTACATAGGGGTGCAGCGTGCTGTCCAGCGCCATGTGGGTGAGAAACCCGTATAGATATGGCGTCGTGTCCGCGTCGGCGTGACAAAGCAGCGCGGCAAGCAGGTCGCCGCAGTCCAGCGCGTGCAGGCGGTTGCCGTGCTTCTTTTGCGGCGGAATGAACGGCGTCGGCGGCAGGCGGTCAAAGAAATACACGTCGGGGCCGAGACAGCCCAACGCGAACAGGAAAAGATTTTGTTCGGTGACGACGCCGAGCCGCTTGCCGAGCGCGTAGCCGAACGCGAGATGGGTGCAAATATATGGCATACCCATATTATACCGTATTTTCCGAAATTTGCATCCCTTTTGTCTCGGCTTTTTTATCTTTTTGTAAACGAAATGCAAAATCACACCCAAATCCGCGGGAACATGGTAGAATGAGCGCAGAATATAACGACGCTTTGAGGAGTGTACGCCATGAAACGAATCAAAAATCGCAGACGCGTTCTGCGCATCCATAATCCCATCGGCTTCTCGCTGCTCTGCTGCGCGTGCATCTTGGTGCTGGCGCTGATCGGCGTGGGCATTTGGGCATTGGTGGTTTACGGGCCCGACATGGCGCGCTGCGTCAAGTCCGAAATTGCAGGCGCGGCAGACGCCACCGCAGCGCCCACCTATACGCCCGAGCCGACCGCGACGTCAACCGCGTCCACCGACCCGAACGCTGCCGAAACGCCCAACGCGACGACGCCCGCTGAAGCCACCGAAACCGCGACGCCCGAAGCGGCGGCGACCGAATCGCCCGTCATCCAAACCGCCGACCCGAACGCGCCGCTGTACGGCTACACCATCGGGCTGGATCCCACCCGCGACGGCGATTCCAAGTACGACGCGGAATGCGCATACAACTTGCAGCTCGCACAAGAGCTGCAGGCGTATCTGGAGAGCAAGGGCGCAACGGTCATCGTGACCCGCGACGACAACGACAGCTCCGTTTCCAACGACAAGCGTGCCGACATCATCGACGAAGCGTCGTGCAACATCGCGCTGCGTCTGATGTGCAACCACATCTCGTCCTCGTCGTCCGGCTGCTATGTGCAGACCAGCAGCCGTTACGAGTCCATGGGCAAAGCGTTCATCGACACCTATTCCGACATGACGGGCATCAAGAAGCAGGCGGGCAAGAGCAGCGGCTGGGAAAAGAAATCCGACGCCGTGGGCAAGCAAACCCATTGTCCCACCATCATGCTCATTCTGGGCAACTGGGACAACAAGAGCGAACGCGCAAATATGCAGGACGACGCGTTCCGTCGGACGATGATCGAAGCCATCTACCAAGGTCTTTTGGACGCGCTGACCCAATAGAACCATGCAGTACCGACTGGTCTATTCCCTCGCCTGTGCCGAGGACGATACCGAACAACAGCGTGCCGAACAGCAGGCGCAGATCGACGCGTACTTCGATGCATACGCGCCCGCGCAGCAGCGGCTGTCCAAGGCGTTTCGCGCCAAGTTTGAGGACGGCGTGTTCAACGGATTTGTGCTGCGCGGCGTTGCGCTGCTCCCCAAAGCGGGAAATGCAGCGCGCCGCGTGGTCTTGACCGTCGAGGAGTGGGAGCCGCACGTCGGCGCCCGCATCTACCAAATCACCTATCGCGGCGTCACGTCCTTTTGCGCCGACTTTTCTTCCGTGGAGGGGCTTTGCGTCTTTCAGTCCGAAGTGCTGCCCTGCGGCGACGGCGTTTCCCACGAATTTTTGTTTGAAACGCAAAGCGGACAGACCGCCACCCTGCGGGTGGAATGCGCCCGCATCGGATTGAATATAGAGAATGGAGCTGCGGAACGCGGCGAACATTCTGCGTGTGCACACAACCCTGCATAGGTGCGGGAGCGATGCGCAGCATCGCCGAGGAGCAAAGCGACGAGCGGCGCAGTCCGCGCCGGTTTCTAGGTATGCAGCTGACTCTTGCGGCGTGCTGTAATCGTGCGAAGCACGTCAATCAGCTTTTACGCGCAAGGCGCGCTACCCAATGCAGCCGCCATCATCGTTTGTAACTTGTACACACAAGCAGCACCGCCCCACGCGGTCATTCTGAGGCATGGAAAGTGCCGAAGAATCTCCCGCTTACACGCGAGATCCTTCGCCGAAGCTCAGGATGACAACGGGGGCGTATTGCGTCCCTTTCCCGAAAACCGTGTACACGGGTTACCCGCAAAAGGTTGGTAGCGCCGCGTAGGCGTTGCGAAGGCGTTTACAACCGAACAGCCGTAGCGAGGGCGTGACCTTTTGCGGAGAGGAGGCGCGACGGAGCAGACGCACGGCACTTTCCGCAGAAAGTGCCGTGCGTTACGCGGAGTCCGCGCCTCCGACGCATCGGCTTTTTCCCCTTTACAAATCGCGCACAAGCGGTTATAATATAAAAGAAAACGTTGAACGGGACGGGTCTGTGTTATAAGTTTTCAGCGAACCGCGACGGTGCAAGGCGGCAATGGCGGCACAGACGATCACCCGTGAGTGGGGCGATGAACCGAGTAGTCGCTTCCGTGCGCCTCGCGTTAAGGGGCTTGAGTGGGCATTTTGCCAACCGAGGTGGTACCGCGGAGCGTCGCTTCGTCCTCTATGGACGGGACGTTTTATTTTTTAGGAGGCGTTATGTACAAGAAAGTTCCTACCGACATGGATTTTGTTTCCCGCGAGAAAGAAACGCTCGCATTTTGGAAAGAGAAGCAAGTATTCGAAAAAAGCGTTGCATTGCGCAAGGGCTGTCCTGCCTTTACGTTTTTTGACGGCCCGCCCACCGCGAATGGCAAGCCGCATATCGGGCACGTTTTGACCCGCAGCATCAAAGACTTAATCCCCCGTTACAAGACGATGAAGGGATACGACGTCCTGCGCAAAGCGGGCTGGGACACCCATGGTCTGCCCGTCGAGTTGGAGGTTGAGAAGACGCTCAAGCTGGACGGCAAGGAGCAGATCGAAGCCTACGGCGTCGAGTCCTTCATCAAGGAATGCAAGAATTCCGTGTGGAAATACGAAGGCCAATGGCAGGAGATGTCCGACCGCGTGGGCTATTGGGTCGACATGAAAGACCCGTATGTGACCTACCACGACGACTATATCGAGTCCGAATGGTGGGCGCTTAAGACGATTTTCGACAAGGGACTTTTGTACAAGGGACACAAGATTGTGCCCTATTGCCCGCGCTGCGGGACGGCGCTTGCCAGCCATGAGGTGGCGCAAGGCTATCACGACGTGAAGGAAACGTCGGCAATTGCCAAGTTCCGCTCCAAGGCCGACCCCACCGTACAATTTTTGGCATGGACGACGACGCCTTGGACGCTGCCGTCCAACGTGGCGCTGTGCGTCAACGCGCACGAGACGTACGTCAAGGCGAAGAAGGACGGCGAAACCTACATCTTGGCGGAGGCGCTGACAGCGTCCGTGCTGGGCGAGGACGCCGAAATCTTGGATCGCTTCTTGGGCGCGGCGCTGGAGGGCATGGAGTATGAGCCGCTGTTCGATCTGCCGGTATCGTTTGGCAACAAGAAGGGCTATCGCGTCGTGTCCGACGATTACGTCACGCTGACCGACGGCACGGGCATCGTGCATACCGCACCCGCATTCGGCGAGGACGACAACCGCGTGGGCAAGGCATGGGATTTGCCTTTTGTGCAGTTTGTCAACGCGTCGGGCCATATGACGGGCGGTACGCCTTGGGACGGGCTGTTCGTCAAGGACGCCGACCGCCCCATCTTGGACGCGCTGCGCGCTTCCCACAAGCTCTTTCGGGCGCTGCCGTTCGAGCACAGCTATCCGTTCTGCTGGCGCTGCGACACGCCGCTGATCTACTACGCCCGCGAGAGCTGGTTCATCAAGATGACCGCCGTCAAGGACAAGCTGATTGCGTTCAATCGTTCGGTCAACTGGATTCCCGAAACCATCCGCGACGGACGCATGGGCAATTTCTTGGAAAATGTCATCGACTGGGGCGTTTCCCGCGAACGGTATTGGGGCACGCCGCTGCCGGTGTGGACGTGCGCGTGCGGCCACATCCATGTGATTGGCAGCAAGGCGGAGCTGCGCGCCATGGCGCCCGACTGTCCCGCCGATATCGAGCTGCACAAGCCCTACATCGACGCGGTGCATGTGGTCTGCCCCGTTTGCGGCAAGACCATGAAGCGCGAACCCGTCGTGATTGACTGCTGGTTCGACAGCGGTTCCATGCCGTTTGCGCAATGGCACTATCCGTTCGAGCATCAAGCCGAATTCGAACGCCGCTATCCTGCCGCGTTCATTTCCGAAGCCGTGGATCAGACCCGCGGCTGGTTCTACACGCTGCTGGCAATCTCGGCGTGCCTGTTCGACCGTGCGCCGTTCGAAAACTGCCTTGTGCTGGGGCTCGTTTGCGACAAGGACGGCAAAAAGATGAGCAAGCACATCGGCAACGTCGTGGCGCCTGCCGACGTGTTGGACAAGCAGGGCGCCGACGCGGTGCGCTGGTATTTCTATACCGCGTCCGCACCGTGGCTGCCGTCGCGCTTTTCCGGGGACGCCGTTTCCGAATCGCAGCGCAAGTTCATGAGCACGTTTTGGAACACCTACGCGTTTTACGCGCTGTATGCCGACATCGACGGCTTCGACCCGACCGCCCATACGCTGGTGGAGGAGAACCTTTCGCTGATGGATCGCTGGATTCTCAGCCGCCTGCAAACGCTGGTGCAGTCGGTGGATTCCAACTTGGACGCGTTCCGCATCACCGAGGCGGGGCGTGCGCTGCAAGCGTTTGTGGACGACCTGAGCAACTGGTATGTGCGCCGCTGCCGCGACCGCTATTGGGGCGCCGAGATGA
Organism: uncultured Christensenella sp.; assembly: GCA_964426415.1. GTDB lineage: Bacteria > Bacillota > Clostridia > Christensenellales > CAG-138 > UBA3792. The sequence continues at coordinate 67,901 of CAYRQM010000001.1, forward strand.
CGCCCGACAAGGAAGCCGCCTACATGACGCTCTATACGGCGCTCAAAACCTTGACGCTCACCGCCGCGCCGTTTGTTCCGTTTATGACGGAAGAAATCTATCAAAACATCGTTCGTTCGGTGGACAAGGACGCGCCGCTGTCGGTGCATCTGTGTGACTTCCCCGTTGCCGAGCCGCGCTTCTTGGACGAAACCTTAGAAGCGAATATGGCGCGGGTGCTGGATATTGTGGTGTTGGGCAGAAGCGCCCGCAACACCGCCGCGCAAAAGATTCGGCAGCCCCTTGCGTGCATGTATGTGCAGGGCAAGCCGATGGACGAGCAGGCGCGCCGCATCATCGAGGAGGAGCTGAACGTCAAGCGCGTCGTGTTCGTCGAGGACGCGTCGTCGTTTTTGTCGTATCGGTGCAAGCCGCAGCTTCGGACGCTGGGGCCGCGCTACGGCAAGCTGCTGCAAAAGATCAGCGCACATTTGGCACAAGACGGCGTCGGCGACGCCATCGTGCAAAAACATCTTGCGGGCGCGCCGTACACGGTGACGCTGGAAGGTGTGGAAGTCGTACTGGAACAGGACGACGTACTGGTCTCGGCACAACAGAAGGCGGGACTGGTTTCGGAGAGCGACCGCGGCGTGACCGTGGTGCTGGATACCAATTTGACGCCCGCGCTCATTGAAGAGGGCTTTGTGCGCGAGCTGGTAAGCAAGCTGCAAACGATGCGCAAGGAGGCGGGCTTTGAGGTCGCCGACCACATCCGCATCGGGGTACGCGGCAGCGAATCGGTCTATGCATTGATAGAAAAGTACGGTGCATCGATTTGTTCGGATACGTTGGGGGACGCGCTTTCGACGTCGCTGTCGGGCTACACAAAGGCTTGGGACATCAATGGAGACGAAGTGACCTTATCGGTCGACAAAATAAATAGGGAGAATAAGGGAGACAACAATGCGAATACTGATTGTGGAGGACGAGCGCCATTTGGCGAACACCCTCAAGGAGATGCTGCGAGTAAATCGATTTGACAGCGACATTTGCCTTGACGGGGAGACGGGACTGGAGCACGCGATGACGGGCGCGTACGATCTGATCATTATGGACGTGATGCTGCCCAAGATGAATGGCTTTTCCATCGTGGACAGGCTGCGCCGCGAGAAGATTGCAACACCCGTGTTGCTTTTGACGGCGCGCTCCAATCTGGAGGATCGGGTGCGCGGCTTGGATTTGGGCGCGGACTACTACCTGACCAAGCCGTTTGAGGCGTCGGAGCTGCTGGCGTGCGTGCGCGCACTGCTGCGGCGGCACGGCGAAGTGCTTATGGACGAGGTGACGTTTGGCGATCTGACGCTGAACAAATCCACCTGTGAGCTTTGCTGCGGCGACCAATCCGTTCGGCTTGGCAAGAAGGAATTTTCCGTCATGTACATTTTGCTCACCAGCGGCAGCGTCGTGGTCAGTAAGGAACAGCTCCTGCTGCGGGCGTGGGGCTGCGACACCGAGGCGGAGGACAACAACGTCGAGGTGTACATCTCGTTCCTGCGCAAAAAGCTGCGCTATCTCGGAACCCATGTGCAGATCGTCACGCTGCGCAAATTTGGCTATCGTTTGCAGGACGCCAAAGAGGGAGAGGCATGATCAAAAAGCTGCGCAGGCGATTCATTCGGTTCTCGTCGTCGGTGTTGCTTGCGGTGCTCGTTTTGGCACTGCTGATTACCGAGGGCTGCTTTATGGGGTATCTTGTCGGCAACACATACGAGATGCTGAATGATGCGATGATGCTTTCCCTGAATCCGGAGCGAGATCGCGTCTGGCGCAGCGACGAACCATATACAGCAGAGGACGACTATCGCTTTGCATGGTCGAACAAAGAGCGCACGCCGCAGAAAGCTGCGGACGAGCACGACGAAGAACCGCAGTCGCAAAGCCGTCTGCCCGTATTCCTGTTCCAGTATTTGTCCGAGGGAACGGTTTACGACAACGGCAGGATCGCCCAAGAAGGCGACTTGATTCAGCTGCGCGGCGATCGGCAATACCTCAGCAGCAGCGCATCTTGGGACACCATTTTGCAGGAGATTCTCGCCACAGGGGAGCAGCAGGGCAGGATGCCCGCCTATCATCTGTGCTATCTGCTCTTGCAGGACTCGTTTGGAACGCGCATCGCGCTGGTGGATTACACCGTCTACGCCGAGCTTGCTTGGCGCGTGGCAATGGGTTCTGTCATTGTGTTCTTGGCGCTGCTTGTAATATTCATGCTGCTGATTCTTTGGATGTCGAAATGGCTCGTGCTGCCGACGGAAAAAGCGTTGGAGAAACAGCGTCGCTTTATGACGGACGCGTCGCACGAAATCAAAACGCCCTTGACGGTGCTGCTGTCCACGGCGGAGCTGCCCGAAACGGCGGATCATGACGAGCGCGAGCGCCGCGTCACCGTCATTCGGGAGGAATCGCAGCGAATGCGCGAGCTGGTGGAGGAGATGCTGGACACGGCTTCGTTGGAAGCACGCGCCAAGACCGCCGCCGTGATGCGGGTCGATCTGTCCAATGTTACGACGGAATACGCGCTGCAATATGAGGCGCTGTTCTATGAAAACGGCGTCACGTTCAACTCGGAGATACAGGGCAAGGTGTTCGTGCTGGGCGATCCGCAGCTGACGGAACGGTTGGTGCGCACCCTTTTGGACAACGCCTACAAGTATACGCCCAAGGGCGGTCGGGCAGAAGTTCGTCTGCACGCCACAAAAAAACAAGCGGAGCTGTTGGTGACCAACACGGGCATCGGCATCCAAAAGGACGATCTGGAGCTGATTTTCGAGCGATTCTATCGCTCCGACGCGACCCGCACCCACTTGGAAGGCGGCTATGGCTTGGGGCTGTCCATTGCCAAGAGCACGGCGGAATCCATGAAGGGCGCCATCTGGTGCGAGAGCGACGGCGCAACCTTTGTGACGCTCCATGTGCAGCTTCCGCGTGCCAAAAGCTGACGATTTGCGGTTGACAAACGGGTTTTCCGTGGTATAATAGGTTCGACTTTGAGATGAATTCGGAAGCAGTACCATCTGCATGTTTGCAGCGAGCGGCCAAGCGGTGAGAGGGTCGTGTGAGACGGATGGGAAGACCGCCGAAGGATCAAAGCGTGTTCGCACGATACAGCGAAAAGAGCACCAATTAGGGTGGAACCGCGCACAAGCGCCCCTTTTATCGGGGGCGCTTTTATATTGTAAAAACGGAGGTATCATCATGATTATCACTTTCCCCGACGGCTCGAAGCGTGAATTCGAGAATGGGATGAACGCATTGGACATCGCAGGCGCCGTGAGCAACGGGCTGAAGAAGGCAACCCTGTGCGCCGAGATCGACGGCAAACGCACCGATGCGTTTCGTCCCATCGACCACGACTGCAGCATCAAGTTTCTGACGTTCGACGATGCGGACGGACGCTGGGCGTATCGCCACACCGCATCGCACATCTTGGCGCAGGCGGTCAAGCGCCTGTTCCCCGATACCAAGCTTGCCATCGGCCCCGCCATCGAGAACGGCTTCTATTACGACTTCGACACGAGCGAAACGTTTACGCAGGAGGATCTCAAAAAGATCGAAAAAGAGATGGATCGCATCGTCTCCGAAAACCTGCGGCTGGAGCGCTTCGAGCTTCCACGCGAGGACGCCATTCGCTTCATGGAAGAGCGCAATGAGCCTTACAAGGTCGAGTTGATCCGCGACCTGCCCGAGGACGCCGTCATCAGCTTCTATCGGCAGGGCGAATTCGTCGATTTGTGCGCAGGCCCGCACGTCCCAAGCACCGCAAAGTGCCGCAACATGAAGCTCATGCAGGTGGCAGGCGCGTACTGGCGCGGCAACGAGAAAAACAAAATGCTGCAGCGCATCTACGGCACCGCCTTCGAAAAGAAAGAAGACCTCAACGCCTATCTGACCGCTTTGGAAGAAGCCAAAAAGCGCGACCACAACAAGCTGGGCCGCGAGCTGGAGCTGTTCACCACCGTCGATCTCATCGGACAAGGGCTGCCGATTCTGCTGCCCAAAGGTGCGCGCATCATCCAAATTTTGGAGCGCTTCGTCGAAGATGAAGAGCAGCGCCGCGGCTATCTTCTGACCAAGACGCCGTTTATGGCAAAGCGTGAGCTGTACAAGATTTCGGGGCATTGGGATCACTACCGCGATGGGATGTTCGTTATGGGCGACACCGCCGACCAAGACGACCCCACCAAAGAAATCTTCGCGCTGCGTCCCATGACGTGCCCATTCCAGTTCATGGCGTATCTGAATCGCAGCCGTTCCTACCGCGATTTGCCGCTGCGCTACAACGAAACCTCTACGCTGTTCCGCAACGAGTCCAGCGGCGAGATGCACGGCTTGATCCGCGTGCGGCAGTTCACCATCTCCGAGGGACACTTGGCGTGTCGTCCCGACCAAGTCGAGGACGAATTCCGCGGCTGTCTCGACCTTGCCAAATTCATGTTGGAAACGGTCGGGCTGGCGGAGGACGTAACCTATCGCTTCTCCAAGTGGGACGAGAACGACACCGCAAAGTACATCGGCGACAAAGCGAGCTGGGAGCGCACGCAAAACCTCATGCGCGACATCCTCAACGATCTCAAGATCGACTTCACCGAAGCCGACGGCGAAGCGGCGTTCTACGGCCCCAAGCTGGACATCCAAATCAAGAACGTCTTCGGAAAAGAGGACACGCTGGTCACCATCCAGATCGACTTCCAGCTGGCGGAACGGTACGGCATGGTCTACACCGACAGCGATGGACAGAAAAAGTACCCCGTCGTCATTCACCGCACGTCGCTGGGCTGCTACGAGCGCACGTTGGCGCTGCTGATCGAAAAATACGCGGGCGCGTTCCCCACATGGCTGGCGCCTGTGCAGGTGAAGGTGCTGCCCATCACCGATCGTGCGCAAGAGGCGTCCGAGGACGTGCGCAAAAAGTTGGAAGCGATGGGGCTGCGGGTCGAATCCGATCTGCGCAACGAAAAGATTGGCTTCAAAATCCGCGAAGCGCAGATGCAAAAGGTTCCGTATATGCTCGTTTTGGGCGATAAGGAAGTGGCGGATGGCGTGGTTGCCGTTCGTTCCCGCAAGGACGGCGACTTGGGCGTCATGTCGCTGGACGCGTTCGCGGGCAAAATCCTACAGGAAGTTGCCACACGCGCAAAGTAATCGCATCCGTTTGCGCCACCCTCCTTTTGGGGTGGCGCTTTTCTTTTTTTGCGGGGCGGGTTTCGGATTCGCAGGCGATTGTCTATTGACGCGGCGGAACAAAACGCGTAAAATAGGAATATGAATCAGACTCGTAAATTGGGGAAAACCATCCTATTTCTTGCGGCGGCACTGCTTGTCACGGCAGCGCTGTGCTTTTTGCCGCGCTTTGCACCCTTCTCCGTCCGGCTTGCCACGACGCTTGGCATTCCCACGTCCTACGTCACGATCTCCAACACGATGCTGTCGGCTTGCTGCATGGTGCTGCTGTTGGCGGTTGCGGCGGCGCTTTGGTCGCGCTGCGCGTGGACGCTCGGCGTCACGTCCCTGCTTGGGCTTGCGGTATTCACCTTCGCACTGGGCTACCTTGCCACGTCCGATCTTTTGGGCGCGCTGTGGCTGTTGCTGCTCATCGGCATTCCGAGCGTAGGGCTGTATACCATGCAGCGGTGCAAGCTCAACAATTTCCGCATCGTCATCTATGGCACGTTCCTTACGCTGATTGCACTGTTCTGCTACGTTTGCCTGCCGTCGCTCCTTGCGGAGGGCGATGCGTTTTTGCCGTTCCGCAGCCTCATCGGGCAATATGCAGCGGGCATCGAAGAAAGCAAATCCATCCTGATTGAGTCGGGGCTGTTCACCGAAGCCACCGTGCAGGACACGCTCGATACGCTCACCGATTACAAGCTCGGCGCCGAGCAGTTCTCCATTTCGGTGCTGCTGTATCCCGCCATGCTGTGCGCGCTGACCAACTGCCTCCTTTTCCATCTGTTCAACCGTGACAAGTCCGCAGCCGTTTTGCCGCTGCCCAAGTTTGCCGACTGGCGCGTGGAGCGTTGGTTCTCCTTCTCGGTCACCATCGTCGTGCTCGTTTGCTTGGTGCTGTCCATGGTGGGCGTCACCTTTGCGACGGCGCTCTCCAACGTCTTCTATCTGCTGTGGCTGTACCCGCTGGCATTGGGCGGGCTGTGCGCCGTCAAGCGCCTTGCCAAGCGGCGTTGGGTCTTTCCCGTGGTGCTGGTGCTGGGCATTGTGCTGTTCACCATTCTCGGCCCCGTGCTGGCATTTGTGGGCTTGTTTGCAGATACCTACGAACGAATTCGATCCAATCGGGAGGGACAGGGATGAAGCAATATCGCGGCGTTCTGATTGCCGTCGGCGTCGTCACAATCCTTGGCGTGACCGCGGCGCTCATCTTTACACGCTATATGGAGGCAGGCGTCGTCGCGGCGGCAGGTCTTCTTTTGGGGCTGACGCTTTGGCTCATTTTACGCTCCATCGCCAAAACAAACCAAGCGCGCATGGATCGCGTGTTCCGTGACAACGACCAAGCGGTGTCGGCGCTGATTCAAGGCATCACCATTCCTGCGGCGGTGCTCACATTGGAAGGCCGCGTCACTTGGCGCAACCGTGCATTTCGCGCGCTGTACGACGGCGCTAACATCAAAGAAATCCTGCCCGAATTCGAAAAGCAGCGCGGGATGAACGCGGTACAGGTCGAGCTGAACGGCTCCAACTACCAAGTCATGCATACGGCAATCCTGCGCCCCAACACCGAAAAGCAGCTCGTGTTTCAATATTGGCTCGACCGCACGGAGGCGGCGCACTACCAACGCTTGTACGCCGAGCAGCGCCCGTACGTTTCGCTGCTGTATGTCGACAATTACGAAGAGATGGCAAGCGACGCGCAGATTCACAGCTCGGCGGTGCTTGCCGAGGTGGAACGGCTCATTGCCGAGCTTTGCAAGCGCGTGGGCGGGCTGTACCGCTGCTACGAAAACGGACGCTACCTGCTTGTGGTAGAAGCCAAACAAGAAGAACAATTAGAATCCGAACGCTTTACGCTGCTGGATCAGGTGCATCGCATCGAAACGGGCACAGGCATCATCGTTTCGCTGTCCATGTCCGTGGGCGCGGCGCCGCGCTTGGCGCAGTCCGAACAGGATGCGCGACAGGCGATGGAGCTTGCTTTGGGACGCGGCGGCGATCAAGTCGTGGTCAAAGAGGGGGCGGACTACCGCTTCTTCGGCGGCAAGCATCAGCAGGACGCGAAGCAGTCGCGGGTCAAGGCGCGCCTGTTCTCAAAGGCGCTGCTGCAGCTGTTCGAAAACAGCGGCGACGTGTTCATCATGGGACACCGCAATTCCGATATGGACTGCCTTGGCGCGGCACTGGGCATCATGACCTGCGCCAATCACGTCGGCAGCCATGCCTACATCGTCATCGACGCGCTGAACACCACCATCGAAGACGCCGTGCGCCAATTGGAACGGGACGGCGTGGCGTCCCGCGTCATCATCGCACCCGATCAGGCCGCCGAGATGATGCGCGCCAATTCCGTACTGGTCGTGGTGGACACCCAACGCGCCAACAACACCACCGCGCCGGAGCTTTTGCAAAAGTGCGAGCGCATCGTGCTCATCGACCATCACCGCCGCAGCGCCGACTACATCGACAACGCGACGCTTCATTATTTAGAATCGCGGGCGTCCTCCGCCAGCGAGATGGTCACCGAGATCATGCAGTATTTTGCGGACAACGTCAAGCCCGTCGCCTTTACCTGCAGCGCGTTGTTGGCGGGCATCACGGTGGACACCAAGCAGTTTGCGTTCAATGTGGGTTCGCGCACGTTCGACGCGGCAGGCTATCTGCGGCGCAACGGCGCCGACCTCAGCTCCGTCAAGCTGATGTTCCAAAACGATTACGAAAGCTATGTCCGCTGTGCCAACGTGGTGGAGCGCGCTGTCATTCGCAAGAGCGGCGTCGCCCTCTCTTGGTGCGAGAAGAACACGCCCGACGGCAAGCTGCTGGCGGCGCAGGCTGCCGATGAGCTTTTAGGCATTCGCGGCGTCCGCGCTGCATTTGTGCTGGCGGACACCGACGGCGTCGTCTCCATTTCGGGACGCAGCTATGGGCAAATCAACGTACAAATTATTTTGGAGCAGCTGGGCGGCGGCGGGCATTTGACCATGGCGGGCGCGCAGCTTGCGGGCATTTCGACCGAGGAAGCCCGCGCCAAATTAGAAGCGTGTATCGAGCAGTACGAATCGATCAATCACGAAAACGGATGAAAGGCAGGGCAAACAAATGAAAGTATTGCTTTCGCAGGATGTGAAGGGCACGGGCAAGAAGGGTGAGATCGCGGACGTTTCCGACGGATACGCACGCAATTTCCTGTTCCCGCGCAAGATGGCAACGCCGGCGGACACGACGGCGATCAATGCGGCAAGCATTCAAAAAAGCGCGGCGCAGCACCGCAAGTTTACGGCGGGCGTGAAGGCACGCGAACAAGCCGAAAAGTTAGAAGGCGCAACGGTGCATGTCAAGGCGCATGTCGGCGAAAACGGCAAGCTGTTCGGCACCGTCGCGGGCAAAGAAGTGGCGCAGGCGCTCAAGGAGCAGCGCGGCATGGACGTCGACAAGAAAAAAATCTCCATCGAAACCATCCGTGCGCTCGGCACCTACACCGCCAAGGCGAGCCTGTTTGAGGGCGTCGCCGTCACCTTCCGCGTCATCGTCGAGGAATAATGGAACAAACCATTGAACGGGCATTGCCCAATAACGTCGAGGCGGAGCGTTCCGTCTTGGGCGCCATGCTGTTAGAGTCCGAAGCGCTGGATTCCATGCTGGAACAGCTGTTTCCCGAGGACTTCTATCAGTCTGCACATGCCGACATCTTTGCGGCGATGCGATCCATCCGTGCGGAGGGAAGCGCCGTCGATCTTGTTACGCTGTCCGGCGCGTTGGAGCGCATGGGCAAGCTTGAGGCGGCGGGCGGCATCGTCTATCTGACCGAGCTGATGCGCTTTGTGCCCACGGCGGCAAACGTCCAATACTATGCCAAAATCGTCGAGGATCACAGCACGCAGCGCGCCCTCATTCGCGTGGGCAACGACATGATCCGTAACGGCATGGACGACCAGCACGACGTGGAGGAATCCTTGGATTCCGCCGAACGCAAGCTGTACGACATCACCATGCGCAAGACGGAGGTCACGCTTTCGCCCGCCAGCGAGATCGTGCCCGACACGCTCAATCAAATCGGCGAGCTGATTCAACGCAAGGGCAAGCTGACGGGCTGCGCCACGGGCTTTTCCAAGCTGGATCGGCTGACCAACGGTCTCCAAAAAAGCGACCTCATCATCATCGCCGCACGTCCCGCCATGGGCAAGTCGGCGTTCGCCATGAACATCGCCCAGTACGCCGCGCTGCACGACAACCGATCCGTCGCCGTTTTTTCGCTCGAAATGAGCAAAGAGCAGCTCATGATGCGTATTCTTTGCACCGAAGCATCGGTGGACTCCCAAAAGATTAAAGACGGCACGCTGGGCGACGCCGAAACGCAGCGCTTGATGGAAGCGGCGGAGCCGATGCAGCGCGCCAAGCTGTACATCGACGATTCTGCGGGCGCAACGGTCACGAGCATCCGTTCCAAATGCCGCAGGCTCAAGGCGCAGCAAGGGCTGGACATGGTCATCATCGACTATATGCAGCTGATGCAGGGCACCGGCACGGCAGGGCGCAAGTCGGACAACCGCCAACAGGAAATTTCCGACATGACCCGCGCCATGAAGCTGTTGGCGCGTGAGCTTGCCGTTCCCATTTTGCTGCTGTCGCAGCTCAACCGCGGGCCGGAGCTTCGTCAAGACCATCGCCCGATGATTTCCGACCTGCGCGAATCGGGCTCCATCGAGCAGGACGCCGATATGGTCATTCTGCTCTATCGTGCCGCCGTCTACGACGAAACGGCAGGCAACGAATCCGAAGCCATCGTGGCAAAGAACCGCCACGGCCCCATCGACAAATGCGACTTGGTCTTCCAAGGCGAATTCACCCGCTTTCGCACCCTCCAAACGGACGAAGCATAAAAAATTAAGGACTGCAAAAACCACGGTTTTGGCAGTCCTTTTTTGATGCAAAAATGTTGTTGCGTTACGGCTCGATGATGACTTCGTAGTCGGAGGGGCGATAGTCGTTCGTCTGCTTTGCAGCGGAAATGACAAGCTCGTCGTGGGAGAAATCCACCTGCGGCGCGGCGGCGGGCGCTTCGGTTGCAGGACTTGCTTTGCACTGCTTTTTCGGGACATGGCGCTGCTTGGAATGGGGCTTGCGCGGCGTCGGCGCATCGGCTTTGACGGCGGCAGCCTCTTCGGCAGGCGCTTGCAGCTTTTCGGGAACGTCCGCGTCCGAAGGGGCGTCAGAAAGCGTGGGCGCGTCGCCGGAAGGCTTTTTGTCGCGGCGCAGCAGATCGTACAGCACGGGGATGATGAACAGAGTGGTAAAGGTGGCGTAGGTCAAGCCGCCGATGCAGACGACTGCCACGGGCTGGATGATCTCGGAGCCTGTGCCAAACCCGATTGCCAACGGCAGCAGACCCAAAATGGTGGTCAGCGCGGTCATGAGGACGGGGCGCACCCGCAGCGTGGTGGCTTTTACGATGGCGTCACGCTTGGACATGCCCGCGTCGCGCAGCTGGTTCGCGGTATCCACCAGCACGATGCCGTTGTTGACGGCGACGCCAACCAGCATAATCATGCCGATCATGGCGACGATGCTCACCTCCTCGCCCGCAATCAAAAGCCCCAAGAACCCGCCCGCAAAGGCAAGCGGGACGGTGCCCAACACGATGAACGGGCTGAGCAGCGACTGGAACTGGGCAACCATGATGAGGTAGATGATGAGTACGCCAAGCGCCAGCATCCAAGCCAAGTCGGACAGGGCGCTGAGAATGGTTTCGTTCTCGCCTGCAAACACGACGGAGCAGCCCGCGGGCAGCGTCAGCGCGTTGACGGCAGCTTGGGCGGCGTTGGTCACATGGGTGATGTTGTAGCCCTCGTCCAACGTGCCCGACACCTCGACATAGCGGCGCTGGTCGGTGCGGGCGATGGAGGCAAGCGTGGTGGTTTCGGTGATTTCCGCGACGTCGCAAAGCTGCACGGTCTCCTCGGTGCCGTCCTGCTTGGTGACGGAAATGGAGAGCGTGCGGAACGCGTCCAAGGATTCGAACGCGGTCTGCGATACGATGGTGACGTCCAGCGACGTGCTGTCGGTGGTGATGCTCGTTGCCGTCACGGAGTCGGTGAGCTGTTCTGCCACCGCCAGATAGACCTGCGCCACGGTGAGCCCGTGCTTGACCGCCTTTTCCCGATCCACGGTGACGTGCAGTGCGGGCGAAACGTCGTCCGTGCCGCCCGACACCTCATGGATGCCGTCCACCTTGGACAGCGTATCCGCAACCATTGTGGCGGCGGCGGACAGGTCGGACAGGTCGTTGCCATAGATGTCGATGGCGACGCCGGAGGACGAAAGAGAGCTGAAGTCCATGGTGGTCATGCCCGCGATGGTAAACGGATGTTCCTCGGAAAGAGGCGACAAGGCGTCTTTGATTTCGGATTCGATGTTGAGGCTGTTCTTGCCGCTCGACGCGTCGATGAGACAGTAAATGGTCAGCTCGGAGACGTCCGCCGTGCCGGTGGAGCCGCCGATGCCGATGATGGACGCCACACCGTTGCCCAGCATCCCGCCCACATCCGTCAAGTCTTTGACTTGGTACAGCGCCTCCATAAACTGATCCGCAAGCGCCACGTCCTCCTCAAAGGTGCTGTTTTCGGGCAGCGCCACGGTGACGGAGATTTGTTGCCCCGCACTGGAGGGGAAGTAGGAGAACCCGCGGGAAAGCGACGCCCACGCGCTGCCTGCCAACACCAGCACGGCAAGCACCAACGCCACGACGCGATGCCGCAGCACGAAGCGAACGGCTTTTTCCAACCCGCGCAGCAGCGCCTTGAAGGTGCGATGCTTTTCTTTGACGGGGCGGCGCATCAGCCCCGTTACCATGGCGGGAATGACGGTCAGCGCCACGATGAGCGAAGCCAACAGGGAATAGGTGACGGTCAGCACCATGTCCATAAAGATTTGGCGCGTCAGCCCTTCGACAAACAGGATGGGGACGAACACGCAGATGGTGGTGAGCGTGGAGGCGGTGATGGCGCCCGTCACCTGCTTGGCGCCCTGCATGGCAGCCTCTTTGACGGGCACGCCCTCGGCGCGCAGCCGATAGATGTTCTCGATGACGACGATGGAATTGTCCACCAGCATGCCGATGCCGATGGCAAGCCCCGCCATGGAGATGATGTTCATGGTGACGCCCGAAAAGTACATCATGACCAGCGCGAACAGGACGGAGATGGGGATGCTGATGCCCACGATGAACGTCGGACGCAGATCGCGCAGGAACAGGAACAGAATCAGAATGGCAAGCACCGCGCCGATGATGAGGTTTTGCACGACGGAGTTGATTGCCAAATGGATGTAGCTGCCCTGATCCATGAGGTTGATGAAATGCAGCCCTTCCTTCTCGGCGCTCAGCTCGGCAAAGCGCGTGGTGATGTTGTCCGCGACGGTGGCGGTGGCATAGGAGGACTGCTTGGTAAACGCCAGCAGCACGCCGCTTTCGCCGTTGATGCGGGCGTAGGTGGTGCCGCTGTTGTCGGTAACGGACAGCGTCGCAATGTCGGACAGGCGAACGGCGCCGATGTCGCCCAAATCCAAATAGACCAGCGCCACGTCCCGCAGGGCGTCGATCTCGTCGATGGCGTCGCCCACGGTGACCATCCATTGCTCGGTGCCGCTTTGCACATAGCCGGCGGGCATCTCAAAATTTTGTGCCTTCAGCAGCGTCGCAAGGGTTTTGACGGACAATACGGTGTGCAGGTCGGCGCTCTTTTTGGCGGCAGCCAACTGTTCTGCGGCGGCTTCCTCGGCGGCGGTCAGCTGCGTGTTGCCTTCGTCCACCTTTTCCTGTCCTTCGTCCAGCGCAAGCAGCCCGCTGTTGATGGCGCTTTGCGCGGCGTTCAGCTTGCCGTTCACGGACGCCTTTTGCGACGCAAGCGTTTCGTAGCCTTCCTCGACGGTGATTAGCCCCGCGTCGATGTCCGAAAGCGCGCTGTCAATCTGCGCAATGACGTCTTCCAAGACGGGCTGCGTTTCCTGCAGCGTCGCCAGCGTGCTGTCGATGTCGCCGCGGGTCAGCCCATAGTCGGCAAGCTGCGCGTCGATGGTCGCCAAGGAATCGACGATCGCTTGGTATTCGGCGCTGTTGGTAATCTCCGCCGTATAGGTGGCTTTTTCTTCATCGGTGAGGGTGGGATTCTCTTGAATGAGCCGAATCGCCTCGTCCAAAAGCGCCTGTGCCGTTTCGAGTGCGCGCACGGCGTACTTGAGCTTGGTTAAAACCTGCTGCATGGCAATGACCTGCTCAAGCTGCGAGGACAGCAGCGCTTGCTGCTCTAAAAGGGAGGACTTGAGCGCCAAAAGCTCGGCGTTGGTATCGTCCAGCTGGGTTTGCGCGTCGGCAAAGCCGCTGTTGGCTTGGTGCTTGCCCGCGTTCAGCTTGGCTTGCGCGTCGTCCAATGCGGCACGGTTCTCGTCGATGGTCGCTTGTCCGTCGATCAGCTGTTGGCGGGCGTCGTCCAATTCGGCGGTGGCTTCGGCAAATTCGGCGTCGATGGCGGCGAACAGCCGATCGTTCAGCGCGTCCAGCTTGTCGTCGTCGATGGCAATTTCAATCTTTTGGATGATCAGCCCCGTCGTGGTGACGGAGGCGACGCCGTTGATGCCCTCCAACTCGGCGCAAAGGGTGTCGTTGACGTAGGCGGACAGCGCAATCTGATCCATCCCGTCCACGTTGACCGCAGCCACCACGGTGGGAATCAAGTCGCTGCTCAGCTCCATCACGGTGGTGCTGCCCACGCTGTCGCCCCATTCCGATTCCAACGGCGCCAATGCGCGCTGCACGTTCAGCATGGCGACGTCCACGTTCGCACTTTGGTCGAAGGTCAGAAAGACGACGGAATAGTTCTCGGAGCTGGTGGAGGTCACGGAGCTGAGGTCGTCCAGCGACGCCATCGCCTGCTCGATGGGCTTGGTGACGGTGGATTCGACTTCTTCGGGCGACGCGCCGATGTAGGTGGTGAACAGCGCCACATAGGGGAAGCTCATTTCGGGCAGAAGGTCGGGCGTCATTTTGGTGACGGACATTACGCCCAGCACAATGATCAACACCACGGCGACCAGCACGGTAAATGGCTTTTTCACGCTATACTTCGAAAGCATAGGAAACTCCGTTTCAAAAGTTTGGTACCTTATTATAGCACGGGCATGGTAACGGCATTGTGGCAGGAGTGTGAATCTTTGCGAAAATTCGGAACTTTACAAAGGCTTTACACGCGCTTTACCAACAGAACCTTGAAAAGGGTGCGTTTGGTCTGATAGAATCACAATGAATAGGTAAGGATAAAGAGGAAGGGCGGGAGAACCCCGCGAGAGGATTTTGAAATGACGGAACACATACTTTTGTTCATACTGGGGCTGTCGTTCACGCTGTTTGGCATGAACCTGATGAGCAAGGGCTTGGAACACATGACGGGCGGCAAGCTGGAACGCGCACTCGAAAGTGCCACCACGACCAAATCCCGTTTCCCCATCGTAGGCCGCATCAAGGGCATGCTGGTGGGCTGCGGACTGACGGCGCTGGTGCAAAGCTCATCCTCCACCACGGTCATGACGGTGGGCTTTGTCAACTCCGGGATGATGCGGCTCGAGCAAGCGGTGGGCATCATCATGGGCGCCAACATCGGCACCACCATCACCTCTTGGATTTTCGCGCTGACGGGCATCGAAGGCGATGCGTGGTATGCCACCATCTTCAAGCCGACGACGTTTTCGCCCGTCTTGGCGCTGATCGGCATTGTGATGATGCTCTTTTTCAAGCGGCAAAAGCTGCGCGAAATCGGCGTCACGCTGGTGAGCTTCGCCGTGCTGATGTACGGCATGACGCTGATGAGCGACAACTGTTCCGTACTGGTCAGCGGCGAATGGGCGCAGGGCTTCTTTGCCACATTGGAAAATCCGCTGCTGGGCGTCTTGGCAGGCGCGCTCTTTACGGGCGTGATTCAAGCGTCCGCCGCCGCCATCGGCATCGTGCAGGCGCTGGCGTTGTCGGGCAGCATCACCTATGGCGCCGCCATTCCCATCATCTTGGGCATGAACATCGGCACCTGCGTGACCGCGCTGCTCTCCTGCATCGGTGCCAACAAAAATGCACGCCGCACGGCAATGGTGCATCTGTATTTCAACATTTTGGGCAGCGTCCTGTTCTTGGGGCTGTTCTACGGCGCGAACGCCGTCTTCCAATTCCCGTTCATGAACGAGAAGCTGCGGCCCAAGCATATCGCGCTCATTCACACCATCTTCAACGTGTCGGCAACGCTTGTCTTCCTGCCGTTTGGCGACCTTTTAGCCAAGCTTGCACGGCTCACCATTCCCGACGGCAAGGACGAACGCGCCGTGGCGACGACGCTTTTGGACGATCGCTTCCTCAAGACGCCCGCCTTTGCCGTACAGCAGTGCGTGACCGTCAGCGACAAGATGGCGGCGCTGTCCCACGAAACGCTGCTGCGTGCGCTGGATCTTTTGACGCACTATGACGAGAAGGAAGCCCGCCGCATCGACGAGGACGAGGAGCATCTGGATCGATATGAAGACAAGCTGGGCACCTATCTTGTGAAGCTTGGCGCCACCGATTTGGATGACGCCAGCAGCCGCAAGGTCAATCAGCTGCTGCACGTTTTGTCCGACTTTGAGCGCATCGGCGACCACGCCGTCAACCTCAAAGAGCTTGCCCAAGAGATGAAAGAGAAAAAACTGGTCTTTTCCGAGCAGGGCGCGCACGAGCTGGATGTGCTCATCGCCGCGCTGCGGGAAATCATGGATTTGTCGTTTTCGGCGTATCGAGAGGGCGACGTGACAAAGGCAAGCAAGGTGGAGCCGTTGGAGGACGTCATCGACCTGCTCGTCAAGACGCTGGGCGATCATCATGTGGCGCGGCTGCAGGCGGGCGTCTGCACCATCGTGCAGGGCTTCGTGTACCACGACATCCTTGCCAACTGCGAGCGCGTGTCCGACCACTGCTCCAACATCGCCGTCGATTTGATCGAGGTGTCCCATGCGCATTTCGACACGCACCGCTATATGCTCGATCTCAAGACGGGGCCGTCCACCGCCTATGCCGATATGGTGCAGACGTACTCCAAAAAATACGAGCTGTCCTAACGGGACGGCGTAAGGATCTTTCCCCAAAAGGGACGGGGCTGCAGCAAAGCGAATTTGCTGCAGCTCCTTTTTTCACAGGTCGTCCGCGTCTTGCATGGGGCGCGAGCCGTCGTGTGACATGCCGGTGTAACTACCGTTCACGTCCGATGGGATCTCCACCGCACTGCGCGGCGTGTAGACCATCGGCGGTTTCTTCTGTCTGCGCATCAGAAACGATACCGATCCGACTCAAACGCGTTGTCGCTGCGTTCATTGTTTTGCTTTTGCCCGTTGCTGTTGTTGTTCGAGCCGGTGCGGTTGCGTTCCTTGGGATTGCTGTTACGGTTCCGCTCTTGGTTGTTGTTTTCGCGGCCGTTCTCATTGAAGAAAGACATGAGAGTACCTCCGTTTTAGATTTGTCGGATCACCGACAACCTTATTGTGTCCGTCCGTCGGCGCGTCATACACGCTTTCACGTCAAAAAAATGCCAAACGTGTCTTGTGAAAAGCGTGCGGGTGCGGTATAATGATTTCGATAAAATGGATGAGTAGGGGCTTATCCCGAAGGAAAGGATATGCAAGTGGAAGAACACAGCAAAAATTTCATCGAAGAAATCATCGAGGAGGATCTGCGCACCAAGGAGCCGCGGGTGAAGACCCGTTTTCCGCCTGAGCCGAACGGCTATCTGCACATCGGTCACGCCAAGGCGCTGACGGTGGATTTCGGTATGGCGGAGGAATACGGCGGTTCCTGCAACCTGCGCTTTGACGATACGAACCCCACCAAAGAGGACGCGGAATACGTCGAGGCAATCAAGCAGGACATTCAATGGCTGGGCTTTCATTGGGATCAGCTTTTGTTTGGCTCGTCCTATTTCGATCAGTGCTACGATCTTGCCATCAAGCTCATCAAGGATGGCCGCGCCTATGTGGACGACCTGTCCAAAGACGAAATGCGCGAATACCGCGGCACGCTGACCGAGCCCGGCACCAACAGCCCGTACCGCAATCGTTCCGTGGAAGAAAATTTAGACCTGTTCCACCGCATGAAGGACGGCGCGTTCCCCGACGGCAGCAAGACGCTGCGCGCCAAGATCGATATGGCGTCGCCCAACATCAACATGCGCGACCCTGCGATGTATCGCATCCTGCACATTCGGCATCATCAGACGGGCGACAAATGGTGCATCTATCCGATGTACGATTTCGCGCACCCGATTCAGGACGCCATCGAAGGCGTGACGCATTCGCTCTGTTCGCTGGAATACGAGGCGCATCGTCCCCTGTACGATTGGGTGGTGGACGCCTGCGGGTTCGAACATAAGCCGCGCCAGATCGAGTTCGCACGGCTCAATCTCACCAACACCATCATGTCCAAGCGGTATCTGCGCCGTCTGGTGGAAGAGGGCTTGGTCAACGGGTGGGACGACCCGCGTATGCCCACGCTTTGCGCCATGCGCCGCCGCGGCTATCCGGCGGAGGCAATCCGCGATTTCCTTGCGCGCATCGGCGTCGCCAAGGCAGATTCCGTGGTCGATACCGCCATTTTGGAGCATTGCGTGCGCGAGAATCTCAACGCCACCGCGCCCCGCATGATGGCAATCACCGAACCGTTAAAGCTTGTCATCGACAACTGGGACAAGGACGTCACCGAGGACGTGACGCTCGAAACCTATCCGATGGACGAGCAATCCGAAACGCGCACCGTGCGCTTTGGCCACACGCTGTACATCGAGCAGAGCGATTTCATGACGGAGCCCGTCAAGAAATTCTTCCGCCTCAAGCCCGACGGCGAAGTTCGTCTGAAGGGCGCTTACATTGTCAAATGCACCGGCTGGGAAGCGGACGACGACGGCACGGTCACCTGCGTGCATTGCACCTACGACCCCGATTCCCACAGCGGCGCGTGCCAGCGCAAGGTCAAGGGCACGCTGCACTGGGTCAACGCCGAGGACGCCATCCCGTGCGAGCTGCGCCACTACGAACCGCTGATGCGCGAAGCCGAAGAGGGTGAAACGGTCGAGGATTTCACTGCGCTTCTTGCGCCCGATTCGCTCATCGTCAAGCACGGCTATTTGGAGCCTGCGCTGAAGGACGCCAAGGCGGGCGACCGCTTCCAGTTCGTGCGGATGGGCTACTACTGCGCGGATCCCGATTCTACGCCTGCGCTGCCCGTGTTCAACCGCATCGTGGGGTTGAAAGACTCCTTCAAGCTTTCCTAACGGAGGATACCATGGAAGTACGAACCAGATTTGCGCCGTCGCCCACGGGCTATATGCACTTGGGCAACCTGCGCAGCGCTTTATACACCTACCTGTTTGCCAAGAGCAAGGGCGGCAAGTTTATTTTGCGCATCGAGGACACCGACCAATCCCGCTATGTAGAGGGCGCGGTCGAGGTGGTCTACCGCACGCTGAGAAGCATCGGGCTGCAATGGGACGAAGGCCCCGACGTGGGCGGCGATTACGGCCCCTACATCCAAAGTCAGCGCAAGGGGATGTACCTGCCGTACGCCGAGCAGCTTGTGCAGGAGGGCAAGGCATACTACTGCTTCTGCACCGAGGACGAGCTGCAAGCCCGCCGCGAGGCGGCTGCGGCACGCGGCGAAACCTTCAAATACGACAAGCATTGCCTGCACCTTTCCAACGAGGAAATCCAACGCCGCTTGGACGCGGGCGACCCATACGTCATTCGGCAAAACGTGCCCGAACACGGCGAAGCGTCGTTTGACGACGTGCTGTACGGGCATATCACGGTGGGCTGCGCCGACTTGGACGACATGATTCTCATCAAGGCGGACGGCATGCCCACCTACAACTTTGCCAACGTCGTCGACGACCACACCATGGGCATCACCCACGTCATGCGCGGCAACGAATACCTGTCCAGCACGCCCAAGTACAACCTGCTGTACGAGGCGTTCGGCTGGGAAAAGCCCACCTACATCCACATGACGCAAATCATGCGCGACGCGCAGCACAAGCTGTCCAAGCGCGACGGCGACGCCTACTTCGAAGATTTCGTTGCGAAGGGCTATCTCAAAGAAGCCATCGTCAACTATGTGGCGCTGCTGGGCTGGAATCCGGGCGACGAGCGCGAGTTCTTTACGCTGGACGAGCTGAAAGACGCATTCTCCATCGAGGGAATGAGCCGTTCTCCTGCCATCTTCGACATCAACAAGCTCACTTGGATGAACGCCGAATATGTGCGCAGGCTTTCGCCCGAAGCGTTTACGGCGTACGCCATGCCCTACTATGCAAAGGCAGGCGTCGACACGACCCACACGGACGTGCTGTGCCGCATCCTGCAGCCGCGGGTCGAGATTTTCTCGCAGATTCCCGACATGATTGACTTTCTTGCGGTGCTGCCCGACTACGACGTCGAACTGTTCACCAACAAAAAGTCCAAGACGGATCCCCTGGTGGCAAAGCACGTTTTGACCGTTGCCATCGACGCGCTGGATCGTCTGCCCGCATGGGAGGAAACCGCCATTCACGAAACGCTGTTGGGGCTTGCCGCCGCGGAGAACCTCAAAAACGGCACCATGCTGTGGCCCGTGCGCATCGCCATGGCGGGCAAGCAGGTGACGCCGGGCGGCGCCATCGAAATCGCCGTGCTGCTGGGACGTGACGAGACCATGCGCAGACTGCGGCTTGGTCTTCAAAAATTGAGCTAAGGAGGCATTCTTATGAAATTAGGCGTCATCGGACTGCCGAACGTGGGCAAAAGCACCCTGTTCAACGCCATCACCCAAGCGGGCGCGCAAGCGGCGAACTACCCGTTCTGCACCATCGAGCCCAACGTGGGCGTCGTTGCCGTCCCCGACCATCGGCTGGACGTGCTGGCAAATATGTATCATCCCGAAAAGTATACGCCCGCCGTCATCGAATTTGTAGATATCGCCGGGCTGGTGCGCGGCGCATCCCGCGGCGAAGGCCTTGGAAACAAATTCCTGTCCCACATCCGCGAGGTGGACGCCGTGGTACACGTCGTGCGCTGCTTCGACGACGACAACATCGTCCATGTGGACGGCAGCGTCAATCCTGCCCGCGACGTGGAAACCATCGATTTTGAGCTGATTTTCGCCGACATGGAAACGGTCGAAAAGCGCATGGACCGCCTCCAAAAAATGTCCAAGAACGGCGACAAAAAGCTGCTTTTCGAAATCGAGCTTTGCAAGCGCGTGTACGCCCATCTCGAATCGGGCAAGCCCGTCCGCACGTTCGAAGCCGACAAAGAAGAATGGGAGCTGATTCGCGGAATGTTCCTGCTCACATCCAAGCCCGTCATCTATGTGGCGAACATTTCCGAGAATGAGCTGGGCGAAGCGCCCAACGGATACGTCACGGCGCTGTACGCCATCGCCAACGCCGAGCACGCCGAAGCGCTCACCGTGTGCGCACGGCTTGAGGAGGAGATCGCCGAGCTGGAGCCCGACGAGAAAAAGGCGTTCTTAGAGGAAATGGGCGTGCAGGAATCCGGCTTGGATCAGCTTGTCAAGGCGTGCTATCGCCTGTTGGGGCTGATCAGCTTTCTCACCGCAGGGCCTAAGGAAGTCCGTGCGTGGACGATCACACGCGGCACCAAGGCGCCGCAGGCGGCAGGCAAGATTCACACCGATTTCGAGCGCGGCTTCATCCGCGCCGCCGTCGTCCCCTACGAAACCTTGGCGGCAAGCGGCTCGCTGGCTGCCTGCAAGGAAAAGGGCTTCGTTCACTCCGAGGGCAAGGAGTACGTCATGCAGGACGGCGACGTGGTCGAATTCTTCTTCAACGTGTAACCAAGCATTAAATTGCGGGATGGCGTGCGCCGCCCCGCTTTTTCTTTGCCAAAAATTGGGCGACCGTGCAGCCAGCAAAGTGGGCAAAATAATCCTACCAAAATGGTTGACATTCGAAGAACGCCGTGGTAGAATCAATCCGAAGTAAATCGGTAGGATATTGAAATGAAGTTGTCAACGAAGGGCAGATACGGGCTAAAGGCGGTGGTCGAGTTGGCGGTACGCCATGCGGACGGCCCCGTTTCGCTGTCTTTGCTGGCGACGGAGCAGGGCGTATCCGAGGCGTATTTGGAACAGCTCATGCGAAGCCTCAAGGCAGCCGAGCTGGTGTCGTCCACCCGCGGAAAGACGGGCGGATACACGCTCTCGCGGGCGGCGGACACGATTTCGGTGGGCGAGGTGCTCAACGCCTTAGAGGGCTCCACGGCGATTGCGGATTGCGTGACGGCGGACGGCGGCCCGTGCAGCAACGCCTGCACCTGCTCGGCGCGGCCGTTGTTTCTCAAGCTGCAAAACCGCATCGACGCCGTGCTGAACGAGACGACCATTCAAGATTTGACCGACGATCACATCGAACAAAAAAGAAGGATTACCCATGCACAGAATTTATCTTGACAATGCGGCGACCACCATGGTGCTTCCCGAAGTGCTGGCAGCCATGACGCCCTATTACACCCAATATTACGGCAATCCCAGCAGCCCGCACAGCTTTGCGCGGGATGCATACAAGGGGCTGGACGAGTCTCGCGCCACGGTTGCCAAGTGCCT
This sequence comes from uncultured Christensenella sp., assembly GCA_964426415.1. Lineage (GTDB taxonomy): Bacteria > Bacillota > Clostridia > Christensenellales > CAG-138 > UBA3792. The sequence continues at coordinate 89,757 of CAYRQM010000001.1, forward strand.
GAATGCGGCGTCGCCTGCCGAAATCATCTTTACGGGCGGCGGCAGCGAAGGCGACAACATGATATTGCGCGGCGTGGCGCACGCCTATCGCAAGAAGGGCAACCACATCATCACCACGGCGGTCGAGCATCACGCGGTGCTGCACACGCTGCAGGCGATGGAACAAGAAGGCTTGGTCACCGTGACGTACCTGCCCGTGGACGCGGACGGCTTGGTCACGGCGGAGCAGGTGCAGGACGCCATCCGCGACGACACCATTTTGGTTTCGGTCATGTTTGCCAACAACGAAGTGGGCACCATCATGCCGATTGCGGAAATCGGCGCGATCTGCCGCGCACGCGGCGTGCTGTTCCACACCGACGCGGTGCAGGCGGTGGGGCACGTTCCCGTGGACGTGCAAGCCATGCAGATCGACCTGCTGACGCTGACGGCGCACAAATTCCACGGCCCCAAGGGCGTCGGCGCCATCTATGTGCGCAAGGGCGTGCGCGTGCCCGCGCTCATCTTGGGCGGCGGACAAGAGAACCACAAGCGTGCAGGCACCGAAAACGTACCGGGCATTGTGGGGCTTGCCACGGCGCTGCAATATCAAATCGACCACATGACGGAGAACACCGCCAAGATGCTGCGCCTGCGCGACAAGCTGATGCAGGGCATCGAAGCGACCATTCCGTACATCAAGCGCAACGGGCATCGCACGAAGCGCCTGCCCAACAACGTCAATTACAGCATCCGCTTCATCGAGGGTGAAAGCATCCTGCTGATGCTGGATCTGGACGGCATTGCGGCTTCCAGCGGCTCTGCCTGCACTTCGGGCTCGCTTGACCCGTCTCATGTGCTTTTGGCGATGGGGCTAAAGCACGAAACGGCGCACGGCTCGCTGCGCATGACGCTGTCCGAGTTTACCACCGACGAAGAAATCGACTATGTTCTGGACGTACTGCCCGGCATCGCAAAGCGGCTGCGCGAGATGTCGCCGCTGTATCATGAAGGAGGAAACGACTGATGTATTCCGAAAAAGTATTGGATCATTTTCAACACCCGCGCAACGTAGGCGAGATTCCCGACGCCGACGGAATGGGCATGGTGGGCAACGCCAAGTGCGGCGACATCATGCAGATGTTCATTAAGGTCAACGACGACGACGTGATCGAGGACGTCAAGTTCAAGACGTTCGGCTGCGGCGCCGCCGTCGCCACCAGCTCCATGGCAACCGAGATGATCAAGGGCAAGCGTGTGGACGAAGCGCTGCAGCTGACCAACGAAGCGGTGGTCGAGGCGCTGGAAGGGCTGCCGCCCGTCAAAATCCACTGCTCCGTGTTGGCGGAGGAGGCGGTACGCGCCGCCATCGACGATTATCAAGCAAAAAAACAAAAAAAGGCAGAATCTGCACCGCAAGCATAACCGAACTTCGCCTGCGCATACTAAATCCAGCAAGCAGAAAGAGGTGAATGTATGCGAATGGCAATGCTCGGCGTTGGGATGGTCGTGGGCGCGGCGGCAGCAGCCGCGGCGGTCTGCACGATGTATCCCGACATTCCCCGCCGCGTGAAGCGCGACGGAAAACGGATGATCAAGAGAACCAAACAAATGTTCTGAAAGAGCCTTCGGGCTCTTTTTTTCATCAAAAAACGGGCGACCGAAGCCGCCCGTGGAAAACGCTATACGGTGACGGCGGTCTGCCCGTCGCGGTGCAGGTCGCGCCCCAGTGCGTAGGCATAGACGTCGGTGGAAAACGCATCGATGGACAGGGAACGCCGCGCAAGCTCGGTGCAGTTGTTGACGTCCGCGTGGCGCAAAATGACGGGCACGCGGGCGCTGCTTGCCATCGCGGAAAGGAGTCCGCGACCGATGCGGGTCATGGCAAGGATGTGCAGGTAGAGGTTTTTGGGGTCTTGGCGCAGCTTGTCGGGCAGATCGGCGGTGACGCCCAGCAGCGCACTGATGAGGATGCGCTTGCAGCGCGCCATGGTAAAGCGCTTGGTCTTCATCTCGGCAAGGAGGGTGTTGACGTCCGTCGTTTCCAATACGGCGCGGGCAAGCACCTGCTCGAAGCCCTCGGTCACATCGGGCAGCGCTTCCAAATCGTAGTAGGGCATGGAACGCAGCCGATACAGGATCATTTGCGAGAAGCAGTCCAGCGTGACGGGGAATTGGGAATCGAATCGCGCCGCGCCGCTGACGTACAGCGGCAGGCAGTCGTACACGGCGTCGTCGCCCTCGGACAGCGCCTTTCGGATGGCGGTTGCGCTGGAGAGCGTCCCCGAAAGCTGCGTATCGCGGTATTGATTGCCAACGCGGCGAATGGGCAGCGGGCGGATTTCTGGTGCGAAGCGGCGAATGCTTTTGAGGTATTCCACCGCCAGAATGTTGTTGGGCTGTTCCAAAAGCGCCAGCTCGTTAGACGGAATGCCAAGGTCTTGCAGCGTGTCGTACTGGGCGCGCGGATAGGACTTGCCCTGCTTGAGGTGGTAGGTGAGGATGACGCGGAAGTTGGCAGGCTCCCGATCCAAAAGATCGGCGATGTGGTACAGCGCGTTCAGGTCGTCCGTTTCGACGCCGAACGCCAAATCGGTCACCACGCCCGTCGCCGCCAGCGTTTTGACGGCGCCCTCGGCAAATCGTTCCGCGCTTGCCACCGCCAATGCCGAAGGAATTTCGACGACCATATCGACGCCTGCCCGCACCGCCCACTCTGCGCGGGTGTATTTGTCGGTGCAGGCGGGTTCGCCCCGCTGTACGAAATTGCCCGACATGGCGACGATGCAAAACGATGCGCCCGCCTGTCGCTTGGCTTCTTCCATGTGGTAGATGTGTCCGTTGTGCAACGGATTGTACTCGGCTACGATCCCGACGACACGCATTGCGTTCACCCTTTCGAAAAAAGTCGAATTTATTTCTCCTTGAGTATACCATTTTTCCTCTCAATATGGTAGAATAATTTATAAACTTATTTTGGAGGCATATGGTCATGTCATTGATGCAAACGATCAAGGCAAAGGCGAAGGCAGACAAGAAGCATATTCTGTTGCCCGAAGGCATGGAAGAACGCACGGTGCAGGCTGCGGCACGCATCGCACAGGAGGGCATCGCACAGGTTACGCTGTTTGGCAAGGCGGACGCCATCCAAGCGATCGCGCAAAAGTACAACGTATCGCTTGACGGCGTGGACACCATCGATCCCGTAAATCATCCCGATTATGCGCGGTACTGCGACTGGTTCTACGAAATGCGCAAGGCAAAGGGCGTCACGCCCGAAAAGGCAGCGGAAACCATCCTGAACCCGCTGTTCTTTGCCGCCATGATGATCAAAGACAAAAAGGCGGACGGATTCGTCAGCGGCGCCATCAACACCACGGGCAACACGCTGCGTCCCGGTCTGCAAATCATCAAAATGAAGCCGGGCATCCAAACCGTTTCCAGCTTCTTCGTGATGGAGCTGCCCAACAAGCAATACGGCGACGATGGGCTGATGGTCTTTGCCGACTGTGCGGTCAACATCGACCCAACGGCAGAGCAGCTTGGGGAGATCGCCATTTCCTCGGCGGCGAGCGCCAAGACGCTGTGCGGCATGGACGCCCGCATCGCCATGCTGTCGTTCTCCACCAAGGGCAGCGCCAAGCATGAAAATGTCGACAAGGTCGTCGAAGCCACGCGGCTGGTGCACGAGCGTGCGCCCGAGCTCAATGTAGACGGCGAGCTGCAGGCGGATGCGGCGCTGGTGCCTTCCGTCGGGCAGCTCAAGAGCCCCGGCAGCCCCGTGGCGGGCAAGGCCAACGTCCTCATCTTCCCCGACTTGCAGGCGGGCAACATCGGCTACAAGCTGGTGCAGCGGCTTGCGGGGGCAGACGCCATCGGCCCCATCTGTCAAGGCTTTGCGGCGCCGATCAACGACCTCAGCCGCGGCTGCTCCGTAGAAGATATCGTCTCCGTCGTGGCGATCACGGCGGTACAGGCACAAGCGCAATAAGAAAGGAACCGACATGAAAACCATTCTCGTCATCAACGCAGGAAGCTCCTCCCTCAAGTACCAGCTCATCGACATCGACACCGAAACCGTCCTTGCAAAGGGTCTTTGCGAACGCATCGGCATCGACGGTAGATTGACCTATCAGCCCACGGGCGGGCAAAAGCTGGTGCGCGACGCCGCCATGAAGACGCACCAAGACGCCATCGAAATGGTGTTGGATGTGCTGTCCGACCCGAAAATCGGCGTCATCAAGGATATGTCCTCCATCGCAGCGGTGGGGCATCGCGTGCTGCACGGCGGGCCGCGCTTTACCGCGTCCGCCCTCATCACCGACGAGGTCATCGAGGCAATCCAAGAATGCATCCCGCTGGGGCCGCTGCACAATCCGGCGAACCTGATGGGCATCAACGCTTGCCGCGCCGCCATGCCGAACACGCCCATGGTGGCGGTATTCGACACCGCATGGGGCATGAGCATGCCCGAGAAGTCCTTCATGTACGCACTGCCCTACGATTCTTACGAGAAATACGCCGTGCGCCGCTACGGGTTCCACGGCACCTCCCACATGTATGTCACGGGCGAAGCCATCAAGCGGCTCGGCAGAGTGGGCGATCCCAACGTGCGCGTCATCACCTGCCACTTGGGCAACGGCTCCTCCGTCAGCTGCTCCAAGGGCGGCAAATGTCTCGACACCTCCATGGGCTTGACGCCGCTCGAAGGGCTGCCCATGGGCACGCGCTGCGGCAGCATCGACCCTGCCATCGTCCGCTATCTGATGGACAAAATGCATCTGACCGTCGATGAGATGGACACCCTCATGAACAAGAAAAGCGGCATGCTCGGCATTTCGGGCGTTTCCAGCGATTTCCGCGATCTGTGGGCGGCACGCAACAGCGGCAACGAACGCGCAGCGCTGGCGCTGGACATGTTCGCACAGGGCGTCAAGCACTTCATCGGTGCGTATGCCGCCGAGATGGACGGTGTGGACTGCATCGTTTTGACGGCGGGCGTGGGCGAGAACGACAACGCCACCCGTGCGCTCATCATGGAGGGGATGGACTTCTTGGGCGTGGATTTCGACTTCGAACTGAACCGCACCTGCCCCCGCGGCGAAGAGGTTGTCCTGTCCAAGCCTACGAGCAAGGTCACCGTCATGGTGCTGCCCACCAACGAAGAGCTTGCCATTGCGCGGGACACCGCAGCAATCGCGCTGTAAAAAACACTTGGGGGGCTTGGCGAAAGCGAGCCCCTTTTCTATGCAGATTCAAAGCAGTTTTGCCGAACCATACGACGAGCAGCAGCTCGCCCATATCGAATCCACCCACGGCGTGTCCCTGCTGTTGGCGCGTGCGCTCTGGCGACGGGGCTTGCGTGACGACGGCGCTATCGCCGCATTTCTGCAGCCTGCCGCCGAGCCGCTGCCCGATCCGTATGCCCTTTTTGACATGTATGCTGCGGTGGCGTGCATCCGCGACGCCATCGAAAAGCGGGCGCGCATCTGCGTGTTTGGCGATTATGACTGCGACGGCGTGACCGCAACCGCCATCTTGGTGCGCAGCCTGCGTCATTGCGGCGCTGACGTCGCTGCGCACATCCCAAAGCGGGTGGGCGAAGGCTACGGCATGCGCATGGAAGCGGTGGAAGCGCTGTATCGTGACGGCGTGCGCCTGATCGTCACGGTGGACAACGGCGTCAGCGCCCACGCGGAAGTGGCGCGCTGTCACGCGCTTGGCATGCGCGTGGTCATCACCGACCATCACCGCACTCACGCGACGCTGCCCGAAGCGGACGCAGTCGTTTGCTCATCCCGCGCGGAGCAGCCCGAATCGGTGCGCGGGCTTTGCGGCGCGGGCGTAGCGCTGCTGCTGTCCATGGCGCTGGGCACGGCGACGGACGACGATTTGGCGTTTGCCGCGCTTGCCACCGTGGCGGACGTCGTGCCGCTGGTTGGGACGAATCGCACGCTTGTGGCAAGGGGACTGCCTCTTGTGCAGCGGCAGCCGGCGCTGCTGCAGCTTCTTGTTACGGCGGGTGCGGACAAGCAGCCCGTCACCGAAACGACCCTTGCTTTTGTTTTGGCGCCGCGGCTGAACGCTGCGGGACGCATGGGCGACGCGGCACGCGCATTCGAGCTTCTTGTCACCGAAGATTCCGTTCGGCGCGATGCGTTGGCGCAGGAATTGGAGCGCGCTAACACCGATCGCCGAGAGGAGGAGCAGCGCATCTTTGAAGCGGCGCTTGCCATGGTTCCTTCGGGCGCGCAGCCAAGGGTTTTGCTGCTTTCGGGCAAAGATTGGAACGTGGGCGTCATCGGCATCGTGGCGTCCCGATTGGTCGAACGGTTCAACTGCCCCGTTCTGCTGTTTTCGGAGGCGGACGGCGAGCTGGTGGGTTCGGGCAGAAGCGTGCCTGCCGTCGATTTGTTCGCGCTGTTGTCCGCCCACAGCACGCTGTTTTCCCGCTTTGGCGGGCACGCGCTGGCGGCAGGCGTCACCATGGCGGCGTCGTCGTTCGACGCGCTTTTCCGCGCACTGGACGCATCCATTTTGGAGGCGTTCCCCAACGGACTGCCGCCGCGCATCGTCACCTACGAAGAAACGCTTTTGACTTCCGAATGCACCGTCGCGCTGTGCGACGCGCTGCAGCGGCTGGCGCCCTTTGGCGAGGGCAATCCGCCGCCGCAGTTTCGATTGGAGGGCACGCTGTCCGAGGTCTGCACCATGGGAAAGGAACGGCAGCACCTGTCCGCCGTCCTGTCCGACGGCACGGGTTCGCTGCGGCTGGCGGCGTTTCGGCGCGGCGAACAATGCGATGCGCTCAAGCTTACGGATCGCGTGGAGATGGTGGGCACACTGCACAAGAACGTGTTCCAAAATCGCACAAGCTGCAACGCGTACCCCATTTATCTTGGTGCGCCGCGATCCCCTGCGGTGCAGCGGTACGCCGACGCATCCTTGCGGGCGCTGGAGGGCGGTGCGCCGCTTTCCGACGAAACGATGGACGGGCTGATCGAAGCAGCGGACGCCCATCCCACCGAAGCGACGCTGCGGGAACGGTTTTGCACGCTGCGTCCGCTTCTCAAAAAGGGGCTGCCGCTGTGGGCGCTGTCCGAGGACGCGTTGGTCGATTTGCTGATTTTTTTGGAAATGGGGCTGGTTTCGGTGCAGATGGGGCAGGCAACCGAAAAAACTTGCACCGAAAAGAAACAAATTTCCGATAGCCGCTTGTATTTGCGGTGCGAAATGTTATACAATAAAAAGACATTCTGATTGTGGAAAGGAGGCACAGTATGGACGAGCAAGAATTGTTACAGCAATACCGCGCACGCTTTGGCGACGAGAAAGCAAAAACGATGGCGGACGCCATTGCGTTTGCGACCCGCGTGCATTGCAACCAGCGGCGCGAGGGCGGCGAGCCGTTCATCGTGCATCCGCTGACCGTATCCTCCTACCTGCTGACCATGGGCATGGACGCGCCCACCGTGATGGCAGGCGTGCTGCACGACACCGTAGAGGACGGCGACAACATTCTCATCACCGACATCGAAACCCGCTTCGGCAAGGAAGTGGCGTTTTTGGTGGACGGCGTCACCAAGCTGACCAAGTCGGGCAAGCAGACCTACATCACCAAAAAGCAGGAGCAGTCCGAAAACCTGCGCAAGCTGTTCTTGGCAATCGCCGAGGACGTGCGCGTCGTCATCATCAAGCTGGCAGACCGCCTGCACAACATGCGCACGCTGGACTGCTGCGCGCCCGCCAAGCAGTATCGCAAGGCAAAAGAAACGCTGGAGGTCTACGCACCGCTGGCGCATCGCTTTGGCATGGGCGCCATCCGCAGCGAATTAGAAGATCTATCCTTCCGCTACATGCTGCCCGAGGAATACGAATCCGTGCGGGCGATGGTGGCGGAGCAGCAGCATGAGCGCATGGAGCTTTTGGGCTCCGCGATGGACCGCATGAAGGAGCTTTTGAAGGAGGCGGACATCGAGGGCACCGTCACGGGACGGCCCAAGCACCTCTATTCCACCTACCGCAAGATGCAGCGGCACAACTGCACCATCCACGAGCTGTACGACCTCATCGCCATCCGCATCATCGTCAACACCGTCAACGACTGCTACGGCGCGCTGGGCGTGGTACACGCGGCATGGAAACCGCTGCCGGGGCGCTTCAAAGACTACATCGCCATGCCCAAGCCCAACCTGTACCGTTCGCTGCACACCACGCTGATGAACGCCAACGGCATCCCGTTCGAGGTGCAGATCCGCACCAAGGAGATGCACGAAACGGCGGAATACGGCATCGCTGCGCATTGGATGTACAAAGAGGGGCGCACCGCCATGACCGAGCTGGACCGCAAGACGTCTTGGCTGAGACAGGTCTTGGAAGCCGACGAAACGACGGAGGACAGCCGCGAATTCGTCGACAACATCCTCAAGGATTTCTTGGGCGAGTACGTCTTTGTGCTGTCGCCCAAGGGCGAGATCATCGACCTGCCCATCGGCTCCACGCCGCTGGATTTCGCCTACCGCATCCACACAAACATCGGACACCATTGCCAACACGCCCGCGTCAACGGCAACATGGTGCGGTTGGATTATCGGCTCAAAACCAACGACGTCGTCGAAATCATCACCTCCAATTCCCAAGTCGGGCCCAGCCGCGACTGGCTTTCCATCGTCAAAACGCAGTCCGCCAAGAACAAGATTCGGCAATGGTTCAAGCGCGAAAACCGCGAAGAAAACGTGCAGCGCGGCAGAGAAATGTTGGAGGAGGCAGCCAAGCGCCACGCGCAAACGCTGTCCACCCTGATGAAGCCCGAATACTGCAACGAGGTGCTCAAGCGGCACAACTTTACGTCGGTGGATGATATGTATTCCGCCATTGGTTTTGGCGGCGTTTCGGCAGGGCAGATCTTGCACAAGCTGATGGACTTGCACCGCAAGGACGAGCGCTTGGAGATCATGCGCAAAAAGTTAGAGGAATCCTGTGTGGACGCCGTACAAAAGCTGCCCAGCCACCGTGCCAATCCCAAGGGCGTGTATGTGCACGGCGATACGGGGATGGCGGTGTTCTTCGGAAGCTGCTGCAACCCGCTGCCGGGCGATCCCATCGTGGGCTACATCACCCGCGGGCGCGGCGTGTCCATCCATCGCGCCGACTGCAAAAACGTCGAAAGCCTCAAGAAAGAGCCCGATCGCATCATCGAGGTCGAGTGGGCGGCAGACGAAAAAGCCGAATTCTCGGCGGCAATCCGCTTGTTCGTGGTGGACAAGGCAGGCTCTTTGATGGAGGTATCCAAGGTGCTGACAAGCCTGAACGTCAACATGACCGATCTCAAGAGCCGTTCCACCAACGAGGGCTACGCCATCATGGAAATGACCTTCACCGTCACGGGGAGCGACCAGCTCCAGATGATTCTGTCCAATCTCAAAAAGATCAAGCAGGTCATCGACGTGTTCCGCGTATAGGAGGCGTCATGCGCGCCGTGGTACAACGGGTGACGGAAGCGTCCGTCACCATCGACAAACAAATGGTGTCCCAGATCGGGACGGGGCTTTGCGTGCTGCTGGGCGTCGATGTGCAGGACACCGCCGCCGATGCGGACTATCTTGCAGCCAAGCTTTTAGGGCTTCGCATCTTCGACGACGCGCAGGGCGTTCCCAACTGCTCCGTGGCGGAGGTGGGCGGCAGCATCCTGCTGGTGTCCCAGTTTACGCTGCTTGGTGATGCGCGCAAGGGCAAACGCCCCAGCTACATCCGCGCAGCGCGTCCCGAAACCGCCGTTCCGCTGTATGAACGCTGCATCGCGGCGCTTTCGCAAGCGGTTCCCGTCAAGACGGGCAAGTTCGGCGCCGATATGCAGGTGCGCCTTGTCAACGACGGCCCCCTTACCATCCTGTTAGATTCTTTGAAAGGCTTCTGATGATTTTCGAACGCATTCCCTGCGGCCCCTTGGACGCCAACACCTATCTGCTTTCCGACGACGACGCGACGCTGCTGGCGGTCGACCCTGCCGACGCCGACGTCGTATCAAATTATTGCGCGGCGCACGGGCGCACCCTCACGCACATTCTGCTCACCCATCGCCACTTCGACCACATCGCGGGCGTGGCGGCGCTTTGCACACAAACGCATTGCAGGGTGTGCATCCACGCCGACGACGCCAAGGCGCTGTCCTCCCCAAACGTCAGCCTTTCCACCGTCATGGGGCAAAAGCAGACGCCGTGCAGCGCCACCGATTTGCTGCACGACGGCGACTGCATCCAAGCGTGCGGGCTGTGCTTGCGGGTGCTGCACACGGCGGGGCATTCGGCGGGCGGCGTCACCTTCGTTTGCGACGCGCACCAATTTGCGCTGACGGGCGACACGCTCTTTGCGGACGGGTTCGGGCGCACCGACTTGCCGACGGGCAACACGGAGGCGCTGCTCCGTTCCATCCGAGAAACCATTTTATCGCTGCCCGAATCCTATCGTCTGTATCCGGGACACGGCGCGGACACCACCGTCGCCTATGAACGGATGCACAATCCTGCCATGCAAGGAGGCTTCGGCGCATGGTACAACTAATCACCAACGCACCGCAATACGCCAACGACATCGCCGAGGAGATTCGGCTCTTTTTGGGCTTGGTAGAAATTTCGCCCGACGCGGCGGATGCACAGCTGGTGCTGACCGTGCTGTTGGACGAAGCGACGCGCACCGCACGCGGCACCGCCATGCCAAACGGCGTTTCGGCGCAGGTCTCGTTCGAGGCGGACGGCGGCGACGTGCTGGAGCGCAAGCGGCAGGAAAAGCGCGGCGTCAAGCGCGTCACCTATGCGCTGATGCAGCAGGTGTGTCCCACCGAAATGCCGTGGGGCAGTCTGACGGGCATCCGTCCCACCAAGCTTTTGCGCGAGCTCAGCCTGCGCAATGGCGACGCCGAGGCGATTCGACAATTCCGCGAGCTCTTTTCGGTGCAGGAGGACAAGCTGCGCTTGGCGGCGACCATCTGCGGCGTGCAAAAGCCGTTCATCGCGTCGGTGCAGCCCAACGACTTGGACGTGTACATCGGCATTCCCTATTGTAAATCCCGCTGCCTGTATTGCTCCTTTGGCGCAGAGCTTGCGAACCCCAATGCGGTCGAAGCGTACCTTGTGCCGCTGTTTTCCGACATCTCCCGCGGCGCAAAGCTGCTGCACAACGGCGGTTGGCATCTGCGTGCGCTGTACATCGGCGGCGGCACGCCCACGGTGCTTTCGGCAGAACAGCTGGATCGGCTGCTGTGCCATGTGGAGGCGACCTACGGCGGCTACGGGCAGGAGTGTACGGTGGAGGCGGGCAGACCCGACACCATCACGAGGGAAAAGCTTGCCGTACTCAAATCCCACGGCGTACAGCGGCTGTCGGTCAATCCGCAGACCATGTCCGACGAAACGCTCAAGCGCATCGGACGGCTGCACACGGCGGCGCAGATTTTTGAGGCGTTTTCCATCGCAAGGGAGATGGGGTTTGGCTCCATCAATATGGATTTGATTGCAGGCTTGCCGGGCGAAACGGAGTCCGACATGGCGCACACGCTGGAAGCAATCTCTTTGATGCGACCCGACAATCTCACAGTGCATACCTTGGCAATCAAGCGTTCCAGTCGGCTCAAGGAGCAGCTGGATCGCTATCCGCTGCCAAGCCGCCAAGCGGTGGAGCGCATGATCGACATGGGCTTTCAAACGGCGCGTGCGATGGGGCTTTGGCCGTACTATCTGTATCGGCAAAAGTACCAAAATGGCAATCTCGAAAACGTGGGATACAGCACGCCCGAAACGGTCTGCCTGTACAACATCGACATGATGGAGGAGACCACGTCCATCTTGGCGCACGGCGCAGGCGCCATGACCAAGCGCGTGTTCTTTGGCGAGAATCGGGTGGAGCGCGTCCCCAATCCCAAGGATGTGCCGACCTACGCCAACAAGCTGGACGTGCTGGACGCCCAAAAGCGCGCCTTGTTTCTGGGCGAAAAAGCTTGACAGAACGCTTCGGCATGGTATAATGTCCAAAAAGGCAACGATCGGAAGAGTATCGCAGCAGCCGCCCACAAAGAGAGCGCATCCAAGGCTGAGAGATGGCAGGGCGTCATGCGAGAAGGACAACCGTGAGCCGCGTGTCAAACGCACGCCGTTTCCCGCGTTAAGGGCAAAAGTGCGCAGCATGTCTGCGAAACAGGGTGGCACCGCGGTCTTTCCGTCCCTATGGGGGAGAGGCTGCGTTTTATTATCAAAAGGAGAAGAACTATGGCATACAAAGCGCCGAAAGGCACCAAGGACGTACTGCCCGAGGAAAGTTATCGCTGGCAGTACTTGGAACAAACCATTCGAGGAATCGTGCGCAAGTACGGGCTTTTAGAGGCGCGTACCCCGTGCATTGAGCATACCGAGCTGTTCCTGCGCGGCGTAGGCGACACCACCGACATCGTACAAAAAGAAATGTACACCTTCGACGACAAGGGCGGGCGCAGCCTGACCCTCAAGCCTGAAGGCACGGCGGGCGCCGTGCGGATGTTCGTCGAGAACGGCTTATACGCCGAAGCGCAGCCCACCAAAATGTACTACCTTTACTGCCCCGTATTCCGCTACGAGCGGCCGCAAGCGGGCAGGCTGCGCGAGCATCACCAGTTTGGCGTCGAGGTGTTCGGCGCGTCGGGCGCGTCCGCCGATGCGGAGGTCATCGCCATCGCGGCAGAGCTGTTCCAAACGCTGGGCTGCACCGATTTAACCATCAAGCTCAACAGCATCGGCTGCAAAAAATGCCGCGGGCGCTATCAGGACGCGCTGCGGGCATACCTTTTGGAGCGGGAAGACGAACTGTGCGAAACGTGCCGCGAACGGCTGCAAAAGAATCCGCTGCGCGTGCTGGACTGCAAAGTCCCCGCCTGCCACGCCATCGTACAAGCGGCGCCGCACACCATGGATTATGTGTGCGACGATTGCCGCGCCCATATGCAGACGCTGACGCACCTGTTGGACGAGATTGGCATCCACTACGAGATCGACCCGATGCTGGTGCGCGGGCTGGACTACTACACCAAGACGGTGTTCGAGATTGTGTCGGGCATGACGGGCGCACAGGGTACGCTGTGCGGCGGCGGACGCTACGACGATCTCATCCAAGAGCTGGGCGGGCCCGCCATGCCTGCTGTGGGGTTCGGGCTTGGCATGGAACGGCTGCTGCTCATCATGGATCAGTTGGGCGTCAACATCCCCAAGCCGCTGCGCTACGACGTCATGCTCATCGGCATGGGCGACGCGGGCAAAGAAAAGGCATTTTCCTTGGCGTTCGAGCTGCGGCGGCGCGGCATTGCGGTGGACGTCGATCATCTGGATCGCAGCGTCAAGGCGCAAATGAAATACGCGGACAAGACCGGCGCGGCGCGGGTCATGGTGCTGGGCGATGCGGAAATCGCCCAAAACGAAGCAAACCTCAAATCGATGGCGACGGGGGAACAGGTTCCCGTTCCGCTGGACGCCAACGAAATCATCAACTACATTTTGAGAGGATAAGGCAATGGGAGAACTGTTAAACGGCTGGAAGCGGACGTGCTACTGCGCGGAGCTGTCCATGCAGGATGTGGGCAAAGAAGTGACCCTGATGGGGTGGACGAACGTGCGGCGCGACCTTGGCGCGCTCATCTTCGTACAGCTGCGGGATCGCACGGGACTGATGCAGGTGGTGTTCGACTCCACCAAGCTGTCCGAGGCAGATTTTGCCAAGGCGAGCACGATCCGTTCCGAATACGTTTTGGCGATTCGCGGCACCTTAGAAGAGCGCAGCGCCAAGAACGCCAACATGGCGACGGGCGACGTCGAAGTGCTGGTGAAGGAATGCAAGATTCTGTCCGCCAGCGAAACGCCGCCCATCGACACAAGCGACGCGTGCAACGCGGGTGAGCTGCTGCGGCTCAAGTATCGCTACCTCGACCTGCGGCGGCCGTGTATGCAGCGCAATCTCATGATGCGCCATCGCATCGCGCAGATTGCACGGACGTATTTCGACGAAAATGGCTTCCTCGAAATCGAAACGCCGATGCTCACCAAGAGCACGCCCGAAGGCGCGCGCGATTATCTGGTGCCCAGCCGTGTGCATCCCGGCGCATTCTATGCGCTGCCGCAAAGCCCGCAGCTGTTCAAGCAGCTTCTGATGCTCTCCGGCTTCGACCGCTACATGCAGATTGCGCGGTGCTTCCGCGACGAGGATTTGCGTGCCGACCGGCAGCCCGACTTCACCCAGATCGACTTGGAAATGTCGTTTGTCGAAGCGAACGACGTCATGACGGTCAACGAAGGGTTCTTAAAGCGGCTGTTCAAAGAGACGCTGAATGTGGACGTTGCGCTTCCGCTGCCCCGCATCACGTGGCGGGATGCCATGGATCGGTTCGGCTCGGACAAGCCCGACACCCGCTTTGGCATGGAGCTGAAGGACGTGTCCGACTGCGTCAGCGCGTGCGGCTTTTCCGCATTCACCAACGCCATTGCGGCGGGCGGCAGCGTGCGCGGCATCGTGGCGAAGGGCGCATCGGCGCAGTTCTCCCGCAAGGAGATCGACGCGCTGGGCGAGTTTGTCAAGACGTATCGCGCCAAGGGACTTGCGTGGATGAATTGGAAGCCCGAAGGCGTCCAGTCGCCCATTGCCAAGTTCTTGACCGAGGACGAGATGCGCGCCATCGCCGAACGGACGGATTTCCAACAGGGCGACGTGCTGTTCTTGGTGGCAGATCGAAACGACGTCGTTTGGGCTTCGCTGGGCGCACTGCGTCTGAAGCTTGCCGACAAGCTTTCGCTCATTCCCGCCAACACCTACAACCTCTTGTGGGTCATTGAGTTTCCGCTGCTCGAGTGGAGCGAGGAGCAAAACCGCTATGTAGCGATGCACCATCCCTTCACCAGCCCCATGGACGAGGACTTGGATCGACTGGAGAGCGACCCCGGTTCGGTGCGCGCCAAGGCGTACGACATCGTGCTCAACGGCGTCGAGATTGGCGGCGGTTCCATCCGTATCCACTCGACCGAGTTGCAGGAGCGCATGTTCATGGCGATTGGGTTCACCAAGGAAGAAGCCGACAAGCGCTTCCACTATCTGTTGGAAGGCTTCCGTTACGGCACGCCGCCCCACGGCGGACTGGCGTACGGACTTGACCGCCTTGCCATGCTCATCTGCGGTACGCCCAGCATCCGCGACGTCATTGCGTTCCCCAAGGTGCAAAACGCCTCCTGCCCGCTGACCGACGCGCCCGAATTGGTCGATCAAAAGCAGCTGGACGAGCTGCACATCGCCATCGTGGAGGATCGGACATGACGCAAAAAGCGGTGGTAGACCATGTGGGAACGGTCGTCAAGGTCGAAAACGGCATGGCGACGGTGCGCTTCCAAAGGACGGGCGCCTGCAAGTCGTGCGGCGCTTGCCTGGTGGCAGGCGACGAAAACATGGAAACCACCGTTCAAGACACCATCCAAGCCGCAGTGGGCGACCAAGTTCTGGTCGAAATCGCGCGATCGGGCGCACTGCTCGCAACCGTATTCTGCTACGTCTTTCCTTTGGCAGGGTTGCTGCTGGGCGTGCTGATTGGCATTCCGCTGGGCGAATGGTGGTCGTTCGGTCTTGGACTTGGGCTTTGCGCGCTCACCTTTCTCGTCCTCAAGCTGTGCGACAAATACGCCAAAGCAAGCGGACGGTTTGCCCCACACCTCATTCGCATCATAGAAAAGGAGTAATATCATGGAACATGTCATCGTCGGAACCAAAGAAAACTTTGACGAGATTCTCGCGGGCGAGCTGCCCGTACTGGTAGACTTTTGGGCGCCTTGGTGCGGCCCGTGCCGCATGGTCAGCCCGTTTGTGGACGCGCTCGCCGCCGAATACGCAGGTCGCGTCGCGTTCATCAAGGTCAACGTGGACGAACAGCCCGCGCTGGCAGAACGCTTCCATGTGGCGACCATTCCCAACTTGGTCTTGCTCAAGGACGGCGACGTGCTGGAGCAAAGCGCAGGCGCACGCCCCAAAGCGCTGATCGCCAAAATGATCGACCAAGCGCTGTAATCAAATTAATTTGACCTTCCGAAAAGGCACGGTTGCTTTGCCGCGCTTTTTTTCGTAAAAACTTGCAAAAAACACTTGACTCTGACGTAACGTCATAGTATAGCATAAGGAACAGCAAGAACGAGGAGGCACGAAATGCAAACGGTTCACGAAGTCAGTCGGCGCACGGGCGTCAGCATCCGCGCACTGCATCACTACGACGCAATCGGGCTTTTAAAGCCCACCGCCGTGACGGAGGCGGGGTATCGGCTTTACGACGAGGCGGCATTGGAGCGGCTGCAAACGATTCTGCTGTTTCGAGAGCTAAACATGCCGCTTTCCGACATCGCCGCCATTTTGCAAAACCCGCGGTTTGACAAGGCGCTGGCGCTGCGACAGCAGATCAAGCTTTTGGAGCTGCAGCGGCAGCGGCTGGATGCACTCTTGGTTTTTGCACAAAATCTTTTGAAGGGAGAAACACAAATGGATTTTTCTGCATTTGACACCGAAACGATTGACCGCTACAAGGCGGAGGCAAAGGCGGCATGGGGCAATACCGATGCGTACCGCGCCTACGAGGAAAAAGCAAAGACGCGCCCCGAACGGGAGGCGCGCACTTTGGAACAAGGGCTGATGGCGTTTTTTGTGACGCTGGGCGAAAAGCGATCGCACTCGCCCACGGACCCTGCCGTTTTGGAGACGGTGGGGCAGCTGCAGGCGTATATTGACGCCAACTTCTACCCGTGTACGGACGATATGCTGCGTTCGCTGGGCGCAATGTATGCCGACGGCGGCGCATTCACCGAGAACATCGACCACGCAGGCGGTGCGGGCACCGGCGCGTTTGCAAAGGCTGCCATCGACGCGTACTGCGCAGGGTAACCAACCTTAACGACGCAGGATGGAGTGAATCTCGGGCAGGACGTCCAGCGCCGCCAACCGACCCGTGCGAATGCCGCCGATTGCACCTTCGGGGCGCAGCTGGCGGATGTACGACACATCGGGGCGAATGGTGACGTCGGCGCGGGGGGGCCGCAGCCGTTTGATCTCATCCCGCATCATCTCGGCGGAGCGATACAGGATCGTCCGCGGCGACAGATGCTCCGTGGGGTATGGCGGATCGCCGTACAAGTCTACGGCGATCACCACGTCCGCGCCGTTTTCCCGCAGGATGGCGCTTGGCACCGATTCCAACATCCCGGCGTCGATGTACCACCTGCCGTCGATGCGGGACGGGCGAAACACACCGGGGATGGCGACGGATGCGCGTACCGCCTGTGCCAGTTTGCCGCGGTGAAAATACCGCAGCCGTCCGCTTTCCAAGTCCAGCGCGGAGCACCAAAACGGGATGTGCGTTTGGGAGAACTCCCGATCGTCCGTCACGATGCGGCAAATGCTCTCCATCTTGCGCCCCGAAAGGTATCCGTCCCGAAACGGAATCGGCACATCCAATACGTCGCGGGTCGTCAGATACCGCGCACATTCCGCCATGTAATACAGATCCATATCGGCGGCGTACGCAGCGCCCATGAATGCGCCGACGCTGGCGCCTGCCACCATATCGATGGGGACGCCGCATTCGTCCAACACCTGCATCACACCAATATGCGCCATTCCGCGCATTCCGCCTGCGCCCAACGCCAGGCCTACTTTCTTTCTGCGATTCAATGCATATCCGTCCTTTGCTTTGTATAGGGTACACCAAAATGGAAAGGAGCCGTCATGCGCCTGTTCATTCTGCTGTCCTGTCTGTTGCTCATCGGGCTGATTCTGTGCCCTGCGGTGTCGCTTGCCGCCGCGTCCGACGCAGCGACGCTTTGGTGGACACGGGTTTTTCCCGCGCTGCTGCCGTTCCTCATCACCGTGGGCGTTTTGGAACGCAGCGGGCTGTTCGCGTGGCTTGGCACACGAAAGACGAAACGCATCTCCCCGCTTGCCCTTGTTGCGCTGCTCTTTGGCGGGCTGTGCGGCTACCCCATCGGGGCAAAGCTGTTGGGCGGCTGCCAAAAGAACGGCACGCTCACGCCGCAACTGGCGCAAACGTATTCTTATTATGCGAATCTCGGCAGTCCCGTATTCATCGTTTCCGTCGTCGCGATCGGACTCTTTTCCAACGTGCGCACCGCATTGCCCATCTGTATTTCAATCTACGCCGTCGCGCTGGCGGTGTTTTTGCCAATTTTTGTCTTTTCTAAGCGCCCGCAGCAGGCAAACTCCGCAGCACTCACCATGGATGCAAGCTGCTTTTCCGACGCCATCTTTGGCGGCATGGAAAGCATTTTGCGCATCGGCGGCTGCATCGTGTTCGCCGCCGTATTGAATGCGCTGCTGCAGGCGGCGCGGCTTCCGTGGCTCATCGCACAGGTGTTGCCCGTTTCGGAATCGACGGTGCGCGCGGTGCTGATGGGCGTGCTGGAGCTGACGTGCGGCTGTCAAGCGGCGTCCGCGCTGCCGCTGCATCTTGCGATGCGGCTGGCGCTTTGCACCTTCTTCTTGCAGTTTGGCGGGCTCTCGGTGCTGCTGCAAACCTTGGGCTTTCTCAGGCTCTCCTCCGTGCCGCGCTATCTGTTGACAAAGCTTTGCATGGCGCTTTGCTCCTCCGCGCTCTGTTATGTGCTGACACCATTGCTTTGTCCCGATGCTGCAGCCGCCGCGTTCGCCGGCTCCGCCGCTTGGGCGCGCAACGGCGCAACGCTTCTTGGCGTGCTGTTTTCCTGCGGCTTCAGCCTTCTATGCTGCGCCGTGTTCACCCTCTGCGTGCGCACCAAAAACAGGAGCGCGACGAAATGAAATCGCCCTTCCGCACTCTTTCGCTGTAAAAAGTGTAGTGTCAAGCACATTTTTCGTAGGAAAAAGTGTAGTGAGCGCCACATTTTTCGTTGTAAATTTGCAAATCCTGTGGTATACTACAATCGTACCAAACCAAGGAGGTGCGCATATGTACCGATTTGCCATAGAAAAACTGGCGCAATGGAAAACAAGCAATCGCCGCAAGCCACTGATCATCGAGGGTGCGCGTCAAGTCGGCAAGACTTGGCTGATGAAAGAATTCGGTGCAAAGGCGTATGCCGATACCGTTTACATCAACTTCGACTCCAATTCTCGGATGGCGGAGCTGTTTGCGTCCGATCTCGATCCCGATCGAATCGTCATGGGGCTGGAGCTTTACGCGGGGCACAAGATCGACGCCGAGAACACGCTGCTCATTTTCGACGAGGTGCAGGAGGTGCCGCGGGCGCTTTCCGCACTCAAGTATTTCTTTGAAAACGCGCCGCAGTATCACATTCTTTGTGCGGGTTCACTGTTGGGAATTGCGCTGCATGGCGGCACATCCTTTCCCGTGGGCAAGGTGGATTTTCTCAAGCTCTATCCGCTGTCCTTCAGAGAATTTCTCATGGCGACGGGGAACGCGCGCTTTGCCGAGCTGCTGGACAAGCAGGATTACGAGATGATTACCACCTTCAAACAAACCTACATTGACGCGCTCAAGCAGTACTATTTCGTCGGCGGGATGCCGGAGGCGGTGCTAAGCTTTGCGGAGAATCGGGACTTCAACGAGGTGCGGGAAATCCAAAAGCGCATTCTTGCCGCCTACGAACAGGATTTCTCTAAGCATGCGCCCTATGAGAGCGTGCCGAAGATTCGCATGGTTTGGAACAGCATTCCTTCACAGCTTGCCAAGGAAAACAAAAAGTTCCTCTATGGGCTTGTCCGCGAAGGCGCACGGGCAAAGGATTTTGAAACGGCAATCATGTGGCTTTCGGACTGCGGCCTGATACACAAGGTCTCCCGCGTCAACGCGGCGGGAATACCGCAAAAAGCCTATGAGGACTTGCGGGCGTTCAAGCTCTTTGCCGTGGACGTGGGGCTTTTGGGCTGCATGACCGGACTGCGACAGCATACGCTGTTGGACGGCAACGACCTGTTCACCGAGTTTAAGGGCGCACTGACCGAGCAGTATGTCTGTCAACAGCTCAAAACGATAGAGGATTTGGGCGTGTATTACTTTGCCAACGACCGCGGTTCCTGCGAGGTGGATTTTGTCGTCGACGCCGGCGAACGAATCATTCCGATAGAGGTCAAGGCTGAGGTCAATCTGAAGGCGAAAAGCCTGCATATGTATCAAGAGAAATACGCGCCGAACCTCTCTGTGCGTACCTCCATGGCGGACTACAAAAAAGAAGATCGGCTCGTCAACCTGCCGCTGTACGCGGTGGAGGAACTCTTGGCGCTGCGATGATTAGCGGCTGAAGGAAAGGCATACGACAAAACAAAAAGCCCGCGGTATTTGCCGCAGGCTTTTGCTTTGTGCTTTGATTATTTGTGATCGACGCTGTACATGTAGGTGATGAGGTCCAATACCTTGTTGGAATAGCCCCACTCGTTGTCGTACCAAGAGACGACCTTGACAAAGGTGTCGGTCAGCGCGATGCCGGCTTTTGCGTCGAAGATGGAGGTGCGTGCGTCGCCGATGAAGTCGGAAGACACCACGGGATCCTCGGTGTAGCCCAGAACGCCCTTCAGCTCGCCTTCGGAAGCGTCCTTCATGGCCTTGCAGATGGCTTCGTACTTGGCGGGCTTGGCGAGATTGACGGTCAGGTCAACCACGGAGACGTCCAAGGTGGGAACGCGCATCGACATGCCGGTCAGCTTGCCGTTCAGCGAAGGAATGACCTTGCCGACTGCCTTCGCCGCACCGGTGGAGGACGGGATGATGTTGTAGGACGCGCCGCGGCCGCCGCGCCAATCCTTCATGGAAACGCCGTCCACGGTCTTTTGCGTGGCGGTGATGGAATGGACGGTGGTCATCAGACCATCTGTGATGCCAAAGCTGTCGTTCAGCACCTTTGCGATGGGCGCCAAGCAGTTGGTGGTGCAGGAGGCATTGGAAACGAACTGCATATCGGAGGTGTACTTGTCGAGGTTGACGCCGACGACGAACATCGGGGTGTCATCCTTGGAAGGCGCGGACATGACGACGTGCTTTGCACCCGCCGCGATGTGGCCCGCCGCCTTTTCCTTGGTGAGGAACAAGCCGGTGGATTCGACAACGTATTCTGCGCCGACGGCGTCCCACTTCAGGTTGGCGGGATCCTTTTCGGCGGTCACGCGAATGGACTTGCCATTGACGATCAGCGAATTCTCGGTGTAATCCACGGTGCCGTCAAAACGGCCATGGATGGTGTCGTATTTGAGCATGTACGCCATATAATCGGGTGCGATCAGGTCGTTGATGCCGACGACTTCGATTTCAGGGTTGTTCACAGCAGCACGGAACACAAGACGACCGATTCTGCCAAAACCATTGATACCAATCTTGATTGACATTCTAAAAATGCCTCCTTCACAATTTTTCGGAATTATACTACAACAATTATGGTCAAATTGCAAGGGTCTATCCGTAAGAATTGCGTAAAATCACAGGAAAATGGGCATTTTTCACACTCACGTCACAGCTCGTCGCCATGTACTTCGCTTTGTTCGCAACGGCTCCTTCGGCTTTGCCTCATCTGCCATTGCTCACCCACTCCGTCATGGCTCCTCTCCGCAAAAGGTCACGCGCTCGCTACGGCTGTTCGGTTGTAAACGCCCTCACGACGCCTACGCGGCGCTACCAACCTTTTGTGGGAAGACCCGCGTACACGGTTTTCGGGGGAAGGGGAACAAAAACGCCCTGTTTCCTTTTGCGGGAATACCCGTTGACACGCTATTCGGGAAAGGGATGTCGCGGCGCTGCCAACCTTTTGCGGGAACACCCGCCTACACGGGTTTTGGGGAAGGAAACCCAAAAACGCCCGCATTTTGTAGGGGCGGATACCATCCGCCAGCCGAGTTTTGCGTACACGGCCGTATGAATAGGAACGCGAATACGCCTGTTTGTCATCCTGCGCTTCGGCGAAGGATCTCACGCTTACACGGGAGATTCTTCGGCACTTCGTGCCTCAGAATGACCGTGCGGGGCGGGAAACACGCGAATTTATTGACATTTTCATTTGGCAACCCGCGTACACGGTTTTGGGGGAAGAAACGCAAAACACCCGCATTTAGTAGGGGCGGAACCCATCCGACTGCCGCTGCTCTCGCACACATCCTTCCGTTTCCCACGCAAAAGCGCGGGGGAGTCCCCGCGCCAAGTGTTGCGCTTATTCTTCTTCGTTCAAGCTCTCCGCGACGATATACAGCGGACGGCGCTTTAGTTCGTCGTACATTCGGCCAAGGTACATGCCCTGCACGCCCATAAAGCCCAGCAGCACGGCAGACAGCAGCAGCATCGCCACCACCGCCCACAGCCATTGCGGGCACGCCGCGCCAAAGACGGCGGTCAGCACGATCATGGCAAGCAGCGCGAAAAAGCCCACCACCCCGACGCCGACGCCGATGCCGAAGGGCATTTCCAGCGGTTTGGAGGAGAAATTGAGAATGCCGTCGGTGGCAAGGCGCAGCATTTTCTTGAGGGTATACTTGGTCTTGCCGGCGGCGCGTTCGTCGCGTACATATTCGATGGGCTGCGCTTCAAAGCCCATCCATGCGGACATTCCGCGCAAGAACCGCGCCTGCTCCCGCATTCTGAGGAACACGTCCGCAACCTTGCGGTCGAGCAGACGAAAATCGCCCGTGTCCAGCGGGATGGGGTAGGCGCTCATCCAAGAGAGAATGCGGTAGTATGCCGCAGCCGTGAGCTTTTTGAACAGCGTTTCACCCTTGCGCTTGCTGCGCTTGCCGTAGACGATGTCCGCGCCGTCCTTCCACATTTTGACCATTTGGGGAATCAGCTCGGGCGGGTCTTGCAGATCCACGTCAATGATGATGAGCGCGTCGCCCTTTGCGTGATCCATCCCGCAGGTGACCGCAATCTGGTGCCCGAAGTTGCGCGAGAACGAGAACACCTTGACTTCGGGATGCGCCTTTGCAAGTGCGCGCAGCTGCTTCATGGTGCCGTCGCGGCTGCCGTCGTTGACGTAGAGAATTTCGTAGGGATGTCCCGTCGCTCGCATCGCAGCGTCCATGCGCCGATACGATTCCATCAGGACTTCTTCCTCGTAGTAGACGGGGATGATCAGCGAAAGCAATTCTTTGTCCATACAAACCTCCCAAACCATTCTGCTCTCATTATAACGCACGAAAGTCACGGTTGCAATTCTTTTTCAATGGTTATATAATAGCGGCGAAATAAAACTGAAGGAGTTCACAATATGGCAATCGTAACCAGCAAAGAAATGTTCGCAAAGGCGTACGACGGCGGCTATGCTATCGGCGCGTTCAACGTCAACAATATGGAGATCATCCAAGGCATCACCGCCGCAGCAATCGCCAAGCACGCACCGCTGATCCTGCAGGTCAGCAAGGGCGCCCGCGCCTACGCCAACCACATCTACCTGATGAAGCTCATCGAAGCCGCCATCTTGGACGCCGAGCAGAACGCAGGCTTCGACCTGCCCATCTGCGTCCATCTCGACCACGGCGACACGTTCGAGCTGTGCAAGAGCTGCATCGACGGCGGATTCTCCTCCGTCATGATTGACGGCAGCAGCAAGTCCTACGAGGACAACATCAAGCTCACCCGCCAGGTCGTCGAATACGCGCACGACCATGGCGTCGTGGTAGAAGGCGAATTGGGCACGCTGGCGGGCATCGAGGACGAAGTAAAGGTCACCTCCGAAGATTCCTCCTACACCCGTCCCGAAGAAGTCGAAGATTTCGTGTCCCGCACGGGCGTCGATTCCTTGGCAATCGCCATCGGCACCTCCCACGGCGCGTTCAAGTTCAAGCCCGGCACCAAGCCCCAGCTGCGGTTCGACATCCTCGAAGAAGTCAGCCGCCGTCTGCCCGGCTTCCCCATCGTGCTGCACGGTTCCTCCTCCGTTCCGCAGGAGTTCGTCCGCATGATCAACGAAAACGGCGGCAACCTGCCCGGCGCCATCGGCGTTCCCGAGGAGCAGCTCCGTCAAGCGGCACGCCTGTCCGTCTGCAAGATCAACATCGACAGCGATTTGCGCCTTGCCATGACCGCCAGCATCCGCAAGTATTTCCACGATCATCCCGATCATTTCGATCCGCGTCAGTATCTCAAGCCCGCCCGCGCCGCCATCCAAGCGATGGTGGAACACAAGATCGTCGACGTGCTGGGCTGCAACGACAAAGCATAAAGCGAGGGATTTCTATGTATTGCGAAAATTGCGGCAATCTCTGCCCGGAAGGGACGTCCTTCTGCGCAAAATGCGGCGCGCCGCTTCTTGCAACGCCCGTGCCGCCCGCCACGACGCCGCCCGTGCAGGACGATGGCTTGGGCGCGCAGATTGGGCATTTTGCCTGTCCGCGGGTCAAGCGCAAAAAGTCCACCGCCATGATTGTCTGGGGCGCGGTGCTGACCGCTTTGGCGCTGCTGCTGATCGTTGCGAGCATCGTCTTTTGGGTCAGCGTCATGGTCAAAATTGCCGACGCAGGCGTGCATGACGACGCCGTGATCGAGCAGTTTGAGCAGTTCGGCGAGATGGAAGATTATGACGACTTCCAAGAATTCGAAAAGGACTTCTCGTTCAACACCTTCGACGACTCCTATACGCGTGCTGCGTTAGCGGCGTTCATCCTCTATATGTGCGGCATGACGCTGGGCGTTCTGATGGTAATCGGCGGCGACCTGCTGCTGGTGTTTGGCATCCTGTTTGCCGCCCGTTCCAAGCGGCTGTACGTCAACCTGTACGAGCGCGGCATGGACGGGCTGACCGCGCTGAGCAAGTTCCGCTCCATGCGGTTTGCCGTGCGCTACGGCGATATCACCCGCGTCGAGGACACCGCGTTTGGCGTGCGCATCTACAGCAGCGGCATCACCATCGCGCTCTATATGGACGCCGACCTGCCCGCCTTCAAAGCGGCGCTGGCACCCTACTGCCCGACCACGCTTTAAGTCCATTTCAAAAGCAGCCCCCACGCGGGGCTGTTTTTTGCTTTTGGCGCCCGCCCTTGCGCTTTTCGGCAAAAGCGTGTATAATGGCACAAATCTGAAAGAAAGGAGGAAACACAATGGATCTGTTTTCAAAATGTACCAATCCGATGTTGGACGAAGTGCGTGCAAAGGACATGTACCCGTACTTTCACGCGCTATCTTCCAAGCAGGACACAGAAGTGATCATGGAAGGCAAACGCCGCATCATGCTCGGTTCGAACAGCTATCTCGGCCTGACGACCCATCCACGGGTCATTGAGGCGGGCGTACAAGCGCTCAAGACGTATGGTTCGGGCTGCGCGGGTTCTCGCTTTCTGAACGGCACTTTGGTTCTGCACACACAGTTGGAACGCGAGCTTGCGGCATTCTTGGGCAAAGAAGCCTGCATGACGTTTTCCACGGGATTCCAGACCAACCTCGGCATTATCAGCGCGATTACAGGGAAGCGGGACTACATCCTATGCGACCGTGAAAACCATGCAAGCATCTACGACGGCTGTCGTTTGAGCATGGCTACGATGGTTCGCTATCGCCATAGCGACATGGCTGATCTCGAAAAGAAACTTTCGGAGCTTCCCTCGGACGCGGGCAAACTGATTGTGACCGACGGCGTTTTTTCCATGGGCGGGGATATCGCAAACCTGCCCGAGATCGTGCGGCTGGCAAAGCAATACGATGCACGCACGATGGTGGATGACGCGCACGGGCTGGGCGTGTTGGGCGAAGGCGGACGCGGAACGGCGTCGTACTTCGGGCTGACCGATCAAGTCAATATCCTGATGGGCACGTTCAGCAAGTCGCTTGCAAGCTGCGGCGGCTACATGGCGGCGTCCGAGCGCGTGGTCGATTATGTACGGCACGTTTCGCGCCCGTTCATCTTCTGCGCGTCCATTCCGCCTGCAAGCTGTGCCACCGCCATCGAAGCGCTGCACATCCTCATCGAGGAACCCGAACGGCCTGCACGCCTGCTCAAGCTTGCAAGCTATATGCGTGAAGGGCTCAAGCAGCGGGGCATTGCCATTCGCGAAAGCACCACGCCCATCATTCCCATCTACACGAACGATGCGGAAACGACGCTGCGCGCCGCGAAAGCGGCATACGACGCGGGCGTGTATGTCAATCCCGTCCTGCCGCCTGCCACCCATCCTTCGGAATGTCTGCTGCGCACCAGCTACATGGCGACGCACACCGAAGCGTTGCTCAACGAGGCGCTGGACATCCTTGCGGACGTGGTAAAGACCTATGTCAAGTGAGCGAATCGTCGTCATCACGGGCGCGTCGGGCGGCATCGGGCTTTGCACCGCGCAAGCATTTATTCAGCGCGGCGACACGGTGTATTCGCTTTCCCGCAGCGCACCGCCCGACCCTGCCGTGCGGCACATTCCCACCGACGTCACCGACGAAGCGGCGGTCAACGCTGCCATCTTGCAGGTGCAATCCGAAGCGGGACGCATCGACGTACTGGTGCTGAACGCGGGCATGGGCGTGTCGGGCGCGGTTGAGTTTACCGCCCTGTCCGAAGCGCAGCGGCAGTTTGACGTTTGCTTCTTCGGCGCCATGCGCACGATGCAGGCGGCGCTGCCCGCCCTGCGGCAAAGCAAGGGCATGGCGATCTTCGTCTCATCGGTGGCTGCGGTCACGCCGATTCCGTTTCAGGCGTATTACTCGGCGGCAAAGGCTGCCATCGTTTCGATGGTGGGCGCGCTGCGGGGCGAATTGAACGGCACGGGCGTGCGCGTCTGCGCCATCCTGCCGGGCGACGTCAAGACGGGCTTCACCCAAAATCGCCGCAAATGCGCCGTGGGGGCAGAGGTGTATCCGTCGCTCACGCGCTCGGTTGCACGGATGGAACACGACGAGCAGCACGGCATGGCGCCTGCGCGCATCGCTTCTGCCATCGTAAAAACGGCTTCCAAGCGGCGTCCCAAGCCGTACCGCAGCGTCGGCTTTGCCTATCGCGCCGTACTGGTGCTGCAAAAGCTGCTGCCTGCGCGGTTTGTCAGCTTCGTTCTGGGCAAGCTGTACGCATCCTAAAGCAAGAGCCGTTTTCGGACGGCTCTTTTCTCTGTCATAACAAGTTCACATTATAATTAGAAACGAGCGCTTGACGAACGGGCAAATTTTTCGTATACTGATAGAAGTCGTAGGAAAGGATACAAAAGAATGATTCAGAACCTGATCCAACCTGTACTTTACGGTTTGTCCACCGGCTCTTGCAGCTTGTTTGGCACGTCCACCGATTCGGCAGCCACCACCACCTCCGGTTGCGGCGGCAGCGATTGGATGAGCCTTGCCTTACCCATCGCGCTCATCCTCGTCCTGATCGTCGTCATGATCGTGCCGCAGCGTCGGCGCGACAAGAAGGTCAAAGATATGCTCGGCGCACTCAAGCCGGGTGATCGCGTGCGCACCATCGGCGGCGTCTACGGCACCATCTCCTCCATCAAGGATGATGTCATCGTGCTGGCAGTCGGGCCCGACAAGGTCAAGCTGGTCTTTGCCCGCGGCGCCATCTCACAGGTCGAAGATGCAGGCGTCGAAAATACCATGAACGAAGAAGTCCGAGACAAATAATCCTCTCGCCTATTTCTGTCCCCGCACCCAAGTGGTCGCGGGGCTTTTTTCGTGTCTGCATATCGGCGTAAGCACCCGCATACCTTCTACGGAAGGGGGTGCTTGGGATGCGCAAAGGTTCAAAACGAAGAAAGCGGACGCGCTCACCCATATGGACGTGTGCCAAGGCGGCGCTGATTGCGTGCGCATTGACCGTTCTCTTGGTGCTGCTGCAAAGTCTGATGCTCTATTGGGAATGGATCGGCGAGGACGCCGTCTCCGTGGGCAATCTCATCATAAAGCTGGCGTCGGCGGCGCTTGCCGGCGCGTTGTGCGGGCGCGTATGCAAGGAACGCGCATGGCTGATGGGCGGCGGTGCGGCGGCGCTGTACTATGCCGTCACCGTGGGAATCCTGTGGCTGCTCCTTGGCCGCATCGGGCTGACGTGGAATGCGCTGGCGGATCTTTGTATGGTCACAATCGTGGGCGTGTGCATCGCGGCGGTGGTGGCACTGCTCAAGAAGCGCGGCGACGGAAAAGAAAAAGCCCGATAGCAAGCGCCATCGGGCAAACGTTCGGGCGGTCAAATGCGGCCGCTCATTTTTGTGTACGCACGGATGCGGGCGGCAAGCGCGTCGGAAAAATCGTCGCGGGCGGCGCGATACGTCCACCAGCCCATCGTGCCGGGCCAATTCATCCGCTTGTCGTCGCCCTCGCCCAAGTAGTCCTGCAACTGCAGAATGGCAAGCTCTGCCACCGAGGTCAACAGCCCCCGCGCAAAGCCGAACGGCAACCCTTCGCGCTCGTTCAGCCCCAAATAGTCGATGGCGAACGAGAGGTCTTGGGGCGCCGCCGTCTGCACCCAGCCCATGATGGGCGAATTGTCGTGCGTGCCCGTGTAGGCAACGCAGTGGGTGCAATAGTTGTGCGGCAGCTCGCGGGAGTCGGCAGACGGGCTAAACCCAAACTGCATGACGCGCATCCCCGGGAACCCCGATTCCGACAGCAGCTTCTTGACTTCTGGCGTCAGATAGCCCAAATCCTCTGCAATGATGCGCACGCTTGGCAGCGCCGCCTTGATGGCACGCACCAGATCCATGCCGGGGCCGGGATACCATTGTCCCGGACGCGCATCCGCCGCGCCGTAGGGCACGCTCCAAAAGCTCTCCAGCCCGCGAAAATGGTCGATGCGCACCGTTTCAAACTTGCGCGCCATGGCGCCGATGCGGCGAATCCACCATGCGAAGCCTTCGTCGCGGTGGGCGTCCCAGGCGTAGACGGGATTGCCCCAAAGCTGTCCCAGCTCGGTGAAATAATCGGGCGGCACGCCTGCCACCAAGGTGGGCGTAAAGGTTTCATCCAACTGAAACAGATGCGGGCTCGCCCAAGTGTCCGCGCTGTCCAGCGGCACATACATCGGCACGTCGCCAATCAACGATACGCCGTTCTCGGCAGCGTAGGCATGGAGCGCCGTCCATTGCCGATCGAACAGGTATTGCACAAAGCAGTAGAAAGCGCAGTCCTCCCGCAGCCGTTCCCGATACAGGGCGAGCGCTTCGGGCGTGCGGCGCTTGAGCGCTTCGTCGGGCCACGCGTACCAAGGCGCCTCCGAAAAATGTGCCTTTGCCGCGCAAAACAGCGCGTAGTCGGGCAGCCAGTCCGCGTTGGCGTCGCAAAACGCCGCCATCTCGGCGCGGTCAAACCGCAAAAATGCCTTTTTCAGCACGGGCAGGCGCAGCGCCCACAGCTTGCCGTAATCGGTGCGGGTGGGATCGTCGCCCCAATCCAAGTCGCAGTCTGCAGCGTCCAGCAGCCCGTCGGACACCAGCGTGTCCAAGTCGATCAGGTACGGATTGCCCGCGAAGGTGGAGTTGCTCTGATACGGGGAATCGCCGTATCCCGTGGGGGTAATCGGCAGCATCTGCCAATAGGACTGGCCCGCTTTCTTGAGAAAATCGACGAACGCAAATGCGTCTTGCCCCAGCGTGCCGACGCCGTGCGGGCTTGGCAAAGAGGTGATGTGCAGGAGAATCCCGCTTGCTCGTTTCATACTTTTTCTTCCTTCATGGAAATTTCACTTCCATTTTAACACAAGTATGGTATAATACAAGAAATATTTGATAAGAGTATCATGGAACGTGTGCGGTATTTGCGCACGAGAAGGAGTGAATATGGCTAAAAATGACTTATTGCAATTGTCCCCTGAGGTCGCAGCGGCATTGAAAGCGGGAAAGCCTGCCGTCGCAATGGAGAGCACCATCATCTCGCATGGGATGCCCTATCCGCAAAATGTCGAAACAGCGTTGGAATGCCAGCGCATCTGCCGCGAGAACGGTGCGGTGCCCGCCACCTGCGCCATTTTGGGAGGCAAGCTGTGCGCCGGGCTGACCGACGAGCAGATCGACTATCTGGGCAGAGAAGGGCTCAAAATCACCAAGGCGTCTCGCCGCGATTTGCCCATGCTGATTGCCAAAAAGATGGACGGCGCCACCACCGTGGCTGCCACCATGATCGTTGCGGCGGCGGCAGGCGTGAAGGTCTTTGCAACGGGCGGCATCGGCGGCGTACACCGCGGCGCCGAAACCACCATGGACATTTCCGCCGACTTGGAAGAGCTTGCCAACACGCCCGTCTGCGTGGTGTGCGCAGGCGCAAAGAGCATTTTGGATTTGGGACTCACCATGGAATACTTAGAAACCAAGGGCGTTCCCGTCGTGGGCTATGGCACGGACGAGCTGCCCGCCTTCTACACCCGCAGCAGCGGATACAAGGTGCCGTGGCGTGCGGACGCGCCCCAAGACGTCGCCGACGCCATCAAAGCATCCGCCGAGATGGGCTATCACGGCGGCATGCTGGTGGTCAATCCCATTCCCGAAGCGTACTCCATGGACGCCGATTACATCAACGGCGCCATCGACAAGGCCATCCGCGAAGCCAAGGAACAGGGCATTCGCGGCAAGGCGACCACGCCGTTTTTGCTGGCTGCCATCAAGGACATCACGGGCGGTTCCAGCCTTGCGGCAAACATTCAGCTCGTCTACAACAACGTCAAGGTCGCAGCGCAAATTGCAGCGTCCATGTAACAAAATGAAACGGTGGCTTGCGGCGCTGTTTGCGGTTTTGCTTCTGTTTGGCAGCATGACCGTGGCAGCGGAACAGAATCGGATGACCGGGGACGTAAACGGCGACAATGCCATTACGGCGTATGATGCTGTGATGGTTTTGCGCCATGTGTCCGCGCTCGAATCCATCACGGCGGCGTCCTTGCCCTTTGGCGACGCCGACGGCGACGGCTACATCACCGCGTCCGACGCCACCATCATCCTGCGCCATGTCGCCGATTTACAGCACATCGGCGAAACGGCAAAGCCCACCGAAACACCCACCGAAACGCCGACCGCGACGCCCACCGCAACGCCCACCGAAGCGCCCGCTGCGACGCCTTTGCCTACGGCAACCGCCACCGCTACGGCTACGCCCGCTTATGATGCGGCAGAGTACGCCCTTGTGGTGACGGGGCTTGGCAGCGCGGACGCCCAATATGCCGAAGCCGTCGCCACCTACATCCATCGGCTGGACGCGGCAGACTCGTATTCCGCCATCGTGCACGCCGCACTGCCGTACATGGGCATCCCCTACGGCACGGGCGAAGGGCAGCTCGACTGCAGCGCATTCGTCAAGCAGGCGTACCGCGACTGCGGCTACAGCAGCTCGGTCATCACCGGCAATTCCGACGGCATGATCAGCTTCTTCCGCAACAAGAACAAGCTGCAAGCCGTCTTGGACGGCGACGGCGCCATCCAATACGATCTGCTCAAAACGGGCTACGTCCTGCTGTATGTGGACGGCAGCGGCGCGGGCAACCATGTGGCGATCTATTTGGGCGTCGTAAACGGCATTCCGTTCCTTCTGGACGCATCCACGGGCCGCAATGCGGTCTGTATCCGCCGCGTGTGGGACTATGCTCCTTGGAACCTCACCTACTTCGCTGCGCCGCTTGGCTGACGCATCGTTTCGCATCTTTTAGGGCGCGCCGCGTGCGCGTCCTTTTTGCGCGCATCTGTCGCACAAATATCACAATTTAGGTATATTGACAAAAAGGCAACATTGCGTGATAATGGAAGTGGAGGAGAAGTATACGGACAAAAACGAAAGGAGTACCACCATGACAAAGAAAGCAAAATGGAAATTGACCAAGCAGGAGCAAAAGGCGTACATCGCGGCATTCACAGAAGAGCTGGCGACGCTGCGTGCGAAGGTGGACATTTCGCAGGACGAGCTGTCACACATGATCGGCATTTCTCGGCAGACGCTGTCCGCCATCGAAAGTGGCAAGCGCCCCATGTCGTGGCCGACGTATTTGGCGTTGTTGGTGTTCTTCGACTACCACCAAGCGACCCACAAAATGCTGCGCAATTTGCCCGCATTCCCCAACGAGCTGATCGACCGCATCAACGGCGGCGGCATGGCTTCTTTGGAAAGCAGCGCGGTGCTGAACGGCGAACAGGGCAAAGAAGCGGCACGCATGGTGCAAACGCTGGATGAGCAGGGCGTACACGCGGTCAAGACGGTGCTCATGATCGAATACGCACGCTGCACCAACCGCACCGGCGACGACGTCGTCCGTGCATTCAACGGCATCGACTACAGCGGGTTCCCCACCTTGGCGGAACGCCGCGCAGCGGACGCGCTCAAGCGCATCAAAAACAAAGACTAATCCATGACAGATCGGGACATCGCCAAGTGTGCCGGAGCATTTCTGAAACAGTACACCGACGGCGCAACAACCTGTGACGCACTCAAAAACGCCCTGCAAAAGCAGGGCTTTACTGTGATAGCCTTCTCCAATCTGGCAAATGACGCCGATGTGGACGATTTGGCACGGGCGCTTGGCGTATAAGAAATGATTTTGCGCGCCAAGGGCTTCACCTACATGGATGCGCGGATGCGGCTTGTGTTTTTGAACAGCGACCTGTCCGACGAGGAAGCCCGCATCGTGCTGGCGCATGAGGAAGGGCATATCTGCTGCAACCATTTCGATCACAAAGCGTTGGCGGGGCGGGACGTAACCGAGGAACATGAGGCGAACGAGTTTGCCCATGTCGTGCTGACCGCCAAACGCCCCTCCGCGGTGCTGCGCTTTTGCAAGCGGCACCTTTGGCTTCTCCTTCTGCTTGCGGCGCTCGTCGCCGCCGCCATCGCCGTGCCCATCGTCGTGACGCGCTGCGTCCAATCGCAGGCGCAGCAGTCCGCCACGCCCGCCTTTGGCGACTACTACCTCACCGCCACCGGCTCCAAGTACCACCTTGCCACCTGCGGATACGTCGCGGGCAAGGAGGGCACGCACAAAATGACCAAAGCCGAATTCGACAGCGGGCTGTACAGCCCCTGCAAGTATTGCCTGTCCCAATATCAAAACTAACGCCATCATAAAAGCACCCGACGCGAAGTCGGGCGCTTTTGCGTTTGCGCATTATTTCTCCCAGTCGTAGCTCTCGTGAAGCCCTTCGAAGAAATTGTAGATGCAATGCATGGGGCACGCTGCCGCACACGCGCCGCAGCGGGTGCACTTTGCGGCGTCGATCTCCGCCACACCGTTCACCACATGGATGGCGTCGGAGGGGCATTCGCGCTCACAGCGTTTGCAGCCGATGCAAGCCGTCTTGCACTGCAGCCGCGCCGTTTTGCCGATCTCGGTGTTGCGGCATTGGACGACGATGTACTTGTTCTTGGGCAGCAGCGTGATGATGCTGCGCGGACAGGCGTTGACGCACGCGCCGCAGCCGGTGCAGTAGTCGTCGTTGATGCGCGCCACGCCGTTTTCCAGCGTGATGGCGTGGAACTTGCACACGTCGTAGCAGTCGCCATAGCCCAAGCAGGAAAAGCTGCAAGCCTTTGGCCCGCCTGAAAGGTTCGCCGCCGCACGGCAGCTTTTGGGGCCTTGGTATTCGTAGCGGACGCTGACATTGTCACAGGTGCCGTTGCAGCGCACCCGCGCCACCATACGGTCGCCCACATCGCCCGCGTTGACGCCCATGACGGCGGCAACCGCTTCGGCAGACTTTTTGCCGCCTGCGGTACAGCCCGAAACGGGCGCTTTGCCGTCTACCACCGCCTGCGCAAACCCGTCGCAGCCCGCATAGCCGCATGCGCCGCAGTTGGCGCCCGCCAGACAGGCGCGCACCTGTTCCACACGCGGGTCGGTTTCCACGGCAAATTTCTTGCCGACTACGCCCAAGAGCAGCCCAAATACGCCGCCCAGCACCGTCAGAATCCCCACGGCAATGAGGATGGGAAGAATGGTTTCCATTGCGTCGCCCCCTTTAGCTCAGATTGGAGAACAGCCCCGAAAAGCCCATAAACGCCACCGCCATCAAACCTGCCGTAATCAGCGAGATGGGGAAGCCCTTGAGGGATTTGGGGATGTTGGAATCTTCCATGCGTTCCCGCACGCCTGCCATCAGCACAATGGCAAGGAGGAACCCCAGTGCGCCGAACACGCCGTTGAGCACCGCCCAGACAAGCCCGACGCCACCTGAAAATTCGACGTTCAGCAGGCAGACGCCCAGCACCGCGCAGTTGGTGGTAATCAGCGGCAGATAGATGCCCAGCGCGCCGTACAGCGCAGGGCTGCATTTCTTGAGGAACATCTCGACGCATTGCACCAGCGCGGCAATGACCAAAATGAAGCAGATGGTTTGGAGGTACTGAAGCCCCCACAGCACCAGCAGCGCGTTGACGCCGTAGGTGATGAGGGACGCCAGCGCCATGACGAATGTGACCGCCATGCCCATGCCAAACGCCGTTTCGACCTTGCTCGATACGCCCAAAAACGGGCAGCAGCCCAAGAAGCGCGAGAAGATGAAGTTGTTGGTGAGAATGCAGCTGACCATGAACAGCAGGACGCTGCCGATGGTGATGGTATCGTAGTTCATGCTTGCACCTCCTTCTTGGCGCGGCGCGCTTCGAACTTGGCGGTGATGAGGTTCATGCACCACAGCAGCAGTCCGAACACGATGAACCCGCCCGCAGGCAGGATGGTCAGCAGCATGGGCTCGTAGGATGCGGGCAAAACGGAAAGCCCAAAGAGAGAACCGTTGCCGATCAATTCACGGATGGCGCCCATCAGCGTGATGGCAAGCGTGAAGCCCAGCCCCATGCCGACGCCGTCCACGGCGGAAAGCAGCACGGTGTTTTTGCTGGCAAACGCTTCGGCGCGTGCCAAGATGATGCAGTTGACCACGATCAGCGGAATGAACATGCCCAGCGCGTCGTACAGCGACGGGACAAACGCCTGCATGAGCATTTGTACCATGGTGACGAACGTGCAAATGACCACGATGAACGCGGGGATGCGGATTTTGTCGGGGATGAAGCGGCGCAGCAGCGAGATGACCACATTGCTGCCAAGCAGCACGAACGTCGCCGCAAGCCCCATGCCCACGCCGTTGATGGCGCTGGTGGTGACCGCCATGGTGGGGCAAGTGCCCAGCACAAGGCGGAAGGTGGGGTTCTCGGTGAGGATGCCGTTCAAAAAGACGGATGAAAGCTTTTTCTTTTCCATGTTACTTTCCTCCTGCGTAATCGGCTTGGAACGCCGTCAAAATGGCGGTCAGCGCATTGACCTCGTTGGTGACGGCACGCGACGAGATGGTGGCGCCCGAAACGGCGTCGATCTGTTGGTCGGTGCTTGCCGTGCCATGCTTGACCGCGGTCAGCTCGTCGCTTTTTCCGATAAACTGATCGGTAAACGCGGCGTCCTTGGTTTTGGCGCCAAGACCTGCCGTCTCTTTGAAGCCGCTGCCGCCCACGGAAATGCCTGTAATCGTGCCGTCAACGGACAGCCCCACCGTCACTTCGATGACGCCGCCAAAGCCCTTGGTTTCGCCCGACGTCACAAAGCCCACGACCGCGCCCGCAGCGTCGCGCCCCACATACACGGTCTCGTCCGCATTGGGCTCGAAGGCTGCGGCTTGGGGCAGGACGGTCTTGCGCGCTTCTTCGGCGGCGGCAAGCGCCTGCTTGGCAATCGGCTGCTCGGTGACGGCGTGGACGACGCCCAACGCAAGCCCCGCAACCAACGCAATCACCAAAAGACGCCAGCAAAGATTGAGAATGTTACGCATGGGATTTCACCTCCCCGTAGACACGCGGCTTGACCCAACGGTCGATCAGCGGCGTTGCGATGTTCATAATGAGAATGGCGTAGGTCACGCCCTCGGGGTAGCTGCCGAAATAGCGGATGACCGCCACCAAC
Source organism: uncultured Christensenella sp. (assembly GCA_964426415.1). Taxonomy (GTDB): domain Bacteria; phylum Bacillota; class Clostridia; order Christensenellales; family CAG-138; genus UBA3792. The sequence goes on from CAYRQM010000001.1 coordinate 125,528, forward strand.
AGCCCGCACCCGACGCCAAAGATGAGCCGTCCGTTGCGCGTCATGGGGTTGGTCACATAGTCGGTTGCCATAAAGACCGCCCCAAACAGCACGCCGCCGGACAGCACGGGACGCAGCAGCATATCGGGCAGGTTGGTAAACCCGTCCTTTGCCAGCCCAAACAGGAACGCGAACACGATGAACGAGCCGATGAACGACACGGGCACGTCCCATGTGATGACGCCGGAAAGCAGCAGCACCGCAAGCCCGACCAAGATTGCCAGCTTGCACACCTCGCCCATGGAGCCGGGGATGTCGCCAAAGAACAGCTGCGAGAGGGAGGCGTTATAGGCGCCCTCCTTGGCAAGCACCGTCGCGGAGGATACGGCGTCGGCTTGGAAGAAACGCGACACGGGTGAAGTGAACGCGGTCATGCGGGTTGGCCAGCTTGCCAACAGCACGGCGCGGGCAGCCAATGCGGGATTGAGAAAGTTGCAGCCCAGCCCGCCAAAGAGCTGCTTGACCAGCAGGATGGCGACGGCGGCGCCGACAAGCACCATCCACCAAGGGGCGGAGGCGGGAAGATTGAGCGAAAGGATGACGCCCGTCACCACGGCGGAAAGGTCGCGGATGGTGATGGGACGCTTGGCAATCCATTGCGCCAACGCTTCGAAGCCGACGCAGGAGACGACGGACAGCGCGGTCAGAAACAGGACGCGCCAACCGAAATAGTACGCCGCGGCGACATAGACGGGCAGCAGCGCCAACAGCACGGTGCCCATGACCGCTTGGGTGGTGCGCCGACTGCGCACATGCGGCGCGGGTGAAACACGAAATCCCATGGTTACCTCCGATTCTTCGCCGCGATCATCTCTTTGGCGATCTTGCATGCCGCGGTGAGATGCCGATTGGCAGGACAGATGTAGGAGCAGGCGCCGCAGGCGATGCAGTCCATCGCATTGTCCTTTTCGGCGCGTGTCCAGTCCTTGCGCTCGACGTCAAACTTGACGGCGTAGGGACGCAGATGGATGGGGCAGACGGAGACGCACCGACCGCAGCGGATGCAGGCGGATTCGGCGTCGGCGCTGTCCATCGCTTCATCGTAGACCAGAATGCCGCCGCCCGCCTTCGTGACGGAAACGGCGTCGTTCGCACAGCAGAAGCCCGTCATGGGGCCGCCCGAAATGAGCTTTTTCGGTTCGCCCTTGTAGCCGCCCGCTTGGGCGATGGCGTCCGCGTAGCGCGTGCCGATGCGCAGCCGCAGGTTGACGGGCAGGTTGACCGCGCCCGTGACGGTGGTGATACGCTCCACCAAGGGCTTGCCCAAAAGAACGGCGTCCGCAACGGCTGCGGCGGTCTCTACATTGAACACCAGCGCGCCCGCGTCGATGGGCAGCTTCTTTTGCGGAACCTGCTTGCCGGTCACCACTTCGATGAGCTGCTTTTCACCGCCCTGCGGGTACTTGGTTTTCAGAGGCAATACGGAAACGCCGTCAAGCCCTTCGACGGCGGTGCGCAGCGCCGCGATGCAGCCGGGCTTGTTTTCTTCGACGGCAATCACGCCGCGCTTGACGGAAGCCGCCTTCATCAGAAGCCGCAAGCCGTTGACGACGCGAGTCGGTTCTTCGAGCATCAGGCGATGGTCGCAGGTCAGATACGGCTCGCATTCCGCACCGTTCAAGATGACCACGTCGGCAGTCTTGCCTTCGGGGACGTTCAGCTTGACCGCAGACGGGAACGCCGCGCCGCCCATGCCCACAATGCCCGCTTCCTTGACGGCGGCGAGAATGTCTTGGGGCGTGACGGTTTCCAACGTGCCCTTGGGCGAAAGCGGCGCCCATTCATCCAGCCCGTCGGAGGTGATTTCGATGCAAAGCTCGGGATGCCCCTTGAGCTGCTGGCGCGGCTCGACCGCCGTGACGGTACCGCTGACGGACGCGTGCACGGCGCAGCCCAGCCCGCCGTTGGGCGTGGCAATCAGCTGCCCCGTCAGGACATGATCGCCCTTTTGCACGCAGGGCGTGGAGGGCGCGCCAAGGTGCATGCCGACCGGAATGACCACCACATCCGCCAAATAGGAGCGGATTGCGGCGTCGCGGGAAAGCGGCTTGCCCTCATGGATTTGTTGCAGCGGGTGTACGCCGCCGCGGAACGTGTGTTTCAAAGTGACTCCTCCCAATCTCAAATAATGAATATAATTATGTAGTCGGAATCATCCACAGCAGCGGATTCATGCGATAGAAGAACCCGCCGATGGGCGAATCGACAAGATAGCCGCCGAGCTTGGTATCGATGGTCAACAGGATCGGGGCAACCAAAAACAGGATGTACAGCAGCAGCACGCCGTGCAAAAAGCCGATCCCGCAGGAGAACAGGGGATCGAACCGCCGTAAAACGGGCAGCCCGCGGGACGCATAATCGACGGTACGCAGGATAAACCCAAACAGCACGCGAAACAGGACGAACAGCGCCAGCAGCGACAGGATGTTGATGACGACGTCCACAATGGTTTGGTTGAAATAGTCGCCCAACGTCACGATGTCGTCCTTGGCATAGGCGAGATTTTGGATGTTGCGCGTGACGGCGCGACCCAGTGGCAGCGGCATATCGGCGTTTTCCACGATGACCGCAAGCTCCTCGTCGGAGACGTCGGAGGCGGGGTCGTGCACCAGCTCGACGGCGGTTTCGTTGATGTATTCGTAGCCTTCGAAATAGTACAGCATGCTGCCGTAAAGGGATTCGTTGCTCTTGACGCCGCCCGCCAAGACGGGCACCATCAGCAGCGCAAGAAAGAAGGATACGACCGTAATGCCAATGCTGAGCGCAGAGTAAATCACCCCACGGTAATACCCCGCAAGGATGCACAGACCCAGAACGACAAGCACGAGTACGCTGACCATAGACGCTCCTTTCGATTAGTTCAAAATCGTTTTGTAGCAGGCGGTATCGGTGAACAGCAGAAATGCGGAATCTTGGTATTCCAGCACGGCGGTGGGCAGATACCGAAGCTCGATGTCCAACCGCTTGGAACCCGCATAGGTGTAGGTGTTGAAGCGATTGGTGGTAAAGACATAGATGACGTTGTTTTGCAGGTACGCGCCCACAATCTGCGCCGGCATGTACAGCTGCATGATGGTGGACCAAGTGTCGTCGTCCTCCGAAACGGTGAGCAGGCGTAAGAGGTTCGAGGAGCCGCCCGCCGTGACGTTGGGCATTTCGATGAAGTACGCGCCGCCGCTGCCGTAAGCGAAATCGACGATGGTCGTGCCGAACACGCGCACGCGGTAGCGCTCGGAGGAGAATCCGCCGTCGTCCTCGCGGTCGTAGCGGATGATGTCCTGCGTGCCCACCAAAAAGAGGCATTTTTCGGAGACGTAGGCGTCGTAGATGGTTTGGTTGTAAAAGTGATCGGAGTAGAACAGCAGCGTGCCGCCCGTCGTGCAGTCGTAGATACGCACCAGCGATTCTTCGGTGAATTGCCCCACGTCGACGGTGGACACCCACAAAAGCTCTTTGCCGCCGACCGTGAAAAAGTCGAACGCAATCACGTCGCTTGCGCCAAGCGGCACGACGCCTGCCGTCGGGGTGGAGCCGTCGGCGTTTGCGGCGGCGCGCACCAGCAGGATGTTGCGGTCGTCCGCATCGGTTTCGTACAGGACGGCGCCGTAGCTGCTGCCCGCCCGCACGTCCATCACGTCGCCGCCCGAAAGGGAGAAGTAGTTGTGTCCCTGCACCTGCACCGCGCTGCCCGCGTACAGAATGGTGACGTTGGCGGAGGCGTCAAAGCCCTCGACGGAGCCGCTCATGGAGGTGGCGACCACCTTGTCGGAGGCGCTTGCCCGCAGCTTGACCAGCGCGGCGGCGGTGCGGTAGGAAAGTACGTCGTCCTTGAGCTGGTAGTTGTAGCCCACGGCGACGTTCGTTTCGGTGTAGACGAGCTTTGCTGCCTGATCGCCATAGACCAAGAAGACCAGCGCCGCGACGGCGATGAGCAGAATCATGGCGGCAACGCCAAAGATGGAAAGACGCGATACCGTCATCTTTCCGACGTTCAGCTTGGTTTCCGAGCTGGCACGAATATAGTCTTTGAAGCGCTGCCAAGAAGAGCTCATGGTTCTCCTTTCAAAACAGAGTTGGGGACGCGCACGCGCATCGCTTTGGGAAGGACTTGAAAGACGACGGGCGTACCTTGCATCCGTTCGCCGTCCACTTCGATGCGCGAAACGGGATCGCATACGATGGAGACTCGCCGCGCCTTGCGGTAGGTGATGTAGGGCAGGGCCGTGTGCTCGCCCTTGATGAACTTGGACAACAGCTGCAGAAGCTTGCGCCGTGTGACGTCGTGGGCGATGCACAGATCCAGCAGCCCGTCGGTCATGTCGGCTTCGGGCGTGACGCGCATCCCACCGCCGAAATACTGTCCGTTGCCCGCGACGGCAAGCAGGACGTTTTGCTCGACGGTTCCGTCCTCAAACGCGATGGTGGAGGGGCGCAGCATCAGCCCAAAAACCGCCTTCAGCACGCCCAAGATATACGCCAAGCTGCCGTTGCCCTTGCAGATGGGCTTATACTGTTCGGTGTAGTCCAGCACGTCCACATCGAACCCAAACCCTGCCACGTTGAAGAAGATTTGCTCATTGGCTTGTCCCGCGTCCACCGTCAAATCCGTGCCGTGCAGCAGCGTGTCCACCGCATCGGACACGGCAAGCGGAATGCCAAGCGGCCGCACATAATCGTTGCCCGTGCCGCAGGGGATGATGCCCAAAACCTTGTCCGTATGGACGACCGACAGCGCCGTCTCCCGAATGGTTCCGTCGCCGCCCACGGCAACGATGCAGTCGAACCCTTCGGCAATCGCTTCGGCGGCAAGCGCGGTGGCGTGACCCATATATTCGGTGCGCCGCACGACAAAGTCTGCACCTGCCAAGGTAAGCGCGGCGACCGCGTCGTCGATGGACTTTTGCGCCGCACCGCTCTTGGCGGTTGGGTTGCAAATCAAGCAATAGCGTTCCATGCGTTCCCCATACTTTCCTATTATTTCAGTTTTTTATCTTACCACAGAAACTGCGTGGGGTCAAGCAGACACGCACGACTTTCCAGAATTGGCGCACGACCATATATTATGGATAGAATCGCACAGCATTGCAAACAATTTGCAACATTGGAATGAATTTGAGAACGGTTCTTGCAAATATGGAACGGGTATGGTATAGTAATCCAACACTGGCGGAGTATGTGCCGCTTATTAATGAAGGAGAAGAAACATGGCGAACTTAGAGATTCTGGAAGGCAACAAAGCAAAACTGACGATCACGATCGAGGCGCCCGTATTTCAAAACGCGCTTCGTGAAGCATATAAAAAGAATGCCTCTCACTACAATGTAGAGGGCTTCCGCAAGGGCAAGGCGCCCCGCAAGGTCATTGAGAAGCATTACGGCGAAGGCGTGTTCTATGAGGACGCGTTCGAGTTGAGCTGGGGCGACGCCTACGACGCCGCCGTAGAGGAACACGATCTGTACGCGGTGGATCGTCCCGAAGTAGACATCCTGACCATCAGCGAGGAGGACGGCGTAACCTTTACCGCCGTCGTACAGCTCAAGCCGGACGTGACGCTGGGCGAATACAAAGGTATCGCAGTGCCCAAACCCGACTATACTGTATCCGACGCAGACGTAGACAAGGCCTTGGACGAAGAGCGCGAAAAGCAGGCGCGTTTCGTCGACGTGGATCGCGCAGCCGAGAACGACGACCGCGTGCTGCTCGATTACAGCGGCTCCGTGGACGGCGTCCAATTCGACGGCGGCACGGCAGAGGAACAAACGCTGGTGCTGGGCAGCAACACGTTCATTCCGGGCTTCGAAGAGCAGCTTGTCGGCGTCAAGGCGGGCGAAAGCCGCGACGTGCGCGTCACCTTCCCGACCGACTATCATGCCGAGCATCTTGCGGGCAAGGAAGCCGTCTTTGCCTGCACCGTCAAAGCGGTACAGGTCAAGGAGCTGCCCGAAGTCAACGACGATCTGATCGGCGACATCAGCGAATTCGAAACGGTCGACGCATGGAAGGCTGACAAGCTTGCCAAAATGACCGAAGAAAAGGCGAAGTACGCCAAGACCCTGCGCGAGAACACCGCACTGCAGGGCGCTTGCGACAACGCAACCGTCGAGATTCCTGCCTGCATGGTCGAACGCCAGATTGACTACATGATGCGTGATTTGCAGTATCGTTTGCAGGGCAGCGGGCTGGATATGGACACCTACTGCCAATATCTGGGCACCACCACCGACGCGATGCGCGAAGAATACCGCGAAGAAGCCAAAGCACGCGTCAAGGCGCAGCTGGTGCTGGACGCCGTGGCAAAAGCCGAAGCATTCGAAGCGAGCGACGACGAGATCGAAGCGAAGATTGCGGACTATGCCAAGAACGCCGACACCGACGTCGAGACCTTCAAGGCGCAGCTCTCCGACGGCGATCGGGAATACCTTGCGGATCGCATCGTGGTCGAAAAGGCGATTGCCGCCATCGTAGACTCTGCGGTCGAAGCCGAAGCATAACCTGTCGTGCCGTTCCCGCGGTTCGGAACGGTTTTGGAGCAATCGGTATATTACAGATAAGGAGGCACGCATGAATCTGATTCCAATGGTGGTGGAGCAATCCGGCCAAGGCGAACGTTCATATGACATATACTCCCGCCTCTTAAAAGATCGCATCATCTTTTTGGGCGGCGCAATCGATGACGACGTGGCAAACCTCGTCATCGCACAGCTTCTGTTCTTAGAAGCAGAGGATCCCGGCAAGGATGTCTTCCTGTACATCAACAGTCCGGGCGGCTCCGTCAGCGCAGGGCTGGCAATCTACGACACGATGCAGTACATCAAATGCGAGGTCAGCACCATCTGTGTCGGGCTTGCGGCAAGCATGGGCGCGTTCCTGCTTGCGGCAGGCGCAAAGGGCAAGCGCAGAGCGTTGGAGAATGCCGAAATCATGATCCATCAGCCCAGCGGCGGCGCCCAAGGGCAGGCAACCGACATTCGCATCCACGCCGAGCAAATCGTGCGCATCAAGCAGCGCTTAAACGAAATCTTGGCAAAACGCACGGGACAGCCGCTCGAACGCATCGAAGCGGACACCGAGCGAGACAACTTTATGACCGCCGAACAGGCAAAGGCGTATGGTCTCATCGACGAGATCATCGCACCAAGGAGATAATTTATGGCAAATACGACGAGGGACAGAGACAATTTCGACAAGGTTCGTTGCAGCTTTTGCGGCAAGCAGCGCAGTGAAGTGCGCAAGCTCATCGCGGGGCCGAACGTGTACATTTGCAACGAATGTGTCGAGCTGTGCCGCGAAATCGTACAAGAAGATATGCGCTACGACCAGCAAGGCGCTTCGGAAAAGGAGCCCGTCACCCGTGACGACATCCCGAAGCCCCACGAAATCGTAGCCGCACTGGATCAGTACGTGATCGGGCAAGCGGACGCGAAGCGTGCGCTTTCCGTCGCGGTTTACAACCACTACAAGCGCGTTCGCTTGGCGAAGGACAAGAACGACGACGTCGAGCTGCAAAAGAGCAACATCATCATGCTGGGGCCCACAGGCTGCGGTAAGACCATGCTGGCGCAAACTTTGGCAAAGATTCTGGACGTCCCCTTTGCGGTATCCGACGCCACCGCGCTGACCGAGGCGGGCTATGTGGGCGACGATGTGGAAAACATCCTCCTCAAGCTCATCCAAGCCGCCGACTACGACATCGCCAAGGCGCAAACGGGCATCGTTTACATTGACGAGGTCGACAAGATTGCCAGAAAGGGCGAAAACGTGTCCATCACCCGCGACGTGTCGGGCGAAGGCGTCCAGCAGGCGCTGCTCAAAATTTTGGAAGGCACCGTGGCGAATGTGCCGCCCCAAGGCGGACGCAAGCATCCCCAGCAGGAATGCCTCCAGATTGACACGACGAACATCCTGTTCATCGTGGGCGGCGCGTTCACGGGCATCGAAAAGATCATCCAAAAGCGCACGGGCACCAAGCTCATGGGCTTTGGCGCCGAGATCAAGGCAGTCGAAGAAAAGGACGTCGGCACCATTCTCAAGGACATCCTGCCCGAAGACCTGCTCAAGTTCGGCTTGATTCCCGAATTTGTCGGCCGTGTGCCCGTCATTGTGACGCTCGAAAACCTCACCGAGGATGCGCTCATCCAAATTCTGACCGAGCCGAAGAACGCGTTGACCCGGCAGTATCAGCGATTGTTCGAGATGGACGGGGTCGAGCTGGTCATTACGCCCGACGCCTTAAAAGAGGTCGCCAAGAAGGCGATTGCCCGCAAGACGGGCGCAAGAGGGCTTCGCGCCATCATGGAGGACGTCATGATGAAGGTCATGTACGACATCCCCTCCGAGACGGACGTCAAGGTCTGCGAGATCACGGCGGATACCATCAACAAGCTGGCGCCGCCGCGTCTGGTGCGCGATGGCGAACCTGCCAAGCTGCCCGCCGGCCGCAAGCGTAAAACGCCGCCTGCCGCCGCCCCCGCCACCGTCAAAAACGCATAACGCAACCCCGACTCCCGCGCCCCGTGCGCGGGAGTTTTGTGTTGCGCGCACGCTGCGGGCGACCCGCGTACACGTTTTTCGGGACGTGTACACGTTTATCGGGGTGGGAACGAAACACCGCCCGTTTGTCATCCTGAGGCAAAGCCGAAGGATCTCGCATGCAAGCGGGAGATTCTTCTTCGCTGACGCTTCGTCAGAATGACAACGCGGTTTGGTGTTGCTTGCGTGCAAAAGCTGCAAACTATGATGGCGGCTTCCGCCGCCGATTCGTTCGGCGGCGCTTTGCGCACGCCGAAGCGCTTCGCTTATTAGTAGCGACGGTATTTCCCAGTGCGCGGGGAAAACCGCGCTGTTCCGACGCCGCAAGGCGTCGTTCGTCGCTTTGCTCCTCATGCTCACGCAGGAGAATGTTCGCCGCGTCCCGCGGCTCCATTCGACAGATGTATGGTTTCTCGGCACACGGCGCGACGCACGCGCCGCGCTAAGTCCGTGTGCCTGCGAAACCGAACGTCCGACGTCGCGCAACCGCGCTTGTCTCCCGTTAGGTTGCTGCGCCGCGGCTTGCAACGACAGCGGAATGGGCTTCTCAGTCGCTGCGCTCCCTGCGAAGCCGACCCGTACCTTCACAGGGTTGCATGAAGAACTCCAAGTGTATCCAATCATCTTGTACACGGGTATCCCACTAAAAGCGTCAACAAATCCGCGTGTTTTCCGCCCCGTGTGGTCATTCTGACGCAGCGAAGCAAGGAAGAATCTCCCGCTTACACGCGAGATCCTT
>CAYRQM010000002.1:0-258 GCA_964426415.1 uncultured Christensenella sp.
AGGGACTATTTACGTGTTGGCTATTATACGGAAGTGATCTTCCCAGAAGCCGGAGTACGTTTCATTGCCATCAGCAATGGTGTTGACAGCAATGACAGTCAGGATAATGACTTCACACCTTTTTTGAATATAATAAATGAATGGTATGCGAAGGACACAAGCAAGAAAATCCGTGCTGTTTTCAAAGCAAAGGGGCAATCAGGTAAACCACTATGTACTAATCCGCCTTATGGATATTTGAAAGACCCTCAGAATAAG
>CAYRQM010000002.1:323-50590 GCA_964426415.1 uncultured Christensenella sp.
CAGGCAGATTTACAAAATGTGTATGGACGGTTTTGGCCCAACACAAATTTCACGTAAACTGGAGCAAGATTGCATAGAATCCCCAACGGCACATCTAAATAATATAGGTATCAATACTCCAGCAAAACAACCCGAAAATCCTTATACGTGGCATGCGCGAACAGTAGCTGATATTCTTGCGCGAACAGAGTATCTTGGTCATACTGTCAACTTTAAAACGCATAAGAAATCGTACAAGAGTAAAATTAAGATATGGAACAATCCAGATGATTGGTTGATTTTTGAAAACACTCATGAAGCCATTGTAGAAGCAGATACATTCGCGATTGTCCAAGCAATAAGGAATGGACGGCGGAGACCCACTCCGCTTGGCGAAATGCCTCCGCTTTCTGGAATGCTATATTGCGCTGATTGCGGAAATAAGATGTATCAGGTAAGAGGAAAAGGCTGGCCTCACAATAAAGAGCATTTTGTCTGCGCTACATACCGTAAGGTTAAGGGTGGATGTAGTGCACATCAAATACGGAATGTCGTTGTTGAGCGGCTTTTACTTGGTCACATCAAAAAGCTGATTACATTCATAATAGAGGATGAAGAACGATTTACACAGTTAGTCCTTAAACAATCAAAACGCGAATCCGAAAAAATGGTAAAAGCATTAGAAGCCGAGATGCACGAGGTTCACAACCGATTGTCACGAATAGACGAAATACAAAAAAGCTTATATGAAGATAACTTGACTGGTAAAATTGCTGACGAGATGTTTGGAAAATTGCTTGTTTCATATGCGGACGAGCAAAGACAGTTAAATGCTCAAACAAAGGAATTTGAGAGGAAAATTTGCACCGTAAGAGAGAGCTCCGCAAATGTCGCGTATATGATTTCTTTAGCACATCAGTACGAAGAATCGGTTGAACTTACCGCAAAAATCATCAGAGAATTTATCTCAAGAATAATCGTTTATTCGCCGGAGACCTTTGAAGGCACAAGAAAGCAGCGAGTTCGCATCATATATAATGGTGTTGGCGAAATACTCCTGCCCGGCCAATCGGAGATACTATCGTCCAAACAATAAGGGGTGTGCACAAAGCAAACGGAACAAACGGGAAACGTTCTGGGGGGTGCATTTTGTATCAAACTCGTGCCCTTCTCCACGCAACACACCCTTGTCAAACGGACAGGGGTGTGTTTTTCTTTGCATCTTTTGTGGCGGCAACGGGCGAAACCCATCCATACGGGTGCGATTTTTCGCATTCCGATTGAAAGAAATGCAACATTCCTGTGAACCCCATTGACTTGAAGGCAAAAAATGCGTACCATGTACCTTGATGAAATAATGTGAAAGAGGGACGCCGATGGCGAAGAATCCTTATACTGTTCTCGGCGTTTCCGAAACCGCCACAGACGACGAGATCCGCATCGCGTATCGCAAGCTCGCAAAGCAGTACCACCCCGATCTCAACCCGAACGACCCGTATGCCGCCCAACGGATGAACGACGTCAACGTGGCATACGACCAAATCAAGACGGCAGACAAGCGGGCGTCGTACCGCACGCAATCGTCCAATCCATACGCGGGGTATTCGCAGACGACGAATCCGTGGCAGGCGTACACGCGCACGGGGCAGGGCTACTACGGCGGCTCCTACACGGGTGCAGACCGTCAAGGCAATTCCGATGAACCGCCGTTCGGATGGGATTCCGTGTTCGGGCAGGGCGGCAGCCAGCGGCCGCGCTATACGGTTCGGTTCCGCTTCGGACGCCTTATCACGATGTTTTTGTTGTTCTTGGCGTTCATTTCACTGGCAAACTGTGTCTGCTCGTCGCTGCTTGGCGGGTGGGGCAACAGCTACTTCAGTTCTCCGTACGGGTATTCAAACGACAGCGGCTCGCAAAGCAACGGGTCGCAGAGTGTCAACTGAAAAGAGGTTTTTTGAATGGGTAATCGCTTCAATCGGTTTATGCAGGGGCGCAACGGCGCCGACGATTTCTGCCGTTTTCTGAACATTGTCACCTTTGTGCTGTTTGCGCTTGCATTGGTGTTCACCATCTTGGCGTCCGCGCTCAATTCCATCGTGTTCGCCATCCTGTACTACGTGTTCTATGGCTGCACGCTTCTGCTCATGGGCTATTGCCTCTTCCGCGCCTTCTCCCGCAAGGTCTATAAGCGCCAATCCGAGAACACGCGCTACCTCTACCAACGGCAGCGGGTCAAACGCTGGTTCGCGGCAAAGAAGCAGCACATGGCAGACCGCAAGACGTATCGCTTCTTCCGCTGCCCGCGCTGCAAGCAAATGATGCGCGCCCCCAAAAACAAGGGCAAGATTCGCGTCACATGCCAAAAGTGCAGCAATGTGTTTGTCACCAAAACGTAATTTTGTCTCGCTTGCGTCGCCCCTTTGCGGGCGGCGCTGTTTTCATATGCGTTCGTGTTTTACAAGATTTTGCAATTTGCCCGCAAATATCGCTTTACGAAAAGAGCGATCTATGGTAAACTATCGGTGCTTTAATAGGAGATTGCTTATATCGTATGAGATCCGTCAAGTGTATCACCATCTGTGTTTTGGTCGCCGCGATGCTGCTGGGCTGCATGGCGTGCAATTTCGTTGCGCCGTCCGCGCCGACGGCGGATGTTTCCGCTGCCGCCACCGGCACGCCTGTTGTTGAGAAGGGCTCTTCCTCCGTGATTCTTACGGTCACCGAAGCGCCCATCACGCCGCCGCCTACGCCGACGCCTACGCCGACGCCCGAGCCGACGCCTGTTCCCGCTCCCACGGAGATTCCGTTTTCTTACTATGCGCCCACCGTCGCCATGACGTTCGAAGAGCTGGTCGGGGCGTCCTCCGACTTTGACGAGAACAACCCCAAAAGCGACGAAACCTTCCTTTTCCCCGTTGCGTATCCGGCGCCCGACACCTATCGCATCATCGTAGACCTGTATTGGCAGGTGGTCATGGTGTTCTCCAAGGATGAAACGGGCGCATACACGGTTCCTGTGCGCTACATGCTTTGCTCCACGGGCGACCCAAGGGCGGGCAGCGAAACCCGCGTGGGCGAATGGCCCATGCAGCCGTGCAAGGTTCGGTTTGGCTTCTTCAACGTGTCGGGCGAAAGCGCGCAGTATTGGTCGCTCATTCGCAGCCGCACCTATTTCCATTCCGTGCTGTATTCCAAATACCGCAACCTCAATTCCCTCGTGGTCGAATCCTACAAAAAGCTCGGCACCAAAGCGTCCCACGCCTGCATCCGCCTTACCGTGCCCGATGCCCGTTGGATCTTCTACAACATCTGCTACGACACCATCTGTGAGATTCGCAAGGGCAGCAAGGACGATACCGCCACGCAGGCAATCAAGTCCCAGCTGATCCTGCCCGAAGTGCCCGCAAGCTATACCATTTCCACCGAGACGACCCCGTACACCGACAACTGGACGGTGGACTCCATCGTCACCGATCCCGCCTATCCCTATGTGTACGCGACGCAGCCGCCCGTCAACAACTCCTGATGGGCGCCCGCCGTCTCAAAAATCGCATCCTTCTGATTCTTCTTGCGGTACTGCTCCTTGGTAACGCACTTTCTGCATCCGCCGCAGAGGGTTCTGTCGGCAACGCAAAGATCGAAGCGCGGATTCAAGCGTTCCTGCAGCAAAATGTGGTATTCGACACCTCGACGCTGAAAGACGCCAAGATTCGCTGCACCAACTACCCGCGGTTGGTCAACGACCGCGACAAGCTTCTGATTGCCAACGATGTGATGCTGGCGGGCGTGTCGGCGTGCGAAGCAGACCTTTGCACCTACTTGCAGGCATTCTATCCCGTATACGATTGCGTGCGTTTTAAGACGGCGTTGGACTTGCCATGGCGCACGTTGGCGGCGCTGTACTATACCTATCGCTTGGATCTTTGCGATGTGCTGCTGCAGCATCTGTGCGGCGCGGTGCAAACAGAAGGTTCCACGCTCGTGGTCACCATCGGCTATCCCGACTTCGACAAGCTTTCTTGGAACGGGGATGACGAGACCAAATGGCTCGAGGCAAAGAACAACTACTACTATCTCAACACCATCTATGCAGACGACGGCACGCCGCGGGAGGAAGCCGGGTTTGTCATGCCGTCGGAAAAGGTGCGCACGCTGTGCTTCCCGCTGGACGAAAAATGGTACGGCAGGATCAAAACCACATGGCTGAAGAACCGTGACGGCGGGCAAAGAAAGCATACGGGCATGGACATTCGCGTGCCGCGCGGCATCAACATCTACGCCTGTGCGGGCGGCGTTGTCGATTCTGTGGGCGTCCACGTTAAGGGCGGCTATTACGTCAGCATCGTGGACGATGACGGCTATACATACTTCTACTACCACATGATAAAGAATTCGCAAATGGTGGTGCGCGGCGAGCGCGTCGAGGCGGGACAGGCCATCGGTTTGGTGGGAAACACGGGCAATTCGGCGGCGCCGCATCTGCATTTGTCCATCGTTACGCCGGATGATCAGTTCATTGACCCGTTTTGCGTGTATTATCGCTGGGTTTACTTCAAGACGGGCGAGCTGATCAAAAAGCCAAGGTAAGCAGCTTTCACAAGATTACAAATGACAGCATATTGTACCCAAGGAGGGTATGATATGCTGCAATTATTTTTGGACTATTTGGAAGAACAAGTGCAAAACCACAGCATTTATGTGTGGGGCGCACAGGGTCAACAGGGTGAAGCGGTCACGGCACGCTGGATTCGGCAAAGGGAAACATCCACAAAGAACGCGAACCGTGCCATCGCGTATTGGCAAAAGCAGGTGGCGGCAGGATATGGGGACGTGCTGCGCGCATTTGATTGCTCGGGGCTCGGCACCTACTTCTTTGTGACGAATAAGCTCATTCCGACGGATCTGTCGGCAAACGGCTTGATGGGTAAATGTACCCGCATCAAGCAGGAGGATTTGCGTGCAGGCGACATGGTATTTCGCGTCAACGACGCGGGGCGCGCCTACCACGTCGGCTATGTGATCGATGACGGCAAAACGGTCATCGAGGCGCAAGGCAGAGATGCTGGCGTCGTGAAGGGCGCGCTCAAAGGGTGGCACCGATATGGCAGACCGCCGTTTTTTGAGCAGGTCAGCCGCGTGCTGAAACTGACGACGCCGTATCTGCGCGGCGACGACGTGTTGGCGCTGCAAAAGGCGTTGGAGGCGAAGGGCTTTTCACCGGGGCAGGCGGACGGCATCTTCGGACGCAAGACGCAGCGCGCCGTGCGCAATTTCCAAGCGGCGAGCGGGTTGACCGTGGACGGGATTGCGGGGGCAAAGACGCACGAGAAGCTGGGGCTGCCGTTTTACGCGTAGGGCGCGCAGCGAAACCAGCCAAGGAGCGTTTGCCAAAACGAGCGTGCGGGTGCGTCGGTGGGCAAAGGAGACGGTGCAGCGCTTGCAGGGGGCGTCACGGTGGGCGACGGCGTCGCGGTGGGAACGGGGGAGGGCGTCACGGCAAACTCGACGCCCGCAAGCTGCAGCTTTGCGGAAAAGAGCGGTTCGTCCTCAAACGTGATGACCGCTTCGCCCATAGCGGGATACGCCTTTTCATACCAACGGAAGGTGACGCCCACCATGGAGGAAGGAAACGGATCCACCAGCAGCGCATCGGCACGATAGCGCGGCAGCGTGACGGAATCCGCAGGGTTCCATGCAATGGTGTAATGCGCGGCAAGCAGCCCGTCTTTGGCAGGGTCCAACGATACGGAATAGGTGTCGATGAGGGCGCGATCCAAAAGATCGTCCACGGTCACGGTGACCATGTCGTGTGCAAAGGCGTATTCAAACAGGGCAATCGCATCCAAATAGCGCTGCGCGTTGTAGGCGTCCTGCTCCTTGAGCGTGGCGTTGGGGGGCACATTTTCGCCATGGAACAGGACGGCGATGTACGTCGTATTGTTCTTGCGTGCAGCGGCGACGACGCATTTGCCTGCCCAAAAGGTGTCGCCCGTCTTGACGCCGATACAGGGCGCGTACAGGCAGGGGATTGGCGTAAAGGTTTGGCTTGTGCGATCCCGCAGCAGACGGTTGGAGGTCTTGAGCTTCAGCGTGCGGCCATCCTTGCTGACGGCCTTGTACTGCACCGTCGAGACGATCTCGCAAAACGTTTCGTTTTGCAGTGCGAAGGCGTTCAAAATCGCCATGTCCCGCGCCGTGGTCGTATGCTGTTCGTCGTGCAGCCCGTGCGGGTTCACAAAATGGCTGTTCGTCATGCCAAGGGACGCGGCTTTCTCGTTCATGGCGTCGGCAAACGCTTCGACGGAGCCGCACAAATGCTCTGCAATGGCGATGGCGGCGTCGTTGCCGCTGGGCAGCATCAGCCCGTATAGCAGGTCGCGCAGGCGATACTGTTCATCCACCGCCAAGCCCATCTTGGAGCTGGATTTCCCAAGCTTCACCGCGTTGGCGCTAATCTTCACCCATTCGTCCAAATCGCCCCGTTCCAAGGCAAGGATGCAGGTGAGTATCTTCGTGGTGCTGGCGGGATAACAGGGGTCGTCCGCGCACTTCTCAAGCCCCAACACCGTTTCGGTTGGCGCATCCGCATTGACCAAAAGAACAAAATCCTCTGTCAGCCCCGCAAGGTCGAATCCTGTCGTTTGCGGTACCGCAAAGGTGGCAGCACCGCAAAACAAGAGAAGGACAAGCAGGAGACAGAGGCAAGTTCGTTTCATTGGCTTATTGGCGAGGCGGTTGTCGCTTTTGCTGCGCACGACGCCGCGCGGCAGCCCGCTTTCTGCGCTTCGCTTCGGCGCGCAGATAGATGAAGAACATCACAAGGCACAGCACCAGCAGCAAAAAGATAATCGGCAACAGGATGGTGCAGACTTTTTCGGTGGTCGTCATATTGCCGAAATCCAAGCAGGAGCCCGCCGCTTCGGAAGCGGAATTGTCCAGACCGGACGAGCCTTCGATTGCAATCAGGTTGGACGCGGTTCCTTGGGGTGCGTTCGTGACGACGGCGGCAGAGGACGTGCCCTCCAATACGGAGCGCGTCGCAAGCAGGTTCGTGGTCAAGATGGTTGCGCCTTGATACGAATAGGTGACGGTTCCCAGCATCTCGCCATCGGCGATGCTTGCCGACGTCTTTGCATAGGAGCAGACGTACAGCGTGGACGGGTCGGACGCAAGCGCCGATTGCATCCCGGTGTAGGTGGGCTCCATCATGGTCACGGTGCGGCTTGGGTCAAGATCGGCTTTGACGGTGAGCACACCGCCGTTGGAATCGTTCTCCGAAGCGTTTTGGATGGTGATGTCAAAGGTGACGGGCAGCCCCAAATCGATCAGATCCTGTACCGTCACGGTGCGCTGCATCTTGCCGAACGCATAGTCGAACATGGCGGCGGCGTCTTGGAACCGACGCGCATTGTACTTGTCGTTGCGGCCTTCGCTGGCGCCGCTGTCATAATCGGCGTCGTCCAATGTACCGCCGTACAGCACGGCAATCATCGTCACGCCGTCACGCGAGGCAGCCGCGATCAGACACTTGCCTGCATAGCGGGTGTCGCCCGTCTTGACGCCGATGCAATCGGCATACAGGCAGGAGATCGGATTGGGCAGCGTGTCGGTGACCGGTGCGTCAAACAGCATCCGATTGGTGTTGTACAAATAGAGGTCGTGGGAACCGCTGGAGGCGGTGTATTCCTTGGTGGAGACGATCGAGCGGAACACGTCGGAGAAGGGCGAATCATTCAGCGCATACGCGGTCAAGCGCGCCATGTCCCGCGCCGTGGTGTAATGCTCCTCGTTTTGCTTGCCGTGGGGCGTCACAAAATGGGTACTCGTCATGCCCAACGACTGCGCTTTGGCGTTCATCGTTTCCATAAAGGTGGACACGTCGCCGCCGATAAACTCGGCAATGGCGATGGCGGCGTCGTTGCCGCTGGGCAGCATCAGACCGTACAAAAGGTCGCGCAGCGTAAATTCGTCGCCTTCCAAAAGCCCCATCAGCGAATTGCCGGAGCCAAAGTCCACCGCGTTGGCGGAGACGGTCACATACTCGTCCAAGCTCTTGCCGCTTTCCAACGCCACGATGCAGGTGAGAATTTTGGTGGTGCTGGCAGGGTAGATTTTGGTATCGGCGCCCTTTTCAATGCCGTCATAGGCGACGGCAGGGTTGTCCGCCGTCACCAAAAGCGCGTAAGGTTCGTAAATGGAGGACAGGTTAAATCCGTCGGCACGCGCCGTGCTCGGCGCCATAAAAAAAGCGGATGTAAATATCAACAAAAGCGCAAAAGCGCCTGTAAAAAATCGTTTCATCAATGAAGTCCCTCTCGATGCGTTGCGCTAACAGTTTACTTTTATTCTGCGCCGTTGTCAATGCGGAAGTATGTTGAATTTGTAAAACCTTTGTACAATGTTTCTAAACTTATTTCGTTCGTGCAAACAACAGCTCGGCGTGCAAATCGGCTTCCGTCACCGTCAAAAGCGCGCAGCTTGCGCCGTCCATGGAGCGGGGGCGGGAGAGACTGCCCGGATTGAGCAGCAGCACGCCGTCCGCCTGTTCCAAGCTTGCCACATGGGAATGTCCAAACAGCACGGCGTCGGCGTTTCGGCTTTGCGCCAGATAGAGCAGCGATTGCCTGCCGCCGACCAAATGTCCGTGCAGCAACAGAATGCGCTTGCCGCAAATGGGAATCACACGTTCCAACGGCGTACTCGACCACGGGTCACAGTTGCCGCGCACGGTGACACAGCCGCAGCAAAGCCGCATGGCGATGGCGTCGGAGTCGTCGATGCAGTCGCCCAAATGGTAGACGGCGTCCACCATGCCCAGCCGCGGCAAGAACGTGTCCAGCGCCGCAAGGCTGCCGTGGGTATCAGAGAAGACCGCGATCTTCGTCAAGAAGTGCCTCCTTCAGCAACAAAAGCGCGTTGTGGCGATGGCTGATTGCGTTCTTTTCGTCGGCAGTCAGCTCGGCAAAGCTCTTTTTGAGTGGTGCATACCAAAAGTACGGATCGTATCCAAATCCGTTTTCGCCGCGGGGCGCACGCAGGATGCTGCCATGGACGACGCCCAGCACGCAAACGGTGGGACGCCCGCGCCGCGCTAACGCAAGACAGCAGCAAAACTGCGCGGTGCGCTGCGCATCGGGCACGTCTTGCAGGCATTCCATCAGATACGCGTTGTTGCGCGCGTCGTTGTGCGCTTCGCCCGAAAAGCGTGCAGAATGGACGCCCGGCGCGCCGCAAAGGGCGTCTACGGCAAGCCCGCTGTCGTCCGCCAAAACGGCGTCAAAGCGTGCGCCCACATACGCCAAGGTTTCTTCCGCCTTCTTGCACGCGTTCTCTTGGAAGGTGGCGCCATCCTCCACGGCTTCAAAGACGACGCCCGCTTCTTTCAGCGTCTTCGGATGGGAAAAGGTGTCACCGAGAATCGCACAGATCTCCGCGACCTTGTGTGCATTGTTGGATGCGAGCAACAGGTTCATGGCGTGTCCTTTCGATAGGGCGCAATCGCTTCAAGCGACGGCGTCACAAAGAGGGTGTGTTGGTGAAAGTAGTTGACAAAGCCGGGCTTTGCGCCGGACGGCTTTTTCACGTCGCAGATGCGGGTGTAGTCCACGGGAACCTGCGCGGACGCGGCAGCCTTGCTGTGGACGGCTGCAATCCTTGCCGCAAGCGCCAACGTCTCCCGTGAGGGCGATGCCGATGCAATCACCACATGGCTTGCGGGGACGTCCTTTGCGTGGAGCCAAACATACTGCGCGTCGGCGCTGCGAATCAGCCGCTCGTTTTGCAGGTTGTTCTTGCCCACAAAGATGCGCGTCCCGTCCGCCGCTTCATAGAGCAAAGGCACGCTCGCCTTGTGCTGCGGCTTTTGCGCCTTTCCCTGCGTGGGGCGCAGATAGTGCGCGGCGGTCAGCTCGTCCGCAATCTCGCGCAGCTCGTCGCCCGTGGTGCATGCTTCCACATCCAACAGCAAGCCTTCTAAGTAAGACAGCTCATCGGCAAGGGAACCCTGCTGCTCGAGCGCGTAGGCACGCGCCGCCTTGCCCTTTCGATAGCGCTTGAAATAGCGCTGTGCGTTCTCCTGTACGGAATAGCGCGGGTCTAAAGGAACGGTGACGGGGGCGGGCGGGTCTGCATAATAATTGAGCAGCGTCGCTTCGGCGCGACCGCCTTTTGACACGTCGCGTTGGACGGTCAGCAGCTCGCCGTACAGCCGATCGCGTTCCAAGGACGTTTCGTCGCCAATCTGCTGTACGCATAGCTCCAGCTTCTTTGCCACACGCTTTTTGGCATGCTCCAACACCGTCCGCAGCGCGGTACGCTGCTTGGTCAGAAGCGATTGCGCGTCCCGCATCCGATAGAAGGCGTCCTGCGCCTCGCTCATGGTGGCAAACGGCAACCCGACGCCGTTTTGCGGCGCAAAGGGCAGCACGCCCTGATTGGGCAGCACGTTGGGCGCGTAGAGGTGCAGGGAAAGCTGCAAAAACGTATTGAGCATGGCGGAAATGCCTTCGGCATACGGCGTATCGTCGCGGACGATTTGGCGGGCGCACAGCTTGGAAACGCCGTCCAGCGCGCCGCACATCCATTGGGCGGGCGCACGACCTTTTGCGGCGGCGCACAGCTCGTCGTGCGTCGAAAAGAAAGGGTGCAGCTTTTGTTCGGCCGGCGGGTTTTCGTAGAGTATGTTGGGCAGACAGATCCGCGCAGCGTCCTCGGACACGCCAAAGTGGCGCATGCAGTCTTGGATGCGGCCCTCGCCGTCCAGCAAAAACACGTTGCCGTGCTTGCCCATCAGCTCGACCACCAGCTTCCATTGCGCCTCGTCCTGCAGCGCGTCCTTGCCCTTCAGCGAAAAGACGGCGACGCGATCCAGCCCCATTTGATACAGCTCCGTCACGGCGCAGCCGATCAGGTGCTTGCGCAGCAGCATGCAAAACGCGGGCGCGGAAACGGGGTTTTCGTAGGTGTGCGGCGTAAGCTGCAGCCGCCCGTTTTCGGCATGGATGCAAAGCAACAGCTTCACCCGCCCGCACGACGCGCCGTGCAAATGCAGGAGCAGCAAATCTTTGTCCGGCTGTTGTACTTTGTCGATGCGCGCACCCACCAATGCTTGCAGTTCATAGATGGTCGCCGCCAAGGATAGTCCGTCTGTCGCCATACATGCCTCGATTCTGTCCTTATTGTAGCGGGTCTGACGCAAAAAAACAAGCCCGCGTTTGCGGACTTGCAAGATGTCTGATCGCCGGGGGTCAGTTGGTCGCAGCAGTGCGCTTTTTTGCCAACTGTGCCTTCTTACGATCGGCAGCGTTTTTGTGAATGACACCCTTCGATGCAGTCTGATCAATGGTCTTGACTGCTTCGAGGTATGCCTTTTCCGCTGCTTCCGAATCGTTAGCCTTCAGCGCTTCATCATAACGGCGAAGGGCAGTCCTGTAGGTAGACTTGTCCATACGATTCCGCAGGTTTTCGCCTTCGGTGATCTTCGCACGCTTAATTGCGGATTTGATGTTTGCCAAAGCATTTCACCCCCTGTAAGATTTGCTCGGTGGAAAAACTCCACGTTACGAACGGAGTTCATTTTAACACACAACCCAAAGCTTTGCAAGAGTTATTTTGCACTTTTGGGCGTGTTTTTCGGATTTTTCAAAAGGAATCGCAGCCGCAGCGCGTTGGACACCACCGTGACGGAGGAAAATCCCATCGCCAGCGCGCCAAATGCGGGCATGAGCAGCCCCGACAGCGCCAACGGAATGCAAATGCAGTTGTAGAACAGCGCCCAAAACAGGTTTTGTTTGACCACGCGCAGCGTCTTGTCCGAAATCCACAATGCGGTCGCCACATGTTCGATGCGTCCGCCCGTCAACACGACGTCGGCGGATTCCATCGCCACATCCGTGCCCGTCGAAACGGCAAACCCCACGTCCGCCTTTGCAAGCGCAGGCGCATCGTTCACCCCGTCGCCCACCATTGCCACGGCGCCCTTCTCACGCCACGCGGCAATCGTTTCGAGCTTTTGTTCGGGCAGCATTTCGGCGTATACTTCGTCCACGCCCAACGCTTTGCCCACTGCGTCTGCGGCAATTTTTCGATCGCCCGACAGCAGAACGGTTTGCAGCCCGCGTGCGTGCAGCGCGTCGATTAAGGATTTGCTCTGCGGGCGCATCGTGTCCCGAATGCCGACAAAGCCAAGCAGCCGTTCGCCCTCCGAAAGATACAGCAGCGTGCCGTCAAACGGCGGCTCCTCGGCGACGGAAACGCCGTACTGCGCCATCAGCGCACGGTTGCCCATGCGGTAGGTGCGTCCGCCCACCACCGCTTGCGCGCCAAGCCCCGAGATTGCCGTGTAGGCGGTGCAGGGAGAAAGCGTCAGACCGCGCAATGACGCCGCGTCCAAGATGGCGCGGGCGACAACGTGTTCGCTGGGCTGTTCCGCAGAAGCAAACTGCTGCAAAAATACGGTTTCTTCCATATTGATGGGCGTGATGCGCACCACCTGCGGCTTGCCCTCGGTCAGCGTGCCCGTCTTATCGAACACGATGGTTTTCAGCCCGTGGCACGCTTCCAACGCGGCGCCGTTTTTGAATAAGATTCCATCCTTCGCGGCTTGCCCCGTGCCCACCATGATGGCGGTCGGGGTTGCAAGCCCCATCGCGCAGGGACAGGCAATCACCAGCACCGAGACGGCGACGCGAATCGCATCGTCCCATCCCTTTAGGACGCCCCAAATGATGCCGCCCACCAACGCGATGCCAAGGATGGTGGGCACGAAGTAGCGGCTCACCTTGTCGGCAAGCCGTGCAATCGGCGCCTTCTCGTTTTGCGCGTCCTCCACCATGCGGATCATGCGGCCAAGATGGGTTTCGGCGCCCGTATCGCCCACGGTGTATTGAAAAGCGATACCTTGCGCGATGCTGCCGCACGACAGCGCGTCGCCGCAGCGCTTCTCTGCGGGCAGGCTTTCACCCGTCAACATGGATTCATCGACCGAAGCGGCGGCAGAGAGGAGCGTGCCGTCGGAGGGCAGCCGTTCGCCGGGACGAACGAGCGCCACGTCGCCTTTGAGCAATTCGTTGGCGGGGATGCGCTTTTCCGTCCCGTCTGCCAACAGAACGGTTGCCGTTTCGGGCGCCAGCGCTTCCATTTCTTCGATGGCGCGGGTCGTGCGCGCCATGCTGCGGCTTTCAAAGTATTTGCCCAGCATGACCAGCGTCAAAATCATGCCTGCCGATTCGTAATAGAGCATCCCGTGCGTTGCGCCAAGCAGCAGACGGACGGTCTGCACCACGGAATACACCACGGCGGTACCGACGCCCACGGCGATCAGCGTGTCCATGCTGGCGCCGCCCGAAAAGACTGCCTTGACGCCGCGCACAAAGAATCCGCGCCCCAAAATCAGAATAGGAGTGGTCAAACCAAGCTGCAAAAGCGCATACCATGTTGCGTGGGCTTCTTGGTCAAACGGCAGCGGCAGATGCAGCATTGGGCCCATCGCAAGATAGATGAGCGGAACGGCAAAGCACGCAGACAGCAGCAGGCGAACAAGCTCCGTATGCTGCACGCGGCGCTTCTCGGCGGTGCGGCTTTTGGCGGATACGGGAACAAACGGCGCTGCGGTAAAGCCTGCGCGTGCCACCGCGTCGCAGATGGCTTCGTCGTCAATCGCGTCGCCGCGCACGGACAAACGCTCCGTCACCAGATTGACTTGGGCGCTCTCTACAAAGGGAAGCCGCTTCGTCACACGTTCCACCGAGGCGGCACAGGCGGCGCAATGCATCCCGCCGATGCGATATAGTTTCATCATGGTGACAGTATATCCGATTTGAAGGCGCAGCACAAGAACGGCGCGCCCAAATTGCGAATTTCGGGAGGCAGTTTTCACAACTTCGTTGCATTTTCGTGATTGACTTCCCATAGGACGGGTACTATAATGTGGGTAATGGTTAGCACTCAAGCCAAAAGAGTGCTAAATAATTAGGAGGAAACACATCATGAAATTGAAACCGTTATTTGATCGTGTGGTCATCAAGAACATCGAAAGCGAGGAAGTCACCAAGGGCGGCATCCTGCTGACGAGCAGCGCCAAGGAGAAGCCGCAAATGGCAGAGGTCATCTCGGTTGGCCCCGGCGGCGTGGTAGACGGCAAAGACGTCAAGATGGTCGTCAAAGCGGGCGACAAGGTCGTATACACCAAGTACGCAGGAACAGAAGTCAAGCTGGACGGCGAAGAAGTCATCGTCCTGCGGCAGAACGACATTCTTGCGATTGTAGAATAATTCGGAGGTAACGAGTATGGCAAAGCAAATTAAGTACGGCGAAGACGCCAGAAAAGCATTGGAAAGCGGGCTGAATCAGCTTGCGGATACCGTCAAGATCACCTTGGGGCCGAAGGGACGCAACGTCGTTCTTGAAAAGAAATTCGGCGCACCGCTGATCACCAACGACGGCGTGACCATCGCAAAAGAGATCGAGCTGGAAGACGCGTTCGAGAACATGGGCGCACAGCTCGTCAAGGAAGTCGCCACCAAGACCAACGACGTGGCAGGCGACGGCACCACCACCGCGACGCTGCTGGCGCAGGCGATGGTACACGAAGGACTGCGCAACGTAGCTGCGGGCGCCAACCCGATGGGGGTGCGGCGCGGCATCGAAGCGGCGGTCGACGAAGCCGTTGCGGGGCTGAGAGAGCTGTCCGTACCGGTCACGTCCAAGCAGGCAATCGAGCAGGTTGCGGCAATTTCTGCAAGCGACGAGAAGGTCGGCAAGCTGATTGCCGACGCGATGGAGAAGGTCGGCAACGACGGCGTCATCACCATCGAGGAAAGCAAGACCATGAAGACCGAGCTGAACATCGTCGAAGGGATGCAGTTTGACCGCGGCTACTGCTCCGCGTACATGGCGACCGACATGGACAAAATGGAAGCCGTGCTGGATAATCCGTTCATCCTGATTACCGAAAAGAAAATTGGCAACATCCAAGAGATTCTGCCCTTGCTGGAGCAAATCGCACAGCAGGGACGCAAGCTGCTCATCATCGCCGACGACGTCGAGGGCGAAGCGCTTGCCACCTTGGTCATCAACAAGCTGCGCGGCACGTTCACCTGCGTTGCGGTAAAGGCGCCGGGCTTTGGCGACAGAAGAAAGGCAATGCTGCAAGACATCGCAATCCTTACGGGCGGCGAAGTCATCAGCGACGAGCTGGGCATGGATCTCAAAGAGACGCAGCTTTCGCAGCTTGGCAGAGCGAAGCAGGTCAAGATCGACAAAGAGAACACGGTCATCGTGGAAGGCGCAGGCGATCCCGCCATGGTCGCTTCCCGCATCAAGTCGATCCGCACCCAAATCGACGAAACCACGTCCGATTACGATCGTGAAAAGCTGCAGGAGCGCCTTGCAAAGCTCGCGGGCGGCGTAGCGGTCATCGCAGTCGGCGCGGCTACCGAAGTCGAAATGAAAGAAATCAAGATGCGCATGGAGGATGCTTTGGCGGCAACCCGCGCGGCAGTCGAAGAAGGCATCGTCCCGGGCGGCGGCGTCGCGCTGCTTTCCGCATACGATCGCGTTGCAAAGCTTGCAGCCACCTTCACGGGCGACAAGAAGACAGGCGTCCAGATTGTGCTGCGCGCACTCGAAGAGCCGATTCGCCAGATCGCAAAGAACGCGGGCGTCGAAGGCTCCGTCATCATCGAGAACATTCGCCGCAAGAAGAAGGTCGGCTACGGCTACGATGCGGCAACCGACACCTACGGCATGATGGAGGAGAAGGGCATCGTCGATCCGACAAAGGTTGCCCGCTGCGCACTGCAAAATGCGGCTTCCGTGGCAGCGATGGTGCTGACCACCGAAAGCATCGTGGCAGACATTCCGAAGCCCGAAGCCCCGGCGCCCGACATGGGTGCGGCAGGCATGGGCGGCATGTATTAATGCCCGCACAATCTGTCGAAAAATGACAAAGTTGGGGGATCGGCAACGATCCCCCTTTTCTATGCTTGCTTTTCACCGCAATCTATCGTATAATACGAATGAGAATCTGTTTACGGAGGCTATCAATGAAAAGAAACATCATCCTTGCGCTTTTGCTTGGGATTCTGATGCTGCTTGGCACCTTCGGGGCTGCGAGTGCAGAACCTTTGCCGGTGTTGGGCGATACCAACTGTGACGGCGTCATTACATCCGCAGACGCCACCGCGATCCTGCGCGCTTCTGTCGGCATGGCAGACTGGACGGAGGCGGGCCGCCACAATGCGGACTGCACGCTGGACGGCGCCATTTCCTCCCAAGACGCGGCTGCACTGCTGCGCTACGTCGTGGGCATTCAGGCGTTCGTGGTGCCGGGCACGCTCTCCGTCGAAAACGTAACGTTCGTGTACGACGGTTCCCCGAGAACGCTGCAAGTGTCCTTTACCAACAGCGCCTGCACACCCGTTTTGAACATGGGCGAGAACAGCGCAACGCAGACGAACGCGGGCGCCTATCCCTATGAAGCCACGCTCACCCATCCCGACTACATCATTTCGGGCAAGGTGTCGGGCAACATGGTCATCGAGAAGGCGACCTACGATATGTCCGGCGTCACCTTCACCAGCGAGACGCAAAACCGCGCCGACGACAGCGATGAAGAATCCATTGAGCACCACACCATCGTTGTGAAGGGCACGCTGCCGACAGGCGTTACCGTGGCGTACTACTGCAACGGACAACCCTTTGTGGACGCTTCCGCCGTGGGCACCTACGTCATCACCGCCGTGTTTACGGGCGATGTGCAAAACTACAACGCCATCCCGTCCATGCAAGCCACCCTCACCATCGACAGCGGATGGTCTCCCGGCTGGCTGAAGGTTGACTGATCCAACCGAAATCGAGGGGTCGTGTTTTGCGACCCTTTTCGCATTTTATGAAGCGGTTCTTGTGCAAAATGCTATCCGTCCTGCTCTTGCTCGCGCTGACGTTGTCGGCTGCGGGCAATGTTGCAGTTGCGTCGCGCAGCTTGGGCGACTTGGACGGAGACGGCTACCTGACCGCATCGGACAGCGTGCTGCTCATGCGGCACTTGGTGGGCATTCGCTTTCTCGACGCCGAGGCGCGTCTGTGCGCGGATCTCGATGGAAACGGCGTGCTGTCCGCCTATGACGCTTCGCTTTTGATGCGCCGCATCGTCAACGACGACGCAGCGTATCCCGACGCGGGCAGCCAATTTCGGCTCATTGTCACGGGCGATCTTGCGGGCGCGGTTTGGAACAGCGGCGACACGCTCACCGACGGCATCGATTGCTCCATCCAAAACATCGCAACATACGTCTCCAAGGTGCGCGCCGAGGATGAAAACGTGCTGCTGCTGGACGCAGGCGGTTCGTTGTTTGGCAGCGCCATCACCGACGATTACACGACCTACACCACCAAAAAGATTGGGCCCATGACCCATGCGTTTCAGTATCTTGGCTATGACGCCATCCTGCTGGGCGACGAGGTCTTGACCTACGATTCTGTATTGATGCGCAACGAGGTCAACGCACTGACCAAGTCGGGCGTAAAGGTGCTTGGCACCAACATCGTCAAACACTATCCCACCGTTTCTGACACGGCACTGACGCGCTGGAATGATTTGCTGCCCTATGCGGTGTTCGACGTGACGTGCCAAGACGGCACGGTTTTGCGGGTCGGCGTCGTCGGAATCTTGGGCGACACGCTTTCCGCGCCTTTGGACGAGGCGGCGCTGGGCGACGCGTCCGCCTGCTACCGCCAAATCGAACAAACGCTGGACGAAGCGGAGCAATGCGACTACATCATCGCACTTTACCACGGCAATATCGAATCGGACGAGGGGGTGCAAGGCACGTCGTCCGAATCCGTGCGTGCTTTTTTGACCCAAACGTCCGAGGTCGATCTGGTTCTTGCCGCCCATGGAACGGGCAGCGGGATGCGCTTTGCCGAGAATCGCGTGGGCGACAACATCCCCGTTGTGGCGCTTCCCGATTCGGCACAGCAAATTCTCGACTTGGTCGTTTCCGTGCGGCACGACGGCGGCGCGCCCTATTTCGACTGCAAGACCGTCGCCATGTCCGATTATGCGGCGGACGAAGCGCTGCATACCGCGCTTACGCCGTATGCCAACGTGCTGGCGGAACGGTTGGATGCGCGGCTTTGCGAGGTTTCCGAGGCGCTCCACGGCACCACGCGCAACGAAACGGCAATGACCGACGTGATGGAGCTGATCCACTGCGCACAGGTTTGGGCGGCGCAGCAATGGATTGCCGACAACGAGCTGGACTTGCCGCCGGATGTGCTGTCCATCGCGTATCCATACATTGCGACGGAAGGGCTTTCATCGGGCACACTGCGGTATCGCACGCTTTGCAGCAAAACAATGGAAACACCGTCCTATTCGCTGCTGTTGGTGCGCGGTTTAGAGCTTTCCGCTTGGCTGTACGACTACGCCAAGACGGTTTCCGACGCCGATACGGTCTATTCGCTGTATGGGCTCAACTATCTTCTGAACACCTCCAATCCCAACGTCCTGCTGGGGTACCTTGAATACAGCTCCGGCGCGGTTGTCAATGAAGATGCGGTGTTTACGGTGCTCGTCGCCGAGGAGGGCGAGGCGGGCGCGCTGCTCAAGCCCTACTTGGACGAAACGTGGATGCCCTACGAAGATCGGGTGCTTTTGGGCTTTACGCTGCCCACGCCCACCGCGTTCGAGCCGCTGGAAGAATATGCGGCGGCAGATCTGCTTGCGGCATATTTGGAGTCAATCGGCACGCTGACCCTGCCGCACACCTATCATTGGTACATTCTCTGATCCCCGATTCCAAGTGCGGAGGCGACGGCCTCCGCTTTTTGCTGCGTAAACGAACCATATTTGGCATATGCTTTCGTATGAACAAGCGCAAACGAATCAACCTGCTGAAAGCGCTGGAGCTGCCGTTGGACTTGGACGCCGCGGCGGTGCAAATCACGCTGCACGGGCGCGCCGATCTTTTGGTGGAACAGCATCGCGGCATTCTGTGCTTGGAACGCGACGCAATCCGATTTTTGACGGCGCAGGGCGTGCTGTGCATCGAGGGCGAAACGCTCGAGCTGGAGGCGCTTGCAACGACGGAAGCGCGCATCTCGGGGGCGATTACGGCGATCCGATTCGAGGACAAAAGTTGATGTGGCAATTTCTATGCGGATATGTTATAATTCAAATTGATGGTTTGGCGCTCGGCCGATTTCTGCAAACATTGACGCAAAGCGGCATACGCGTGCGGCAAAGCAGGCGCACGGGCGACAGACAAATTTGCATCCGCTTGGCAGCACGCGATTTTGCACGGTTACATCGGTTCCATCGTGATTTTCGTGTGCGCATCCGCATCTTGGAAAAGCACGGGCTGCCGTTTCTCAAAAACCGCCTGCGACGGCGGTATTTCCTACTCATCGGGTTGCCGCTGATGCTGTTGCTGCTGTATTTGGCGTCGCAGCGCATCTGGTTCATCCGCTACGAAGGATTAGAGAGCATCGAGCAGGAAACGATCGAAACGCTGCTTGCCGAACATGGCCTTTCGGTGGGGCGCCGTCCCGAGGGCGCGGTGTTGATTACGGCGGCAAACGATTTGTCCGCACGGATCGAACGCGCCGCATGGGTCGAGCTGCATCGAGAGGGTGTGTTTCTCATCGTCACGGTGCAGGAGTCCAAGCTGCAGTCACCGTGGGTCGATTCCGCCATACCTGCCGACGTTGTTGCCGACAAAAGCGGCGTCATCACCGCAGTGCAGCTCAAGCGCGGGCAAGCGCTGGTTGCGGTGGGACAGCGGGTGCAGGTTGGGGACGTGCTGCTGTCGGGCACGGTCGTTTTCAAGGACAACGCGCCCTACACGACCCATGCAGACGGCGTCGTCAAGGCGGCAATCTCCTACGAGGCGCAGGAAACGGTCGTGGACGCCGTCACCGACGAAGAAAAAGGCGCGCAAAGCGTCCCGTATCGGCGCGCATCGTTCGACGGCGTCACGCTGTTTGCAAGCCGCATCCCGTTCGAGCGTTACGTCGTCGAGATTGCCCACACCACGTCCTGCTCCGACGTATTCGTCCCTTTGCAGGTCGAAACGGGAACGGTTACAGAGCTGGTGCGCGTCACCCGCAGCCTGTCCGCCGACGAAGCGGATGAGCTGGCGCTGATGAAGGCGGAAACGACGGCGCTACAAAGCGTTCCGAAGGACGCCGCCATTCTCAACGTCTATCGCACCATCCGCACCTACGGTTCGGAACGCGTCGCCGTGTGCGTCATCACGGCGGAAGAAACCATTGGAATCACAAAGGAGTATCCCTATGAGTGAAGAACGCACCGAAGACCGCGCCACAGCGCGCATCACGCTGGAGTCGTTGGACGATTCCATCGGCGTGTTTGGGGTCTTTTATGAGAATATCGGCATCTTCGAGGAGGAGACGGGCGTCAAGCTGCGCATCCACAACGACGGCATCGGCATGGAGGGGACGCAGGAGCAAGTCGCCCTTTGCAACACGGTGCTGCAAAAGCTGTTGGACATGCAGCGGCGCGGCGAGCCGATCAATCGCAGCCGCATCCGCTATGCCATCGACTTGGCGAAGGAGGGCAACGCAGACCTCATTTCCGACATCATGGGCGACGTGGTCGCGCTGACCAACCTTGGCAAGCAAATCAAGTGCAAAACGCTTGGGCAGAAAAAATACATCGCGGCGCTGAAGGAACACGAGCTGGTGTTCGGCGTCGGACCTGCCGGCACGGGCAAAACGTATCTGGCGGTGGCGATGGCGGTGCTGGCGTTCAAAAACAAAGACGTCGAGCGCATCATCCTCACGCGGCCCGCGGTGGAAGCGGGCGAGAAGCTGGGCTTTTTGCCGGGCGACCTGCAAAACAAGGTCGATCCGTATCTGCGCCCGCTCTACGACGCGCTGCAGGAGTTTTTCGGGCTGGAAACCTACAAACAGCTCATGGAGCGCGGCGCCATCGAGGTTGCGCCGTTGGCATATATGCGCGGCAGGACGTTGAGCCATGCGTTCATCATCTTGGACGAGGCGCAAAACTGCTCCATGGAGCAAATGAAAATGTTCCTCACCCGCTTTGGCGAGGGCAGCCGCGTGGTCGTCACGGGCGACGTGACCCAAATCGACCTGCCCAAAGAAAAAACCAGCGGGCTGGTGCACGCGGTGCGCATCTTGGAGGGCGTCGAGGGCGTTTCCATCGTGCGGCTCACCAGCAAAGACGTGGTGCGCCACGATCTGGTCACGCGCATCATCAAAGCGTATGAGCGCAGCGAGCATCACCGCGAGGAGGCGACGAGCCGTGGTTGATTTACTTGCAAATGCCGTTACGCTGACGGCGGACGAGCAGGCATGCATACGGGCGGCGGCGGAAGCGGCGTTGTCCTATGAGGGCAAAACGGGCGATCTGTCCATCTTGGTCGATTCGCCCGAACGCATCCAAGCCCTCAACCGCGATTTTCGTCATGTAGACCGCGTGACCGACGTGCTGACATTTCCCGCATGGGAGGGCGACGACCCGCTTTCGGCGGACGGCTACTTGGGCGACATCATGATTTGCTACGCACGCGCAGCGGAGCAGGCAACGGACTATGGGCATTCGCTTGCCCGTGAGTTATCCTTTTTGACGGTACATGGCGTGCTGCACCTGTTGGGGTACGACCACATGACCGAAGAGGAAGAACGCGCAATGCGCGCAAGACAAACTGCAATATTAGAAGGGATGGGACTGGGAAGATGATCGACAAAATCAAACAAACAGAGCTGTTGCACCTCGCAAAGGAAGCGCGTGGCCATTCGTACAGCCCGTATTCGCATTACGCCGTGGGCGCGGCGCTGCTGACAAAGGACGGCAAGATCTACCAAGGCTGCAACATCGAAAACGCATCCTTCACACCGACGATCTGTGCTGAGCGCACCGCGTTTTTCAAGGCGCTGTTCGACGGCGTGCGCGCGTTCGAGGCGATTGCGGTCATCGGCACGGGCACGGAGCCTGCCTATCCCT
The DNA here is from genome assembly GCA_964426415.1 of uncultured Christensenella sp. Classification (GTDB taxonomy): domain Bacteria; phylum Bacillota; class Clostridia; order Christensenellales; family CAG-138; genus UBA3792. The sequence continues at coordinate 22,294 of CAYRQM010000002.1, forward strand.
GCGGCGTTTGCAGACAGGTCATGGCAGAGTTTTGCGAGAAAGATTTTCTCATCATCAGCGCCAACGTCGATCTTTCCAAGGTCGATCCCCGCACGCTTGCCGACCTGCTGCCCTGTTCGTTTGGGCCAAAGGATCTTGCATGAACGAGACAGGGTATCAAAGCGGCTTCTTTAGCATCATCGGCTGTCCCAACGTGGGCAAATCCACGCTGCTCAATCGGCTTGTCGGACAAAAAATCGCCATCGTGACCGACCGCGCCCAAACCACGCGCAACCGCATCACGGGCGTATTGACGCGCAGCGGCTACCAAATGATTTTCTTGGATACGCCGGGCATGACCACACCCAAGAATCGCCTTGGCGCGTATATGCAAAAGGTGGCGGAGGAGTCCACCGCCGACACGGACGCCATCCTGTTTATGGTCGACGCCCTCAACGGCGTGCGGGAACGCGACGTCGCCATCATGGACAGGCTCAAGTCTGCCCGTTCGCCCGTACTTGTGCTCATCAACAAGAGCGAATCCGCAAGCGCGGCACAGATGCAGCAGGCGCGGGAAGCCATCGCGGCGGGCGGCACGTTCGCCCACGTTTTGGCAATCTCCGCTCGTGACGGGACAGGTGTGGACGAGCTGGAAACGCTGCTGAAAGGCTTTTTGACCGAAGGCCCGCAGTATTTTCCCGACGATATGGTCACCGACCAACCCGAGCGCGTGATCTGTGCCGAGATGATCCGCGAAAAAACGCTTCTGCTGCTGCGCGACGAAGTGCCGCATGGCATCGGCGTAGGAATCGACCGCATGGAGCTGCGTCCCGAGGGCGATCTGATGGACGTGTGGGCGACGATCTATTGCGAACGGGACAGCCACAAGGGAATCCTCATCGGCAAGGGCGGCAAAATGCTCAAACGCATCGGCATCGAAGCGCGCAAGGACATCGAGTGGCTGCTTGGCGTGCGGGTCAATCTGCAGCTTTGGATCAAAGTCAAAGAGGATTGGCGCAATCGGCAGCAAATGCTCAACGAGCTTGGCTACCGCGACGAGTAACGCACAAGATTTGCCATGTGCGCAGCGGATGGTTTCGGGCAAACTATTGTCATGAAGCAGTTCGATCCAATCCAAGCCGCATGGCAGCAGTTTCTTTTATCAGGCAGGGCAGAGGACTACCTTGCCTATCGAGCCGCGAGGGAAGATGCCCACAGTATGCACCAACGCAATCGTGACGGGGTACACGGACTATAAAGAAAACGACCGCATCCTGACGCTGTTCACCTTGGAACACGGCAGGGTCGACTGCAAGGCGCGCAACTGCCGCAAGCCCACCGCGCCGCTGCTTTCGTGCGCACAGCCGTTCGTGTACGGCGAATTTGAGTTGTATATGGGCAACGAGCGGGCGACCGTCAACGGCTGCGACGTCAAAGAGAGCTTTTATCCCATTCGAGAGGATGTAGACCGCTTTCTCATCGCCTCCGCCGTGACGCAGCTTTGCGGCAACGCCATCGAGCACGACGCGCCCAATCCGCCGCTGTTTTCGCTGCTGTACCACACGCTTTCCTATTTGGCTTACGGCGATTGCGTCCCGCAGGATTTGCTGTGCGGGTTTCTGATTCGCTATCTGGATCGGCTGGGCTATTGCCCGTCGCTGACCGCCTGCGCTTCGTGCCATCGGGACGTGCGCAGCGATGCGGTGCTGTATTTTGTGCCGCGTGCGGGCGGCGTCGTGTGCGCCGCGTGTCCCCACGGTACCAAGCCCGTTTCCCGTCTTGCCCTTGAGGCGATGCGACGGATGCTGCTTTTAGAGGATGAGGAGCTGCAAAAGATTGTGCTCAAGGAACCGCTGCGGGCAGAGCTTTTGGCGCTGTTGACGGCAACAATCGAGGAAGTCTTGGGCGACGACCGCGCTGTGCGGACGCTGCACCAGCTTTGAAACGGCGGGCGCACTGCACACGGTTCGGCATATCAATCATATATATTCCTAAAACGGGGTGGATTCGATGGTTTTGCCCTTGCAACGGGGCAATTATTCTGCTATAATAAATCGTTACAAAAATTAGGAGGATGATACAGTGGCAAAGAAGTATGTATACCTGTTCAGCGAAGGGAACGCATCGATGCGCAACCTGCTCGGCGGCAAGGGCGCCAACTTGGCGGAAATGACCAATCTCGGCATGCCCGTTCCGCAGGGCTTCACGATTTCGACGGAGGCGTGCACCCAATATTATGACGACGGCTGCACCATCAACCCCGAGATCCAAGAGCAGATCATGGACTACATCGCAAAAATGGAAACGATTACCGGCAAAAAGTTCGGTGATATGGAGAACCCGCTGCTGGTGTCCGTTCGTTCGGGCGCACGCGCTTCGATGCCCGGCATGATGGACACGATCCTCAACTTGGGTCTCAACGAGCAAGTGGTCGAGGTCATCGCGGCAAAGTCCAACAATCCCCGTTGGGCGTGGGACTGCTATCGCAGGTTCATCCAAATGTTCTCCGACGTCGTCATGGAAGTCGGCAAGAAGTATTTCGAAGTGCTGATCGACGCCATGAAGGCGGCGAAGGGCGTCACGCAGGACGTCGAGCTGACCGCAGCCGACCTCAAAGAGCTGGCGAATCAGTTCAAGGCAGAATACAAGAGCAAAATCGGACAAGATTTCCCCGACGATCCCAAAGAGCAGCTGTTTGACGCAATCAAGGCGGTGTTCCGTTCTTGGGACAACCCGCGTGCCAACGTATATCGCCGCGACAACGACATCCCGTACTCTTGGGGTACCGCAGTCAACGTGCAGATGATGGCGTTCGGCAACATGGGCGACACGTCCGGCACGGGCGTTGCGTTCACGCGCGATCCTGCCACGGGCGAAAAGAAGCTCATGGGCGAGTTCTTGATGAACGCGCAGGGCGAAGACGTGGTGGCAGGCGTGCGCACGCCGATGCCCATTGCCAAAATGCAGGAAGTCATGCCCGAGGTCTTCACGCAGTTCAACGAAATCTGCGCCAAGCTCGAATCCCACTACCGCGATATGCAGGACATGGAATTCACCATCGAAGACCGCAAGCTGTACATGCTCCAAACACGCAACGGCAAGCGCACCGCAAAAGCGGCGCTCAAGATTGCCTGCGATTTGGTGGACGAAGGCATGATCACCGAGCAGGAAGCCATCATGAAGATCGACCCGCGCAACTTGGACACGCTGCTGCATCCCCAGTTCGACGCCAAGGCGCTCAAAGCGTCAACGCCGGTGGGTCGTGCATTGGCAGCTTCTCCGGGCGCAGCCTGCGGCAAGATTGTCTTCTCCGCAGAGGACGCAAAGGCATGGAAGGCGCGCGGCGAGAAGGTCGTTCTGGTGCGTCTTGAAACCTCTCCCGAAGACATCGAGGGCATGAAGGCGGCGCAAGGCATTTTGACCGTGCGCGGCGGCATGACGTCCCACGCGGCGGTTGTCGCCCGCGGGATGGGCACCTGCTGCGTTTCCGGCTGCTCCGCCATCGCCATGGACGAAGAGAACAAGCGCTTCACGCTGGCAGGGAAAACCTACCACGAGGGCGATTGGCTCTCCATCGACGGTTCGACGGGCTGCATTTACGACGGCGTCATCCCCACCGTGGACGCCGAGATCGCGGGCGAGTTTGGCCGCATCATGAGCTGGGCGGACAAGTTCAAACGGCTGCAGGTTCGCACCAATGCCGACACGCCCCGCGACGCCAAGAAGGCATGCGAGCTGGGCGCCGAGGGCATCGGGCTGTGCCGCACCGAGCATATGTTCTTTGACGGCGAGCGCATCGCGGCAATCCGCGAGATGATCTGCTCCGACACCTTAGAAGAGCGCGAAGCCGCGTTGGACAAGCTGCTTCCCATGCAGCAGGGCGATTTCGAAGCGCTGTACGAGGCGCTGGAAGGCAACCCCGTCACCATCCGCTTCTTGGATCCGCCGCTGCACGAGTTCGTTCCCACCGAAGAAGCCGACATTTGCCTGCTCGCAAAGACGCAGGGCAAGTCGGTCGAACAAATCAAAAACATCATCGCAAGCCTGCATGAGTTCAACCCGATGATGGGTCATCGCGGCTGCCGTCTGACGGTCACCTATCCCGAAATCGCCAAGATGCAGACCAAAGCGGTCATTCGTGCTGCCATCAACGTGCAAAGAGAGCATCCCGATTGGAAGCTCATGCCCGAAATCATGATTCCGTTGGTGGGCGACAACAAAGAGTTCAAGTTCGTGCGCAGCATCGTGGTCGAAGTCGCCGATCAAGAGATCAAGGCGGCAGGTATCGCACTCAAATACGAAGTCGGCACCATGATCGAGATTCCGCGTGCTTGCCTCACCGCCGATGAGATCGCCGAAAGCGCCGAATTCTTCTGCTTTGGCACCAACGACCTGACCCAAATGACGTTCGGCTTCAGCCGTGACGACGCGGGCAAGTTCCTCCCCGCCTACTACGACACCAAGATCTACGAATCCGATCCGTTCGCCCGCCTCGACCAAGAAGGCGTCGGCAAGCTGATGGAGATGGCGGTTGCGCTTGGCAAGAAGACGCGTCCCAACATCACGCTGGGCATCTGCGGCGAACATGGCGGCGATCCTTCGTCCGTCGCGTTCTGCAACAAGATCGGCCTGACCTATGTGTCCTGCTCGCCGTTCCGCGTGCCCATCGCACGCTTGGCAGCCGCACAGGCGCAAATCGAACAGACCCGCAGCAAGTAATCAATCACAAATAACGGCCGCCCGTGTATGGGCGGTCGTTTTTGATTTGCTTTGCGTTTGGTTACACTTCGTACACCCGCGGGACGCGCTCCGAGATGGAGAGCAAAATTTCGTAGGAGATGGTTTCGGCTTTGTCCGCCAATTCATCGGCGGTGATGGACTGCGCGCCGACGCTTCCAATCAGCAGCACCGCATCGCCAAGCTGCACATAGGGCACATCCGTCACATCGATCATGCATTGATCCATGCAGATGGTGCCAATTTGCTTGCAGCGTCTGCCGTGCACCAAAACGTCTGCCTTGTTGGTGAGGCAACGCTTGTAGCCGTCGCCGTACCCGATGGGGATGGTGGCGACGCGGGTTTCCCGCGTGGTGACGTAGCGCAGCCCATAGCTGACGCCCTCGCCCGCAGGCAGCGTTTTCAGATTGGAAATGTGCGAGACCAACGAGAGCGCGGGAGTCAGCCCACTCATCGCGGTGCGATTGCCGTCGGGATGGCAGCCGTACAGGCTAATGCCAAGCCGCACCATGTCATATTGATATTGCGGAAAATCTAAGATTGCGCCGCTGTTTGCCGCATGGACGACGGGGGAAAAGCCACGTGCGCGCAGTGCGGACAGTGCTTGCTCGAAGCGCTGCGCCTGCAGCTGTGTAAAGGATGCGTCGCTTTCCGACTTGGCGAAGTGCGTAAATACGCCCGCAAGCAGGACGGATGGGGACGCGTCAAAGGCGTCCAACACCGCTTGCAGGGCGTCAAGATCCATGACGCCGATGCGGCGCATGCCCGTATCAATTTTCAGATGGGCGCAAACGGGCTTGTTTTGCCGTTCGGCTTCCTGTTCGAGCGCGATGACGTGCACGGCGGAATAGACCGTGGGCATCAGATCAAAGCGCACGACGTCCGCCATGTGTTCCGCATCGGTGGTGCCCAAAATCAAGATTGGCTTTTGCACGCCCGCTTCGCGCAGCGCAACGCCCTCCTCACAAAGCGCGACGCCAAAGGCAGCCACGTCGTCGTTGGAATCCAAATAGGTTCCCACAGGAACAATGCCGTGACCATACGCGTTTGCCTTGATGACGGCAAGGAGCTTGGTAGCGGGATTGAGTTTTTCTTTTGCCAAACGAATGTTTGCATCGAGCGCGGATAGGTGCACGACTGCATAGGTACTGCGCATCAAATAACGCCTCCGGTTTTAGAATCGGTTTAGTTATACACTTGATCGGAACGCTTGTCAAACCATTTTGCAGCAAGACACACGCCTGTTCAAGAATTGTCGAAAGAATATTCACACTTTGTTCAAAAAAGCCTTGCATCTTGCAACAGGTGGTGTTAAAATGGGATAGTCAAACAAAGATGTAGGGGTATGCATGGTTCGCATTGTAGCGGGTACTGCACGGGGCAGAAAGCTCGAAACATTACAGGGCCTTGACACGCGGCCGACTCTGGATCGGGTCAAAGAAGCGGCGTTTGGCTCACTGCAGTTTGCCATCCCTTACAGCACGGTGCTGGATCTGTTTTCCGGCAGCGGCAACTTGGGCTTGGAAGCGGCGTCACGGGGGGCGGCGCACGTCGTATTGAACGACAGCAATCCCGCCTGCACCGCCATCATTGCGCGCAACGCAGCGGCATTGGGTCTGACGAGTACCACGCGCATACTGCAAGCCGACTACCTCACCGCCATCGCACTTCTTGCGGCGGAGGGCGCATCGTTCGACATCGTTTTTCTGGACGCACCCTACCACGAGGGGCAGGCGCAAAAGGCGGCGCACGCGCTGTTTTCACGCGGCATGGTCAAGCGCGGCGGCACGGTAATGCTCGAGCACGCCACCGACTGTCCGCCTGTGGCAGAAGACGGGTTGTTCACAATCCGCAAGACCAAACGCTACGGAACGTGCAGTTTTTCACTGCTGGAGGGCATCGAACCATCATGAAGATCGGCGTGTATCCGGGCAGTTTCGACCCGTTCACCGTTGGGCATTTGGACGTTCTCAAAAGCGCCGCAAAGCTCTTTGACACGGTGTACGTGGCAGTTCTGAACAACAATGGCAAATCGCCCGTTTTCAGCATACAGGAGCGCCTTGCCATGATCGACCGTGTGATCGAGGCGGAGCAGCTGCAAAACGTCAAGTCCGGCTTCTTTGGCGGGTTGCTGGTCAACTACGCCACCGAGATCGGCGCAGGGTACATCATCCGCGGCTTGCGGGCGATCACCGATTTCGAATACGAGTTTCAGATTGACGCCGTGAATCGGCATCTTTCAAGCGAGATTCGCACCGTGTATTTCATGGCGAGTCCCGCACACTCCTTCCTCAGCAGCAGCAGCGTGCGTGAGATTGGGGAATTGGGCGGCTCCATCGAGGGCTTGGTACCGTCCTGCAACATAGATTATCTACGGGAAAGGTTGGCAAGGCAATGAACGGTGTTCAAACAATGAAGATTTACAGCATCATGTCCAAGATTGAGCAGCTTGTGGACGAAAGTCCGAAGCCGAAATTTGGGGGCAACGGCAATCGCCGCATCATCGACGCAGATGCGTTGGACGCATTTTTAGAAGATCTCAAGTCCACGATTCCGGAGGACATTCGCAGAGCGAGCGGCATCATTGCCGAAAAGGAAAACATGCTGCGTGACGCCAATGAACAGGCCGACCTGTTGGTTGCCAACGCGCAAAAAGAAGCGGACGAGCTGCATGAACAGGCACAGCAGGCAGCCGAAAACGTCTATCAGCAAGCCGTCGCCGAATACGAAGCGCTTGTTTCCGAAAGCTCCGTCTACCAAGAATCCACGCGCCGCGCCGCCGAGCTGCAGCAAGCATCCGAAGATAATGCAGACGCCATCTGCAACGGCGCACGCGCCTACGCGGACGACATCCTTGCGGACGTACAACGCTACCTCAACGACTACATGAAGATGATCAACGGCAATCGCCAAGAGCTGGACGTGCGTCCGCAGCCCAAGGCGCAGCCCATTGACGTGCCCAAGGCACAGCCCGCGCCCATCGCGCCGCCGATGCGCACACAGCCTGCCGCACAGCCCAAGGTGCAAGCCGCACCCGCAGCGGCGCCGCAGCCCAAGGTGCATGCCGCCGCGCCTGCGCCGGCGCCCGTTCCCGCCTACGACGACGAAGAAGACGACCAAGAAAAGCCCAAGCGCAAGAAGGGCTTCTTCAAGCGGATGCTGGGCGTCGAAGAGGAAGAGGACGACGGATACGAAGAAGAATACGAAGAAGAGCCCGAACCGCCCAAGAAAAAGAAAAAGAAGGGCTTGTTCTCCTTCACCGAAGAAGAAGACGACGACGATTCCGACGAATAACAAACAACGCCATCCCGATTGTGGGATGGCGCTTTTGTTGATCCGCTCAAAGACCGAGCGGCTCGTCTAACAGCACAATGTCGATTTGCGCGTGGGTGCGGCAGGGGTATTCCAACACGACGGTGGCGTTGCACATGCGGGCGGGCGGACGGCAATCGCGGCAGACGTTCGTCAGCGCGCAGGGCGTCGAAAGCCCCAAACGGCGGGCGTTTTCGGGGCACGCTTCCCGCTTGATGCGGGCGATGGCGTCGTCCAAGCTGCCCGAAAGCTTGTTCTTGCCCACCAAAAGAATCAGGTGCGGCGGCCCGAACAGCATGGCGGCGACGCGGTTGCCCGTGTCGTCGATCTGCACAATGCGCCCATCCTCGGTGATGGCGTTGGCGGAACAAAGATACACCTGCGCCTGCAAGGCGGCGCGCTCCACTTCGAGCTTTTTGGACGGTTCCGCAAGCCAGTGCCAGTACACCGGATTGCCCTGCTGCAAAAGGATATCTGCAATGCCAAGCTGCTTGACGGATTTTGAACCGCCGATGCCCACCGAACGGTCGCCGATCAAGTCCAAAACGGTCTGTTTGGCTTGGGCTGCCGTCGCACAAACGTGGCAATGAAAGCCGCGTGCCTGTAAATGCTGCACAATCTCCGAATTCATGTTTTCACCTCCAAATTCATTGTATCATAGCGCTTGCAATTTTGCCAGTGTTACGTTATGATAATACAGCATCGGAGGGCATATGGAATACGATCTCAACTTGATTCGCAACTTCTCCATCATTGCGCATATCGATCACGGCAAGTCTACCCTTGCGGATCGCATGATGGAGCTGACCGATACCGTATCCAAGCGCGACATGGAAGAACAGCTTTTGGACTCCATGGACATTGAGCGCGAACGCGGCATCACCATCAAAGCGTCGGCTGTGCGGATGTTTTACCACCACACGGACGGCAAAACCTATATGTTCAACCTCATCGACACGCCGGGCCACGTCGATTTCAATTACGAAGTCTCCCGTGCGCTTGCCGCGTGCGAAGGCGCGGTGCTGGTGGTGGACGCCACCCAAGGCGTCGAGGCGCAAACGCTTGCCAACGTCTATCTTGCCATCGACAACGGGCTGGAAGTGCTGCCCGTCATCAACAAGGTCGATTTGCCCAGCGCCGAGCCCGATCGCGTCATCCATGAGATCGAGGACGTCATCGGCATTCCTGCCGAGCATGCGCCCCGCGTATCCGCAAAGACGGGGCTCAACGTCGACGAAGTGCTGCGTCAAATCGTCGATACGATTCCCGCACCCAAGGGCGATATTTCGGCGCCGCTGAAAGCGCTCATTTTCGACTGCATCTACGACAACTATAAGGGCGCATTGTCCTATGTGCGTATCTTTGAAGGCGAGGTGCGCGTCGGCACGCGCATCAAATCCATGGCAAGCGGCAACGAATTCGACGTCACCGAGGTGGGCGTGTTCGCACCCTCTTGGAAGCCCGTCGATTGCTTGAGCGCGGGGGAGGTGGGCTACATCGCCGCCTCCATCAAAAGCGTCGCCGAAACGAAGGTGGGCGACACCATCACCACGGCGGATCATCCTGCCGACAAGCCGCTTCCGGGCTATAAGCACGTCAATTCCATGGTGTACTGCGGCGTGTATCCTGCCGACGGCGCCCATTATGACGACCTGCACGAAGCGCTCGATAAGCTCAAGCTCAACGACGCTTCGCTGATCTACGAACAGGAAACGTCCGTGGCGCTGGGGTACGGGTTCCGCTGCGGGTTCTTGGGGCTTTTGCACATGGAGATTGTCACCGAGCGACTGGAACGCGAGTTCGATCTCGATCTGGTCACCACGGCGCCGTCCGTCGCCTATCGCGTGTTCACGCTGGACGGCAAGGAAGTCGGCATCGACAACCCCACCAGCATGCCCAATCCTGCGGAGATTTCCTACATGGAGGAGCCGGTGGTCAAGGCGACCATCATGACGCCGTCCGAATATGTGGGCACCATCATGGAGCTTTGTCAAAGCAATCGCGGCGTGTTCCACGATATGCAATACATCGAAGCCGACCGCGTCAATCTGCACTATACGCTGCCGCTGAACGAGATCATCTACGACTTTTTCGACAGCCTCAAGTCCCGCAGCCGCGGCTACGCCTCCTTCGACTACGAGCTGTGCGGCTATGAGCGCAGCGACTTGGTACGCTTGGATTTTTTGCTGAACGGCGAAATCTGCGACGCGCTTTCCACCATCGTGCATAAGGATCGCGCATATGGCAAGGGCCGCGCCGTCTGCGAAAAGCTGCGCGACGTCATTCCGCGGCAGCAGTTCGAGATTCCCGTACAAGCCGCCATCGGCAGCAAGGTCATCGCCCGTGAAACGGTGCGCGCCGTCCGCAAGGACGTTTTGGCAAAGTGCTACGGCGGCGACATCACCCGCAAGAAAAAGCTTTTGGAAAAGCAAAAAGAGGGCAAAAAGCGGATGCGCCAAGTCGGTTCCGTATCGGTGCCGTCCGACGCGTTCATGAGCGTTCTGCGCATCAACGGATGATCGGGCTGTACATTCACATTCCATACTGCATCCAAAAGTGCCGCTATTGCGACTTTACCAGCGTCCCGTTGAACGAAACGGCGGCGCAGTATGCCGATGCGGTGCTTACTGAGCTTACTTTACGGCGCGCCCAGTTCCCCACGGAACGGGTGCGTTCCGTTTTCTTTGGCGGCGGCACGCCCACCGCGCTGCCCGCAGACGACCTTTGCCGCATCTTGGACGGCGTGCGGGCGACGTTTCCCGTGGAGGAAGACGCTGAGATATCCTTTGAATGCAATCCCAAAACCGCCCACGCGGATGCGCTAAAAAAGCTCCGGGACCACGGGTTCAACCGCATCTCCATCGGGCTGCAGGCGACGCAGGACGATCTGCTGCGCCGCATCGGACGCATCCACAGCTTTTCTGATTACCTCCAAACGATGCAATGGGCGCAGGACGCGGGCTTTACCAACCGCAACGTCGACCTCATGCACGGTCTGCCCACCCAAACCCAAGCGCAATATCTGGACGCCATCCGCACCGTCGCGTCGCAAAACCCCACCCATCTTTCCGCTTATTCGCTCATTTTAGAGGAAGGAACGCCCCTGTATCGGGATGTGACGGCAGGCAGGGAAACGCTGCCCAGCGCCGACGCCGTGGCAGATATGGAGGACGCGGGCATCGCCCTGATGGAACAGCTTGGCTATCATCGCTACGAGGTGTCAAACTTCGCAAAGGACGGCTATCGCTGTGCGCACAACCAAATCTATTGGCGCAACGAGCCGTATCTGGGCGTCGGCGTCGCCGCGCATTCGTCCATGCAGGAGGGCGGCTATTGGGTTCGCTTCGCAAATACGTCTTCCATCCCGCAGTACATCCGCAGATTGCAGCAGGGCAAATTGGCACAGGCGGAACGCATCGTGGTCAACACCTTCGAGCAGATGTTTGAATCGGTCATGCTGGGGCTGCGCACGACGGACGGGCTGGATCGCGGCGCATTCTTCAAGCGATTCGACTGCGATGTGTGCGATGTGTACGCCGAAGCCATCACCAAAAACGAAGCGCTGTTCGATTTTCAAGATCCGTCGTATTTGCGGTTGACGCCGCGCGGGATGGATGTTTTGGACGCCGTGCTGCGCGATTTCCGCGCAAAACCCATCTTCAATTTCCTTTCTTAGCAACAATTTGCACCGAAGAAACAAGATTCTGACGCAAAAAACACAGTTCACGTTCATTTCACATTCACGCCGCTTTGTTCGCTTGACAATTCGGTGCAGGAGTGGTACTTTTAGCGTACAGGTTAGCACTCCAAAGCAAAGAGTGCTAAAGAAAGGAGGACGAAGATGGAACTGGATCAAAGAAAGCTGCGGATTCTGCGGGCGATCATTGACGAGTACATCTTGTCCGCCAGTCCTGTGGGCAGCAAGTCCCTCAGCCAAAACCCGGAAGTGACTTGGTCGCCCGCGACGATTCGCAACGAGATGGCAGACTTGGAGGAGCTTGGCTACTTGGAGCAGCCCCACACATCGGCGGGGCGTGTGCCGTCCGACAAGGCGTATCGGCTGTATGTCGATCAAATGATGCAGCGCGCACAGCTTTCGGACGACGAAGCCAAGGTGCTGAAGGGCTATTTTCAAAGCCGCATCAACGGCGTCGAAACGGTGCTTCGCGCCACGGCGCAGGCGCTGTCCGAGATCACACACTACACGGCGGTGGTCTTGATGCCGGATCTTGCGGTCAACCGTTTGCGCCATGTACAGCTGGTTCCGCTGACCCAAGGCAAGGCGCTTGCGGTGGTGGTAACCGATTCGGGTGTGGCGCGGGACGCGGTCATCGACGTGCCTGCCGATATGACGCCCGACGAGCTGGTTGGCATTTCCCGCATCATCACCAAATTTTGCTACAACTGCAGAATGTCCGAGGTGCCGCGCCGCCTCAAAGATAATTTGGGCGACGAAATGTGCGGGCGCGCACAGTTTCTCAAGCGCATCTTCGACGCAATCGACGCGAACGACGAGGCGAACAGACGGCTCTTATCCCTTTCGGGCGCGACGAACATGCTGCGCTACCCCGAATACAGCGACGTCAACCGTGCTAAATCATTCTTGGCAACGGTCGAAGAAAAGGACGCGCTGTATCACCTGATGAAGAAGGCGTCCGTGATGGAATTCAGCATCACCATCGGCGCCGAGAACGAGCAAGAAGGTCTGCAGGATTGCAGCGTCGTCACCGCAAGCTACCGTGTGAACGGCGTACAGGTCGGCACGTTCGGCGTGATCGGCCCCACACGGATGAATTACAGCCGCGTGTTGTCGGTACTCAAGGGCGTGCAGGACAATCTGACGCTGGTATTACAATCGTTTTTGAAGGAGGAGTAAGCATTGGCTTCCAAGAAGAACAAGACCGAGCAGGTCGAGCAGAAGACAACGGGAAAGGAAACACCCGAGAAGAACCCCGCATCGCCCGCAGTGGAAAAGGACGAGAAGAATAAGACGACGGAGGCAGAGCCGCAAACGACGTACAGCTTGACCCAAGCCGAGATGGATCAGGTCAAAGCGCACATCGACGATCTGCAAAAGAAGCTCAACGACATGATCGCGCTGCTGCAGCGCAACCAAGCCGATTTCGAGAATTACCGCAAGCGCAACCAGTCCGTGCGTACCGACAGCTACGAAGAGGGCAAGCGCGACTGCATCACCGCAATCCTGCCCGTGCTGGACGATTTCGACCGCGTGATCGAAAGCGATTCCAAGGCGGACGGCTGGGCGGAAGGCGTCAAGCTGGTACACCGCAAGATGGTCGAGATCCTCAAAAAAGAAGGTCTCACCGAGATCGAAGCCGACGGCGCGTTCGATCCCAACCTGCACAACGCCGTTATGACGGAATCGGTCGAAGGAACGGACAGCGGCATGGTCGTTGGCGTTCTGCAAAAGGGCTATTCCGTCAAAGACAAGATCGTGCGTCACAGCATGGTCAAAGTCTCCGAGTAGACGACCGCAAGTAAACCCTACTTGTTTGGCATAAACTATCACAACGAACAGAAACATTGGAGGAATCAAACTATGAGTAAAATTATCGGCATCGACCTTGGCACGACCAATTCGTGCGTTGCAATTCTCGAGGGCGGCGACCCCGTCGTCATCCCCAACGCAGAAGGCAGCAGAACCACGCCGTCCGTCGTCTCCTTTAAGGGCAGCGAACGTTTCGTCGGCGCAATCGCAAAGCGTCAGGCGATCACCAACCCCGACCGCACGGTCTCTTCCATCAAGCGTGAGATGGGCTCTTCCTACAAAGTGACCATCGACGGCAAGGATTACACGCCGCAAGAGATCTCCGCCATGATCCTGCAAAAGCTCAAGCAGGACGCGGAAGCCTATTTGGGCGAAACGGTCACCCAAGCGGTCATCACCGTACCGGCATACTTCACCGACAGCCAACGGCAGGCGACAAAAGACGCGGGCCGCATCGCGGGTCTGGAAGTCCTCCGTATCATCAACGAGCCGACGGCGGCTGCATTGGCATACGGTCTCGATAAAGAAGCAAACCAAAAGATTTTGGTCTACGACTTGGGCGGCGGCACGTTCGACGTCTCCATCCTTGAGATCGGCGACGGCGTATTCGAAGTGCTGGCAACGGCGGGCAACAACCGTCTGGGCGGCGACGACTTTGATGCGCGTCTGATCGACTACATCGCATCCGACTTCCTGCGCAACAACGGCATCGACCTGCGCAAAGACAAGATGGCGCTGCAGCGTCTCAAAGAAGCAGCCGAAAAGGCAAAGATCGAGCTGTCCGGCATGACCACCTGCAACGTGAACATCCCGTTCATCACGCAGGGCCCGTCCGGCCCGCTGCATCTGGACTGCACCATCACCCGTGCAAAGTTCAACGAGCTGACCGCCGACTTGGTCGACAAGACCAGAGTCTGCGTGCAAAAGGCGATGCAGGATGCAGGGCTCAATAACGCCGACATCCACAAGGTCATCTTGGTTGGCGGTTCGTCCCGTATTCCCGCCGTGCAGGATATGGTCAAGAACATCACGGGCAAAGAGCCCTTCAAGGGCATCAACCCCGACGAGTGCGTGGCGGTTGGCGCCGCGATCCAAGGCGGCGTTCTGGGCGGCGAAGTCAAAGACGTTCTGCTGCTGGATGTCACGCCGTTGTCGCTGGGCATCGAGACCGTGGGCGGCGTCTTCACCCGCCTGATCGACCGCAACACCACCATCCCCACCAAAAAGAGCCAAATCTTCTCCACGGCGGCGGACGGACAGACCAGCGTCGAAGTGCACGTCCTGCAGGGCGAGCGTGAAATGGCGCAGTACAACAAGAGCCTTGGCAGGTTCCAGTTGGCAGGCATCGCGCCCGCACCCCGCGGCGTACCGCAAATCGAAGTCACCTTCGACATCGACGCGAACGGCATCGTCCATGTCTCCGCAAAGGATCTCGGCACGGGCAATCAGCAGCAGGTCACCATCACGGCTTCGACCAATCTGAACGAAGACGAGATCAAGAAGGCGGTTGCCGAAGCAGAGCGGTTTGCCAATGAGGACAAAGCACGCAAGGAAGCGGCGGAAACCCGCAACCATGCGGATCAGCTGGTCTACACCACCGAAAAGACGCTGCGCGACCTTGGCGACAAGATCGACGCGGGCGACAAGTCCAAAGTCGAATCGGCAGTGGCAGACCTCAAAAAGGCGCTCGAAGGCACCGATGACGCCAAGATAAAAGAAGAGACCGAGAAATGCACGCAGTTGAGTTACGACGTCTTTGGCAAGATCTATCAACAGGCGGAGCAGCAACAGCAGCAGCAACAGTCTGCGGGCGCGCAGCCCAACGACGGGCAGCAGCCCCCGAAGGACAACGTAGTGGACGCGGATTACGAGGTTGTTGACTAATCCCGTTCCATAGAATAAAATAGGTCGGGCGAGCCATTTGCTCGCCCGATTGTGAGGTATGGTTGTGGCAGAGAAGAAAGATTACTACGAAGTGTTGGGCGTCGACAAAAACGCTTCGGCAGATGAGATTAAAAGCGCGTTTCGCAAGAAAGCAAAAACGTGCCATCCCGACTTGAATCCGGGCGACAAGCAAAAAGAAGCCGAGTTCAAAGAGCTGAATGAAGCCTATGAGGTCTTGTCCGACGCGGACAAACGCGCGAAGTACGACCAATTCGGTCATGCCGCGTTCGACCAAGCTGCGGGCGGCGCAAACCCGTTCCAAGGCGCAGACTTTGGCTTTGGCGACATCTTCAGCACGATTTTCGGCGGGTTCGGACAGCAAACGCAGACCAATCGCAACGCGCCCATGGCGGGCGACGATTTGCGATACAACATGACCATCAGCTTCGAAGAAGCGGCGTTTGGCGTCGAAAAAGAGTTCAACGTCATGCGCGAGGAGATCTGCGCAACCTGCGGCGGTTCGGGCGCAAAGCCCGGGACACAGCCGTCGCGCTGTCAAACGTGCAAGGGCACGGGGCAGGTGCGCACGCAGCAGAACACCATCTTTGGCGCGTCGTACGTCACGCGCCCCTGTTCCGCGTGTAAGGGCACAGGCAAGATCATCACCGAGCCGTGTACAGACTGCCGCGGCAACGGGCGTGTGCGCAAGTCCAAGCGGCTTACCCTGCGCATCCCTGCCGGCATCGACGACGGGCAGACCATCAACATGCGCAACGAGGGCGACGCGGGCTTCAAGAGCGGGCCGAGGGGCAACCTGTATGTCACCATCTCCGTCCGTGCGCACGAGCGCTTTGTCCGCCGCGGAAGCGACCTGCTGCTCAACATGAACATCCCATACACCATCGCGGTGCTGGGCGGCGAGATCACCGTGCCAACCCTTTCGGGACAGGTCAAGCAGACCATTCCCGCGGGCACGCAAAACGGCACCACCTTCCGCCTGCGGGAGCAGGGGGTGCAGCGGCTGCAACAGACGGGGAAGGGCGACCTGCTGGTTACCATGAACGTCGATATTCCCAAGCGCGTGACCGATCAACAGCGCAGCCTTTTGGAGCAGCTTGCCGAGCTGGAAGGTTCGGCTGTCCCCATGAAGCGCAAGCGCACCATCTTCAAATAACGACACAAACCAAAACGACCGTCCGAAAGGGCGGCCGTTTTTGCATGAGAGGGAATGGAATCGCCTTATGCGTCGATGGTGAAGAACGCCTGTTGCCCCAGCGCGTTGACCACCTGCAGCACGGGTGTTTTGGAGGCGGGCAGCGGGAGGGTCAAAGGCAGCTTGGGCGCACAGTTGGTGGCGACGGCGCAGAAACACTTTTTCTGGACGGTGCCGACGGCGCAATACACCAGCGGCATGGGCGTTTCGTCGAAGACCGCGTTTTGAAGCTTCAGCGTGCAGACGCCCTTGCGCAAGACCACCTCGCAGTCTACGCGGCAAGGCGTCTTGTCGGGCGGGTAGACGAGGGAAAAGGACTGCTCGGACTGGTCGAACAGGTCGCGTTCGCTGCTGACGGACAGGAGCCGCTTGCGCAGCATGTACATGGCGACGGGACTGGCGTCCACCGTCAAAAAGCGGCGATTGCATTTTGCCGCAACCGTTGCCGTTGTGCCGCTGCCCGAAAACAAATCCATGACCAAATCGCCCTCTTTTGAGGACGCCAACAGGATGCGGCGCAGCAGCGCTTCTGGCTTTTGCGTGGCGTATCCGTTGCGTTCGCTGTCCCGCTGCTGCAAATGCTCAATGTCCGTCCAAACATCGGACGGGAAGACGAGCGCGTCCTCGTAATAGGTGTAGAGCTTTCCGTTGGAACGAATCGAGAAGCCGACCCGTCCATCTGCATCGACAAAGCGTTTCATGTGGTTGCGCCGTTCCGTTCCGCGCGGCACGCCCACGGCGCGAATGTCGAAGTAGACGGCGCGGCTCTTGCGGTAAAAGAGGATGGTATCGTGCTTGCGCGGATAGTAGCGCGTGCTGCGGCCGCCCGACTTGTAGCTCCAGATGATTTCGTTCATGAAATTGGATTCACCGAAAATTTCATCCAAAAGGCTGCGCATCTTGCCGCTCATGCGATAGTCGACGTGCAGGTAAATCGACCCGCTTGCGTTCAACAGCACGCGGCATGCGGTCAGGATGCGGCGCATCCACGCGACGTATTCCGATACGGTTAGATTGTCGTCGTAAAGCAGGACGGTTTTGGCTTGCTTACCGCGTCCGATCTTGAGCTTGAAGGAATCGCCCGTGTGAAACGGGGGATCGAGGTAGATGAGCTGCACCGAATTCGCATAGTCGCGGGTCAAAGCTTTGAGCTGTTCCTCGGCGCGTCCCAGCAGAAATGTGCCGTTTCCACCCGTCGCGTGCAGTTCTTCCGTGCAATACAGTCGCATAGCAGCCTCCACAACCTCTTTTTCTCTATTTTACAAGATGTTGTGGGCAAATACAAGTGCAAATACAACATCATCCGTGAAATTCTGCGATTTTTCTGAAGTTCTCTGCAAAATTCATATTCTGTTGGTTGACAGCATAAAAGAAGTATGCTACCTTTGTAACCGTTGAAAGAAACTGGAGGATGCTATGTCGAAGTATTTTGGAACGGACGGCTTTCGTGGGGAAGCCAACGTCAAACTCACGGTGGAGCATGCGTTCCAAGTAGGACGCTTTCTCGGCTGGTACTACGGCCGCACGCGCAAAGCAAAGGTCGTGATTGGCAAGGATACGCGGTTGAGCAGCTATATGTTCGAAAACGCCTTGACCGCAGGACTGACCGCATCCGGTGCGGACGTCTATCTGCTGCACGTCACCACCACGCCTTCGGTGTCTTATGTGACCCGCGTCGAAGATTTTGACCTTGGCATCATGATTTCCGCCAGCCACAACATCTACTACGACAACGGCATCAAGCTCATCAACCAAGACGGTGAAAAAATGGAAGACGCCGTCATTGCCGAGATCGAGCGCTATTTGGATCATGAAATTCCCGAAGCGCCGTATGCCACCCGCGAAGCCATCGGCAGGGTGGTCGACTATGCGGCGGGACGCAATCGCTACATCGGCTATCTCATCTCCCTTGCGACCCAGTCCTATAAGGGCATGCGCATCGGGCTGGACTGCGCGAACGGCAGCACTTGGCAAATTGCAAAGAGCGTGTTTGACGCGCTGGGCGCCGACACCTTCGTCATTCACAACGCGCCCGACGGCTGCAACGTCAACCGCGACTGCGGCTCCACCCACATCGAATCGCTGCAGCGCTTGGTCGACGAGATGCATTTGGACGTCGGGTTTGCCTTCGACGGCGACGCCGACCGCTGCTTGGCGGTGGACGAAACGGGCGCTGTGCTCAACGGCGACCATATCCTGTACATCTACGGATGCTACATGAAGGAGCGCGACAAGCTCAAAAACAACACCATCGTCACCACCGTCATGTCCAACTTCGGGCTGTACAAGGCGCTGGACGCGGTGGGCATCCAATACGAAAAAACCGCCGTGGGCGACAAATACGTCTACGAGAATATGCGCGAGAACGGCCACGCCATCGGCGGCGAGCAAAGCGGCCACATCATCTTCTCTAAGTACGCCAACACAGGCGACGGCGTGCTGACCGCCATCAAGCTGATGCAGGTCATTTTGGACAAAAAGACCAAGCTGTCCGCGCTTGCGGCGCCTGTCAAGATGTATCCGCAGGTGCTCAAGAACGTGGTCGTCACCGACAAGGAACGCACCTTGGCGGACGACGGCGTACAGGCGGCGGTGGATGCGGCTGCCGCTTGCTTGGGCGACAATGGCCGCGTGCTGCTTCGCGCCAGCGGCACCGAGCCGGTCTTGCGCGTGATGGCGGAAGCAACCACGTTTGCTATGTGCAATGCGCAGGTCGACGACATCATCGACGCCATGCAGCAGCGCGGATATCTGGTACGGGTGAAATAGCATGATAGAAATTTCCGAATTGCTCGATTTGGAGCATACCATCGCCAAGGAACTGTTTGCAGGCAAGACCTACCCGTGGGAGGTGCTTTCCGACCTGTCCGATTTCATCTGCCGCTTGGGGGCGACGCTCCCCAAAGACGAGTTTGCCCATCCCGCAGAAACCGTGTGGATTGCCAAGGACGCCATCGTGTACCCAAGCGCGTTCATCAACGGTCCCTGCATCATCGACCACGGCGCCGAGGTGCGGCACTGCGCATTCATTCGCGGCAGCGCCATCATCGGCAAACACTGCGTCGTCGGCAATTCCGCAGAGCTGAAAAACGCTTTGCTGTTCGACAACGTTCAAACGCCGCACTACAACTATGTGGGCGATTCCATCTTGGGCTACAAGAGCCACATGGGCGCAGGCGCCGTCACGTCCAACGTCAAAAGCGACAAAACGCTTGTGGTGGTAAAGGACGGCGAACAACTTTTTCCCACGCTGCGCAAAAAGTTTGGCGCGTGCCTTGGCGACTATGTCGAAATCGGCTGCAACGCCGTTCTGAACCCCGGCACCATCGTCGGGCGCAACAGCAGCGTCTATCCCACAAGCTGCGTCCGCGGCGTCGTTCCCGCCGACTCCATCCATAAGGATGACGGCACGGTCGTGCAGCGTCACAAATAATATATTTTCTGTTCGCAGCGATTCTGCTTGACAAGCAAGCGAACAGGTAGTAAACTGTCAAAGGTTAAGTTCCGTCGCCATAGACAGCCGGTGTCGCGCAAGCGAGTAAATCCTGCCGAGGTAGACTCAAACAACGATTTGTTTCAGTCCTCTTGCTATGCGGCGAGAGGACTTTTCAATTCTACAAGGAGGTACAACCATGGCAAATGCAAAGATTATCGAAACGAAAGCTGCGCAGGTAGCAGAGGTAGCCGAGAAAATCAAAAAGGCGAAATCTGTCATTCTGTTCGACTATCGCGGTCTGACCGTTGCCGAAGTGACCGATCTCCGTACCGAAATGCGCAAAGAGGGCATCGAGTATGTCGTTCTCAAGAATCATTGCGTCCGTCGCGCTTGCGAATCCGTAGGCATCGACGCAAAGATTGACGATATGCTGCACGGCCCCAGCGCGTTCGCTTTCGGTTACGACGACGCAGTCGCACCGGCGCGCGTTCTCAAGAACTTCATCAAGAAGTCCAAGAAATGCGAATTCAAGGGCGGCATCGTAGAAGGCACCGTGTCCACGGCAGCCGAAGTCGAAGCGATTGCTGATCTGCCGGCACGCGAAGTCCTGATCGCGCGCTTGTTGGGCAGCATGATGTCCCCGATCTCCGGTCTTGCAATCGTGCTCGACCAGATCGCAAAGGCAAAGGATGTTCCTGCAGCTGCAGAAGCGCCTGCCGAAGCACCCGCACAGGAAGCATAACCACCAAACGGCATAGCCGTACCAACCAAAAATTTATTAAGGAGAATTACAATGAATAAGGAACAACTGATTGCAGACATCAAGGCAATGTCCGTATTGGAGCTGAGCGAGCTTGTGAAAGCCCTCGAAGAAGAGTTTGGCGTATCCGCAGCCGCATCCGCAGTCGCCGTTGCAGGCCCCGCCGCAGCAGCAGAAGAAGTCGAAGAGAAGACCGAGTTTGACGTCATTTTGAAGGACATCGGCGCTGAGAAGATCAAGGTCATCAAGGTCGTCCGTGAGCAGACCGGTCTGGGCCTGAAGGAAGCCAAAGAAGTCGTTGACAACGCCCCCAAGGCTGTCAAAGAAGGCATCTCCAAGGAAGACGCCGAGAAGCTCGTTGCCGCTTTCAAGGAAGTCGGCGCAACCTGCGAAATCAAATAATTCCCGCACCCATGGAGCCGTCTTCGGGCGGCTTTTTTTGTGTCTTCAAAATTGCAAACGACCTTTGTGACGCATTTCGTTTCCGAATAGTCAAAAGTTCTTTTACAACTATCTGCAATTTGGACACATTTGCATGGTATGCTCATCGGCAGAAAGAAAAGATTGGCGGTGCAGCGATGAAAACGATTTCCATTTCCGGAGCGATTGCCGTCGTGCTGACACTGGTCATCGCGGCGGTTTTGGCGTGCCAACCGTCCCAACAGACGGCGCTTGCGGCGACAAGCCCAAATGAAACGGCGCAAGTGGTCGAAACCACGGACAGCGCTGCTCTGATCGTACCGGAAACCATCGTAGAGAACACCCAAATCGACGCAACGACGCGCATCTCCTTCGATGCGACGGTCACCGCGTCGCTGCCTGCTGATTATCCCGTTTTTGAAGCGCGCAGCGTCAAGCTCACAGATGCCGATCTGAACAAGGTTTTAGACAGCTTGCTCAAGAACACGACGTTCTATCCGTGTTCCGCTGCCGAAGCAAAGGACAACCTTGCACCCGTCACGCCGACGCTCACGTCGCAAGCCGTTTCCTACCGCTTCACAGTACGCGGCAACGTATTCATTTTACAGCTTGTGGCAGCCGAGAACGGATCAGAAATCACCTTCTGTCCGCAGTCCTTCGATTGGAACGAGGCAGAAGTCTTGTCTTCGGCGCGGGATGCAAGCGGCGTCACGCTTTCCTACGAGGCGGCAATGGCGGAAGCCATGCGCATTTGCAGCGATTTGGGCGTAGACTACGCCGTGGATTCCGTTGCAATCCGCAAGGATGCATCGGACGCGGAGTGCGGCTACTGCATCACGCTGCGGCCGCGCATCGGCACGCATACGCTTTCGGGCGCAGCGCTGGGAACCAATGCGTGGGACGGCGGTCGTGTGCGCATCTGCATCGACGACAGCGGGGTGCTGGCATTCTCCTTCACGCAAAAGTGTGCCACCACCGTGCTGCGCGAAAACGCGTCGCTGCTGTCCTTCGATGCGATTCTCTCTGCTGCGAAAGCAGCGTTGGCGTCCACCCTTCAAGACGCCAACGTCACCGTCACCAATGTGAAATTGACCTATGCCTGCGTCGCGGATGCAGACAGCAGCACGCGGTATCTGTTCACGCCCGTTTGGATTTTCTATGGCACCGAGCAGCGTGCCGACGGCGTTCCATCCGCAACCGTGCAGCTTGCCTGCGTCGGCGCAGTGGACGGCGTCGTGTATTAGGCGCCCGTATCCGGGATCGCGCTGCCGTTGTTGTCGATGGCGTACGCGGTATCGGGAATCAAATCCGAAACGGTCACGAAGGAATAGCCTTGCGCCAGCGCAGTCTCGATCAGCGCGGGCAGGTATTCTTCAATTTTGTAGCCGTTGTTGTGGCACAAAATGATGCTGCCGTTCGAGAGCTTGGGCAGGACGGCGTTCAGAATCGTTTCCGCACTGCGTTCGGGCTTCCAGTCCACCGTATCAATCGACCATTGCACAACCTCATAGCCCATGCCGCGCACGGTCTTCACGACCGTGTCGTTGTATTCGCCGAACGGGGCGCGGAACAGCGTACAGCGCTTTCCCGTCAGCGTTTCAATCTCGTCGTCCAGCTTTTGCACTTCCTGCGTAATCTGCGACGCGGACTGGCTGTTCATATGCGGGTGGGTGAGGGAATGGTTGCCGATCTCGTGTCCACGCGCCGCAATTTCCCGCACAAAGTCGGGATACGCCTCCACCCACACGCCGCACAGAAAGAACGTCGCCTTGATGTTGTACCGATCCAACGTGTCCAAAATGAACTCCGTCTTATCGGTCGCCCAAGCCGCGTCAATGGTGATGGCGAGCAGCGGCTGTTCGCTTTGCACGCTGTACAGCGGAATTTCTCGCGCCGTATAGGGGATGGGGTTCAGCTCATAGGAATCGACCACCGCCATGGTCGGTTCCGCCTCCGACGGATTTGCTTTCTTGCCGTCAATCAACACGATGCACAGGATCGCTGCGGCTGCCAACGCCAACACGACGAGCACGGTGATCCAAGCCTTTTTTGAGATGACGATGACTTGCATGATGATACCTCCGAGCGTTTGGTTCACCTTATGCGTCGGCGTGTTCCGCTATGTCCAAAATGATGCGGTTGCACTTGATTTATACGATGGAATTCTGTATAATTGGGTGCGACGAAAGGAATGGGGGACGCCATTGAAGACAAGTGACTTTTATTACGACCTGCCGCACGAGCTGATTGCACAGACGCCTTGCGCCGAGCGCAGCGATTCGCGGCTTTTGACATACCACCGCAGCGACCGCACCATCGAAGACGGCGTGTTTTCTGACATTCTTGAAAAGCTGCATCCAAACGACGTATTGGTGCGCAACAATACCCGCGTCATTCCGGCGCGGCTTTTGGGCACGCGCGCGGAGACGGGCGGCACAATGGAATTTCTGCTGCTGCGGCGCATCGAGGGCGACGATTGGGAATGCCTGTGCAAGCCCGCAAAGCGTGCAAAGGCGGGATATCTCTATCGCGTCACCGATTCGCTTGCGTGCGTGGTGCAGGACGATTTGCCCATCGAGGGTGGCAAGCGGGTACGGCTTGTGTATGACGGCATCTTCGAAGAAGTGCTGGATCGTGCAGGGCAAATGCCGCTTCCACCGTACATCACCACGCGGCTTCAAGACCAAGAGCGGTACCAAACGGTCTATGCGGCGGTACGCGGTTCGGCGGCTGCGCCCACGGCAGGGCTGCATTTCACACCGGCGCTTTTGCAGCAAATCCGCGACAAGGGCGTGACGGTGGTGGACATTCTGCTGCACGTCGGCTTGGGCACGTTCCGTCCCGTTTCCGTCGAAAACGTCGAGGAGCATCACATGCACCGCGAGCATTACGAGGTCTCCGAGCAAGCGGCGCAAACCATCAATCGGGTGCGGCAGGCGGGCGGACGCATCGTCTGCGTGGGCACGACGTCCACGCGCACGCTGGAAACGGTCACCGACGACGACGGCGTGGTACACGCGGGCATGGGCGAGACGAGCATCTTCATCACACCGGGCTATCGGTTCAAGGCGGTGGATGCGCTCATCACCAACTTCCACTTGCCCGAATCCACGCTGCTGATGCTGGTTTCCGCGCTTTGCTCCCGTGAAGAAATGCTGGCGGTCTACCGCCACGCGGTCGAAGCGCGCTATCGGTTCTTCTCCTTTGGCGACGCCATGTTGATTGAATAGAGGCTATTATGGAACAACCTTTTCACTTTGAACTGCTGCACACCTGCAAGCAAAGCGGCGCACGGCGCGGGCGGCTGACGACGCCGCACGGCGTCATCGAAACGCCCATCTATATGCCCGTGGGGACGCAAGCCACGGTCAAGGCAATGACGCCGCGTGACCTGAAGGACGTAAACGCCCAAATCATCCTCAGCAACACCTACCACCTGTATCTTCGCCCCGGTCATCGGCTTGTGGAGGAGGCGGGCGGGCTGCATCGCTTTATGCATTGGGATCGCCCCATCCTCACCGACAGCGGCGGGTTTCAAGTGTTCAGCCTTGCGGGCATCAACGACATTCAAGAGGACGGCGTGCTGTTCCGCTCCCACATCGACGGCAGCAAGCATTTCTTCACGCCCGAAAAGGTCATGGAAATCGAGCAAGCGCTGGGCGCGGACATCGCCATGTGCTTCGACGAATGTGCAAACGCCAACTCCGACCACACCTATGCGCGCAAAGCAATGGAGCGCACCCACCGTTGGGCGGCGCGCTGTCAGGCGGCGCACACCCGCGCGGATCAAGCGCTGTTTGGCATCGTGCAGGGCTGTGTCTATCCCGATTTGCGGATAGAAAGCGCCAAGACCCTTGCCGACATGGATTTTATCGGCTACGGCATCGGCGGCTTGAGCGTGGGCGAGCCAAAGCCCGTCATGTACGACATGCTGGAAACAATCATGCCCTATATGCCGAAAGAAAAGCCGCGCTATCTGATGGGCGTCGGCAGCCCCGACTGCCTGTTGGAAGGCACGCTGCGCGGCGTCGATATGTTCGACTGCGTCTTGCAGACCCGTGCCGCCCGCAACGGCTTGGCGCTCACAAGATACGGCCGCGTCATGCTGCGCAACAAAACCTTCGAACACGACTATCGCCCCATCGAGGAAGGCTGCGACTGCTACGCCTGCCAAAACTTTTCCCGTGCCTACATCCGCCATCTCATCAAGGCAAACGAGATACTGGCGGCGCAGCTCGTGTCCATGCACAACCTGCGGTTCTCGCTGCGCTTGATGGAGGACGTCCGCACCGCCATCGAGGAGGATCGCTTCGGCAGCTTTGCCCAATCGCTTTTGGAGCGGGGACTGTTCTGATGGAAGCCTGTTTGCAGATCCAAACCGAATCCGACATGCTGGCGTTGGGCGAACGCATCGGCGCGGCGCTTCGGCACGGCGGCTTTGTGGCGCTGTACGGCGATTTGGGCGCGGGCAAGACGGTGTTGGCACGCGGCGTCGGACGCGCTTTGGGCGTAGAACGGCTCACCAGTCCCACCTTTACCATCGTACAGGAGTATCCCACCGTTCCCAAGCTGTACCATTTCGATGCGTATCGGCTTGCGGACGAGGACGAGCTGTACGCCATCGGGTTTGCCGATTATTGCTCCGAAGAAGCGCTCATCCTAATGGAATGGGCAAATTTGGTTCCCGCATGTCTGCCGCGTGAACGGTTGGATGTGCAGATTTCGGGCAGCGCGGAAGAGCCGCGCACCGTCCGCATCACGGCGCATGGCGCCGCCTATGAGGCTTTGTTGCATGAAGATCTTGGGCTTTGAAACAACCGACCAAATTGCATCCGTGGCGCTTTGGCAAGACGGAGAGATTCACTGCGTGCGCATCGATTCCACCTTGCGCCACGCGGAATCCGTGCTGCCCGCCGCGCAAACCCTGTTGGAATCGCTTGGGCTGACCACCGCCGACATGGACGCATTTGCGGTCGATGTGGGGCCGGGCTCGTTCACGGGCGTGCGCATCGGCGTCTGCATGGCAAACGCGTTGGGCATGGCGCATCAAAAGCCCGTGGTGGCGGTCAATGCATTAGAAACGCTGGCACAGCCGCATCGCAGCGATGCGCGGGCGGTGTGCGCGCTGATTGATGCACGCAACGGCAACGGGTACGGCGCGGTGTACTGCGGCGACGCCGTGCTTTCTGCGGTGGACGCCTGCGTGATCGCACCCTATTTGGCAGAGCTGCCGCCCGACTGCATCTTGGTCGGCACGGCGACGGACTGCCCGCTTTTGCCCGATGCATCGGATGTGGTGCGCATTGCCGCCAATCGCACGGGACAGAAACAGGTTTCGCCCCTGTATTGCAAGCTGTCGCAGGCAGAACGGATGTGGAACGCATGAGCATCATTCGCGCCATGGAAAAGAAAGACATCGAGGCGGTGTATCGCATCGAGGTGCAGTCGTTTCGCACGCCGTGGTCAAAGCAGTCGCTGACGGGCGAGCTGCATAACCGCGTGGCGCACTACTTGGTGATGGAGCAGGACGACGCCATCATCGGCTATTGCGGCATGTGGGTGCTGTTTGACGAAGCGCACATCACCAACATCGCCATCGACCCGCAGTTTCGCGGAAAGGGCTTTGGCAAGCAGCTTTTGTACGCGGCGATGCAGACGGCATACGACTTTGACGCCTGCAAAATGACGTTGGAGGTGCGCGAAACGAACGCCGTCGCGCAGGCGATGTACGCGAAATTCGACTTTACGCAGCAGGGCTACCGCAAGCGCTACTATGAAGACACGGGGGAGGGCGCACTGCTGCTTTGGAACAACGATCTTCATAAGACACTGCAAAATAAAGCTTGCATTGCGGCGTCGTATGTTTTACAATAACAGGGTTTGAAAAAAGGAGAATGATATGAGTCTTTACAGCACATGGTTGAGCGTTGCACAGGCGCAGCGCACGCAGGAGGAATACAATCAGTTCTGGGGCGTCTACTTCGAGATGGAGAAGGCGAACTACAAGAAAATACTGCAAAATTCCGAAACGGTATTCGCGGGCAAGCTGTCCGAGTTGGCAGCGCAATTCGATATGGACGCCGCCACGTTCACGGGCTTCTTGGACGGCGCAAACACCAGCTTTGCCGACGGCGAGCTGGATTTGGAATCCTTAACCGAAGACAGCGACGTCGCGCTCAAGTTCGATTTTCGCAAGCTATACCACAATATGCACAAGGCAAAAGCCGACTGGCTCTTCAATTTGCCAGAATGGGAGCAGGTGCTTTCCGAGGCGGAACGCAAAGAGCTGACCAAGCAATATCGCAGCGAGATGATCTATGTGGCGGCGCCGACGGTGGGCAGAAACGATCCGTGTCCGTGCGGAAGCGGCAAGAAGTACAAAAAATGCTGTGGCAAATAATACGAATTTCGTGTTTTTTGCATTGACAGAACGGATGCACTCTGTTAAAATATGAATTCGGAACTGTGATGCGCCTGTAGCTCAGCAGGATAGAGCAACGGCCTTCTAAGCCGTAGGTCCCGGGTTCGAATCCCTGCAGGCGCGCCAATTCTGTTTCGCCCGTCGGGTATCGCGCATGGTGCAGCACATTCCGACGCGAGAAAGCATGGTGGGTATAGTTCAGCTGGCTAGAATGCTAGATTGTGGCTCTAGAGGTCGTGGGTTCGAGTCCCACTACCCACCCCAGTTTCTCAAGGTCGAGCAGCGCATTGCTCGACTTTGTCCTCTTTGCACCGTTGGGGTGTAGCCAAGCGGTAAGGCAACGGACTTTGACTCCGTCATTCGTGCGTTCAAATCGCGCCACCCCAGCCATGACCCGTTAGCTCAGTTGGTAGAGCACTTGACTTTTAATCAAGGTGTCCGGGGTTCGAATCCCCGACGGGTCACCATTTTTATCTGCGGACGTGGCGGAATTGGCAGACGCGCCGGATTTAGGTTCCGGTGCCTTAGGCGTATGAGTTCAAGTCTCTTCGTCCGCACCATTGCAGGTATAGTGTAGTGGAAACACATTAGCCTTCCAAGCTGAAATCACGGGTTCGAGTCCCGTT
>CAYRQM010000002.1:50690-94959 GCA_964426415.1 uncultured Christensenella sp.
ACCTGCTCCATGCAAAACCCCCGTTTTGGGGGTTTTTGCATAGAGGGACTCGAAGATGCGGCGGCAAACGTAGTGTTGCCGCAAAATCGCCACAGTGCGGCGATTTTAGCAGACGGCGAAGGTGCATAAGCCAATGTGCGCAGCATGGAATGCAAGCACGTTGGCTGAAATGCACCGAAGGAGTCCCGTTACCTGCTCCATGCAAAACCCCCGTTTTGGGGGTTTTTGCATAGAGGGACTCGAAGCTGCGGCTCGTCGGCGCGGACTTCGCTTCGTTCGCAAAGGCTCCCTCGGCTTCGCCTCATCCGCATTGCTCACCCGATCCGTCGCGCCTCCTCTCCACAAAAGGTCACGCGCTCGCTTCGGCTGTTCGGTGAGCCCGCGCCCTCATGACGCCTACGCGGCGCTACCAACCTTTTGCGGGAACACCCACGTACACGCTTTTCGGGGATGAAAACGCAAAAACACCCCTTTGTCATCCTGAGCTTCAGCGAAGGATCTGGCGTACAAGTGGGAGATTCTTCGGCGCTTCGCACCTCAGAATGACCCCGCGTGGCCAGAAACAAGCGAATTTGTTGACATTTTTATCGGGATACCCGTGTACAAGGTATTTGGGATTATTGCGAGTTCTTCACGCGACTCTGTGAAGGTACGGGGCGGCTTCGCAGGAAGCGAAGCTTCCGAGAAGCCCATTCCTCTGCCGTTGCAAGCCGCGTCGCTCGTCGCCATGTACTTCGCTTCGTTCGCAACGGCTCCCTCGGCTTCGCCTCATCCGCATTGCTCACCCGCTCCGTCGCGCCTCCTCTCCACAAAAGGTCACGCGCTCGCTTCGGCTGTTCGGTGAGCCCGCGCCCTCATGACGCCTACGCGGCGCTACCAACCTTTTGCGGGAACACCCGTGCACACGTTTTTCGGCGAAGGAAACGCAAAAACACCTATCTGTCATCCTGAGCTTCAGCGAAGGATCTCGAACGATCAAAACAGATTCTTCGGCGCTTCGCACCTCAGAATGACCCCGTGGTTTGGTGTTGCTTGCGTGTAAAAGCTACAAACTATGATGGCGGCAGCGCCGCCATTGCCATTATTTCTTGATTTCTTCATTTTTCATTTCCTTTGTCATCCGGCGCTACGGCGCAGGATGACTTATGGGCGTCTTTTGTCCCCTTCCCCAAAACCTTTACACGGTTCCCCCAAACGAACCCTCACCCAATCCCCACCCTCTTCATAAACGCTTCCGTCGTGATGCCGGCGGGGCGGTTGAATCTGCCCAAATGATACAGCTCTTCGGGATCGCCCGTCAGCGCGTTGATCGTTTCTTCACACGTCAGCGCAGCCAAAATGCCCAGTTCCTTTAACACATCCACGCATTCCGCACTGCATAACCCATACGGATATGCAAACACGATGGGCGTAACGCCCGCTTGTTCGGCCAAAACCGTTTGCAGCTTCTCTAAATCTGCCCGCAGCACGCTGCAATACGTTTCCGCGCTTTCTCCTTTCATTCTTTGGCAGCCCCTTCTTGCCCCGATTTGGTGCATGGCAAAAGTATGGTTGCCGATCTCCACATGACCGGAGGCGGAAAGCGCCGCAATGTCCTGCCACGTCAAATAGGCATAGGACGGGCGCGGGTCGGGTTCGTCGGTGTACCGCTCGCTGTATGCGCCCACAACGGAGATGATTGCCTTCATATCCAGTTCTTCCAAGATGGGCAGCACATACGTCGCGTTGTTCAAATAGCCGTCGTCCAGCGTCACAAGCACGGGCTTTTCGGGCAGCGGCACGCCGTCATACGCGTACGCCTCAAGATCGCTTGTCAACACCGTCGTATAGCCATGTTCCTTCAAATAGAGCAAATCGGAACGAAACAAATCGGGCGAAATCACATACGCGCCGCTTGCCGCAGGGTCGTTGAGAATGCTGTGATACATCACGATGGGGACGGAAACGGGCGCGGCCTGTCGAAACGCAGGCGTCTCGTCGCTTGCGGCGTCGCGCACGGAGATTGTCAGCGACAAAAGCGCCATCAGCCCCGCGCCGAACAGGAGCCAGTCTCTCAGTTTGATCTTTTTCATCTGCACCACCTCTCAAGAGCATATGCGTGCGCAGCCCCTTTAGCCCAAGTGTGCGGCGTCCGTTTGGTGCGGCACGTCTTTTCTGCCATACGGCTGCATACAGTGCGGTGGAGGGACGACTATGCGAAATCTGTTATTGAAGGTTCTTTGCGTTCTGCTCGTGCTTGCGCCGCTGCAAACGATTGCCCAGCCTGACGAGCAGGTGCAAGCGTACAGCATTGCGCCGTACAACAGCAACAAGATTCTCTCCGAACGGGAGGGGGAAACGCGGTTCGGCGTTGCGGGGCTTTCCAAGCTGCCTGCCATTCTCACTATCTGCACGGCGTTTGACAAGGCGCTCATCGACCAAGACGCCACCCTGACCGTATCGGAGCGCGCCGCCCATGTCGGCGGGCCAACGGCGTTTTTGGAACGCGGCGAGCAGATTGACGTCGGCTCGCTGTTGATGGCGGCGGTGATGATCTCGGCAGGCGACGCAATCTGTGCGCTGATGGAGCATGCATTCGGTTCGGAGGACGTATTCCTGCAGAATATGAATCTGCTGCTGTCCACCTGCGGCGTCGAGCAGACCATGACCGACTATTTGGGAACGGGCACGCAATTCTCCTGCCGTGAGCTGCTTTTGCTGGGGGAAGCGGCGGTCAACAGCCCCACGTTTTGCAAGTATGCAAACCTGTACACGGTTACGATGGCGCACGCGGACGGGCGCACCACCGAGCTGACCAGCGCGAACAAGATGCTGCGGGACTATCAGGGCTGCTTCGGCTTGCTGACGGGCAGCTCCAACGAGGATGGATACTGCGCCATCCTTGCGTGTTCCAGAAGCGACATGACGTACCTGTGCGCCGTCGTGGGCGCAAAATCTTCAAAAGCGCGCTTTGCGGCGGCGACGGAGCTTCTCGACGAGGCGTATGCAAACTTCAAGCTCACCACCATTTCGGAGGACGGCGTGCCCATCGTCTTTGCGTATCCGGTGAAGGACGGCAGTGTGGAAACCGTCGATTTGGTGCCGCACACTTCTATGACGTTGCTGCTCAACAAGTCGGACGGCGATCCCACGGAGGAATTTGACCTGCCCGCGGTGCTTTCACCGCCGCTGGACCCCGATTTGTCGGTGGGGTCGGTGCGCTATTTGGCGTCCGACGGCACGGTGCTGTATGAGGTTGCCCTGTATCCCAATGCGGCGGTTCGCTCCAACGGCTTTGGAGACATCCTAAAGCGGATTCTGCTGCAGTTTTACGGCGGATAGGCGAGAATGTGAAGAATGTGAATGTGATTTTCTGGGCAAAGGAGAGGGGGAACGCTTGCAAAACCCTCTCTTTTGTATTATACTATCGGCATGTTATTGAATATCAGCGCATGGATTTCTGACCCCAAAGGGATGCTGCTGCTGTTGGCGTGTACGCTGCCGGTCATCCTGTTGAGCTTGACGTGCCACGAATGGGCGCACGCCTATGTGGCGTACCGCTGCGGCGATCCCACTGCCCGCAATTTGGGACGCATGACGCTCAATCCGTTTGCCCATCTCGATTTGATGGGGTTTTTGTGTATGCTCTTGGTGGGGTTCGGCTGGGCAAAGCCCGTGCCCGTCAATTCCTCCAATTTCCAACACGGCAAGCGCGACGACGCCTTCGTTTCGTCGGCGGGCATCGTGATGAATCTCTTGCTCGCATTGCTGTTTTGCATCCTCTATTGCGTGTTCTTCTGGCTCATGTGCACCTATTCTCAGGCATGGCTGCAATCCGACGTGCTTTGGAATGTGCTGGTCTACGGCATTGTCATCAACATCACGCTTGCCTTTTTCAATCTGCTGCCGTTCTATCCGCTGGACGGGTATCGGCTGTTCGAGCTTGCATTTGCACACGTTCTGCCGCTGCGGTTCTTTCTGTTCGTGCGGCGCTACGGGCAATTCATCCTGTTGAGGCTGTTGGTTCTCATGCGGGTGTTTGCGTTCTATCCGTGGTCGCTGCTCTCGCAGGCTGTTATCAGCGGGCTCAATTCCCTCATGATTGGGATTCTGTTCTGATGGAAGCGTATCGCGTATCGCTTGCACAATTTGACGGCCCGCTGGATCTTCTGCTGCATCTCATCGAGAAGGCAGAAGTCAACATCGAGGACATTTTTGTGTCCCAAATCACGGCGCAGTATCTTGCCATAATGGACGACCTGTCCGAGCTGGACCTGGATCGGGCAAGCGCGTTCTTGACCGTCGCCGCCCAACTGCTGCTCATCAAGTCGCGCAGCCTTTTACCGCGTCCGCCCGCTCTGGAAGAAGACGAAGAAGACCCAAAGGCACAGCTTTTGCGACAGCTCCGCGAATACCAAGCGTTCAAGCAGGCAAGCGCATCGCTGCACGAACGATTTGAAGAAGCCAAAAAGAGCTTTGCCCGCTTGCCCGAGGACGTCCCCTTGCCGCCGCAAAAGATCGAATTGTCCAATGCGACGGCGGACAGCCTGTTTTCGGCGTTTGTCGCCATGCTGGAACGTGCGGACGCAACGGAGCCCAAGCAGGATGCGACCCGTCGCGTGCGTCCCGACGCGTTTACCGTGCGCGACCGTGTGGTCATCCTGCGCAATCGGCTGCAGGCGGGACGCGTGCGCTTCGACGAGCTGTTCGAGCCGACGGCGACGCGCATGGAGATGGTCGTGACCTTTATGGCACTGTTAGAGCTTTTGGCGCATGGCGAAATTCGCATCACGCAAGGCGCCACGTTCGCGCCAATCTACATTCGTCCGCGTGCGCTGCATGAGGACGATGCGGGGTATACCTATATGGACGAGGTGGAAGACTGATGGACAAGAAAAACGCCAACATCATTGAATGTCTGCTGTTTGTAGCGGGGGAGGCGGTTCCCATCACCGAGCTTGCCCGCGTGCTGGCGCTGGACGAGCCTGCGCTCAAGACGCTCCTGTACGAAATGGAAATCGCGTACCGTGACGAGGGACGCGGCGTGTGTCTGCTCGCCACGGACGACACCGTGCAGCTCGTTTCCAACCGTGCATATGTGGACTACGTCGAAGCGCTGCTGCAGCCCGAACAAAAGCGCAGCGTGTCCCAATCCATCTTAGAAACGCTTGCCGTCGTCGCCTATCGGCAGCCTGTGACCCGTGCCGAAATCGAAGCGGTGCGCGGCGTGCGCTGCGAATACGCGGTCTCGCAGCTGCAGCGGCTTGGGCTCATCGACGCAGTGGGCAGAAAAGACGTGATCGGGCGTCCCATGCTGTATGCCACCACCGACGCCTTTTTGCACAAGTTTGGGCTGCACAATCTGTCCGAGCTGCCCGCGCTGCAGTTGAATGATCCAACCGTTTTAGAAACCGTCTGACAAGAAAACCCCCGAACGCCGTCAAGCGCTTCGGGGGCTTTGATTAGGAGGCGGGAAACAAGAATCCAATCAAATCGTGTTGTTGGCGGCAATGTCGTCGGCAATTTGAGACAGCGCTTGCCGCGCTTGCCAATCCGTCACACTGTATGCAAAGACGCCATCCTTTGCGCGTCGGTTCAGTTCATTCTGCATATCGGAAAAATAATCCAGCAGCCGCTCTTTGTTTGCCGCGCTGAGTGTGCCGCTTTGATACAGCCGCACCGCCTGCGGCACCGCGTCGCGCCCAAGCTTGGGAAAGTACTTCACGTCAATCTGACGCGGCACCCGTTCGGTTTGCTGACTTTCGATGTAGGCATCGACGTTGTATGCGGCAACGCGCGCTTTGATGCGCACGAAGGGCGTCACCAAGAGCAGCAGCGCCACGACTGCCGCCATCACGGGGAAGACCTTGACGCGGCGGAACAGCAGCGCTAAAACCATGGTCAAAAAACCGACGGTAAGCACACCGAGGATAATGGTCACATACACACGCGTCAGCGTCAGATCGAATCGTTCGATGTACAGCAGAATCTTGGAGAACGCCGTTGCAATCAGCACCAGCGTGAACAGCGACAGCAGGATGGCGGCGATGCGGGTGAGCGTCGTAAGCGCCGCGTTGCCCTTCTTGGAGAAGATGCGCATGGCGCAAAGCACCGCCGCATTGAGGACGGAAACGACGCAAAGCTGGAAGAAGCCTTCCCGTGCGTATTCCGCGGCAGAATAGTCGGCAGGCAGCACATGGGAGAAGGCGCTCATGTAGTAGCTCCATTGGGAAGCGAAGAACAACGTGTACACCGCCAACAGCCCCACGATGGGAATCAGAAACACATACAGCGGCAGGATGCGCACGCGCTCGGAGACCTGCGCCGCCGTCTCGGCCTTTGAGAATTGGGGCAGACGGTTTTGCAGCGACGAAAGAAACGCGCCAAAAAGCAGCGCTGCGATGGGAATTGCCAACAGGATGCGGCAGACATGCAGCCATGCGTCGTCGCAGGAAAGATCGGGCAGCAGCGCGGCAAAATGCGCGTCGTAGGAGAGAATGCTTGCGACAACGGCAACCAAAATCAGCCCGCCAACCAACCCAATCAGGCAAAACAGCAGCGTTTTGCCAAAGCCCTTGCCGCGATTCTTGCGGGTAAACAGGGTAGTGAACAGGTTGTGAAAGTTGAGAAACGGGTACACGAACACGGCGCGCACCAAATCAAGGAAGAACGACTTGCCCCGCGTTTCACAAAACAGCGCCAGCACGAAATACAGATAGCATACGGCGTCCGCAAGGAAGACGGGATACAGCTCCATGACGTCGTACCCGTTCCAACCGTTCAAGAGGTAGTAGCTCGCCACAACAAGCCCAAGCGTCATGGCAAGGTACGCACCCGCACGCGGACGCGCACCCTGCAGATAGCCAAACAGCAGCGTCACGCCAAACAGCAGCGCGGCATACAGCGCGTAGCCCAGCGGATATCGCTCGATGGGAAGCAGCTCGCAAAAGAGTACGCCCATGAGAAGGCAAACGAGCGCGAACAGAAAGGTCGGGATAGGCTTGCCCATCGGGCGTTCTTCCTGCAAAGCGGGCGGCGTCTGCGGCTCAAAATTGGAAGAAAGTTGTTCCATGGTTAATCCTCCTGCTCATATTTGAGAATGTCGGAAACATCACAATCCAGCGCCGCACAAATGGCGTTCAGCGTGGAGAAACGAATCGCCTTGGCGCGATTGTTCTTGAGGATGGAAAGGTTTGCGATGGTGATGCCGACGCGTTCGCTCAACTCGTTCAGCGACATCTTGCGCCGCGCCATCATGACGTCCAAATCAACGGTAATCATACACAGCACCTCAGATCGTCGCGTCGTTTTCTTCTTGCAGCTCGACACCCTTGCGAATCACCTGCATCACGACGCGCAGCACCATACCCAAAAACAGCCCAATGAACACCAAGGCGAAGGCAAGCGGCAGATAAAACCCGAATGGAAGGAACAAAAGCCCCGTCAAAATGGCGGAATAGGAAATGAGTTTTAGCAGCAGCACGCTGCGCCGCGTAAACACCTGCCCCTTGCGCACGGCCTCCAACAGCAAAAACAGGCATAAGTCTGCAAACGCCACCAGCGCCAGTACCAAGTAGCGCAGCACCAACAGCAGCGGATACGCGACGCGCTCACAGCCGTGAAAGTCGAACAACCCATTTGCGTACAGCGGCATATAGAAACACGCCGCCACAAGCACACAAAACCCAACGATGCAGCATACATAGGAAACGATCAAAGAAAACTTTTTCATGGCAACCTCCGTTTTCCATATCTTAACAGAGTATAAGGCGAAAGTCAACAAATATTTATCGAATAACGATAATTCTTTGGGTAAACGAAGGGCTGCCGTGAGGGGCAGCCGCAAGGTTATTGTTGGAGCGTGGCTTGGTAGAAGTTGGCGTACAGACCGTTTGCTTCCAAAAGTGCGGCGTGCGTGCCGCGTTCCTTGATGGCGTGGCCGTCGATGACGATGATCTCATCGGCGTTGCGCACGGTGGAGAGGCGGTGTGCGATCACCAGCGTGGTGCGGCCTTCGGAAAGGGCGTCGAAGCTCTTTTGGATGTCGGCTTCGGTCATGGTGTCCAGCGCAGAGGTTGCCTCGTCCAAAATGAGGATGGGCGGATTCTTGAGGAACAGCCGTGCGATGGCGATGCGCTGCTTTTGCCCGCCCGACAGCTTGACGCCGCGTTCGCCCACTTCGGTGTGGTAGCCGTCGGGGAATTGCAGGATTTCCTGATGGACGTGGGCGCGGATTGCCGCATCCACCACTTCGTCGTCGGTGGCGTCCAAACGGCCGTAGCGAATGTTGTCCAAGACGTTTCCCGCAAAGAGGAACACATCCTGCTGCACGATGCCGATGTTACGGCGCAGCGACGTCAGCGTGTAGTCTCGAATATCCGTGCCGTCCACGGTGATGCGGCCGTCGGTCACGTCGTAAAAGCGCATGAGCAGGTGGCACATGGTGGTTTTGCCGCCGCCGGAGGGGCCGACCAGCGCAATGGTTTTGCCGTGCGGAATGAGAAGATCGACGTCGCGCAGCACGTTGCCTTCGGCGCCGTAGGAAAAGCTGACATGTTCAAAATGGATGTCGCCCTTTGCAACTTCCAGCACGGTGGCGTTGGGACGATCCACAATGTCGGGCTTGGTGTCCATCACCTCTAAAAAGCGCGTGAAGCCCGCCATGCCCATCATATACTGCTCGAAGAAGGAGGCGAAGCGCTTGAGCGGCGAGGTGAACGCTGAAACGTACAGCATGAAGGTGATGAAGGTGAGGGAGCTGAAGCCGCTTTTGGTGATGAGCAGCGCGCCGCCCACGCCCAACACGACGACGTTGAACAGGGCAATGAAGAACTCGGTGCCGCTGTTAAACAGCGCCATGGTTTTGTAGTAGTTGTCCTTGGCGTGGAGGAAGCGGTTGTTGCCCTCTTGGAATTTTTCAATCTCGTATTCTTCGTTGGCAAACGCCTTGGCAACGCGTGCGCCCGAGATGGAGGATTCGATGCCTGCGTTGATGTCCGCCATTTGCTCCTTGACCTTTTTGCTGTTGGTGCGCATGGCGTAGCGCGTGCGCATCACAAAGAGCAGGCAAACGGGCAGCACGCAAGCCATTGCCAGCGCAATGCGCCATTCGATGCAGAACATGGCGATGAACGCGCCAATGATGGTAAAGGTGGAGATGAGCAGGTCTTCGGGGCCGTGGTGCGCCAATTCGGTGATTTCGAACAGGTCGGTGGTGACGCGTGCCAAAAGCTTGCCCGTGCGCGTCTTGTCGAAGAAGCTGAAGGACAGCGTTTGGATGTGGGAGAAGATGTCGCGCCGCATATCGGCTTCGATGCGCACGCCCAGCAGATGCCCCCAGTAGTTGACCACATAGAGCATGACGGTGCGCAGCACATACGCCACAAGCACGGCGACCAAAAGCGACACGAACGTGATGATCAGCCCGCGCATATCCACGCCTGCCACTTCGATTTGGGGAAACAGAACCTTCATAATGTAGTTGGTCAGCAGCGGGAAGCCCACATCGACGAGGGAAACCAGCGTGGCGCACCCGATGTCCAACAGAAACAGCTTTTTGTGCGGCTTGTAGTACGCCGCGAAACGACGGATCTTATTCATATGTCCATTGTAACCGACCGTTGCGAAAAAGTCCACAGATTTTGTAGAAGCATACTTTGCCTTGCCTACGCATAGGGTGAATCGAAGAAAAAAACTGCGGGAGGATCGTATGGACAGAACGCGTCTTTATCAAGATATTGCAGAACGCACGCAGGGAGATATTTACATCGGCGTTGTGGGGCCTGTTCGCACGGGAAAATCTACCTTTATCAAGCGCTTTTCGGAGCTGCTCATGCTGCCGAACATGGAGGACGGATATGAGAAGAACCGCGTAATCGACGAGCTGCCCCAAAGCGGCGCGGGGCGCAGCATCATGACGACACAGCCGAAATTCGTGCCGAACGAAGCGGTGGAGGTCACGTTTGACGAAGCGGTCAAAGCGCGGGTACGGCTCGTGGACTGCGTAGGGTACTTGGTGCCCGACGCGGTGGGCTCCACCGAGGAAGGTGCGGCGCGCATGGTCACGACGCCGTGGTTCGATCACGACATTCCGTTTTCGGAGGCGGCGACCATCGGCACCCAAAAGGTCATTAAGGAGCACGCTACCATCGGGGTCATGGTCACCACCGATGGGACGATCACCGACCTGCCGCGCAAGAACTACCGCGAGGCGGAAGCGCAGTGTATGCGCGACGTGTTGGCGACAGGCAAGCCCTATATCGTCATTGTCAACACCACCGATCCCAACGGCGACGCGTGCCAAGAGACGATTCACATGTTCGAGGACACCTATGGCGTGCGTCCCATCGGGCTGGATTTGCTGCATCTGTCCGACAAAACGCTGTCGGAGCTGATGACCGAAATGCTGTACGCGTTCCCCATGAAGCTCATTCGCCTGCGTGTGCCGTCCTATATGCTCGCGTTGGAGCCGACGCATCCGCTGATGCAGGAAACGTTGTCGGCACTGCATGACGCGCTGCCGAGCGTGCAATGCGTGCGCGATTACGCCAAGGTCACCGAAGCGCTGTCGCTGTGCGATTCATTCGACGCGGCAACCTTGGACGAATTGGCGCTGGGCGAAGGGCGAGTCACGATTGCGGTGCATCCGTTGGAGACGGTCTTTTACGACGTTTTGAGCGATGCGTGCGACTGCGACATTCACGACGATTATGCGCTCATGACGACCATTGCGGACTTCGTGCATGCCAAGCAGGCGTATGACCGATTGGCGGACGCATTGGAAAAGGCGAAGTGCACCGGCTACGGCGTGGTGCAGCCCGATCTGAACGACATGGAGCTGATGGAGCCGGAGCTGGTGCGGCAGGGCAACAAATTCGGCGTGAAGCTCTGCGCCAAGGCAAGCGGGCTGCACGTCATTCGGGTGGACATCGAAAGCGAGGTCAGTCCGCTGGTGGGCACGGAGCAGCAAAGCGAAGCGTTGATCAGCTACCTGAACGACACGTTCGCAAACGATCCTGCGGCGATTTGGCAAACGAACCTGTTTGGGAAATCGCTCTACGATTTGGTGATGGAAGGGATGCAGGGCAAGGCAAATGGAATGAACGAGCAGGTGCAGCAGCGGATGCAAGCCGCCATCCAGCGCATCGTCAACGACGGCTGCAACGGATTGATCTGTATTATGATCTGAAGATCGCGCCATACTAAGCTCGGCAGAAATGCCGAGTTTATTTGTGTTGGAGGCGCCATATGCGTACCGATCTTGCAAAGGAATCCCGCAGTCATTTTCCCGACATCGGAGGAATCGAAGAGCAGCAGGACACGAAGGACGACGTGGAGGTCACGCGCATTCGCGTCTGCACCGAGGAAGCGTCCAAAAAGCTGGACAAGCCGATCGGGCGCTACATCACGCTCACCGTTGAGGCGGATACGTTCTTAGACCGCGACGCCCGTGCGCACCTTTCGCGGTGCATCGCAGACGAGCTGGCGCTGCTCATTCCAAAGGATGCGTCGGTGCTCATCATCGGATTGGGCAATCGCTACATCACGGCGGACGCGCTGGGCACCAAAACCGCCGAATATGTGTTTGTCACAAGGCATATTCAAATGCATCTTGCCGACGTGCTGCCCGATGGCACGCGCACCACGGCGGCGTTTTGCACGGGCGTGCTGGGCGTGACAGGCATGGAAACGGCAGAGGTCGTGCAAGGGCTGATCGAGCGCATCAAGCCGCAGGCACTGCTGATTATCGATTCCTTGGCGGCGGGCGACGTCGCGCACATCGGCACGGTGGTGCAGATCAACGACAGCGGCATCGCACCGGGCGCAGGCATCGGCAACTTTCGCGCCGTGCTCAACCAAGAGTCGCTGCATATTCCCGTTGTCGCGCTGGGCATTCCGCTGGTGGTCAGCGCCGAAACCATCGTGCAGGCGTGCGTCGGGCGTTCGCTGCCGTGTCGGCTGCCCGACCCGTTGCGCGAGATGATCGTCACGCCCAAGGACATCGACGCCATGGTGCGGGATGCGGCAAGAGTGCTGTCCGACGGCATCAATTTGGCGCTGCATGGTGACAACTATACAGAGTTGGAAGAATTGTTAAGATAATTGTGTATCCGCTCGCATACGATGTATCGGAGGTGCGAGATGAAAAGAATGAAACGAAAAACCCGTTCTCAACCGACGCCGCGTGCGTGGAGAACGCTGCTGTGCGCTTGGGGCGTGGTGCTGGTGTCCGCGTTCGTCCTGTACAGCCTTTGGCAAGCCAAGACAACGAGCGCAGCGGAGGCGATTGCACCGGAGCCGACGGCAACGGTGCAGCCGTCCCAAACCATTGCGACGGACGCGCCAAAGACGGGCGTGGAAGTATCCATCCAATGCACAACGTCCTGCTTCTCGCTGCGCAGGGACAAGCCGACCATCCTCATTTATCATACGCATACCACGGAGGCGTACACGCAAACGGCGGCAAGCCCCTATGTGGAAAGCGGCGAATGGCGCACGGCGGACGACACAAAGAACGTGGTGGCGGTGGGGGAGGCGCTCAAAACCTGCCTGGAGGAAACGTACGGGTTTTGCGTCATCCATGATACGACCGACCATGAGCCGCCAAAGCTATCCACGGCGTACACGCGCAGCGAGCAGACCATGCAGCGATACCACGACGCATACCCATCCATCGTGCTGTACATCGACCTGCATCGGGACGCCTATGACACCACCAACGCACCCACCGATTTCATCCTCATCAACGGGGTCGAGATGGCGCGTCTGATGTTCGTGGTGGGCGAAGGAACGAAGTACGACGAGAAGCCCTATTTCGAAAGCAATTTGGCGTTGGCGCAAAGCATTACGACCTACCTTTCAAGCATCGACGAAAAGCTGGTGCGTCCCATTCGCATGAAGTCGGGCAGATACAACCAACACGTTTCTTCCCATTGTCTGCTGGTGGAGGTGGGGCACAACGCCAACACCTTGGAGCAGGCGATTGCCTCCATGCCATACTTGGCGGAGGGCATCGCGTATGCGTTTGCCAAGCTTTCCGACAGCGCGCCCTGCCTGACGCCCGATTGACACAAGTGCGCAAAAATGGTATGATACGGGCATCGAAAGGACGGGCGTATGGAAGCATTGCAGCAGCGCATCGACGTTTTGGCAAAGGAATATGATGTATCGGGCATCGTGACGGTTCTGCACGACAAAACCGTGCTGCATGACGCCGTATACGGCTATGCCGATCGGGAGGCAAACCGCCCCTTGCTGCGCAGCGACAGCTTTTGCTTTTCGGTGGAATCGTCGCTTATTCTCGGATTATCGTTCATGCAGCTGATGCAGCAGGGCAAGATTCGCGCTGCCGACAAGCTCAGCCGATTTCTTCCCGCATACCGCTTTGCCGATGCGGTCACGATCCGACAGCTGTTTTGCGGCACGTCGGGCATCCCCGAAAGCGTCAACGCCGTCATCCTGCCCACGCTGCACACGGACGAACTGCCCGAGGCGGAGCGTCTTCTGACCGAGGCCATCGCCTGCGAACAGCAATATCCCTTTGCCGCCATCTTTGAGATGGTCAAAGCGCAGCCGCTGCGGCACGCGCCGGGCAAGGTGCACGACTTTTCCGACACCGAGAGCAGCTTTCTTTACGAAGCGCTTTCCCGTGCCGCACAGATGGACGCGTATGCTTTTGTACAGACGCAGCTTTTTGCGCCGCTCGGCATGAAAAATACCCATGCGGGCGCCGATGCTACCACCAACAGCTCCATCCGCGGGCGGCTGTCGGGGCTGCAGCCCATGCCGACGCCGACGAACGGCGGGTATTTCACCACCACCCACGACGATTTGCTGTTGCTGCTGCACGCTTTGCAAGATGGCAGCCTGTTTTCCGAACGGGTTTGGCGTGCGGTCACTGCGTTCGATTCCGAAGGCTATGGGATCGGCTTCGAGGGCGTGGACGGTTTTCTTTGCGCGGGATTGTATCGATACGGCACCGAAGCGATGCTGATGCTCGATCGCAAGCAAGACGGCACGTCCTATTTGGTCACGATGTGCGAACAACAAAAACAACTGCGCGAAAACGGCTCTTGGCAAGCGTTTCGTCCCAAGCTGCGCCGTGAAATTGCGCCGCTGTATTGCACGCCCGTTGCGCCCAAGCTGGTGCCGTATGGGACGCGCAACGTGTTCGCGGGGCTTCAGTTAGAAGTGGCGCCGTCTCAGGTCGATTTTGTGTCCGACGCCAAGACGTGCCTTGCATGGGCGTACGCGAACAAGCGCACCCAACGGTCGTATCTGTTGATGGACGAAGGGCGCGCCGTCGGGCTCATCGTGCTCAAGATCGACAAAAAGAACGATGCATTCGACATTTCCGACGTGCTGATCGACCGCCGCTATCAACGGCGCGGCTACGGCAAAATCATGTTAAAGCAGGCCATGCAAATTTTGCAGCAGCACGGCGCAAAAACGCTGACGCTCTATTGCTCGCGCAACAACGAAGCGGCGCAGCGCCTTTATCAAAGCGTCG
The DNA here is from genome assembly GCA_964426415.1 of uncultured Christensenella sp. GTDB lineage: Bacteria > Bacillota > Clostridia > Christensenellales > CAG-138 > UBA3792. The sequence goes on from CAYRQM010000002.1 coordinate 65,179, forward strand.
GCTTTTCGATCACGTCCCGCTATCAGCACATCTGCGAAATGCAATGTACGTTGGCGGATGCGGTTTCACTTGACAGTTTTCGCAACAAAGAATACAATGTAAAATAATTTTTGGGAGGCGGGGAAGATGAAATTGCCCAATATCGCAATCGTTGGCGCCACAGGAATGGTGGGCCGTATGTTTTTGACCGTTCTGGAGGAACGGCACATCGAAGCAAACTACACGCTGTTTGCTTCCGCCCGTAGCGCGGGGACGACGCTGCGCTTTTTCGACCGTGACGTCACGGTCGAGGAGCTGACGGACACCTGCTTTGCGGGTCGAGATTTCCAATATGCGCTGTTCTCGGCGGGCGGCACGGTGAGCGAACACTATGCGCCGCTTGCAGCTTCGGCAGGCGCGATCGTCATCGACAACTCCAGCTTCTGGCGCATGGACCCGCAAGTCCCGCTGGTGGTGCCCGAAGTCAATGCCCACGCGCTGTCCGCAATCAAAAAAGGCATCGTGGCAAACCCGAACTGCTCCACCATTCAGGCGGTGGTTCCGCTGAAGGCGCTGGACAAAGCGTTTGGTTTGAAGCGCGTCATCTATTCCACCTACCAAGCCGTATCGGGCGCGGGGCAAAAGGGCTACCAAGACTTAGAAGACGGGCTGTGCGGCGCGCTGCCCAAGAAATTCCCCTATGCCATTGCGGGCAACTGCATTCCGCAGATTGACGTGTTCTTGGACTCGGGCTACACCAAAGAAGAACAAAAAATGATCGAGGAGACGCGCAAGATTCTGGAACGTCCCGACCTTGCCGTCACCGCCACCTGCGTGCGCGTTCCCGTGTTCCATGGACACAGCGAAAGCATCAACGCAGAGTTTTCCACGCCGTTCCAAATGCAGCAGGTGTTCGACGTTCTGCAGCGCTGCACGGGTGTGGACCTTAAAGACGATCCGCAGCATCTCATATATCCCATGCCGCTGGATGCGGCGGGCACGGATGCCATCTATGTCGGTCGCATTCGTCGGGATGATTCCGTAGAGAACGGCATAAACTTCTGGTGTGTGGCGGACAACATCCGCAAGGGCGCTGCGACCAACGCCGTACAAATCCTTGCAGCATTGCAAAACAGGGCGCAATAAGCCAAAGGCTTTAGGAGGGTTCCATGTCCGTATTTACAGGGTCAGCCGTCGCGCTGATTACGCCGTTCCATGACGGCGCCATCGATTACGTCGCGTTAACGCGTCTGATCGAGCTGCAGATTGCCAGCGGTTCCGATGCGATTGTCGCATTGGGCACGACGGGCGAGGCCTCCACGCTGTCCGCAGACGAGCGAGAGGAAGCCATCCGTTTCATCGTAGAGCGTGTTTCCGAGCGCATTCCCGTCATTGTCGGCACGGGCGGCAACAACACCGAGGAGGTCATCGAACGCAGCCGTTTCGCAGAGGCAGTGGGCGCCGACGCGCTCCTGATTGTGACGCCGTATTACAACAAAACCACCCAAGATGGGCTGGTGGCGCACTTTGCGGCGGTGGCGGAGCAGGTTCGCCTGCCCATCATCGTGTACAACGTGCCGTCGCGCACGGGGCTCAACATCCTGCCCGAAACGATGCGCAAGCTGATGGATTCCTGCGAAAACATCGTCGGCATCAAAGAAGCAAGCGGCAACATCGAGCAAATCGTCAAGCTGGCGGCGCTTTGCCCCGACTGCGATCTGTATTCGGGCAACGACGACCATGTTGTTCCCATCCTGTCGGTGGGCGGCAAGGGCGTCATTTCCACCGTCGCCAACATCATTCCCGAAGTCATGCACCTGATGTGCAAAGCGTTTTTCGACGGCAATGTACAAGAGGCAAAACGGCTGCAGCTTGCGCTGTTGCCACTGCAGCAGGCGGCGTTCTGCGAGGTCAACCCCATCCCAATCAAAACCATGATGGGGCTTTTGAAGCTGTGCGATCCCGAGGTGCGCTTGCCGTTGGTCAAACCTTCGCTGGCACATTTCGAGCTGATGGAAACGACGCTGCGCGAAAACGGCATGCTGTGAGGATACAAGCTTGATACGAGTACTCATTAACGGAATCAAAGGGCAAATGGGGCGCGCGGTTTTGCGCGCGCTGTCTGCCGCGCCAAACGATGCGTTTACCGTCGTGGGCGGCGTCGATCTTTGCGCCGAGAACGCACCCATTCCCGTCTTTGCTTCGACGGACGCAATCAATGTGGAGGCGGATGTGGCGATTGATTTTTCGGTGCCTGCCGCCACGATGCAAATATTGGACTACTGCTGTAAAATGTCGCTGCCGCTTGTGATTTGCACGACGGGGCTCACCGAAGCGCACATTGCACGCATCGAGGATGCAAGCAAGCAAATTCCCATCTTCCGTTCGGGCAATATGTCGCTTGGCGTCAACCTCATGCGCACGCTCTGCAAGATTGCCGAGCAGACGCTTGGCACATCGTTCGACGTAGAGCTGATCGAAATGCATCACAACCGCAAGATCGACGCGCCCAGCGGCACGGCGCTGATGCTTGCCGATTCCATCGCGTCCTGCATGCAGGAGCCGCCCACCTATGTCTACGGTCGTCACGACGACGATCGGCGCCGTGCGCCCAACGAAATTGGCATTCACAGCGTGCGGGGCGGCACCATCGTGGGCGAACACGAAGCATGGTTCATGGGCGAGGACGAAGCCATCGTCATTCGCCACCAAGCGTTTTCTAAGCGCGTGTTTGCAACCGGTGCACTGCGCGCAGCATCGTTTTTGGTCGGCAAGGCGGCAGGCCTTTATTCCATGGACGAATTGGTGACGTCGCTGATTCACTGAACGCAGCACGGCAAATACGGTTTTCCAACGGGCGGAAGGTTCTCCGCTCGTTTTTTGTTGCAAGAAGGCGGGGAAGATGGTAAAATGAAAGCAGCAAAGAAAGAGGAGGCGCGCCATGAAACCATTTGTGCATCTGCATGTGCATACGCAGTACAGTCTGCTGGACGGTGCGGCACGCATCCCCGAGCTTGTAAAGCGGGCAAAAGCATTGGGGCAAACCGCCATCGCCATCACCGACCATGGCGTCATGTACGGCGTCGTCGATTTCTACCGCGCCTGCAAGGCAGAGGGCGTCAAGCCCATTTTGGGCATGGAAGCCTACATCACCAAGGGCACCTACAGCGCCGAATGCCGCGAGCGCGACTACGCGCACCTCATCTTGCTTGCCAAAAACCAAGTCGGCTATCAAAACCTCATGTTGCTCTCGACCGAAGCGTTCGTCCACGGCTTCTACTACAAACCACGCATCGACTACGATTTGCTTGCGGCGCACCACGAAGGGCTGATTTGCCTTTCCGCGTGCCTTGCGGGCGACATTCCCCATGCATTTTTAGAGGGCAGGGACGCCGACGCTTATACGCTTGCCAAGCGCCTCCAAGACGTCTTTGCCGACGATTTCTATATCGAGCTGCAAAATCACGGCATCCGCGAACAGCAAGAGGTGCTGCCAAAGCTGCGCACCCTTGCAAAAACGCTGCACATCAAGACCGTCGCCACCAACGACATCCACTACGTCGCACAGGAGGACGCCGAGGCGCAGGACGCGCTGTTGTGCATCCAAACCCAACGCTTCGTGGACGAGCCCGATCGGATGCGCATGGAGGCGGATCAGTTCTTTGTCAAGTCCTACGACGAGATGGCGCTGGCGCTGCCCGAAGATTTGGACGCGCTGGACGTGACCAACGAGATTGCCGACAAGTGCGACGTCGAGATTGTGTTCGGCGTGCGCCGCTTGCCGCATTTTGAAACGCCCGACAACATCGACCATTTTTCCTACCTGCAAAACCTGTGCGAAGAGGGGCTTGCCCGCAAAATGCCAAATGCGGACAAGACGGCGCGGGAGCGTCTTGCCTACGAGTTGGACGTGGTGCATCGCATGGGCTTTGTGGATTACTACCTCATCGTATGGGATTTCATCCACTACGCCAAGACCCACGGCATCATGGTGGGGCCGGGGCGCGGCAGCGGCGCGGCGTCCCTTGCGGCGTATTTTCTGGACATCACCGACGTTGATCCGCTCAAGTACAATCTGCTGTTCGAGCGTTTCCTCAATCCGGAGCGCGTTTCCATGCCCGATTTCGACGTCGATTTCTGTTACGAACGGCGGCAGGAGGTCATCGACTATGTGACCGAGAAGTACGGCGAAGGACACGTTTCGCAGATTATCACCTTTGGCACGCTTGCGGCAAAAGCCGTGGTGCGCGACGTGGCGCGGGTGCTCCGCGTGCCGTATGCCGACGCCGACCGCCTCTCTAAGCTCATCCCGAACGTCCTAAAGGTCACGCTGAGCGATGCGCTGCATATGTCGCCCGAGCTGAAAGCACTGTACGACGGCGACGAAACGATGCGCAAGGTGTTAGACCTTTCCATGAAGCTGGAGGGGCTGCCCCGTCACAGCTCCACGCACGCGGCAGGCGTCGTGATTTCGGGCGTGCCTTTGGCAACCGTCGTGCCGCTGCAAAGCAACGACGGGGTCTTGACGACCCAGTTCCCCATGACGACATTAGAGGAATTGGGCTTGCTCAAGATGGACTTTTTGGGGTTGCGCACGTTGACAATCATCCGCGACGCGCTGGACTTCATTCAAAAAAACGGCAAGACGCCGCCCGACCTTTCCAAGAACGATTTTGACGACCCCGTCGTTTGGCAAATGATTGCGGCTGGCGATACCGACGCCGTGTTCCAGTTGGAATCGGGCGGGATGCGCCAGTTCATGACGCAGCTCAAGCCCGACTGCTTCGAAGATCTGATCGCAGGCATTTCCCTGTATCGGCCGGGGCCGATGGAGCAGATCCCGCGCTACATTCGCGGCAAGCATGAGGGCAACATCGTGTATGCCCATCCGCTTCTTGAGCCGATTCTCAAAACCACCTACGGCTGCATGGTCTATCAGGAGCAAGTCATGGAGATCGTCCGTGCGCTTGCGGGCTATTCCTATGGCCGCAGCGATTTGGTGCGTCGTGCCATGTCCAAAAAGAAGCACGACGTCATGGCAAAGGAACGCGAGTTCTTCGTTCACGGCACCGAGGGCGTGGACGGCGCCGTCAAGCGCGGCGTGCCCGAGGACGTGGCAAACAAAATCTTCGACGAAATGATGGATTTCGCCTCCTACGCATTCAACAAGGCGCACGCCGCCTGCTATGCGGTTGTGGCGTACCGCACCGCATACCTCAAGGCGTATTTTCCCACCGAGCTGTTTGCCGCCACCATCAACGGCTATCGCAGCGGCACGGATACCGTCAGCCACTATGTCTACGCGGCGCGGCGCAATGGCGTCAAGGTGCTGCCGCCCGACGTCAACCGTTCCGAAGCGCTGTTTTCGGTGGAGGGCGAGGCGATTCGCTTCGGGCTGTCCTCCGTGCGCAACGTCTCAGAGGGCGTCATGCGGGACATGGTTGCCGACCGCACGCGAAACGGCGCGTTCCGCGACTTCTTCGATTTTGTCAATCGCACGGCAGGGCTGAACAAACGCATGCTGGAAGGGCTGATCTGCGCAGGCTGCTTCGACAGCATGGGACTTTGCCGCAGCGCCTTGCTTGCCGTCTATGAGCAGGCGTTGGACGCGGCGATGAAGATGCGCAAAAACCGCGATGCGGGGCAGTATTCCTTGTTCGATTTGGACGACGGGCTGGATGCGTGCAAAGCGGCAGCCATTACCGTGCCAGCCATTCCCGAATTCAAGCACGCCGTTTTGCTCCAAAAAGAGCGGGAAGCCACGGGGCTGTATCTTTCGGGACACCCGTTGGACAGCTTCCAAAACACGCTTGCAAAGCTCCCGTATACCGTCAGCGATCTCATGGAAGCGGACGGGCTGCAAGCGCCCAAGGACGACGAAACGGTCACCGTGGGCGGGATGCTTTCGGGCTGCAAGCAGCGTCCCACCAAGAACGGCAACAGCCTCATCGGGCTGGGCATTTTAGAGGGCGTGACGGGCAGCGTCGAGGTCATGGTGTTCCCGCGCACCCTGCAATCGTGCGGCGGCGCCTTCCACGACGAAAGCATCGTGCTGGCAACGGGGCGGCTGTCCATCCGTGACGAGCGCACCAATTCGCTGCTCATCGATTCCTTGACGCCGCTTGAGAGCGTCAGCAAGACGCTGTATATCCAATTGCCCGCGCTGACGCAGGCGATGCAAAGCAAGATTCGCGCCATGACGTGTCACTTTGTTGGGACAACGCCCATGGTACTGTACGATATGGCTAAGAAGATCGCCAAGGGCGCACCCAAGGAATGGAGCGTCAATCCAAGCGAATCGCTGCTGCGGCAGTTGACCGACGAATTCGGAGAAGGGAACGTAATCCTAAAATGAAGATTGAAAATCCCATCAAGAAAAATCAAGAGATCGAGCTTTTGATTGACGGCGTCACGAGCGAAGGACAGGGCGTCGGGCGCTATGCGGGCGTTGCGGTGTTCGTGCCGCAAACCATCGCAGGCGAGCTGGTGCGCGCCCACATCATCAAGGTCGATCACAATTACTGCATCGCAAAGCTTACCGAAGTGCTGACGCCAAGCGCAGAGCGCGTCAAACCGCGCTGCGAGGCGTTTGCCGTTTGCGGCGGCTGCTCCTTGCAGCACATGACCTATCAAGAGCAGCTTCGCGTCAAGCAGCAAATCGTCGAGGACGCGTTCGCCCACATCGGCGGCTTGCACGTTTCGGTCAAGGAGCCGCTTGGCATGGACGACCCGTGGCGCTATCGCAACAAGGGCAGCTTTCCCTACGGCGTGGTGGACGGGTACGTCGGGTTCGGTTTCTACGCGCCGCGCAGCCACAGGCTGATTCCGCTGTTCGATTGCCCCATCCAAGACGAACGCGTCACGGCGGTGGCACGGCGCATCGCAGAATGGGCAAATCGCTGCCACATCCCCGTCTACGACGAGGAAACCAAGCGCGGCGGACTGCGTGCCGCCATGGTGCGCGCAACGACCGACGGTTCGCTGATGGCGGTCGTCGTGACAAAGGGCGCGCTGCGGCACGGCGATACGCTGTGCGATATGTTGGATGTGGACAGCCTGTACCACAACCAAAACGATCAGGATACCAACGTGCTGTTCGGGCAGTCGTTCAAATTGCTCAAGGGCGAAGCGTCACTGGTGGACACGCAGGATTCCCTCAAGCTCTTGGTCAGCCCGCAAAGCTTTTTGCAGGTCAATCCGCAGCAGAGCGCCGTGCTGTACGGCGAAGCGCTGCGCATGCTTGCGCCCACCGCATCGGAGACCATTTTGGACGTGTATTGCGGCGTCGGAACAATCTCGCTGCGCCTTGCAAAGTCCGCTGCCCATGTGATTGGGATCGAGAGCGTGCCCGAAGCCATTTCGGACGCCATCCAAAACGCCTTGCGCAACGGCATTGAAAACGCCGCGTTCGTTTGCGGCTTGGCAGAAGACGTGCTGCCCAAGCTCATCCAAGAGGGCTGCAAGCCCGACGCCGCCGTGATTGACCCGCCGCGCAAGGGCTGTGAGCCGCAGGTCTTAGAAGCGATTGCAAACAGCGGCGTCAACCGTCTGGTCTACGTCTCATGCAATCCTGCCACCCTTGCGCGTGACGCCAAGCTGCTCGACACGCTTGGCTTGCATCCGTGCGAAGCGCAGCCCGTGGATATGTTCCCGCACACCCACCACATCGAAGTCGTCATGCGGTTCGAACGAAAGGATTGACCATGCAGCAAAAAAGCGGCGGCGTATTTGACCGCATCTATGCCGTCGTGCGGCAAATTCCCTACGGAACGGTGGCGACATACGGACAGATTGCACGGATGGCTGGCAATCCCCGCTGGTCGCAGGTGGTGGGGTATGCGCTCCATGTCAACCCCGATCCCCAAACCATCCCGTGCTATCGCGTGGTCGATCGGTTCGGCAATCCGTCCAAATCGTTCGCGTTTGGCGGCGAGAATCGGCAAATTGCACTGCTTGCGCGCGAAGGCGTCACCTTCGACGACGCAGGACGGGTCTGCCTTGCAAAACATCTTTGGAGGGAAACGCCATGAAAACACTGCACACCGAACGATTGACGCTGCGTCCGTGGACGATGGACGACGCCGAGGCGCTGTTCGATTATGCGCACACCGATCTGGTGGGGCCTGCGGCAGGGTGGAAGCCGCACGAAACGATCGACGATACCCGCGATTACCTTGCGCATTGCATCCAAAACGACGAGACGTGGGCGATCGTGTACGAGCCCGATCATTATGTGGTCGGCTCCGTCGGGCTGCACAAAACGGCGCGCCCCGAAGCCACGCAAACGCGTGAGCTGGGCTATGTGATGAACCCGCGCTATTGGAATCGCGGCATTATGCACGAAGCAATCGAAGCGGTGCTGTCGTTCGCCTTCACCGAGATGAAGCTTTTGCGGGTGATTGTGTGCCATTTTTCCGAGAATGCACGCTCGAAAAAGGTCATTTTGGGCAGCGGGTTTCGCTATGAGGGCGCGCTGCACGACGCCACGGTGGGCGTGGACGGCGCGCTTTTGACGCTTTGCATGTACGCCATGACAAAGGACGAGTGGGCGCATCGTGACGCGACGCCGCCCAACTATGCGTTCATCCAAAATCGCGGCTGCGCCTATTTTCCGTGCCACAAAACCGAAAACAGCGCACGGTTCAACTGCCTGTTCTGCTACTGTCCGCTGTACTTGGTCGAGGACTGCGGCGGCAATTGGGTCTACACCGAACGCGGCGTCAAGGACTGCAGCAACTGCCTGTTTCCGCATTACAACTACGACGGCGTCATTCAAAAGCTCTGCGAAAGGAATTCCTAAATGCCTGTCGGATGGATGCTGACCGGGATCGCCGTCGTGCTGATCCTCACATATCTGAGCTTTTTCCTGACAAGCAAGCATCTCAAGATTTCCCGGTATGCTGTCGTGAATGAGAAGCTGCAGCGCGATCTTTGCATCGTGCAGGTGAGCGATTTGCACAACGCCTGCTTCGGAAAAGGGCAGGCGCGGCTTCTGGACGCCATCAAAGCGGCGCATCCCGACTACATCTTTGTGACGGGCGATTTGTTCGACCGCCACCGCCCCGACGCCAAGGAACACGCGCTTGCGTTTGTGCGTGGCGCCGTGAGCATCTGTCCCGTCTTTGTGGTCGAAGGCAACCACGAATCCGCACTGCAAAAGCTTGGAAAATCGTACCTTGACGACGTCGCAGCTTTGGGCGCTACCGTCTTATTGGACGCATCCGTCGATGTGGGACAGGTGCGCATCATCGGGCTGCGCGAACAGGCGGAGCCTACGGTGCTTCGGGCGCTGACAAGTCCGCAAGTATGCAATCTGGTGCTGTGCCACCGTCCCGAGCGGTTTCCCATGCTTGCACATTGCGGCGCCGACGTGATTCTTTCGGGACACGCCCACGGCGGGCAGATTCGCATGGGCAAGCGCGGCATGTATGCGCCCGAACAGGGCGTTTTCCCCAAGTACACCGAGGGCTTGCACGCCATCGGCGACACGCAGATGCTGGTTTCACGCGGATTGGGCAACACGGTTCCGTTCCCGCGTATACTAAATTCGGCTGAATTGTGTATTCTTTTCGTATCGCATTGCAAATGAGCGAAAATTCTGCTATACTGATTCTATCTTGAAAGGAGCCATTCATATGTTTCGTAATGCAGTTGAACAAGTGGTCGGCAGCGTAAGACCGATTCACGTCATTCGTCGCAGATATGGCGACAACGCCATTCTCCCCGACATCGGCACGTTGTTCTTTGTCAACGACAACGGCTATGCGATCACGTCCAAGCGCACCGCGAACATCGTGGCTGCCACGGAGGCGACCGAGAAGCAATATCGCACCTTCCTCGAAAACCGCAACAGGCTCTTGCACGACGAAGGCTATCGGTTCCAAGAAAAGCGTCTTGAGAACGAGTTCAAGTACAGCCGCGATTCCATCATCCAGCTTCGGTTCGCGTTTATGGGCTGTGCGGAAGGACAAGTTCGGGTCGAGTGCATCAGCCATCCCAAGTACGATCTTGCGCTGCTGCATTTCACCTCCGACCATCCATATCTCTATCGCACCCACGTCACGTTTGCAAAGGAAGCGCCCAAACAGGGGCAGACCGTATGCAGGCTTGGCTTTGCGGTTCCCGAATTCAACAACTTCGCTTTCAACAGCGAAAAAGACGCCATCGAGTTCGTCAAAGAGGGCAAGACCAACGCCGCCACATTCGCTTCGGACGGCATGGTCACGCGCTTCATCGTCGACGACGAACGCACCTTCGGTGTCGAGACCACCAATCCCTGCCCGCAGGGGATGATCGGCGCACCGCTGTTCGACACGGACGGCCATGTGCTGGGCATGCAAAGCGGCGGCACGGGCTTCATGATGCTGGGCAGCGACGTCACCGTCACGCTTCCCAACGACGAAAAGATCGTCGATCGCGGCTCCATCCGTCTCTCCATCTGCATCCACCCCGACGTCATCAAAGATTTTCTCCGTGCCCACAACGTTCGCTTCTTCGAAGCGTAACCATTCAGTTTTAGAAAAGGAATCCAGCCAATGAAACGAATTCTTGCCATTGCCTTGTGCCTGATCATGCTGGTGCCGATGCTGGCAATCCGTATCACCGACGCAGAGGACACCGTCTTGGGCGACGCCTCCTGCGACGGATACATCACGGCAGACGACGCAACGCTGATTTTGCGCCACGTTGTCAGCAGCTCCCTCATGGGACAAGCCCTTTTGAACGCGGACGCCAACCAAGACGGAAAGGTAACCGCGACAGACGCAAGCGCCGTCCTGCGCAACGTCGTCGGGCTGGATTCGCTCCCGCCTGCACCCGTTGCCACCAGCACGCCCGTTCCTACCATCAATCCGAGCATCGGCGACGTCAACTGCGACGGCAGCGTCACGTCGGCTGACGCGGCACTGCTTTTGCGGTACTTGGTCACCCTTGCCACATTAACCGCGCAGGGGACGATCAATGCGGACGCAAACAACGATGGGAAGGTCAGCTCTGCCGACGCTTCCGCGATCATGCGCGCCTGCGTGGGGCTGGACATTCTCCCGCCCATGACGCCCGATCCCAATGCGACGCCCACGCCCACCCCGCGGCCCACGCTGCCGCCCACCATGGTGCCGACCGCGACGCCCACCTATAAACCTACTGCCACGCCGATCCCCACCAACGCGGCAGGGCTGCCCGCCGTCGGCGATGCGGGTCTGATCTATTCCGACAGCGATCCCAACGCAAGCAAGATCACCAACTTCTACGTCTATCGCAAGCTTTGGTCTGACTGCAAGGGCGACGGCTATTGGGACAGTTCCTCCGGTTACAACCAGTCTTGGGCGTACTTCTATCCCACCATCGCGTCCAGCGCCACGGGAACGTACGCCAATTGGGTGCCGCTGTCCAACAAAAACATCATCGGCTGGGTCTATATGTCCTTCAAGGGCGAGCAGAATTTGTCCAGCTCGGGCAAATATGCACCCGTCACGAATAAGGCAAGTTCCACCTTCGCCATCGACGATCCGATCATGTATTCCTCCTCTTTGGAATACTACAATCACACCAGTTCGGGCAAGCCCAGCACGGGTGGCGCGCCGTACGCAATCTTCAACTCCCTCAAAAAGAACATCGTCGTTTCCGCGCACAACTCGCGTGGGACGCGTTCGCGGTTCCATCATCTGCATTCGCTGCAAAACGGCTGCGTCTACTTCAGCAACCAAGGCACATTGCTGTCCAAGGTGGCAGCGGGCGACTACACGTTCAACATCACCATCTTCGGCCGCAGCGAATGGAAGATTTGGGCAATGTACGAAACGGGCGCCACCGAAAGCTCCGATACGCTCAACTACAACACCAGTCCCAGCTGTGGCAGCAATGTACAGCAATGGATCAATACGCAGCTGTCCAAGAGCCAAATGAACTTTGGCGTCACGCCCTCCACAAGCAATCAGTTCCTGACGTTCTACACCTGCGGCGATCAATACGACAGCGAGAACGACGCCAATCAGGCGCGTCTGTATGTGTTCTTCGTCTATGTAGGCAGCTAAGATGCGCAATCGTTGGACAAAACGGACGCTCTGCTTGGTGCTGCTGCTTGTGACGGCGCTGACGGCGTCGTTCACAAACGCACAATACGATTGGGGCGTCCAGCCCGACCTGTTGGGCGATGCCAACGGCGACAAGCGGATTACGGCGTTGGATGCAACGGCGGTACTCAAGCATTGCATCGGCGCTGCGCACATCACAACACTGCAACAAAAGGCGTCTGCGGATGCGACGGAGGACGGCGCCATCACGGCAAGCGACGCGGCAGCCATTCTGCGGTTTGTCGTCGGGGTCGACTCCATGCCGCCGGGGCTTTGGACGGCTGCGCCCACGCGCGTGCCGACGCCCACGCCCACCATCACGCCCGTTCCGCAAACGTCGCCGCGTGTCACGCCAACAGCGTCGCCCGTTCCGACCGCATCGCCTTCGCCTACTCCGTCTCCGATCTTGGTGGGTGATAACGGCTTTTTGCTCTTTGCACGCGACCCCAACTATGCGCGAATGTCTGCGTTCTACTACAACACGAGCGCCAACACCGTCGCCACCAACGCCACGCACTGCAAGAACCTCTTGGGTTGGGTCTATATGTCCTTTACGGGCATTCAAAACAAAACCAAGACGTACAGCTACGCGCCCGATTATGCTTGGAGCAATGCCAAGACGTACACCATCAGCTACCCGATCATGTACGACGGCGATTTCTACTACAACAGCCACGACGAATGCGGCAACGCGGCAGACAGCGGCTCGATCTACGCATGGTATGGCTCTCTGACGCAGAATCTCGTCATCGAGGGGCACAATTCGCGGTCAACACGGCTGCGGTTCCATCACCTGCATTCCCTGCAAAACGCCATCATTTCCAAGGCGACGAACGGCAAGGCAAGCGGGACGTATCGCTTCAACATTTCCCTGTTCGGCTATTGGGATTGGCAAATTTTCGCCATGTACGAAACGGGGGCCAACGAGCCTGCGTCCACCTATCAGTACAATCGCAGCGCAAACTGCGGCAACGCCGTATCCACATGGGCTGCGACGCAGCTTGCTAAGAGCGAAGTAGACTTTGGCGTTTCGGTGTCCGACAACGACCGCTTCATGACGCTGATCACCTGCGGCGACGTGTACTACACCGACGCAAGCGTACAAAACAAGCTCTACATCTTCCTTAAGTACGTCGGTTGACAACACACAAAAATAACAGCGCGTATCGCAGGATATGCGCTGTTTTATGTTGGAATGAAAACGAATTACTTGCCGGTTACGATGGCGACGGAGGCGGAGCAGCCAAAGCGCTGTGCGCCTGCTGCCATGAGGTCGCGGACGGTTTGCGCCGTCTTGATGCCGCCGTCGATCTTGATGCCGATGCGGCTGCCGATTTGCTTACGCACAAAGACGACGTCGTCGCACGAGGCTTTCTTGCCCGTCAAGGCGTTGCTGATTTTGAGATAGGGCACTTTCGCCTTTTCGATGACATCCAAGAGCCGCTTTTTCTCGTCGTCGGTGTAGAGTCCCTGTTCGAAAATGGCTTTGCAGACGGCACGGTTGCCCGCGACGTTTCGCATCTCGCACAGCTCACGGTACACGTCCTCCCATTTTCCGCTTTTGGCTGCGACGATGTTGAGGGAGAGGTCAAGCTCCTTTGCGCCGCATTGGATACAATAGCGGATTTCGGCATTCTTTGCCATGAGGGACGCGGCGCCGTGCGGGAAACCGACGGGTGCGGACACCAGCGACTTGCTGCCTTCGAGATAGCGCGCCGCCGTAGAGACAAAATAGGGGGTGACGCAGACGTTTGCAAACCCATATGTGAGAGCGTCACGACACGCCGCAAGGAGCTTCTCCTCGGTCATGTCGGGATTCAGAACGGAATGCTCGATTGTGGGCGCCAGCTCGCCGTATAGCGCGGCGGTCGGATTTTGCGGCTGCTCTTCGGATACGCTTGGCTGCGCCTTTGCACCCAATGCTTTTCGGACTTGCTCCGTGATGAGCGCTTCTAATTGATCGTTTGTCATACCTACTCCTATTTGCGAACCTCGCCGTCGAACGTGTAATGATCCAAAACACCACAGATGGTGACGTTGGAAATATCGTCCGGATCGTTGAGCAGCATCTTGGCAGCGCCGCCGTCAATATCGACCAAGACCAAATCGCCAATGCCGGCATCCACCGCGTCGAACGCGATCATGCGGGCGTCCACGGGCGAACCGTCCGCACCCAAATATTCCACGATCAAGAATTTCTTGCCGTGGTGGGTGCGTTCCTTGATGGTCTCTACGACATTTCCGACGACCCGTGCGATGCGCATGGATCAGCCGATTGTGGGAAGGATGCCCTCGACGTCGTTGTGGGGGCTGGGGATGACGTGCGCGCCATACAGCTCGCCGACGCGGCTTGCCGCAGCGGAACCTGCTTCGACGGAAGCCTTGACGGCGCCGACGTCGCCGCGTACCATGACGGTGACGAGCCCGCTGCCGATTTGTTCCTTACCGATGAGGTGTACGTTTGCCGCTTTGACCATTGCATCCGCAGCTTCGATCGAGCCGATCAGACCTCTGGTTTCTACCATACCGAGTGCTAATTTTTCCATAAGTTCCTCCAACTAAATTTCTTCGTGATAGTCGTCGATAAAGCCTGTGATGCCTGCATCGACGGGACAGAGGTGCTTGCGAAACAGCAACGCCGCCTCCTTGGAACCAACCAAGGAAATGAAATCGCCGTCGCCCGCTTGTCCCGTCGCATCGCCTGCCACAATGAGGCTCTTTTTGGGGACGCCATTCTCGATGACGCGCACCAATAGCAGCTTCACCCCAATAAGGTTCTCATCTTTGACCGTGGCGACGACGGTACCTTCGACTTTGCCGACGTACATGGGTTAGTCTTGTACCTGCGGAATGATGGTTTCAACATCCGCATGGGGACGGGGGATGACGTGCGCGCCATACAGCTCGCCGACACGGCTTGCCGCAGCGGAACCCGCTTCGACCGAAGCCTTGACTGCGCCGACGTCGCCGCGTACCATGACGGTGACGAGGCCGCTGCCGATCTGCTGCTTGCCCGCAAGACGAACGTTTGCCGCCTTGACCATTGCATCGGCTGCTTCGATGGCGCCGATCAATCCTCTGGTTTCTACCATGCCCAGTGCTTCTTTCATGTGTGTACCTCTCCTTAAATGATTTCTTGTTGTGTTCGGGGCGCTTTACAGAAGCGCATTTATCAAATCGGGATGCGGGGAAGGAATGACGACACTCCTGCTCAACATACCTGCGATTTCCTCATTGGATTCGCACGCGCTCACCGATGCGCGCACCGCGGCGACCTCGCCCGTCGTCAATACGAAGGACTTGCCGCCCATGCCGCGGCCCAAACGCACCTCGATGAGATCTACTTCCGCCGCCTTGACGGAAATATCGGCGACCTGAATCGCGGCGGCAAGGGAGAAGGTCTCCACGATGCCAATGGCGGCGACGTCCTCCACGGGGGAGGCGGCGTTCATGGCGGCGACGACCTTTTCGTGTACGTTGGGGATGACGAACGTATCGACCAACGTGTTGCACGCGCAGAGCTTGCCCGCTTCTACGGCGTGCCGCACGGCGGCGACCTCACCGCTGACACAGACGACGTATTTGCCTGCGCAAAAAACCTGCGCAAAAACCAAATCGACCTGTGCCGCTTTGAGCATCGCGTCGCCCGCTTCAATGCCGGCGGGGATGGAATTGACTTCGACCATACCGAGTGCGTACATGCTTATGCCTCCAATTCAATGGCGTCGGGGGAAACCTTGAGCACGCGTCCCGAAATCGACGCGTGGATGTTTGCACCCAAAGATTTGTCGGGGATCATGGCGATCAAATCGCCCTCCGAAACGAACATCCCTTCCGTGACCATCGGCTCGGACGGTCTGCCAATGTGCTGCTTCAGCGGAATGACGACGCGCATCACCTTTTGCACAGGCTGCATGGGCGCGGGAATGTCATATTTGGTCAGCCCCATGCGCGCAATCAAGCGCGACACGGGCACCTTTTTCAGCTCGATGGCGGGATCGGTGACGATCTCGGTTTCGGGCTTGGGACGCAGACCCTGCTTGGCAAATTCGGCTTTCAGCTCTGCCATGATGTTGGCGGGATTCAGACCGAAATTGCAGGAATAGTTGGTGCAAAGCCCACAGGAACAGCACGCAAGCACCGCGTTCGGATCGCCCAACAGCTTGCCGTTGGACTGCGCCACGGCGCGCATCGCCTTGTGCGGCTGTACGGAAAGCCCCAACGCATTGCGCGGACAAAGCTGCGTACATTGGCTGCATTGACAGCAGACCGCCTTTGCCAGCGTAAGCTGCCGCGACAGGGGCATTTGCCGCTTTTGGATGTAGGGATGGCTGTCGGGAATGAGTACCAGCCCACCCGTTGTTTTGGAGATGGGGAAGTGCAGTTCTTTGGTCAGCCGCCCCATGCATGGGCCGCCCACCAACAGCGTGTAGGAAGACAGCGGCGTCGGCAGCCCAGCCCACTCCAAAAGGGAATAGGCGTCGGTGCCGATGGGCACTTCGTAGGTGGCGGGCGCAAGCACTTCGCCGGATACGGTGACAAACTTTTTGGTGACGGCAATGCCGTCCATCGCGTTGGCGATGTTGAGAAGCGAATTGACGTTGCAGACCACAACGCCGACGTCGGCAGGGAGCTTGGCGGTGGGGACGACGCGCTTGGTGCATTCGTAGATGAGGGATTTCTCATCGCCGGCAGGATAATAGGCGCGCATCTCGTGCAGCGAGATGTTGGGATAGCTGCCGATGCACGCTTTGACGGCGGCGACGGCGCCCGCGTAATGGGACTTGGTCGCAAAGATGCCGCGCTGCGCACCGCACGCTTCCATCGCAAGGGAAAGCCCCTTCAGGATGCGCGCTGCTTCGCGTTCCATGAGCTGCTGATCGACACGCAAAATCGGCTCGCATTCCGCGCCGTTTGCGATGACGGTGTCCGCCTTGCAATTCAGTTTGACGTGGGTCGGAAATCCTGCACCGCCTGCGCCGACGACGCCTGCATCCCGAACCCGATCGATGATGGTCATACCTGCTCCTTACGCATTGGGAAACTTTTCAAAGACGCGCTTGCCCTTCCAATCGATGTGGTCGATGATCGCCACAATGGTGGAATCCGCAGGGCGGTTTTCGGTTTTGGACGTTTGACGTGCGCTGCTGCCCGCAACGCTCATGACGACTTCGCCTTCGCCTGCGCCCACGGTGTCGATGCAGACGATGGGCTGCCCCTTTTCGGTGAACGTTTCGATGTCGATCGGCATGACCACCAAGAGCTTCAGCCCTTCGAGCTTCTCCGACTTGGTCGTGCTGACGACCGTTCCATGCACTCTTCCGATAACCATTGCGTTCTCCTTATTCGAATTGGATGCCCAACAGCTTGGCGCGGTCACGGGCAAGCGGGGTTAAAACCATGTTCTTTTCCAGATGGAAGGACTGCTGTCCCGCCTTGTGCGCTGCAAGGATGTCGTCCTCGGTCACAAGATGCTTGCGCTGCGGCTCGGGCATTGCGCCGCGCACGTTGCGCTCGTTGACAAACCCGGACATGGCGTACGTCGGCACCACGGCGGAGGGCTTGATGTTCCCTTGGATGGTGCGACCGTCCTGTACGACGGGGGATTCTTGACGCAGATAGTGCGTGTCGTTTTGCTTTTCGATTCTGCAAATGGCATTCTTCGGCAGCATGGCAGCATTCGCCTCCTCAATATCGATGTGCGCTTCCATCGTGTGACCCTTGCCGCAGCGCACCACCACGTTTTCGAATACGGTGGGGCGATCGCCCCCGACGAACAAGCGCACCTTGTCGTTGGCTTGCAAGCCGTAGAGCTTTGCCTGTTCGGCGGTCAGATGCAAGTGCCGCGCGGCGACGATTACGCCCTGTTGCAGCGTAACGGAGCCGTGCTCGGTGGTCAGCGTGCCGCCGGGCGTGCCCGCGACGTTGCCGCTCATGCGAACGGTGATGGGCAATCCCAGCTTGACGCAGTCGCTTGCGGACAGCTCAACTTGGGTGTCGGGGCGGATGGGGCCCACGACGCGCAGCTTCAGGCTGCCCTTGGCGGTGGACAAAACGACCTGTTCGTTGCAGGCAAATTGCCCCGGCTGGCGCAGGTCACGCAGCTTGGTGAGCGCATAGCCCTGCCCAAAGAGGGTGTCCACATCTGCCCGCGACAGGTGAATATGACGATTGGAGGAAGCGACGGGTACGAAAAACTGACCCTTCCGAGCAAATTGCTCGCAGATGAGGGTTTCGACCATTTGTTGGATCGTGTTGCTGTCCATGCTTCGCTCCTAAATGAAAGATCAGTACAGGACTTTGCGGACGACGGCGCAGCCGGTGGGGCAGGAGGAACCGCCGTTTTGGCAGTTGCCGCAGTTGATGCATTTCTTGGTGGCAGGCGTACCTTCCACAATGCCCTTGGAGGAGCTTGCACCGATACGGTTGGCGCCCGCCGCGATCATGGCTTCGGCGTCCTCGCGGGAACGCACGCCGCCGCTTGCCTTGACGCCCATGTTGGGGCCGACGGTGGCACGCATCAAGCGCACGTCTTCGACCTTTGCGCCGCCGGTCGAGAAGCCGGTGCTGGTCTTGACAAAGTCGGCGCCTGCCAGCTTGGAAACTTGGCAAGCCTTGATCTTTTCTTCGTCGGTGAGCAGACAGCACTCGATGATGACCTTGACCAGCGCCTTGCCCTTGGCAGCGTTGACCACGGCTTGGATGTCTTTGAGGACGGTATCCCATTCGCCGCTCTTGGCAGCGCCGATGTTCATGACCATATCGACTTCACGTGCGCCTGCCGCGATGGCAGCGGTCGTCTCGGCAGCCTTGGCTTCGGGAATGGTGGCGCCCAGCGGAAACGCGATGACACAGCAGGGCGTGACGGTGGTGCCGCGCAGCTGCTCCGCAACGTAGCCAATCCACGACGGGTTGACGCAAACGCTGGCGGTGTTGTATTTCTTGGCTTCGTCACAAACGTGCTTGATGTCGGCACGGGTGGCGTCCGCCTTCAACAGGGTATGGTCGATGTACTTTGCCATCGTCGCCGCATTGCCGCTCGCTGCGGGTGCGCCGCCAAGCTGTTGCATGACCTCTTTCACCACATTTGCGATCAAGGCTTCCATCTGCTGATTGTCCATAAATACCTCCAAAAATGTATTCAAACTGAATTCATACCAATACATATAGTATCATACTGTATTTTTTCCGCGATGTCAACAAACATTCCGCGAAAAAAGGCGGGCGGCGTCCACGAAAAAAGCGGGCAGTTGATCCTGCCCGCGTCTCTGCATGCTGCGCTTATTGCGGCGGAAAATGAATGAGATTGTCGTCGCCTTCCCAAAGACGTTCCATATTGTAGAAGGCGCGCTCCTCGGGGTGGAACAGATGCACCAAGGCAAAGCCAAAGTCCACCACGATCCAACGTCCTTGGTCGTAGCCTTCCTTGCGCCGAATCTCCATGCCCAAAAGCGCCGCCTGATCCTCCAATTCGTCACAGAGCGACTTGACCTGCTGCACGGAGCGTCCGCTTGCGATCACGAACCAATCGGCAATGATCGTGCGGTCGCCAACATGAATCGCCAAGATGTCGGTTGCTTTTTTGTTGTCGAGGATCTCACAGATCTTCAGGACTTGCGGTTCGCCGTATCGTTCTTCCATTCGTTGCCTCCAAATCTGAAATTGCACGGCGCGTTGCCGGATGCACACGCCCGTTATGGGATTGAATATACCAAATACTGCGCTGAAATGCAAGTAAAATCGCATCGTCCAAGGATTTTTCCATGCGAATTTCGGAAACGCCCGCAAACGTGCGGCTCGGCTCGATCATATCCGCCAAATAAAGAATCTTGTCCAGCTTTGTCATATGGGCGTCGCCCGTGGTGTGCAGCCGAATCGCACGCAACACCGCCTCGTCGGTCACGCCGTACTTCGTCCGCGCCAAGTCGGCGCCGGCATACGCGTGCAGAATCGGCAAGATTGGCTCCTCCGTATCGCTATACAAAAGAAGCTGTTCGGGCGGAAGCTCCTTGGCACAGTCGTGCAGCAGCGCCGCCAAACGCGCTTGCTTGCCGTCCACGCCGTTCTCGGCGGCAAGGCGAATCGCCGTTTCGATCACGCCTGCGGTGTGCCGCATCCGCTTTTCGGACAACGCGGCGCGCACCTCATTATAATAAGTAAGGATGTCCGACGGCTGATACAGACCAAGGTAATAGATTTCCGCAGCCACGGCGGGCGGCGTCATGCCGTCGATGGGCAGCGCCTGCGCGATGCGGGTGCGGATTTCCGTCGAGGAGATGGGGGAGACGGCGGGCAGCAAAACGACCCGTGCGCCAAATTGCGCTCTGCAGCGCTGCGCCGACGCTTGTTCTTCGGCGTCGTGCCCTTCGCGTGTGGTGCAGACCAGCACGGCAAGATCGGCAATCTCCTGCGGGGCGCGCCACGACGGAAAGGAACGCAGCATATCGCTGCCCATCAAAAAGAACAGCGCCGCGTCGGGCGTCCGCTCTTTGAGCGCACGCAGCGTATCCACCGTGTAGCTGGCGCCTTCACGCTGAAGTTCCATCGTTTCCGCAAAGAAACCTTCTTCGGCATGCAAGGCAAGCTCCAAAAGCTGCAGCCGCTGCGCCGTCGTCGCGCCGTCGTTCAACGATTTGTGGGGCGGAATGCGGTCAATCACAAACAGCACGCGCGTAAGGGAAAGCGCTTCCATCGCGTGCCGTGCAAGCGCAAGATGCCCATTGTGAATGGGCTGAAACGTGCCGCCCAAAATCCCAATTCGTTCTCTCATACCCTGCATTATAGTATATTTGGGGGCACTTTGGCAACACTTCTGTCATGCGGATCGAGCAATATTATCGGAAGAAAGCGTTTCGTAACCGCTCGATGGTGGGCAGAGCCGCAGATTTGGCGCTGTTTTCCGCCGTCGTAGGGCTTGCGGTCTATATCCTCTTTCATAAGCACCCCTTCGTGTGGCTGTTGGTGTGCTTCGCGGTTGCGGCAACGCTCCTCCTTTGCGTACTGTTTGGCAGGCTGCGCATCCAAAAAACAAAGGAACGCGTGCGCCGTGAAGCCATTTTGGATATGCAGCGTGACCGCCTGTTGTTGCTGCCTCCCGATAAACGGGACGCGCTGCTTTTGCCCAATGAAGCGCTCCTTACAAAACCGATTGCGACGGTGGCGGATATTCTGCCCTACGTCGGCAGTGCGGCGCAAATCGTATATGTGCAGCGGTGCGACGAGGCGGTGGACGCGTTCTTGGAAAGAAACGAAATCGAGCTTGCAATTCGCCCCATCGACGCGCTGTTTCCGCGCTTGCCGTCCGATTGGGAGGAGGCGGAGCTCGAACGCCGCATCCTGCGCAGCGCAAAGCCTATTCGCCGCCTCACTCGTGCCGACTGGAAGGCGCTTCTTTTGCGCCATTCCCGCTTCTTGTACTTGGGATTGGCGCTGTTGGTGTTATCATTTATTACAAAATACACATTGTACCTACGAATTTTGGCAGCATTCTGCTTTGTCTTGTCCGCAATATCCTATATTCTGCGTAAATTCGTGAATAATTAAAACAGGCTCAAATTGTCGTTGACAATTCGTACCAAGGATTATATAATGTAGGTGCCTGTATTGTACGGCAAGTGTAATATAGAATAAAAGGAGGACAAATGGATGAAGAAAGCAAGACGGATTCTTGCAATCGTAGTTGCATTGGTAATGGCGCTCAGCATGCTGCCGATGGCCTTTGCCGGCAACGACGACGCACAGAGCATGAAGGACAAGCTCACATCTTCGGAGCAGAGCAATTCCAACAAGCTCGAAAAGAAACTCACCAAGACTTTCGAGAATAAGTCAGTCGATCTGGGGTTGGATGACGATGCACTCGTTCGCGCCATCATCGTTTTTGACGATGCGCCTTTGAGCGACACGTATTCCGCCGACGCGATCCGCAACAACGAAGCGGTCGCAGTCCAGACGCGCTTGACCGACGCACATGACACGTTCTTCAAGAGCCTCACATTCGAAGCACAGCGCAATTTCGACTATACCGTTCTCCTGAATGGTATTGCCATTGAAACTGCCTACAAGAATGTTGCCGCGCTCAAGACGATGGACGGCGTCAAAGACGTATTCATCGCGTCCACCTACAGCGCCCCCAAAGTTGAGAAGCCCACCATGGAGTATGCAAACGCAATGACCTATGCAAACTACATGCAGAACATCAACTACGACGGCAAAGGTATGGTGATCGCAGTATTGGATACGGGTCTGAACCTTGGCCATGAAGCATTCCAAGATTACAACATCACCACGGAAACGCCGCGGCTGACGGAAGAATTCGTTGCGAGTGTCAACACCAACGTCAACGGCAAGTACGTATCCGACAAGATCCCGTTCGCATACGACTACTACGACTATGACGACGATGTGACCGACTACAACGGCCACGGCTCCCATGTATCCGGCACGATCGCCGGCTATGCGAAGGCTGCCGACGGCGCTGTCACCTTCTCGGGTGTTGCGCCTGCCGCACAGATCGTCTTCATGAAAATCTTTGCAGATGCGGGCGGCGGCACATCCTCCGACGTATACTTTGCCGCTTTGGAAGACTGCTACATTCTGGGCGTCGATGCGCTGAATATGTCCATCGGTTCCGATTCCGGTTTCACTTGGGATCCCGAGCTTGAGAACGAATACTTCGGCAACATCTTCGATCGCCTTGAGAATGCGGGCATCGTGGCTTGCATTTCCGCGGGCAACGACGATTCCTTGGGCAGCAACTCCATGAACTGGAGCGATTCCTTCTACGGCGAGAAATGGGTCACCTCCGATGTTTCCGACTTCGGCGTTGTGGGCAGCCCGTCCACCTATGACGGCAACATCTCCGTCGCGTCCGTCGAGAACACCGCATACCCCGCCTACGCGCTGTCTGCCATGATCGGCGGCGAAGAGACGATGCTGGCGTTCAACGACAGCTCCGAAGCCGATGATCCGATGCACTGGATGACCGTTATGGCAAACATGACCTATGAGTTTGTCAATTGCGGCAAAGGCGATGTTTCAGATTTTGAATCGGTAGATCCCACCGGCAAGATCGCGCTCATTCAGCGCGGCACCATCACCTTCGAAGAAAAGATCGAAAACGCATACAATGCGGGCGCCATCGCGGCGGTTATTTACAACAACCAAGCCGGCACGATTGGCATGTCGATCGAAACCTTCGAAATTCCTGCCGTTTCCATCACACAGGCAGACGGCGAAAACCTGCTTGCGAACAGCGACGATCAGATGATCACGACGCCCACCGGCATGACGGTCTTCGCCAATGAGAAGGCATACACCATCAGCGACTTCTCGTCCCGCGGCGTTACCCCCGAACTGACCTTGAAGCCCACCATCACAGGCCCGGGCGGCATGATCTATTCTGCGGTAGCCGGTGCGTCCGACGCGTACGAAGTATACAGCGGCACGTCCATGGCTTCCCCGAACGTGACGGGCAACATGGCGCTGATTCTGCAATACCTCAAAGAAGAGCATCCTGAAATGTCCAAAATCCAAAGAGCCAACATGGCAGAGGATATGGCGACTTCCAACGCGATGCTGCTGCCCGACTTCTCCTATGCAGAAGACGGCTTCTATGCATATGAGTCCCCCAGAAAGCAAGGCGCGGGCCTCATCTACACGCCGCAGGCAGTCTACAGCGACCTCTACATTGTGGATTCCGTCGCGTCTCTCGGCGACTATTCTGCCGAAGTTCTTGCAAACGGCATCAGCTTCAAGATCACGCTGGGCAACAAGGGTGCAGATGCGATTACCATCGACACGGACGACATCACATCCGCCCTCACCTACGACTATGCGTACAGCACCTACAACACGACGCTGCCTGTAAACATGGACGAAGGCACGGATTACTTGCTGGTGTTCGCCGATGATACCATCGTCGTTCCCGCAAACGGCACGATCGAAGTATCGGCGATGCTCATGGTATCTCCGACGCTTTTGGGCGACTTTGCCGACGATTATCCGAACGGCAACTTCATCGACGGCTACATCACCTTCCCGTCTGACGACGTCGCCACGATTCAGTGTCCCACCAGCTTGCTGGCAGGCGACGTCAACATGGATGGCATCGTTTCCGCAACGGACGTTTCTCTCCTTCTCAGAAGCTTGGTCGGCTCCGACGAATTGGTAGATGATCAGGTTGCTGCAGGCGATTTGGACGGCATTGCGGGCGTCACCGCTGCCGATGCTGCGCTGATCATGCGTTACGTCATCGGCCTGATCGGCGAGCTGCCCAATGTCACCGTTGAGGCAGAACTCCCGATTGGCATGATGCCTGTCACGCACTACACGTTCACGCTGTTCAATGGCGATTGGACGCAGGCGCCCGTACTGGAAACCTACAATTCCTTCGACTACTTGGATGCCTGCAACTATATGCAAACCAATGGCTATGGCATTTACCTCGATTATGGCTATACACCGTTTGATCTCATGATTGAGGCAAACATCGGCATGAATGAGGCGTATGCCTATTCTCTGACCCGCAATATGGTCGTCAGCTACTTGGGCGACAACCCGATGTACGACTACACGACGATGAACTACTTCAATTCCGCAATCTCCAACGAGAAGTCGAGCTGTGGGTTCTACCTCTCCGACTTGATGCTCTCCTACCCGACGCAGCTCCGTAATGCACGTCATCTCATCATGACCATTTCGGACATGGCGACGGGTGAAGTCTACTATGTGGACGATACCGAGTATCTTGGCAGAGCGTATTACAGCAGCGACTACGGTCAGTACATGCAGCAGGGTTCGTTCTATTGGGACGGCATCAACTACAACGAAGAGTCCGCAGGCTATGGCGACTATCTCCCGTCCGGGACATGGGTGCTTGTAACCTACGAGACGATGGTTGATTACGATGGTGCTACCCTCAATGAAGAATGGCAGTTCCCGCTGATCATCGACTCCACTGCGCCGACTGCGTGGATTAATAGCGTCGATGAAACGACGGGCGACATCACCATTGGCGTATCCGACAACCACAAGCTGGCTTCCGTCGAGATCTCCTACACGGCGCTCACCGATGACGAAGAACCCGAAGAATACACCGAGTACGTTGCGATGGAAGCGCCGGATTACACCACGACCCTAGACGGCAACTTCTACTACACCGTTACGGCGGCGCAGTTTGCTGCTGCGGAAGAGATCGACGGGTATGTGTACATCGACCTGCTGGACTATGCGACCAACTGGCCCGATTTCGCACTGTTCTACTATAATGGTCAGTACTACATCATGGATAACTTCGAAGATATCCCTGAGTATGCGTACTCCATCGAAAATGCGCGTGAAACGATCGCTTCCGGCTACTACGACACAAGCACCGTCTTCCCGCTGCTTGGCACCGTCATCGCCATCGATGACGACATCGTCTACATGCAGACCTACTATCCCAAGATGTTCTCTACGGATCGGTACTTCGGCATTGCGGTGCACATCCCTGCAGAAATGAACGAAGGTGACTTCGGCGTCGGCGATACCATCGTTGCCTTCGGCTACCTTGACGAGCAGCACGGTCTGCCCATCATGGAGGCGTTGGACTATTTGGTCTATGCGACTTGCGATTCGTACGATGACGAGCTCTGGTATCTGAACAACGTCACGATCACCAGCCTGTTCGACTTCAAAGACAACTACCTCTGCTCGTTGGTATGGATGGAAGACTTGACCATTACCGACATCCTCCCGCAGGCAGACGGCACGTTCGTCTACACGGTGTCCGACGGCTTCCAGACGATCGACATCGTCAACTGCGGCGAACTGGGCGATCCCATCTATGACGAAGAGTCCAACATCACCGGCGTCACGGATCCTGCCGTGGTCGGCGACATCGTCTATGGTATGTTCGTTGTGACGATGGACGCAGGCGTCATGCAGCTCCAGCCGCTGAACACCTACGACTACTGTGGCTTCGATACCGCAAACTAACAAACACCCAAAAATGGGGGACGGCAAACGCCGTCCCTCTTTTCATGTAAAAAGGGCGATGTATTCGCACCGCCCGAAGCTGATTCAATTATCTTTGTGCGTTACGGCAGCAGCGTAATGGCTTTCTCGCGCTGTTCCACAATGACGCCGATGCGCTGCATACAAGGCACGGCGTCCGAAAGCGCCGCTTCTACGGCGTCCGCGTCCAATGGGTCTACGGCGCACAGCAGTCCGCCGGACGTTTGCGGGTCAAACAGCAGATCGACCTTGGCAAGCGCGACGTCGTTTGGCTCGACGGCACATTCCGCAAAGGTGCGGTTCCGATACATTCCTTCGGGCAGCACGCCCATCCGCGCAAACTCCAGCGCTTCTTCGATGAGATGAATGCTGCCAACATGAAGCTCTGCGGAAACGTCCGAGCCTGCACACATTTCGTACAGGTGTCCCAACAGCGAAAAGCCCGTAACATCGGTGCAGGCGTGTACGCGATAGCGCACCAGCACGTCGCGTGCCGATTTGTTCAGCGTTGTCATCAGGCGCAGCGCCAGCGCTTTGCCTTCTTCGGAAAGCAGGTCAGCCTTTGCAGCCGTGGTCAGGACGCCGATGCCGATTGGCTTCGTGAGAAAGAGGACATCGCCCACCTTGGCGCCGTTGTTCTTCCAAAAGGCGTTGGGATTGACGAAGCCCGTCACGGAAAGACCATACTTCGGCTCGTCGTCATAGATGCTGTGTCCGCCGCAAATGATAGCGCCCGCCTCGGCGCACTTTTCGTATCCGCCGCGCAAAATCTGATGCACCTGTTCTTTTGGCATATCCTTCGGAACGCACATCACGTTCAGCGCCAGCTTCGGTTCGCCGCCCATGGCGTAAATGTCGGACAGCGCGTTGGTTGCCGCAATTTGCCCAAAGGTGTACGGATCGTCCGCGATGGGCGGGAAAAAGTCGATGGTTTGCACGATGGCAAGCGTGTCGGACACGCGATAGACCGCGGCGTCGTCGCTCTTGTCAAATCCAACCAGCAGGTTTTCGTCCTGTAACACGGGCAGATCGGACAGCAGCTGCGACAGCACGCCCGCGCCCACCTTTGCACCGCAGCCGGCGCATTTTGCCAGCTTGGTCAATTTTACGTCTTGCATTTATGCCTCCACAAGTTGAATGAGAATGTCGATGGAACCGCCGCAGACCATGCCGGCCTTGGCGGCGTCGGTGTTGTTCATATTGCAGGTGTAGCGCTTGACCGACGGGCCGTTTTTCAGCATTTGCAGCGCATACTGCGCCGCTTGATACTCGCCAAATCCGCCGCCGACGGAGGAAATGAGCGTGCCGTCCTGCCGCACAATCATGCGCGCACCCGTCGAGCGCGGCGCGGAACCGTGCTTGTCGATCAGCGTCACCATGGCGTAGCGCTCTTTGGCGGTGCGGATGGCTTCGCAAAGCGGTTCGTCCCATTCAACGCCGCATCGGTCCAAATTTTTCACCTGAATCATCTCGCCCACGATGCAAACGGCGATTTCTTCGGGCGTGTTCGCGCCAATCTTGAGCCCGATGGGGGAGTGGACGCGATCCAAAAGACTGCGTGGGATTCCGTTCTTTTCTAAATCGTCGAACAGCAGCTTGACCTTGGTGTGACTGCCGATCATGCCGCAATAGGTAAAGGGCTTGCCCAAAATTTGTTCCAGACAGGCGCGATCGTCCTTGTGTCCGCGTGTGACGATGACATAGTACGCATTGGACGGGTGCAGCCGTTCCAGCGCGGTGTGATAGCCTTCCACCAAGATGGAATCGGCGTCGGGGAAGCGTTCATAATTGGCGAATTCTGCGCGGTCGTCGATCACGGTGACCGAGAACCCCACCAGCTTTGCCACCTTTGCCGTCTGCACCGAAACGTGTCCGCCGCCGCACAAAATCAGCTGCGGCGCGGTGGTGATGCGCTCGATCAGGACGCCGTCCTGCACCATGGGCAGCTTTGCGTCCGCATCCAAGGATGCGGGCAAAATGGAGCCGTCGCCATAGCTTGCGCCGTCAAACAGGGCGATGTGCCCCAGCTTGTCGCCTTCGATCCCGGTAAACAAAAGCGGCATCCGCCCTTCGGTGATCGCTTGCACTGCTTTACGAAACATGGGTTCTCCTTTCCAACATGAGGATGGCTTCCAAAGCGCCGCCTGCAATGGCACGCGCCTTGTCGGATACGGTGTAGCAATGGCTCACTTCGCAGCGCGGGTCTACGTCGCCGCTTTTCATGCCCTCGGTCACAGGCGTTCCGTCGGGAAGCAAGCCGCGCAGAACGCCCGAAATCAGCGCAGGCATGGGCGCACCGTTCACCAATGCGACGGTTTCGCCCTTCTTGACCAAATCGCCGATGTGGCGCACTTCGGTCAGCACGCCGTCTCGCGGTGCGCGCAAAACGCGTTCGGTGGTAAAGCCGCTGATATTGCCGGGAATGCCGGTGTTCGGCGCGGCGGCGCCATCTTGGATCACGCGTCCCAAGTGATGTCCACGCTGCGTCTCGATTACGGCGTCGCAATCGGTTCCTGCACAAAAGCCGGGGCCAAGCCCAATCACGATGGGCGCTTCGTCGATCGTTGTGCCAAGGTTGCGCTTTGCAAGGATGGCGTCGATCACCACAAACGGTTTGAGCGCAGCGATGCAGTCGGCGTTCGGGTCTGCCAGCACGGCAATTTCGCCCTGCGCCAAGATGGGCGCGACTTGGTCGATGTTTTGCGCAAAGCGTCCCGTCACGTCTTCCACCTGCTGCACGCCGTTGCGAATTGCTTCCGAAAAGCAGACCGTGCGGCGAATGGACGTCGGCTTGGGCAGATCGGTCATCACCAACTCGTATCCGCAATGCGCCAAACGGACGGCAACACCGGAAGCAAGGTCGCCGGCGCCTTTGATCACAATCAGCATGATGGATTCCTCCATAGTTCTTTGATGGGTTCTGCCGATTGCCAAGAAACGATGGCAACGGGCAGCTTGGCGTAGGGCAGCAACGTATGCGCAAGCGATACATCCTGCGGCGTATCGGCTTTGTTCAGTAGAATGCCCGTCACACGCGGATAGGATGCAAGCACCTGCATGGCAAGCGCGGGCGTCACGATGGCGTCCGGCTCTGTATTGCAAAGCGCGGCGTACAGCGCGGGGCGGTGCGCAGCTTCCAAGATGGGCTTTCCGATGCCGTCCAACCCAAGCACAGCCAAAACCGCCGTCGCCTCGTCGGGAATGACAGGCTCATGTGCGGCGTGTGCCTTCAGCGGAAGATGCTTGGCGCCATCCGCTTCAACCAAAACGTAGTCGGCAAGCTGCATCAGCGCAGCAAGCGGCTGCCGCGGCGCAATGATTTTGTAGCCTTCCGGCGTTCCCACGCATACGCACGCGCCGAAGGGAAGCGGTTTCGTGCGCGCTTCGCAAAAGGGCAAATCGGCAGGCGGATGGATGTGCGTCGTCGTACACACCAAGACAGAACCGTATTGCCTGAGGTATGCCGCAAGAACGCGAATTGCAGACGTCTTGCCGCCGCCGCCGATAAAAGCCGTGACGCCTCGTTCGATATGAAACATGGAACAAAATTCAGATAGCATGCTTACCCTCGATATTCTGCTATGAGGATAACACATTCCAACAGAATTGTAAAGAAAAAGCCCCGTCAAGACCGTGTCAAGTTGTTCCGGGTGAATTAGGAGCAGAAGGCGTTGGGAACGGCGAAAAGGGATTTTAGGAGAAGATAGCGTCCGTTGACCTTGCCAAAGGTCTGCGGCGC
>CAYRQM010000003.1:0-79705 GCA_964426415.1 uncultured Christensenella sp.
CCGACGCGGCAGTTGCACCGACCTGCACACTCAGCGGTCTGACCGAAGGCAGCCATTGCTCCGTCTGCGGCGAAATCCTCGTTGCACAAGAAGTTGTTGCGGCGCTGGGTCATGCTTGGGACGAAGGAGTCATCACCACAGCAGCAACCTGCACCGCTGATGGCGTTAAGACCTTCACCTGCACGCGCTGCGGCGAAACCTACACCGAAGCCATTGCGGCTACGGGTCACACGGTTGTCACCGACGCGGCAGTTGCACCGACCTGCACACTCAGCGGCTTGACCGAAGGCAGCCACTGCTCCGTCTGCGGCGAGATTCTCGTTGCACAGGAAGAAGTTGCGGCACTGGGTCATGCTTATGGCGATTGGACGCATGTAGCGGACAGCAATCCTTCCCAGCATCAGCGCGTATGTGCCAATGATGCATCGCATATTGAAGTAGAGGATTGCACCTTCACTTCTGCGATCACCACACCTGCCACAATGTTCGCGGCCGGCGTCACGACATACACTTGCGCAACCTGCGGTTACAGCTACACCGAAGCCATTGCGCAGCTCACAAGCGGCGTCACCACAATCGGCGCACAGGCATTGACCGGCACTTGGGATGCAATCCGCTTTGGCGCTACGCTGAATGTTGCAAAACTGAAGGCGTCGGCGGAAGCAGGCGACAACATCAGCTATGGCTACCTCGTACAGAACAAGGCAGTCATGAACGATAACGACCTGCTTGGCACGAACGATGGCGTTGCATACCTCACGATCGGCTTCCTCGTCGACATTCCTTGGCTGGAAGAGTACGAGACAATGACCACCGCGCAGTTGGTTGCTGCATGGCGCGCACTGGGCTGCAAGATTTACAGCTACAATGCCACCAGCATCACCTTCGTCGGCGCGATTCGCGGCATGACCAATGAGAATACGCAAGTCGTGTTCCGTCCCGCACTGGAGATTGGCGACAACACCGCGTTCGGTACGCAGTACTACAACAGCATTGCGACGATCAGAGCCTTCTATGAGGGCACTTCTGCAAGCGGCGCATCTACGATGTTCCCGACAGTCCAATAATCTCTCATACACGGAGCGCAGCCGCAAGGCTGCGCTCTTTTCTGTTCCGATAATAGGCTTGTATCAGTTTGTAACCGTTTCAAAACAAAAATGGCGCCG
Source organism: uncultured Christensenella sp. (assembly GCA_964426415.1). Taxonomy (GTDB): domain Bacteria; phylum Bacillota; class Clostridia; order Christensenellales; family CAG-138; genus UBA3792. The sequence goes on from CAYRQM010000003.1 coordinate 1,167, forward strand.
AGAAAGCTCGACGCCGAACATTGAGAAGAGAAAATTAGCCGCGCAATGCTTGAATCATCGCGGCAGGATCCTTGGCACGAAAGACGGCGTTGCCTGCGACCAAAACGTCCGCACCCGCTTCGATGCAGCGCTTTGCGGTTTCGGGGTTAATGCCGCCATCGATCTCGATGAGGGTGGGAAGTCCACGCGCAACGATTGCTGCCTTGAGCGCCTGAATCTTTGCACAGGTTTCCTCAATGAAGGATTGTCCGCCAAATCCGGGGTTGACGCTCATTAACAAAACCAGATCGCAATTGGGCAAGAGGTGGATGCAGCTTTCGATCGGCGTAGCAGGATTCAGCACGACGCCGCCCCGCATCCCCTCCAGATGCACCTGTTGCAGGCATCGATGCAAGTGCTTTTCCGAGGATTCCACATGAAAGGTGAGAATGTCTGCACCCGCGTCATGAAAGGGAACGATCCAGTCTGACGGGTGCTCCACCATCAGATGCACGTCAAACGGGAGGGTAGACTTTTGCCGCAGCGCCTGTACGGTGGTGGGGCCAAATGTGATGTTCGGCACAAAATTTCCGTCCATTACGTCTACATGAACCCAATCCGCACCCCAAGATGCAAGGGCTTCGACCGCATTGCCGAGATTGGCAAAGTCGGCTGAAAGAATGGATGGTGCAATCCTAATCATATCGATGCTTTCTCCTCATTTCGAATTCTCTACTGATGATACTATACCGTTCGTAGCGTGCTTCTGTCAAGTCTCCCGTGTCTAACAGCGCTTTCACGCCGCAATCGGGTTCGCGCAGATGCTTGCAGTCGGGGTAGCGGCAAGGCGACGCCTTTTCGAATTCGGGATAACACGCGTTCAACGTGTCCTGATCGGGGCACTCTGTATCGTAAAACGAAAACCCCGGGGTGTCCAGCACGGCAGCGCCGTCGATGGGCCAAAGCTCGGCATGCCGCGTGGTGTGGCGTCCATGCTCGGTCTTTTTGGACAGCGCACCCGTTTCCAAACACAAATCGGGAAAGAGCGCATTAAGCAGGGAGGATTTGCCGACGGCGGACTGCCCTGCAAAGCAGGACGTCTTGCGCCCCAAGAGCTGCCGAAGATGCTCCACACCTTCACCCGTTTGTGCGCTGGTGATGCAGGTGGTAAACGCTTGATAGTCCTTCCGAAACTGTTCGGTGATCGAGTCGCTTTGCGTGTCGATCTTGTTCAAAACAGGGATGGGGACGACGTGATTCGTGATGGCTTGGATGATCATGCGGTCTGCCAACAGCCAATCTGGCGCAGGGATGGAAGCAGAAATGACGATGAACAGTTGATCGATGTTCGCCACCGCAGGCCGTACAAAGAGGTTCTTGCGAGGCAGAATCTGCGACAAGGAAGCATAGCCGCTGCTTTGTCGTTCGATCAATACCAGATCGCCAACGGTGGGCGTAATTTTTTCGAGTCGAAACACGCCGCGTGCCTTGCAGGTCACGCGATCGCCCGCATCCGTCAGAACCTCATAAAAGCTGCCAATGCCCTTTAGCAATCGACCTTGTTCCATCATTTGCTGAATGTCACCTCTTGCGTATCGACGTCTTCACCGTTGATCACCAAAATGATGTTGCGCTTGACCGGCTCATAGCCATAGACGGTGGCAGATTCGATGGCTTCCCCGTTTTCGGAATGGCGGGTCACTTGATGCAAAATCACGCGGTAGGGGATATTGAGGTAATTGGACGTTTCATAGACAAACTGGACACGCGATTCGCCGCGTTCCAACGATAACGAGAACGAAACATCCGCCTTGTACGTGCCAACAGATTCGCGGTATACGACGAGATACACGGTGTCTTGCGCCGAGCTGAGCGTCATAGACAACGGATTTTGCGTAATCACGGTATTTGCCTTGCTTGCGACGTTGCTTTCCGTGATAAACTGCACCGTCAGGTTGGAATAGCCTGCGTCATAGAGGGTACTCAAAGCATCGTCCAAGTTTTTGCCCATGACGCTTGGCGTGATACGGGCGTCCAGCGGAACGGCGGTCGCGCTTGCAGCTTCGCTTGTTGCCACAACGCTGGTCGTATTGCTGAGGTCTGTCTGATCGGGGGCTGTGCTTGCGGTTTTTCCGTTGTTGATGAAGTACATCAAGACGAATACGCCAATCAACAGCACGGGCAAAAAGATGCAAGCCGAAAGCAGCAGATACGCCGACGGCTTTTTCATGTTTGCGTTGATTTTGGTGTTCTTTTTTGCGTGTACGAAATCGCCATTTGGGTTGGACAGGGAGCGCACAAGATCGGTGCGCATGGCAAACGCGCTGTCATAGCGTTCCGCAGGGTCTTTTTCCAACGCTTTCAGCACGATGTCGTTCAGCGACGGGGGAATGGCAGGGTTGCGTTCAATCGGCGGAATGGGTTTGTCCTGCAGGTGCATCAACGCGACGCTGACGGTCGATTCCGAAGCGAAGGGAACCACGCCTGTCAGCATCTCATACAGGCAAACGCCAATCGAGTATAGGTCGCTCGCCTCGTTTGCCAATGCGCCTTTTGCCTGTTCGGGCGAGATGTAATGCACGGAGCCAAGCACCTTTTTGCCCGAAAAGGTGATGGTGGCGGCTTTCGTTTCACGCGCAATGCCAAAGTCCGCCAGCTTTGCCTTGCCCTTTGCGGTGACAATGATGTTCTGCGGCTTCACATCACGGTGGATGATTCCATGCGTGTGCGCCGCGTTCAGCGCGTCCAAAATCTGACAAGTGATGCCGATGGCGGTGCGCACGGGCAGCGCGCCATTCTGTTCGATCAATTCCTTCAGCGTGTGCCCTTCCACAAACTCCATCACGATGTAGGGAATATCGCCATACGAGCCAACGCCGTATGCGCGTACGATGTTTTCGTGGGAGAGATTGAGGACGGCGCTTGCCTCGATGGAGAAGCGGCGCAAGAATTCCGCGTCGTTTAGGTATTCGTCCTTGAGCATTTTGAGCGCAACGATGCGTCGATTGCTCATATTGATTGCCTTATACACGTGCGCCATGCCGCCGGTTCCGACCAGCTCAATGACGCGATATTTTCGTTCGATGATGGTGCCGACTTCGATCATTGCGCACCTCCTTCATTTTGCGCCAACACGACGGTGATGTTGTCGGTGCTTCCTGCGTCCAGCGCGTGCTGTACGAGCGAATCGCAGGCGGCGGACAAATCGGCTGCATCCATGAGGTGCGAAGCAAGCTGGGCGTCAGTCAGCACGCCGCACAGACCGTCCGAGCATAGCAGAAGAATGTCGCCCGCTTTCCAATCTTCACAAAACAGATCAACTTCCACCGATTCGTCGGTTCCGATGGCGCGGGTAATGAGGTTCCGCCGCGGATGCGTCTTGGCTTCTTCGAGCGTAATGATGCCGCGCATGACAAGCTCCGCCACAAAGGAATGATCCTTGGTAATCTGTCGAATGGTATTGCCGTGGAAAAGGTATAGCCGCGAATCGCCCACGTTCGCTGCATAAAACGTGTCGGGATGCAGCATGGCAGCCACCAGCGTGCAGCCCATGCCAAACATGGACGGATCGGAATAGGAAAGGGTATAGACCTTGTCGTTGGCTTGCAAAAAGGCGCGCCGCAAAAGCGAGACGGGCTCCGCATCGGGGACACCCAACCAATCCTGCAGCGATTCTACCGCCGTTTTGCTTGCCATTTCGCCCGCTGCATGGCCACCCATGCCGTCGGACACGGCGCACGCCTGCACACGCTCGGTTTGGAGAATCAATGCGCAGTCCTCGTTGCGGCTGCGCTTGCCGGTAATGGATTTACTCGCGAAGTTCATGTAAGACCCTCCTTCGTAATTGTCCGCAGGCGCCGTCAATATCGGCGCCCATTTCACGGCGCACCGTCGCAGAGATGTGCGCATCTTCCAACCATTGTGCAAACTGATATGCTGCTGCACGAGAAACGCCCAAAAGCCCACGTTCCTTGACGGGATTTAACGGGATTAGATTGACGTGACACAGCATGCCGCGCAGCCGATCCGCCAAGGCGTTGGCGTCCGCCAAAGAATCGTTGACGCCGCCGATGAGCGCATATTCAAACACCACACGCCGCCCCGTTTGCGTTGCATAGGCATTTGCAGCTTCTAAAAGCTGCTCGATGGGGTAAACCCGATTGATCGGCATGATGCTGTCGCGGATCGCGTTGCTGTGGGCGTGGAGCGATACGGACAGCGTGACGTGCGGCGCGTCTTGGATAAACGTATAAATCTTGGGTACGACGCCGCAGGTGGAGACGGAAATGTTACGCAGGCTGATGTTCGGCCCTTCTTTGCCTGTGACACGGTGCAAAAACGATACGACGTTGTCATAGTTGTCTAAAGGTTCGCCGCTGCCCATCAAAACGATATTGGTGATGGTACGCACAGCGCCCGCTTCGGGCGGCACATCCTGTTCGATTTCCGCAAGGAAGGAGAGCATTTCACCCGCACGCAGGTTTCGCACACAGCCGTCCAGCGTTGAAGCACAAAACTTGCAGCCCATATTGCAGCCAATCTGCGTGGAGATGCATACCGTATTGCCATATGCATAGCGCATCAACACGCCCTCGACCAGATTGTCGTCCTCCAAGGCAAATAGATACTTGACCGTGCCATCCTTTTCGGAGACATACTTGGCGTAGATCGTGGCGCCGCCAAAGGGAATGGCGGACATCTGTTCGCGCAGCGATTTGGGCAAATTGGTCATATCCGCAGGGCGAACGCCCTTGTGCAGCCATTCCTGCACCTGCCGTACCCGAAAAGACGGTACGCCAAAGGTTGCCATCGTGTCGGCAATCTGTGCATCCGTCATTTCCATCCAGTACATTGCAGGTGCTCCTCTTGCTTATTCTCGACGCAGCTTCGCGTAATAAAACCCATCGACATGATCCAAGTTGGGAAAGAACTGTCGCTCCGCCTCCAAATGGAAGGACGGGTGCGACGAGAGAAACTTTTGCACTTGCAGCTCGTTTTCACGCTTCGAAATGGTGCAAGTGGCATAGACCAACGTGCCGCCCTGCTTGCAATAGGCGGAACAAACGTGCAGCAGCGTCGCTTGTGTCAAAAGCAGCTGCGCAAACGTGTCGTCCTGCTTGTGCAGCCGAATGTCGGGCTTTTCATGGATCAGACCGAACCCGCTGCAAGGCACGTCCAGCAAGACCGCATCGAATGCGCCGACCGATTCGGGGCGAAACACCGCAGCGTCCACACAAGCGGTCTGCGCAGTGACGTGCAGCCGCGCAAACGTCGCTTCCATCAGCTCTTTCCGATGCGGATGCAGCTCCCAAGCCGTGAAATCCGCCTGATTGTGGCAGAGCGAAGCCAAGTATGCCGTCTTCCCGCCGGGCGCGGCACAGGCGTCCAAGACGCGCTTTCCCGCAATGTTGCCCAAGGCGCGGCAGATGAGCATGGCGCCCTCGTTTTGCACCGCCATCTTGCCCTCTTGATAGGGCGCAAACGATTCAATCGGGAAGCCGTTTGCAAGGCGCAGACAGTTGGGGTCGTAGGCGCCCGCTTCATACGCCACCGGCAGCGCTTCCTTTAGCGCTTCGACCGTGAAGGGATATTGGGGGCGCACCTGCATGCCAAGTGGCTTTGCCGACGCCAAATCGCGGGTGAACGCCGCACCGTAGGCGGCAATCCATTCGCGGATCAGATCGATGGGCAGCCCATACAGCAGCGAAAGCTGCTCTGCCGTGTCGGTGGGAAGCGGCGGCAGACTGTCGCGTTCGGCGTCCAAACGCCGCAAAACGGCGTTGACAAGCCCTGCACAGTCGCGTTTGCCCACTTCCTTGCACAGCTTCACCGCTTCGTTGAGCGCGGCATGGGAAGGCGTTTCCATATAGAGCAGCTCAGCAAACGCCATGCGCAGGATGTTGCGCACCACGCGCTTTTGCCGCACGCAGTAATGCGCAAGGATGTAATCCGCGTAGGCGGCGTGCTCCAGTGTGGCATAGACCAGCGCGTACAAAAACGGAACCTCCCGTGCATCGACGTGCGCTGCGGCTTTCTTGAGCGTCAAATTGGCGTAAACGCCCTCCTCGATGATGGGGATCAGCGCATCCAACGCGGTGCGGCGAATGCTCATTGCAGCACCTTGCCTTCTATCGACGCGCCGCGCAGAAAGTCGGCGGCGTCCATCCGCTTCTTGCCGGGAAGCTGCAGAGATAGTATCTCCAATGCGCCGTCTTGGCACAGTACAAAGAGACGACTTCCCTGCGTAAAGAGGGAACCGCAACTTTTTTCGGACGAAGCGATGGGCGTATGTGCGGTTTGCCAAAGCTTGAGCGGCTGTCCATCCAGCATGGCGGTCGCGGTGGGCCACGGATTCATGGCGCGGACACAATTGTGAACGACTGCGCAGGGCTTTGAAAAGTCTAAAACGCCGTCTTGCTTGGTCAACATATGGCAGACGGTCGCCTGCACATCGTCCTGCGGAATGCGTTTGAGCGTGCCCGCCTCAAATTGGCGCAGCGTTTCAAGCAGCAGATCGGCGCCCAACTTGGAAAGCCGTTCGCCAAGCTGCTCGGCGTTTTCATCGGGGTCGATGGCGGTTTGGACGGACAAAAGCATGTCGCCCGTGTCCATTCCAACGTCCGTAAACATGGTGGTGACGCCCGTAACCGTTTCGCCGTCGCGGATCGCCGACTGAATGGGGGAGGCGCCGCGATACTTCGGCAAAAGGGAGCCGTGGACGTTGATCGTGCCGTGCTTTGGGATCGCCAAATTCTTTGCGGAGAGCAGCTGCCCAAATGCGGCGGTAACCATCAGATCGGGCGCGAACGCTTCCAACGCGGCACGTCCTTCCTTGGAGCGAATCTTATCGAACTGATAGACGGGCAGCCCCAACGAAAGCGCAAGCGCTTTCACGGGCGGCGGCGTCAAAATCGCCTTTCGTCCAATTGGTCGATCGGGCTGCGTAAAGACCGCAATGGTATCACCCCGTGCAAAAAGTGCAAAAAGGGAGGGGAGTGCAAATTCAGGTGTGCCCAAAAACGCAATACGCATTATGCTTTGAATCCTTCCGGGGGCTCCGTCACAAGGCGCAGGTACACCTTGCCGTCCAAATGGTCGCATTCGTGAAAGACAGCGCGGGCAAACAGCCCTTCACCGTCGTATTCATACAGATCGCCGTTTCGGTCATACGCTTCCAAACGAACAAAGTTCGGGCGTACCACATAACCGCTGCGTCCGGGGAAGGAAAGGCAGCCTTCCATATCGCCCTGTTCGCCCGACGACTCCAAAATGACGGGATTCACAAACTCGATGGGGCCTTCCCCTACATCGATCACCACAATGCGGCGCAGGATGCCCACCTGCGGCGCGGCAAGCCCTGCACCATCTGCCTCGTGCATGGTCTCGATCATATCGTCGATGAGTGTCGCCAACTTGGCGTCAAATGTCTTGACTTCTTTGCAGACCTTGTACAAGCAAGGGTCTTTTTCTTTTCGAATCGTGCGCAATGCCATGGAATGCCTCCTTTTAACACTTTATTATACTATTTTTCTTGACTGTTGTAAACATAAACGCTAAAATTACCTTGTCAACAGACGTACTCAACCGCAGGTGGATTGCCATTTTTGAAATTCAACCGATAGGGTAGAGCCAAAAACCAAGATTCAACCGATGGCGGATGGTCAAATAGAAGATCTTTTGCTAAACTGAAGCCATCAAATAAAGGAGCAAAACAATGGAAAGCAAACAAACCCTTGGCAAACGAATTGCCACATTGCGCAAAGCGCAAGGTCTGACGCAGGAGCAGTTGGCGGAGAAGGTCGGCGTTTCGGCGCAGGCGGTCTCCAAGTGGGAGAACGATATGACGTGTCCCGACATCACCACCATTCCACTGCTTGCCGACATCTTCGGCGTCACCACGGACGAGCTGCTGGGCGTGAAGCCCGTGGAACCGCACATCGTCATTCTGGATAAGGAAGGACAAGGCGCCTTGGCATTGGGAAGCGCACATCGAGGGCAAGTGGAGCGGCATCGCGTGCTGCATCACCGTCATCCTCATCTGCACGTTCCTGATTCTCCGCTACACGAATCCGACTTGGTTCCGTTTGGACGACTTTGGCAACTGGAGCTACATTTGGCCTATTCTCATCTTTGGCTTGGGCTTGTCGGTTGTGACCAAGCATTGGATTGCGGGCCCCGTTTTGATGGCGTTTGGCGTATATGAATTCCTCTATTTCCTACTGCCGGCGTCGATTGGGCTTCCCACCATCGAATGGTACATCATCCTGCTTGCCATCGCCATTCTTGTCATGTTCTCCATCATCTTTGGCAAGGTGTTCAAAAAGTGGCAATGGAAGCGCTATCAAGGCGGCCATTACTCCAACAAGGCGCCGACGGTGGAGTATTCCGACGACAACGACTACATAAAGACGTCCATGTCGTTCGGCGGCAACAGCATTGTTTATCCCAATGAAATGCTGCGCGGCGCCGAGATTGAAACCAACTTTGGCGACTACACGTTCGATTTGACAGGCGTCAAGACGTTCAAAGAAAACTGCCTGATGCATGTCGATGTGAACTTCGGCAATGTCGTCATTCTGTTGCCCCGCACGGTGCGCATGACCAAAAAGTCCGACACGGCGTTCGCTTCCTTTTCCATCAAGGGCGAACCGCTGCCCGACGCCACCCAATCGGTGATTGTCGACGGCGACGTCAACTTCGGAAATTTAGAAGTGCGCTACCAATACTAATCGGCACGCCATCAAAAAAGCAGCCCAAGCGGCTGCTTTTTGCGTTCATCGAAGCGCGGCTTCTACCGTTTCTTCTCGATATTGGTGCACATACAGGTCGTGATAGTACCCGTTTTGCGCCAACAGCTGCTCGTGCGTGCCGCTTTCTTGAATCTTGCCGTCGCGGATGACCAAGATGCGGTCTGCGTTGCGAATGGTGGAAAGCCGATGCGCGACAACGATGCTGGTGCGTCCCGCAAGCACCGTGTCGATGGCATTTTGGATGAGCTGTTCGGTCTCGGTGTCAATCGAGCTGGTGGCTTCGTCCAACACGAAGATTTGCGGATCGGCAAGGATGACGCGCGCAAAGGACAAAAGCTGCTTTTGCCCCGTGGATAGCAGCACGCCGCCTTCGCCCACTTCGCTGTCGTAGCCGTCCTTTTGCCGTTCGATAAAGTCGTCGGCGTGTACCATCGCGGCGGCATGTCGAACCTGTTCGTCGTTGGCATCGGGCTTTCCGAAGCGAATGTTGTCCCGAATCGTGCCCGAAAACAGGTGCGGCGATTGCAGCACATAGCCCAGCCCCGACTGAAGCCAAAGCTGAGAGCGTTCCCGATAGTCGCGCCCGTCGATGAGGATGCGGCCCGCCGTCGGTTCATAGAAGCGGCAAATCAGATTGACGATGGTGCTTTTGCCTGCGCCCGTTTCACCGACCAGCGCGACGGTTTCACCTTGTGAAATGTGCAGGTTGAAATCCTCTAAAATCGGCTCGGTCTGCTTGTAATAGAAATCGACGTGCTCAAACGTAATCTCGCCTTTGAGCGGTTCCCAGTTCTCGCGCTTCGGGTCCATGGTGGTGCCATACTTGGCTTCCGCTTCGGGCGAGTCCACGATGTCGCTCTTGGTATCCAGCAGCGAAATGACGCGCTCGGCGCTTGTTTGTGCGCTTTGGAAGTCGGCAAAGATGCCCGCAAGCTGTTGGATCGGGTCGAACAGACTGGAGGCGTAGTTGATGAAGGAAACCAGCGTTCCTGCAGTGATCACGCCGATGAACGTTTCCGTGCCGCCGATGGAGGCTTCTACGCCCGCACCGCCCAGAATCAGCGCGGCGGCGGTTCCAACAGCGCCCAAAGAAATGACAAGGGGGAAGAGCGTTGCGGAAAGCACCGAAGCGCGGATGCTTGCCTTTTTCATGCCCGTGGTCAGATCTTCAAATTCGGCGTTGTTGCGTTTCTCCCGCACCAGCGTCTTAGTGGTCATGGCGCCCATGATGCCTTCGTTGAACGCGCTTGTGATGCGGCTGTTTTGCTTGCGCGCAATGCGCTGCTGCTTGAGAATGGCACGCTGCAGCACGATGCTGACGGCGGCAAGCGGCGGAATGACCGCGAAGACGATCAACGCCAATTTCCAGTTGAAGAGCAGCATGGCGATGATGGTGAACAGAATATAGAAGCCCGACCACAGACAGTCGCAGATGCTCCAAGCGATCATGTCGCTCAATCGTCCGACGTCGCTGACCATACGCGCCATCAGATAGCCCACAGAGGTTTTGTCGTAGAAGGAGAAGGACAGCTTTTGCAGGTGCAAAAACGTTTCCTGCCGCACCGCATATGCGATCGACATTTCCAAATCGCCCGTCCGTGCAATGAATTGGATGGTGCAAAACCCTTGCGCAAGCACGGCGCACGCGTAGAGCGCCAAGAATCCCCACAGCCCGTCGATGGTTGGCGTGCCGGACGGATTGACGAAGTTGTCGATGGCGTAGCGCGTAAAGAGCGGATAGGCGGCGTCCACCACGGCGACAAAGACCATGGCACAGATGATTTTTGCCAACAGCTTGCGATCGCGCACGGCATATTGATATAGGCGCTTCCAAATCGCGCCGTCGATTTTGTTGTTTTGGAAGTCGCGTTCTTCGATGCTCATGCCTGTTCCCCTCCGATCATGGATGCGTCTTGAATGGCGGCTACGCGCCGATACAAGCCATCCTCCTTGAGAAGTGCCGCGTGGGTGCCCTGCTGCACCAGCTTGCCGTGATCCAAGACCAGGATGCAATCGGCGTCGCACAGCGTGGTGATGCGGTGCGAGATCAAAAAGAGTACGCCGTCGCCGTGCCGCTTGCGCAGCGAAGCGCGAATCTTGGCGTCCGTTTCGGTATCGACGGCGCTCATGGAATCGTCGAACACCATGATGGGCGCCTTTTGAATGAGCGCACGGGCGATGGCGACGCGCTGCTGCTGCCCGCCCGAAAGCGTGACGCCGCGCTCGCCCACGATGGTGTCGTAGCCGTCGGAAAACGTGCAAATGACGTCATGGACGGCGGCTTCCTTCGCCACGTCGAACAGCTCCTCATCGGGCACGTCGGGACGACACATCGTGATGTTTTCTCGAATTGTGCGCGAGTATAGGAACGGCTCCTGCAGAACGATGGCAATGCCGCGACGCAGCGTCTCGTGGTCGATGTCGTTGATGGGAACGCCGTTGATGCGAATTTCTCCCGACGTGGCGGGATAGAGCCGCTGCAACAGCTGCACCAGCGAGCTTTTTCCGCTGCCCGTGCTGCCCAAGATGGCGATGGTCTGTCCCGCGTGGGCGGTAAAGCTCACGTCGTCCAACACATCGTTTGGCGTGTCGTAGCCGAAGCAAACGTGATCAAACACGATGTCGCCGTTTAAATCCACATGATGCAAGTCTCTGCCCGGCTCCTGCTCCACGGGCGCATTGATGATTTCATTCAATCTGCCAAGCGAGACGGTTGCTTTGCCAAGGTCGGCAAGTACGCGTCCAAGCTGCCGCACGGGCCATGTGAGGCGGCTGGTCAGCGCAAGGAACAGGTAGATGTTGCCCAAGGTAAACGGCGTCGCCGAGCCGTAGCTTGAGAAGTAGAAGTAGACGCCAAAGCAGAGCGCAACCGCAATTTGCAGATAGCCAACGGCGTCGGACGAACCCCAATATAAGCCCAAAAGATGGATCACCTTTTCGTTCTTGGCACGATAGCCTTGGTTCAGCTTGGTAAACTTCTCATATTCGGCACGCTGCTGCCCAAATGCGCGCACCACGCGCATGCCGGTGAAATTCTCCTGCATGGCGGTGGACAGGTCGCCTTCCGCCTCGTCTGCGGCGGTAAAGTATTTGCGCACATATCGAAAGTACACGAAGCTGGACAGCGTCAAAAACGGCAGAATTGCCAATGACAACAGCGCCATCTTCCAATGGATGAAGAACATCATCACCAATGCGATTGCGAACATGGCGACGGTGCGCACAATTTCCATCAGTTGGTTGCTTATGAATTTGCGGACGGTCTCGACGTCGGAGGTGCAGCGCTGTACCAAGTCGCCCGTGGAGACGTGCTTGTGGTAGTCATACGGAACGGCGTTCAGGTGTGCGTACAGCATATCGCGCATCTTTTTAGAAATATGCTCGGAAGCGTGTGCAATGTTACGCCGCCGCAGAAACACAAACAGCGCATTGAGCGACGTAAACAGCAAAAATGCCGCGCCGCACACCCAAAGGTTCTTTGCAATGTCGCCCTTTGAGAGAATCCATTGATAGAGCCAATCGGGCAGCGACGGCGTTTGCCCCAGCAACACGAAGTCTAGCGTGTAGCTTGTGACATACGACGAAGCGTACAGCGACAGAATACCCAAAATCACTTCGATTGCGCCAATCACAAAGTAGCGCTTGGCGCCAAGCACGGCGGGTAGAAAGAGCGGTGTTAAGGATTTCTTCTTTTTCATATCAGAACATCTCTTGCGGATTGACCTCTAAGGAGACCTCCGCACAGTCGTTTTTGTGGGATGCGTGGAACGCGTAGACGGCGCGTACGACTTCGGGCAATCGTTTCGTGCGCAGCACCTTCAGCAGAATCTGGTAGCGCGCAAAGCCGGATATTTTGGCGACGGGCGCTTCGGCTGCACTGAGCAGCAGAATGTCGTTTTCACCCTCTGTGCCAAGCAAGGTGCGCAAGGTTTGTTCCAACGCCTTTGCGTCCTCCAAGCAGGCGTCGGCGGCGCGCTGCTCCGCATGGTCTGCAAACACGATGCGCAGGAACATGGAGAACGGGGGATAGAGCATCTTTTTGCGCTCCATAATCTCGTATTGGTAGAACCCGTTGTAGTCCTGCTCCTTCGCAAAGCGGATGACGGGATGCTGCGGCGCATACGTTTGCAAAACGACGACGCCCTTTTGCGCGTCGCGTCCCGCACGGCCCGCCACCTGCGTCAACAGCTGAAACGTGCGTTCAGGTGCGCGAAAGTCGGGTAAATTCAGCGTGGTATCGGCGGCGACAATGCCGACCAGCGTGACGTTGGGGAAGTCGTGCCCTTTGGCAATCATTTGCGTGCCAATCAACACCTGCGTCTCTTGGCTTGCAAAGGCGGACAAAATGCGGTCATAGCTGCCCTTTGCCTGCATCGTGTCCGCATCCATGCGCAGACACTTCACGGTGGGGAACAGCCGCTTCACCGCTTCTTCGACCTGCTCGGTGCCAAGCCCAAACTGCTTGATAAAGCGCTTGCCGCAGTTGGGACAGGTGACGGGCAGCGGCTTGACCGCGCCGCAATAGTGACAGCGCGTGCGTCCTTCCGCCTTGTGATAGGTGAGGGAAATATCGCAGTTGTCGCACTTTTGGACGTATCCGCAGCTGCGGCAGGAGACAAACGTCGAGTAGCCGCGGCGGTTGATGAACAGCATCGCCTGATGCCCGTTTGCAATGCAGGTGGAAAGCGCTTCGACCAGCTTGTCGGAGAAGATGCCGTTGTTGCCCATCAAAAGCTCGTCCTTCATATTGACGACCTCTACGGTGGGCAGCGGGCGGCCCTCCACGCGATTCGGCAGCGTGCAAAGCGTATAGCGTCCCGAAAGCGCACGGTAATAGCTCAACAGGGACGGCGTTGCGCTTCCGAGCACCAGCGTGCCATGACATTGCTTGACCCGTTGCGCGGCAACCTCGATGGCAGAGTAGCGCGGCGTCTTTTCGCTTTGGTAGCTGGTCTCGTGTTCCTCGTCCACGATGATGAGCCCCAGCCGATCGGTCGGCGCGAAGACGGCGCTGCGTGCACCGATCACGATGTCTGCAACGCCCAAGCGAATCCGCCGCCATTCGTCGAATCGTTCGCCGACGGACAAACGGCTGTGCAGCACGGCGATGCGATCGCCGAAACGGTCTTGGAAGCGCCCAACGGTTTGCGGCGTCAGGGAGATTTCAGGAACCAACACGATGGCTTGGCGGTTTTGCTCGATGCAATGGGCGATGGCGGTTAAATAGACTTCCGTTTTGCCGCTGCCCGTGACGCCGTGCAACAGGACGGTATCGGCGCCTTCGCCGCGCAAGGATGCCCCAATGGCGGAAACGGCGTGCATCTGCGCGTCGTTGAGCGTGTGGGCTTTGGCAGGCAGCGTCTTGGTGTACGGGCGGCGAAAGACGGAAACGGTGTTCTCCGTCAGCAACCCCTTTTTCACCAACGTCTTTGCGGCGGAAGCGTATTGCGGACACATCTTAGAAAGATCCGCAACGGCGACTTCGCTGTTTGCTTGTCCCATGATGGACAATACTTCATACTGCCTTGGGGCGCGCTTTTGCTCGCTGCAGGCGGACTGCCAATCCACGCCTTCGGCAAGCCGCACCGTCAAAACGGTCTTTTCACGCACGCGCTGCCCTTTCAGCTGCGCGGGTATCATGACGGAGAGCGCGTCGATGAACAGGCAATGATACGCTTTGCACATCCAAGCGGCGAGCGTCAGCTGGTCGGGCAGAAGGACGGGGTAGGGCTCGATGATACGGGCAATCTCCTTGATTTTGTCGGCGTCCACGTCGGTCTCGTCGGTCAGGGCGACCACAAAGGCTTCCGTGGGTTTGTTGCCCGCGCCAAAGGGCACCATGACGTGATGCCCAAGCTGCACAGGAAGCGCTTGCGGGATCGCGTAAGTAAACCGTCGATCCACGGCGGCGTTTGCTGTTTCAATGATGACCTGTGCGTAGCGCATAACCCCTCCAAAAAGAAATACCCGTCACGATTGCGTAACGGGTATCGGATGTTCACAGCGAATTAAACCTCTTTCGATGCGACAATCGTGATTTGCCCGTTGTACAGCTCGTTGACTGCCACGGAAACCGGCTTGCGATCCCCGAGCTTGTCGGGATGATCCTGCAAGTAGCGTGCGCGTGCGGCGACGCCGGTGACCAAGGTGTAACGGCAGCCTGCCAAAGCAACCAGTTCGTTGAGAGAAGGACGATTCATCATAGTGTGTTACCTCCAATTAGAGTTAGAATTTGTTCTTGGTTGCGCGCTGTTGCGCACAGTTCGGCGTCGATGATGGCTTCCATCTGGCGCACGGCGTCTTCGACCAAATCGTTGACGACAACGTAATCGTAAAACGGAATCTGCTGCATTTCGGAGAATGCGGTTTGCGTGCGGATTCGGATTGCCTCGTCGGATTCGGTGCCGCGTCCGATCAAGCGGGCGTGCAGCGTTTCCATGGAGGGCGGTGCGATGAAGATGAGAACGGCGTCGGGACAAGCCTCTTTTACCTTCCGCGCACCCTGCACGTCAATCTCCAAGATGACGTGATTGCCTTTCTTGCGCTCTGCCTCTACATAGGCACGGGGCGTGCCATAGTAGTGCATTCCAAAGACGTGCATATATTCAAGGAACGCGTTTTGCTCGATCATTTGTCGGAACGCTTCGGGCGTTTTGAAGAAGTAATGAACGCCGTCCGTTTCGCCTGTTCTTGGTTTGCGCGTCGTCGCCGATACCGACATTTTGATTTCGGGATGGCGTGCAATCAGCGCGGTATCGATCGTTCCCTTGCCGACGCCTGCCGGCCCGGAAACGACCAGCAACAGTCCATCTTGCTTGAGCCGCATACTGCCTCCTATTCCTCCGTTGGTTCGGCGTTCCATCTGTGCGCGATGGTTTCGGGCTGGAGCGCCGAAAGAATGATGTGTGCGCTGTCCATCACCAGAACGGCGCGGGTCTTACGCCCACAGGTGGCGTCGATGAGAAGGTTGCGTTCCCGCGCATCCGCAATGATGCGCTTGCTGGGTGCGGCGTCCGGCGCGACGATTGCTATGATGCGCTGCGCTTGGACGATGTTGCCGAACCCGATGGAAAAGAGGGATACTTCCTTCATAGTTTACTCCAAATTTTGGATTTGTTCCCGCAGCTTTTCGACTTCGGCTTTACAAAGCAGGACGGCGGAAGTCAATGCAGCGTCGTTCGCCTTGCTGCCGATGGTGTTGCACTCTCGGTTCATCTCTTGTACGATGAAATCCATTTTGCGTCCAATCGGCTCGTCGGCGTCCAAGTAAAGAAGAAATTGGTCGATGTGGCTCTTGAGCCGCACCAGCTCTTCGTCGATGCAGCAGCGATCCGCAAAGAGCGCCACCTCGGTCGCAAGCCGCGCACGGTCGATCTCGGTATCCGAAAGCGCTGCGGCAATGCGCTCGTTGAGCTTCTTGCGATACGCTTCGGTGACATATGGCGCACGCTCCAAAATGGTTTCGCGGTATTCGCTCATGCGGGAAACGCTTGCCAAAAGCGCAGCCTTCAGGCGTTCGCCCTCCGCAATGCGCATGACGCACAGTGCGTCGATGGCGTCATTCAGCGCCGCATTGGTCAGCGCAAGCAGCACGTCGCTGTCCTCGTCGGCAGGAAGAATCTCGGTCACATCGGGCAACCGCAATACGGCAGAAAGCGTGAGATCGTCCTTTAGGGCAAGGGATTCGTTTGCCGCACGCGCCGCCTTGACGTATGCCATAAGCAGCGGTTCGTCGACGCGCACCGTATTGGCGTCGTCACGCGTGTTGCGATAGTTGACAAAGACGTCGATGTGCCCGCGGCTTAACCGTTCGGAAAGGACGCGGCGAATCGTGTCTTCGATACAGGAAAGCATCCGCGGCAAGCGCATGCCGATGTCCAAAAAACGATGGTTGACGCTCTTCAGCTCGATGGTCAATTCCCGTCCGTCGACTGCGGCAACGCCTTTGCCATATCCGGTCATGCTTTGCATACCAAATCCTCCACTGAATCTTCATTATAACATGCCTGTACAACAATTGACAAGCAAAATCATGAAATATTATGCCATTGCAAAGATTTTATATAGTTCATCCGCTTCCGACGGCAAGAACGGCGTTCCGTCTGCTAAGAGAAAATCTTGGGGCGTGACGCGCCCAATCACGGCGGCAGGGATGTCGTGCTGCTGCAGCGCTTTGCAAAGCGCTGCGCCGTCGGCACAGGCGATGAGCATGGCGCCGCTGCTGATAAAGCGCGCCGCGTCAAGCTGCAGAGCCGCACAGATGGCAGCCGTTTCGGGACGCACGGGGATGGCGGTTCGGTCGATGACAGCGCCAAGCCCCGAAAGGGAAGCCAGTTCCCACGCCGCGCCCAAGACGCCGCCTTCCGTCACGTCGTGCATGGCGTGCGCACCGTTTTCCATGGCAATGCGGCTTTCGGGAACCACCGAAAGATACCGCCCGAAGCCGCGGCACGTTTCTAATGTTTCCTTTGGCAGCGCGGTCAAAAGCTGTGGGAAGTCGGTGGCTGCCAGCATGGAGCCCTCCAAGCCTGCCCATTTCGTCAAAACCAAGTCGTCGTTTCGCTTTGCGCCGATGAGACGATTGCTGCGGTTTGCACGCGCCAGCACTGTGGTGCAGGTGATGGGACGGGTCACGCTTTCGGTTACCTCGGTATGCCCACCCAGCACATCGACATGCACGTCGGCTGCTGCAGAAAGCAAATCGTCCGCAATGCGATCAATTTGCGCTTCCGTACCGGACGGCGGCATCAGAAGCGTCACCAAAAGCCCAACGGGCTCCGCGCCTGCGGCTGCCGCATCGTTGCAGTTGACATGCACGGACAGCGCGCCAAGATGCGTCCAATGTGCGGACGTGATGGGGTCGCAGCTGGTCACCAACAGGTCGCCGAACAAGTCCAGCGAGGTGCAGTCCTGCCCGACGGCAGGTGCGCAAAGGGACTCTTTTCGATGGGGCTGACACTTGGAAAGGATTAACGCATCCAAAGTGGCGTTGTCTAATTTACCGATTCTCATAGTGAATTCTTTCTAAAAAAGTTGGTTCATCAAGGACGGGAACGCCCAGCTCCTGCGCTTTTGTCAGCTTGCTGCCCGCCGCTTCGCCCGCAAGCACGAACGAAGTCTTTTTGGAGACGCTGCCCGATGCCTTGCCGCCGTTGGCTTCGATGAGCGATTCCGCATCCCGCCGCGAAAGCGTCGGCAGCGTGCCCGTCACCACGATGGTCATGCCCTCCAGCGGCTTTTGCGATTGCGTTTGTTGCTGCTCCTTGGGCGAAATGCCGCGTTCCAGCAGCAGGTCGATCTGCGCCTTGATGGACGGATCGGAAAAGAACGCAAGAATGTCGTCTGCCACCACATCGCCGACGTCTTCGATGGCGAGCAATTCCTCCCGCGTGGCGCTGCGCACACGAATAAATGTGCCAAACGTCCGCGCCAAATCCTTGGCGGTCTTGACGCCCACGTTGGGAATGCCCAGCGCAAACAGGAACGCGGCAAGGGGGCGCGTCTTGCTTGCTTCCAAGGCGTCCAAAAGGTTTTGCGCCTTCTTCGCGCCGAATCGCTCCAGCGCGACAAGCTGTTCGTGCCGCAGCGCATAAAGCTCAGGAATGGTGGAGATGCCAAACGCGTCGATGAGCTGTGCGGCGGTCTTATCCGAGAACGTCTCGATGTCCATGGCGTCGCGGCAGGCATAGTGCGCCAACCGTGCGGCGATTTGTGGCTTGCAGGAAAGCGAATTGGTGCAGTACAGGTGCGCGCCGCGCTGTTCGACATGGGCGCCGCATTGCGGGCATACCACAGGCTTTTGCACGGCGGCGGTGGGGGTATCGTTTGGTACCGCGCCCAAGATTTCGGGTATGACGTCGTTGCTGCGGCGAATGAACACGCGGGAACCGATGCCGACGCGCTTGCGCTGCACGTCGTCCCAATTGTTCAGCGTGGCTTTTTGGACGGTTACGCCAGAAAACTCCACCGGGGCAAGGTGGGCAAGCGGCGTCAATTTGCCGGTGCGTCCGACTTCCCAAGTGACGTCTTCGACCACGGCGGTGGTTTCCTCGGCGGCAAACTTATACGCCATCGCCCAGCGCGGGAATTTTTCGGTGGCGCCGAGCTGTTCGCGCAGCTTGAAATCTGCGACCTTCACCACCATGCCGTCGATCAAAAAATCGAGCTTGTCGCGGGTCTGCTCCGCCAAAGCAATCTCGTCCAAAATGGCGTCGGCGCTTTTGCACCAGCGGATATAGGGGGAGACGGGGAAGCCATTTTCCCGCAGGAAGGAGAGCATCTCGACCTGTTCGGTAAACGCATGGCCCTCGATGTAGCCGATGTTGTAGCAAAAGACGTTGAGCTTTCGCGCAGCCGTGACGGCGGGATCCAAATTGCGCAGGGCGCCTGCGGCGGCGTTGCGCGCATTTTTCAGCGGCTCTTCGGCGGTGCGGTTGTATGCTTCCAAAACGGACAGGCGCATGATGCATTCGCCCTGCACTTCCATCCGCCCCATAAAGGGAATGAGCAGCGGCAAGTCGGTGATGGTGCGCATTTGGGGCAAAATTGCTTCGCCGACGACGCCGTTGCCGCGGGTTGCGCCCTGCACCAGCCTGCCGCCATCGTAGGTGAGGTTGACGGTCAGCCCGTCGAACTTGTATTCCAGCGCGAACATCAATTCGTCCGCATTTGCCGCACGCCGCGCACGCGACACAAACGCACGAATGCCGTCGGCTGTGCGCACCTTGTCCAAGCTCCAAAGCCTGCCAAGATGCGTGTGCGGCAAGAATGCCGATAGCGGTTCGCCGCCGACACGCCGCGTTGGGCTGTCGTTGGTGACGACGCCGCTTTCGCTCTCCAGCTTGAGCAACTCGTCGTACAACTGATCGTATTCGGCGTCGGAAAGCAAGGGCGCATCCTGTTCGTAATATGCGGCGGCGTAACGGTTGAGCATTGCCACCAACTCGTGTTGTCTGTCCATGGTCACTCCGTAATGGTAAGCGGCGCAAAAGCTGCCGCCAATTTCTTGGCTTGTCCGTTGTCAAACTGAATCTGCACAATCATGGAAGCGCCGCTGCCGCTGACCCCAACGACCGTACCCGCGCCGAACGATGGGTGCGTCACATGGTCGCCCGCCTTTCCGTTGAATGCGTGGGAAGGCTTCGGCGAGGAGATCGGCTTTGTAGCCAAATCGGACATCGGTGCAGTCCTTCTTGTGGGCAGCGGCGTCGTGTGAAATGCGGCGCCGGGCGTGGCGTCCACTTGACTTTGAATGCGTTCTTGATAGGCTTGCTTGGCGGAATGGCGCGGCATCCGAACCGCGTCGCCCATCTCCATCAGAAACTGAGAAGGCAGGGAGGCGGTGGTGGAACCATACAGCATGCGGGAGCGCGCATAGGAGAGGTATAGCTTTTGCTTGGCACGCGTCACGCCGACGTAGCAAAGACGGCGTTCCTCCTCGATGCGTTCGGGATCGAATTTGGATTGGGAGGACGGGAACAGACCGTCTTCCATGCCGGGGATAAAGACGGTGGGGAATTCCAACCCCTTTGCGGCGTGCAGCGTCATGAGATTGACGCAGCCGTTGACCTCGTCCACGTTGTCCGCCTGTGAAAACAGCGCGACGTTGCTCAAAAACGCCTGCAAGACGTCGCCGTCGTTGGGATCGAACGCTTTTTCAAATTCGTCGATGTAGCCCAAAAATTCTTGCACCGTCTCGGCACGGGCTTCGTAATTTTCTTTTTTGTCTTCCTTTAGGTAAGCGTCGTAGCCGATGCGTTCCAAGAGCGACTCGGTAAACTGCGCCAGCGGCATCGTACCGTATTTGGCGCTTTGCTCACTGAACAAATCAAGGAATGGGAAGAACTTGGTCGCCGTGCGCGCAGGAATGTCGGTGGGCTCGATGGCGGCAGCCATCAGCGGAATGTTGCGGGCGTGCGCACTGCCCACAAGCGCCATGATGGACGTGGCGCCAATGCCGCGGGGCGGCAGATTGACGGCGCGCAAAAACGCTTCATCGTCGGCAGAATTGAGCACGAGCCGCAAGTACGCCATGATGTCTTTGACTTCCGCCCGCGCAAAGAACGACAAACCGCCGTACACGCGGTACGGAATCAGGAAGCTCTTGAGCATCATTTCCAGCACACGGCTTTGCGCGTGCGTGCGATAGAGAATGGCGAATTCGTCGTAGCGATGCCCTGCCCGCGACGCGTTGACAATGCGGGAACAGATGTAGTGCGCTTCGTCCCGTTCGTCGTCCGCCTCATGCACGTCCACGTCCTCGCCTTCGCCCAAAGCCGTCCACAGCCGCTTGGCCTTGCGCCCACGGTTGTTGGCAATCACTTCGTTGGCTGCGTGGAGAATTTTCTCGGTGGAACGATAGTTCTGCTCAAGGCGAATGACCTTGCAGCCCTCGAAGTCCTTTTCGAATTCGAGGATGTTGCGAATGTCCGCGCCGCGCCAAGCGTAAATGCTTTGGTCGTCGTCGCCCACCACGCACAGATTGCGATGCACGGCGGCAAGCTGATTGACGATGTGGTATTGCGCCAAGTTGGTGTCTTGGTATTCGTCCACCAAGATATATTGGAAGCGCTGACGGTATTTCTCCAAGACGTCGGGACATTTTTGAAACAGATCCAGCGTCCGCAAAAGCAGGTCGTCAAAGTCCAGTGCGTTGGCGTCCTTCAGCCGCTTTTCGTAGACCTTGAAGGCTTCCTGCACTTGCTTGGGCTGCCCCGTTTCGGAAAGGTATGCCAATGGATGCAGGGAGTGGTTCTTGGCATTGGAAAAGATGCCGCCCAGCATGCGCTTGGTGTAAACCTTGTCGTTCAACCCCATATCCTTGATGATATGACCGATGAGGGACTGCTGATCCTGCTCGTCATAGATGACAAAGGCCTTGTCGTAGCCCAGCTTTTCGATTTCCATGGAGAGCAGACGCGCACAAAAGCCGTGGAACGTCGCAACCCAAATGGATTGCGCACCTTCGCCGACCAGCGCATCCACGCGGGCACGCATCTCTTTTGCGGCTTTGTTGGTAAAGGTCAACGCCAAAATGCGATACGGCGCGACGCCCTGCTCAGAAATCAGGTATGCGATGCGATGCGTGAGAACGCGCGTTTTGCCGCTTCCGGCGCCCGCCAATACCAGCAACGGGCCTTCGGTGCAGGTGACCGCCTGCCGCTGCGGTTCATTCAGATGTGAGAGATCCATGCTTTACTCCTGTTCGTTGTTTGTGGGGGCGTCGTTGTGCATCAGCTTGTCCCAAATGAGATCGTAGAGCGCGCCGCTTTGGGCGTTCCAGTTGCTTCGCATCGCAAGCGCCGCCTCTTGGGACGCCACGGAAAGCGTGATGCCGAAGATGACCTGTTCGTTTTCTTGTACCGACAGGCGCAGACTGTAGCCGCCCAATCCGTCGGGCGCCATGGAAGAGGACACCTGCGCTTCCCGCAGAAATTCGTCGCGGTGCAGCGATAAGTAGGCGGACAGCTTTTCACGTTGGGAATGGGGGATGGAATCAGCAAACATCTTCAGCGCGTCCCGTCCCGCGTCGGTCAGCCCGTAACAGGCGCCAAACGAACGGGGAAACGCCGCCAAGAACCCATCTTCTTCCAGCTCAGGGAGCACCGTTTCAAAGGTGAAATAGTCCATGCAATCGTTGGAAAACGATGTGCGGTACAATTGCTCGTGGGTGAGCGGCGTGTCGGCAAGCTGCAGAATGGTCAGCAACAACAATTTGCTTTTTGTGTCGCCATGGGTAAAATACGGCATAACATACCTCCATATGTGAGAATAGTGTATCATAAATGTGAAAACTTCTCAAGGGGATTCAAATTTCTTTGACAAAAATTCCGTTTGCGGTATAATGGGGACATGACTGGAGGGTTGACATGACTACAGACAAAAAGAAAAATGTTCCGACGCTCATTTTGATGATCGTGCTGATTGCAGTGATCGTCATTTGCGTTGTTGCCATTTCCATCATTGGGGTCAAGTGGGCTTGCGAGTGTGTCAATGATCAGACGCAGGCAGAACAGTTCACCGATGGAAACAACACGGAAGATGCATATGCCGACTTCGAAGCCCAAAAGAGCTATGTGCTTGCCGTGCAGCAAGCGGAGGCGACGGCGTCTTCGGATATTCCCGGCATGACCGATCCGGACGCAACGACAGTTCCCGACGCAACGCAGGATGCAGATGCAACCGATTCCGCTTCCGCGACTTCGAAACCGAGTTCGGGTGGTTCGAGCAGCACGTCCAAGCCGAGCAGCAGTTCGGGACAGACGTTCACGCTCAAAACCATTTCGGTAGATTTCTCGCAACTGCTTTCGCAAAGCTCTGACGTCGTTGGCTATCTGTACCTGCAAGACAGCAAGATCAGCTATCCTGTGGTACAGGCTTCCACCACCGATCCCGCCTTCTATCTGCATCACGCGTTTGACGGCACGGACGCCGACTCCGGCGCTTTGTTCATCGACGCCAATGCAAGCGGCACCTTCTCCAATTCCAACACGGTGATCCACGGGCATCGCATGAACAGCGGCACCATGTTCGGCAAGCTTAAGAGCTTCGCCAAGAAGAGCTATTTCGAAACGCACCGCATCATGACGCTGTACACGCCGTCCAAAAACTACTACGTCTACATTTTTGCAGCGTACGAGACGGACATCGGCAGCGGCTATGAGCAGCAGACCTTCAGCAGCTCGGCGGCGTACCAAGATTTCCTCACCGCGTGTCAGGTCAAATCCGCGTACAGCACGGGCGTTGTCCCCACGACGGATGACAAGATCATCACGCTGTCCACTTGCGTTGCGGGGCGCGACACCAAACGCTTCATTGTGCAGGGTGTTCTGCTTCCCATGGCATAAAAATTGCGCTGTAAGCCGCCTTTCGGGGCGGCTTATGCGTCAAAAACATCCAACTTCATGATACGCCTGTGGATGCGCAGCAGCGATCCCGCACAACGAACCGGAGAACGCGGCGGCGACACGTTCGACAAGGAGGAAACATGAAAAGAATTCTCGCATGGATCATGGCGCTTTGCATGGCGCTGATCTGCGTTCCGCTGACCGCCACCGCGCGTGCAGAGGACAGCGCTTCCCGTGCAAGCAAGTACGACTACTATTGCTATATGCCGAATGTCTATTCGGACGAGATCACTGTCACCATCAAAGGCAAACAGTATCTGCGCTATCCCGTCAAGGTCTGCGATTTGGCGTCTGTGACGTCGGTTGGCGGCACTTCGGTCGGCGGTCTGATCATCGACTGCGGGAACCTCTTCCTTGCATACGAAGCGGATAAGATCACCTATGTGATGGACAACGTCACCACGCGTGAGAGCTGCTTTTCAAACCTGTCCTACAGTCCGTTGAGCGGTTCGATCAACAGCTCGGACTATTCTGCTGTTCGTGGGCAAACCACCAATACAAAAACGGATTCCGCTTATGGCACGCTGACGACTTACAACTTCGCATTTGTGTCCGACAACAACGCTGGCTTGGCGCCCAACGCGGACAATGAAATGGCGTGTCTATACTTCGCAATTCCCGATCTCCCGGACGGCACCGTCCTGCATTTCGAGTTTGTCAATGGGATTCGCGCTATGGACGGTTCGACCTTCGAAAGCCAACTGTTCGTGATTGACCGCGCCGATATGCTCAGCAAGAACAAAACCCGCACCCCGATCGACTTCGAACAAGCGCATATCGGATTCATCAATGGGACGATCACAATGGGCACAGAGCCGGTTGCGACCGCCACGCCGAATGCAACTGCGGCGCCCACATCCACCCAAACGCAAAGCACCACGATGGGCGCTTCCACCGCAACGCCCGCTGCAACAACGCATTCCACCGCAACGGCAGGCACGGTCACCGCAACGCCCAACGGCACCTGTTCGACCAGCCACGTTTGGGCGGACGCCGCCACTTTGACGGCAGCGACCTGCACTGCGGCGGGTTCCAAGAAGCAAGTTTGTTCCAACTGCGGCGCGACGCAAACCGCGGTCATACCGGCATTGGGGCATGAGATGAGCGACTATCAAATCGTGACGGCAGCCACCTGCGCCGCCACGGGCGTCAAGCGCAGCACCTGTTCCCGCTGTGGCTATTCTGTGGAACTGGCGGTGCCAAAAGACCCGAACTGCCATTCCGAATTGGTGGCAGCACACGGCGTCGCCGCGACCTGTATCAAGGCGGGTCTCACACCCGTTTGCCACTGTTCCGCCTGTCACAGGGTCTCCATCCCGCAAACGGTGATTCCCGCGTTGGGACACAACTGGGATGCAGGCGTCGTGATTACGGCGGCAACCGCAACACAAGAAGGCGTCATGCAGTACACCTGCCTGCGCTGCGGCGCCACCAAGCGCGCTTCTATTCCTGCGACCAATCCGTAATGCGCCTTCCAAACTTTCATAACAGCAAAAGCGACGCCATTGCATGACGTCGTTTTTGTTTGTCTGCACGTTCCCATTTTGTAGAGACGGTGCCGCGGCTTGCGTGCGCATAGATTATGCAGAAAGGGACGCAGAGAAGTCCGTCTGTCATCCTGAGGCTGTGCCGATGGATCTTGCGTGCAGGCGGGAGATTCTTCCTCGCTGCACTGCGTCAGAATGACTGCGCGCGATTATGACAGCGCGTGTTGCGAAAGGCACATCATCCCAATGCCGGCAGGCATTTCACATGGCAAAGCCATATTTCACTTGCAAAGCAAATTTCACTAATCCCGCAGGGAATAATTTCGCTGAAAAACGCACCCTTGTCCTATGGACAAAGATGCGTTATTCTTGGTCTGGGTGAGAAGATTTGAACTTCCGGCCTCTTGAACCCCATTCAAGCACGCTACCAAACTGCGCTACACCCAGAGATCGGAACCGAGTGTTATATTACCATTCACGACCGCATTTGTCAAGCAAAAGAAATCGCAAATTGAAAAATTATGCCAGTGCGCGAATCGCCTGCACCATCGCGTCCACCTCCTGTTCCGTGGTGGCAGGGGAGAAGCTGAATCGCACCGTCCCTTGCGGAAACGTCCCAAACGCCTTGTGCGCATCCGGTGCGCAGTGCAGCCCGCACCGCGTCAGAATCCCGTATTCCGTTGCCAGCTTGTCCGCCGCTTCCGCGTTATCGCGGCGCACAAAATCCAAAGAAAACACGCCGACTCGCGCCGTAGGCTCGGTCGTTCCCAAAAGGCGCACCTGCTTCACATCCGCAATCCCTTGCAAGAAACGACTGCAAAGCGCAATCTCGTGCGCACGGTTCTTTGCGGGCTGAAAGTCGTCCAATGCGGCGCCCAAGCCGTAGATGGCGGGCAGATTGAGCGTGCCCGCTTCAAACCGATCGGGCAAAAAGCGCGGCACTTCTTCGCTGTAGGAAAGCGAGCCTGTCCCGCCGACGAGCAGCGGCGTCAACTGCTTTGCAAACGCATCCGAGAGCAGCAGAAGGCCCAGCCCCTGCGCGGCGCGCAAACCCTTGTGCGCTGGCATACAGAGGGCGGCAAGCCCAAATTCCTGCATGTTGAATGCGAAATGTCCTGCCGTTTGCGCGGCGTCCAGCACCACGGGCGTCCCATACGGGCGCAGCTTCGCCATCAGCGCTTCGATGGGCTGCATGACGCCGCTTACGTTGGAAGCGTGGGTCACAATGCACAGCTTGACACGCTCCAAGGCACGCGGAAAATGCACCAAATCCATCGTGCCGTCCGCATTGGCGGGAATGCGCAGAATCTTCGCCCCAACCTGCACCAAAGGCCGAATCACCGAATTGTGTTCGAACGAGCTGACCAGCACGACGTCGCCGGCGCCCACAAAACCCTTGATTGACATATTCAGAGACTGCGTCATGCCGCCCGTAAAGATCACATGCTTGGGGTCGCAGCCAAACAGCACGCCCAGCCGTTCCCGAATCGACAGCACCGTTTCGCCCGCATCCGCAGACGCGGCATAGCTGCTGCGCCCCACGTTCATGCAAACGCAATCCAAGTATCGCTTCATCGCGTCGGATACGCCATCCGCCTTGGGGAAGGACGTCGCCGCATTGTCCGCATAAATTTCCTGTAACATTTTTCGTTATCCTCTCTTGCAAATAACGTCTACTTATGGTATTATACCACCAGAGCGTTATTCTTGCAACATGATAACGCAAATTAAGGAGGTTGAGTATGGAACAAAAGAAAAGCAAGCGCATTTGGGGATGGCTTGCGATCATCCTGACGGGCGTTTGCGTAGGCGTTGCGGCGGTTGTGCTGAGCGCCAACGGGAATCCTGCAAACATGGGGTTCTGCATCGCATGTTTCCTGCGTGACATCGCAGGCGCACTGAAGCTGCAAACGGCTGCAAACGGCGACGGCGCAACGATTCTGTCGTATCTGCGTCCTGAGATCATGGGCTTGGTGCTCGGCGCAACGATCCTCTCGCTGATCCGCAAAGAGTTCAGACCGCAGGGCGGTTCATCTCCGTTCACACGGTTCTTTGTGGCGATTTTCGTGATGATTGGCGCATTGGTATTCCTTGGCTGCCCGCTGCGCATGGTCATCCGCATCGGCAGCGGCGATTTGAACGCGCTGTTCGGACTTTTGGGCTTTGTCATTGGCATTGCGATTGGCATTCTGTTCCTCAAGCTTGGGTTCTCCTTTGGCAGAGCGCACAAGCAGAGCATGGCGGAGGGCTTGCTGTTCCCGATTCTGATGGTGGCACTGTTGTTCTTCGCGTTTGGCATTTCGCAAAACTGGTTTGGAATGGCGAGTCTGTTCGGCGTCAGCACGGCGGGCCCCGGTTCCAAGTTCGCGCCCATTCTGCTTTCGCTCGCCATTGCACTCGTGATTGGCGCGCTGTGCCAAAATTCGCGGCTTTGCATGGTGGGCGGCATTCGTGACGCGTTCCTGTTCCGCGATTTTCATCTTCTGTCCGGTTTTGCCGCGATTCTGGTCACCGTATTCCTCGGCAACGTCATTCTCAAGGGTACGGCAAACTTCTTCTCGTTCCCGGCGGCAGGCAATACGGTCATCTCCAATCCCGAAAATCTTTACAACGTATTGGGCATGATCTTGGTTGGCTGGGGTTCCGTCATGCTGGGCGGCTGCCCGCTGCGTCAGCTCATTCTGGCGGGCGAGGGCAACACCGACTCCGCAATCACCGTGGTCGGCATGATCGTGGGCGCAGGGCTTGCGCACAACTTCAAGCTGGCTTCCGGCGCCGACGGCATCGGCAAAGGCCCCGTCTTGACGGTAATCATCGTCGGGTTTGTGGCGTTTGCACTCATCTCTATTCTGAATTTGCAAAGAAAGAAGGCATAACCATGGTAGACGCAAGAGGCTTTAGCTGTCCGATGCCCGTATTGATGGTGCAAAAAGAAATCAAAAAGAACGCACCGTCCACACTGGATGTGACCGTAGACAACATGACGGCGGTGCAGAACATCACCCGTTATGCGTCGTCGCAAAACTACGCGGTCGCAGTACAAGAAAACGATGGAGAATTCGTCCTCACGTTGACCAAATGAAGTACGTTGCCACATTTTACACCCACGTCGCCGCGATGATGACCCATCGCGCCATGCAAAAGGCAGGCGTACCCGCAAGGCTTGCGCCTGTCCCACGGATGCTTTCCTCCAGCTGCGGCACCTGCGTGCTGTACGAAGCGGAACATCCGTGCGAAGCGCTGCTTGACACCGATGTCGAGCAGGTGGCAAGGTGTGACGGCGAAACATACACCATTCTGAAGCGAAACGATTGATCAAGCAAAAACGGCGGCATGTCCGCCGTTTTTGCGCATTGCGAGAACACCCGCGTACACGATTATTGTGGAAGGATCGCAAAAAACACCCGCATTTTGTAGGGGCGGATACCATCCGGCAGCCCGTGTTTGCGCACACGTTTTTCGGAAAAGGCATGCGATTTTTGCGCCCTCTGCCATCCTGAGGCAAAGCCGAAGGATCTCGCGCTTACACGAAAGATTCTTCCTCGCTTCGCTTCGTCAGAATGACAACGCGGTGCGGCGACGAGGCTTGCGAGGACGCTCTGAGAACCAAAAAGGCGGCGAAGATGTCATTACAAGAATTCCTTCATTTCTTCATTCCCATCTGTCATCCTGAGGCAAAGTCGAAGGATCTCGCGCTTGCACGAAAGATTCTTCCTCGCTTCGCTTCGTCAGAATGACAACGCGGTGCGGCGACGAGGCTTGCGAGGACGCTCTGAGAACCAAAAAGGCGGCGAAGATGTCATTACAATACTTCCTTCATTTCTTCATTCCCGTCTGTCATCCTGATGCAAAACCGAAGGATCTTGAACGTTCGCAGGATAACAACGGAGAAACGGCGGTATGTCCGCCGTTTTTGCGCATAAATATATTCTTGCGGACAGTTGAAATCCGATGTGCGAAGGAGTAGAATTTAGCTGTAATTCATACGGAGGGGTGCGGGATGCAAGCGGTAACGAAAATCATCACTTGGATCAACGACAATATCACGTGGGGGATTCCTATGCTGGTGCTCATGATCGGCACCGGCATCTTTTTGTCCATTCGGCTCAAGTTTTTGCAGTTCACCAAGGTGCGCCATATCCTGCGCTGCACGGTGGGTCGGATGTTCTATCGCAAGGGCGATTCACACGGCGCCGTATCTCCGTTTCAGGCGATGTGTACCGCGTTGGCGGCGACCATCGGAACGGGCAGCATCGCGGGCGTAGCGGGCGCCATTGCACTGGGCGGCCCCGGCGCCGTCTTTTGGATGTGGATTTCTGCGCTTGTGGGCATGATAACCAAGTTCTGCGAGGTCACGCTTGCCGTCCATTTTCGTGAACGCAACGCAAAGGGTGACTGGGTGGGCGGCCCCATGTACTACATCAAAAACGGGCTTGGCAAGAATTGGCAGTTTCTTGCCGTGCTGTTTTCGCTGTTTGGCGCGTTCGCCGCATTCGGCATCGGCAACATCGTGCAGTCCAACCAAATTACCGTCTCCATTTTGCAGACATGCAAGAGCTTTGGCGTCGCGGATGAAAACATCCTGCGCTACATCGGCTACGGCGTGGCAGCCGTCATCACCATCATCACCGCACTGGTTCTGATGGGCGGCATCAAGCGCATCGGCAGCGTGACGGAACGGCTTGTGCCCATCATGAGCATCCTGTACATCTTGGTCATGCTGGTGGTCGTGCTTGCCAATCTGCGCGTCATCGGAAAAGTATTCGAAAGCATCTTCGTCGGCGCCTTCACGCCGCGGGCATTTACGGGCGGCGTTGCGGGGATCACCATCTTTTCCGCCATGAAAAACGGCGTCGGGCGCGGCGTGTTCTCCAACGAAGCGGGGCTCGGCTCTGCACCGATTGCGCACGCGGCTTCCAACACCGACTCGCCCGTCAAACAGGGCTTCTTCGGCGTGGTGGAGGTATTCTTTGTCACCATCGTCATCTGCACCATGACCGCG
Organism: uncultured Christensenella sp.; assembly: GCA_964426415.1. Classification (GTDB taxonomy): domain Bacteria; phylum Bacillota; class Clostridia; order Christensenellales; family CAG-138; genus UBA3792. The sequence continues at coordinate 31,291 of CAYRQM010000003.1, forward strand.
CTGACCATTCTGTCGCCGTCGTTCAGCCATCCCGAGCTGTTCTCGATCCCGTGGGGGACGGCAGCGGACGCCCAGCTTACGATGCAGGCAGCTTCTACGGTGTTCGATTCGCGCATTGCTGCGCTGCTCATTTCGGTGGCTTTGGCGCTGTTCGCGCTGTCCACCATCCTGTCTTGGGGGCTGTACGGCGTGCGCTGCATGGAATATCTGCTTGGATCCAAGTCAATCATCCCGTACAAAATTGTGTTTTGCCTGCTGCTGCCCGTCGGCGCAATCGTGCAAAACTCCGCATTCGTGTGGGGACTTGCCAACCTGCTCAATTCCCTCATGGCAATTCCCAATCTGATTGCACTGCTGCTGCTTTCGGGCGTTGTGGTGCGGCTGGTCAAAAATTACTTCATCTTTCAAAACAGCATTCGCATGCTCAAGGGCAAAGAGCCGCGCAAGCGCGCCAACCTACGATTTTACGATGGCTGATCCAAACAAAAGCGCCCCCCAATTCGGAGGGCGCTATACTTTTGGGTTTATGCCTTTTTTAGCTTTTTGACTTGATCGGCGTTGAGATATGCACGCAGAACCTTGCGGAGCTGTGCGTCGTCGGCTTGGGTCAACTGCTTTTTCGGAATGGTGTATGCGAAATCGTCCTTCATAAAGAGATAGAACGCAAACGGCGTTTCCTCGGCGCGGAGGATGTATTTGTATTTGGAAACGTTCGTGCCCGTTTGGGTGGTGGCGGTGATGCTGTCCTTGTCGAAGACCAAGTCCTGTCGGAAGGTGTACAGCGTGCCCTTCTTGTAGAGTTTGTTGAGACGGAACGTGACCTTGAACAGGAGAATATAGACGTTCCAAAGAATCAGCCCCAAAAGCCCCGTCAACGCGCCATACAGCAGCGCGTAGCCGATGGGATGCTGCATAAGGAAGCGAAGCAGCAGCGTGACCAGCGCGAACACGACCGCGAATACAAAGATGCAAGTGAGGATGTGCTGCTTTTTGATGACGTGCAGGTTGAACAGAAAATTGTCCTTTTTGGTGACTTGAACGCTCTTACGAAATTCCATAGACGCCTCCTACCCTTAATGTGGATAGTATAACAGATTCCGCAACCGGTGTAAAGCATGCATTCCTGCAAAAACTACTTCAATTCCTGCTTGGACTTTGCGTTGGTCTTTTCAAGGAAACGTGCGCTGCCGATGATGAATCGTTCGTGAGATGCGCGGGCAACGACGCCCTCTTCGTCAAAGGCGGTGATGTCAAATGCCAGCTTGCGCCCTTCTATGCAGAACAGCGTACTTTCGCAGCGCACCGCCATGCCAATCGGCGTCGCCGCCTCGTGGGAAATATCCATGCGGGTGCCGACAGTGCTTTCGCCGTCGTTCAAAAAGGGCTGCACGCTTGTCCACGCCGCTTGCTCCATCCAAGCCACCAGCTTGGGCGTCGCCAAAACGTCCAACGAGCCGCTGCCTTGCGCCAGTGCCGTATCCTGTGGCGTTACCGTGTGTGCCGACTGTCCCTTGACGCCAATTTCCATTTCCGTTCCTTCTTTCTATATGTTTCTGCGCACAGTTTACCCGATTGCGGATTGCGCGTCAAGCGGTTTGCGGAGGGGGAAGGGGAGTTTCTGCGGTATGAGATATTCCTGTTATGTGCCGCGGCACATTTCATGGCGCAGCTATTTCATGCGCCGCAGGCAAATTTTACAAATCACACAAGGGATTTATTTCACTGAAAAACGCACCCTTGTCCATCGGACAAAGATGCATTTTTCTGGTGGAGCTTAGGGGATTCGAACCCCTGATCTCTACACTGCCAGTGTAGCGCGATAGCCAACTTCGCTAAAGCCCCGAACAACTGGTATTATACGACATCCGTTTCAAATTGTAAAGACTTTTTTGTTGGGATTGTATCAGATTTTTGAACTTTCAAAGAATGCGGGACAAGTTCAGAAAAGTATGGTATACTTGTCACATGGAAAAAGGGAAGACAAAACAGCATACGACGGCGCGTCAGCCGGTGTCCCGACCCGCTGCGGCGAAGCGGCTTTACTTGACCGATCGGCGGGCGAGAAAGCCTTTTGTGTTGGACATTTTGTTCACTTCGCTCAAGCTGCTGCTTGTGGCGGTGCTTGTGGTGGGCTTTGGCGGCATGGGGCTCGTCTACGGCGTCGCCAAGGCGTACATCGACACCACGCCCGAGCTGGACGTCACGCAGCTGACCATCAGCGACCGCACATCCTACCTGTACGACATCAACGGCGCCGAGATCATGACGGTATCGTCCATCGAGTACCGCGACTGGGCGAGCATTGAGGAGATTCCCGAAATGCTGCGCAACGCGTTTATCTCGGTCGAGGACGTGCGCTTTTATAAGCACAGCGGCGTCGATTTCAAGCGTCTGTTTTCCGCTGCTTTAGAGATTTTGGGCAACAGCAATTCGTCGGGCGGCAGCACGCTCACGCAGCAGCTCATCAAAAACAAGATTCTTGGCTCGGAGCGCACCTACAAGCGCAAGATCCAAGAAGCATTCTTGGCGCTGCAATGCGAAACCGTCATGGAAAAGAACGAAATCTTAGAAGCCTATTTGAACGACATCTATCTTGGCGGTTCCAACTACGGTGTCAAGGCTGCCGCGAAGGACTTTTTCGGCAAGGAGCTCAACGAGCTGACCGTGCGGGAATGCGCCATGCTTGCGGGTCTGACGCAAAACCCGTATCGCTACAATCCGCGGCTGAACTACTATTGGGAAACGTACGGCAGGGACGCCGACGCCTACGAATCCTACACCGTGGCGCGCACCAACACCGTATTGAAGCGCATGTATGAAAACGGCAAGATTACGCGGGAGCAATACGAATCCGCACTGGCGGAGGACGTCAAAATTCTCGCGGTGTCCGAAAACTCCAAGATGTACGACATGGCGTATTTCGTGGAATACTGCATGGAGGACGTCATTACGCATTGGCTGAAGGTGGACGGCGTTGCGAACACGTCCGCCAATCGCGCCATCTACGAAAACAAGCTGCGCACGGGCGGCTACCGCATCTACACGACGGTCGATCCCACCATCCAAAACACGGTGCAGACCAGCCTGTCCGAATGGGATTCCTATCCCAACCTTGCGGACATGAGCCAAAGCGTCATTACCGAGGAAGTCTCCGAAAGCGTCACCATCGAAACCATCGAGCCGCAGGCGGCTGCCGTGGTCATCGATCAATCCACGGGCGAGATTCGCGCCATCGTCGGCGGACGCACCGAGCCGTCCGTTCGAAAAGGGCTGAATCGCGCCTCGCAAAGCTATATGGAGGTGGGCTCCTCCATCAAGCCGCTGTCCATCTACGGCGTCGCTTTGGATAACGGCGCATCCACCGCCACCATCGTCGCCAATGCAGACGGCGAAATCAACGGCTGGGGCGGCGAAAACGGCTATCCCAGCGGCGGTCTGTCCTCCAGCAAAACCTACGGCCCCGTTTCGATTCGCACCGGGCTGTCCAAGTCGCTGAACGTGGTGGCAGGACGCTTGCTGTTCTCGTCCTATGTGGGCGTCGAGCGCGCGGTTTCCTATCTGGAACGGCTGGGCATTTCCGAAAGCCAAATCAACAAAGACGGCCCCGGGCTTGCGCTTGGCACGTCCGGCATCACGCCCATTCAGATGTGCGCGGCGTATGCGGCAATCGCCAACAACGGCTACTATCTCGAACCGTTGTCCTTTACGAAGGTGACGGACAGCGAAGGCAACGTCATTTTGGACGCCAACGTCCTGCGTGCAACCGCCGTCAAGGTCTATAACGAAAGCTCGACCGCCTATCAGCTTGTCGATCTGATGACCCAAGCGGTGACAAGCGGCACGGGCACGAAGGCAAAGATCGACGGCTATCAGGTGGCAGGGAAGACGGGCACCAACTCCGACTACGCCAGCGTGTACTTTGCGGGCATGACCTGCGCCTATACGGCGGTGGTTTGGATTGGGCACGATTATCCGACCAACAAATTAGAAACAGGCTCGTCGGGCGGTGATTATGCCGCGCCGCTGTGGCAGGATTTCATGAGCAAGATCATGCAGGGCGTCGAAAGCACCGCCATCATCCAAGAGACGCATGAATCGCTGGGCATGGTGCAGCGCACCGTATGTCCCGTTTCGGGCAAGCTGGCGACGGAAGCGTGCGTCCACTACCAAAGCAATGGCAGCAAGTTTGAGCTGATTACCGATTGGTTCGACTATGCGAACGTGCCGACGGAATACTGCGATATGCATGTGACGCTTTCCATTTGCAGCAAGTCCAACTGCATCGCGTCCGCACAGTGCGACCCCGACAACGTCTCCCAAATCACCTATGTGCTGCTGCATCCGGGCAACCAGTTCTACGACTTGGAAGACCGCATTCTCACCAAAATCTTCGGCGATACTTGGGTGCGCACCGACAAGACGGTGGAGCAATACATTGCGGAATATCCCGTCTGCACGCAGGAAGAAACGTTCGATTCGCTGCGTGCCCGCTGCGACGCTTTGATTGCGTCCGCAGAGACGCTGCTAAATACTGCGACCGCCATGACCGACTACGAGCGGCAAGAGCTGCGTGAGCTGATTACGTCGGCGCAGGACGCAGCCACCTATGAAAAGCTGCTCTCCGCGTACAATCTGCTGTACGCCCAGTACACCGCCATGATGGGGCTGTACGGCGGGTAAAATCTTGTCAAAATGGTGAACATGACGCAACAAACTGTAAATACATCTTCCCAATCGCTGCGCAAGTCGCTATAATAAGCAAAAAGACAGGAGGGGCAACCATGGCAACCAGAATCTTAATCTGTGACGACGAACCGGTCGTACACGAATCCCTGCGCATCTACTTCGAAGCGGAAGGCTACGAGGTGGTGGACGCCTACGACGGCGAAGAAGGGCTGCAAAAGCTGGACGACAGCATTTCTCTTTGCATCCTTGACATCATGATGCCGAAGATGACAGGCATTGACGTCTGCCGCGAGGTGCGCAAGCGCTCTTCCGTGCCCATCATCATGCTCACGGCAAAGGGCGAGGAAATCGACCGCATTCTGGGCTTGGAGCTTGGTGCGGACGACTACATCGTCAAGCCCTTCAGCCCGCGGGAAGTGGTGGCGCGTGTCAAGGCAATCCTGCGCCGCATCGAAGCCAAAACCGAATCCAAGGATCCCAACGTGGTCACCTACAACGGGCTTTCCATCGACCTGAACAGCTATACGGTGCTGCTGAAGGGCGAACATGTGATTTGCACGCCAAAAGAAATCGAAATTCTCTATATGCTGGCGTCGAATCCGGGACAGGTCTTTACCCGCGACACGCTGTTGTCCCGCGTATGGGGTTACGATTTTGCAGGCGAGACCCGCACGGTGGACACGCACATCAAACGCCTGCGTGCCAAGCTCGATTCCGAAGGCCTTGGCTGGAGCATCAAGACCATCTACGGCGTCGGCTACAAATTCGAATTGGAATGATCCGTCATGAAACGTAAGGGCGAGCTATTTCGCAGATCGCTGATTATATGCGTCGTGCTGCTGCTGCTTGCAAACATTCTGTTGCTCGGCGCATATACATACTTTGGGCGCAAGACGTTCATCTCCTTGGAGCAGGAACGTCTGATGGGTCTTGCAGACGGCGCGCAAGAGCTGTTTCGCAGCCCCATCCGCGACCATGACAACGCCTTTGCGGAATATCTGGACGCCATTTCGTTGTCCAACAACACCTCTTACATTCTCATCTATTCCGTTGCGGACGGGTTCGATATGGCGGTGGATTCCAACATCTCCGATTATGCCTACAATGCCTATCTGCGGCAGGTCGCCGTTTCGGTCATCAACGGCAGCAGCATCGACTCCTCCAAATTTGCCCTTTCCGACAACGAATCCGCCATCTGTGCAGGCAGACCGCTGTACATCAGCGGGGTAGAAAAGCCCGTCGGCGGGCTGATTCTTGTCATGGGCATCGACGATGTAGACTATGCGTTCTCGCGGCTCAACAGTTCGCTGTGGATTTCTGCGCTGTGCCTGCTGCCGATTCTGCTGCTGACGGCGTATTTTTCCATCAGCCAAGTTTCGCAGCCCATCAACGAGATGACGACCGTCGCAAAGCAGCTCTCAAAGGGCAACTTTGACGTCCGCGCCAACGAGCAGTATCCGGGCGAGATCGGCATTTTGGCACGCACGCTCAACAACATGAGCGGTGCGCTGACCTCCACCATCCAACAATTAGAAAGCGAAAAACGACAGCTTGGCTACATCCTGTCCAGCTTCAGCGAAGGCGTCGCCGCCATCAACAACAAGGGCGAGCTGACGCATTACAACCCGTCTCTGATGAAGATGTTCGGCACGGTGGACGTCCATACGCCCATGGATTTGGTGCCCGATCGCGCCATTTGGGACGCGTTCGACGCGGTGCTCGATTCCAAAGAGCCGCGCACCTTCCACTATAATCTGCCGGGCGACCGTGTGCTGTGGATTTCCATCGTGCCCGTCCTGTCCGAAAGTGAAGGCTGCGTGGGCGCCGTGGGGCTGTTCAAGGACGCCACCGATTTTGAACGGCTCGATCGGATGCGCAACGAATACGTCGCAAACATCAGCCACGAGCTGCGCACGCCGCTGACCGCCATTCGCGGGCTTTTGGAGCCCTTAAACGACGGCATGGTCAAGGACGACGAAGCCAAGCAGCACTATTACGCCATCATGCTCCATGAGGTCGAGCGTTTGAGCCGCCTCATCACCGATATGCTGCAGCTCTCCCGCCTGCAATCGGGCACGGAAAGCATGGATATGACCCTGTTCGACGTGAACGAGCTGCTTGACGACGTGGCGCAGGGCTATCAATCCATCGCCAAGAAAAAGAGTATTCGTTTGGAAATCGACACGGTGGAAGGGCTCGCCGACGTGATGAGCGACCGCGACCGCATCGAACAGGTGCTGGTGATTCTGCTGGACAACGCGCTGCGCTATGCCAAATCGACCGTGCGCCTGCTCGTCAAGGACGACGTGCGGCAGGTTTGGATCAGCGTGTGGGACGACGGCTGCGGCATCAACGAAAAAGACCGTGCGCGTCTGTTCGAACGCTTCTACAAGGTCGATCAGTCCCGCAAAGAAGGCGGCAACGGGCTTGGGCTGTCCATCGCAAAGCAAATCATGGACAAGCTGGACGAATCGCTGGACGTGGACAGCAAGGAAGGGGCGTGGACGTGCTTCCGCCTCTCCATCAAGAAATACGTCAGCAACGCCATCCCGCTTAATTCCGTGCAGGACATCGTCCTCACCAGCGACGACGCCGTCAAGCAAGAACTGCCCAAGAACCCCAAAGAAGACATCGAGCAGGACGTTCCCATCGACGCCGCCTTTGTGGAAGAACCGCCAAAGCCGCAAAAAAAGCCGCAGGAACCAAAGCGGCGCAGCAAACATTCATAATATATTGCCTCCTTGCGTATGATTTCACAACAGATGCAAGGAGGTTTTTTTATGGAACGCAAGCGGTATCCAAAGCATGGTAAAGGCGGCAAGAAGGGGAAGGGGACAGGCGGTACCGTCCTTGTGGCGTTGGCGTCCGTCGTGCTGATCGCGCTGTTGGTGGTGTTGTCGCCGCTGGGCGATACGCTTTCCGAAAAGGGGTGCGTCCCGCTCTTTCAAAGCGCCAAAGCGAAGGAGAACGAACAAACCGTCGACGCCATGAAGCAGCAGGAAGCCACGGGCGACGGAACCGCAACGGCTGCGCCCACCGCGGATACAAAGCAGGTGACGCTTGTGGCAAGTCCGTTTTATCTTTTGCAAATGGGTGCATACTCCACGGAGGAAGCCGCGCTGGAACGATCGCTCACGCTGCTTGGCATCGGCGGCGCAGGCTACATCTTCACGGACGGCGATCTGTATCGTGTTTTCGCTGCCGGATATTTGGACGAAACCGCACTACAGTCGGTCGAAAGCCAAGTGCGCGCCGACGGCTTTGAGTGCAGCGCCTATGCCACCGAACAGCTGACGGCAAAGATCACGCTGACGGGCGACAACGACGCGCTTGCGGTGGGCGAAACGGCTTTGACGTGCCTCAACGAGACGCCCAAGGCGCTTTGCGAATACGCGCTGCAGTTTGACAAGGAAGGGAAGGCGCCTGCCGATTGCGTCGCGCCCATCACCGAACTGCTAAAGAACGCCAATGCGTCCTACGCCGCGCTGCAACAGGCCAATGGGGACAGCCTAAAGCCCATCGCCGACACGCTGCAGAAATATTGCGCCGCCCTCTCGACATTTTTGGAGGAACATGATACCATAGACCAAGGGACTTGTGCCGCACAGATCAAATATTTGCAGCTCGAAGTCATCTTTCTCTATCTGTGCTTCTTCCAAACATAACGCAAAGGTTATAATATATATTATGGATGTTGTATCAATCTACACGGATGGCGCGTGCTCCTGCAATCCGGGGCCCGGCGGCTGGGGCTGCGTGCTGCTGTATCAAGGGCATCGCAAGGAAGCCAGCGGCGGCTGTGCCGAAACCACCAACAATCGTATGGAGCTGATGGCAGCCATTTGTGCGCTGCAGCTTTTGAATCGGCAATGCGACGTCGCGCTGTACACGGACAGCGCGTATCTGTGCAACGCGTTTCGGCAAGGTTGGCTTGCACGGTGGCAGCAAAACGGATGGCTGACCGCCAACAAGCGCGAAGTCGAAAACCGCGACCTGTGGGAAGCGCTGCTTAAGCTCACAAGCCAACATCGCGTCACGTTTCACAAAGTAAAGGGTCACGCCGACAACGCCGAAAACAATCGCTGCGATCAGTTGGCACGCGCCGCAATCGCAGCCCAAACCAAGCCGCAAGCATAGCCGCAAATTTCGCGCCGCGTCGAAAAACCATAAAATCATGGCAAATTTGTAAACAACTATTCGTTAAACTTGTCTTTAACGAATAGTTGTGTTAAAATATAGGCATGGTGCAATGGCACTTCCCGACTTGTGCGTGTCGAAAAATCGGCGTCCTTTGCGGTTTTGCAGAATTTGGAGGCTTTGACGATGCAGGATTATCAAACGGAAAAGAAATTTGACTACACGGAGCGCTTGCGGGCGATTCTTGCGGAGCTGCCGCCGTTTTGCGGTCTGTACTTCCGTGCGCACGAAACCACCACGTCCATCTTGACGCGCTACGGCTACGCGGTCGATCTGCGCAGCTTTCTGCAATTTCTGACGTCGGGCGACGTCGATGGATTTCCCAAAATGGAAAGCAAGTCCTTCACCCTCTCCGACCTCAACCGTGTGCGCTCGTTGGACATCGAGCTGTACTTGGAACACATTTCCCTCTATCAAAAGCAGGTGCAGAGCGGCAAAAAACGTGTAGAAAACCAAGAACGAGCGAAAGCACGCAAATTATCGGCAATCCGCTCGTTTTTCAAGTATTATTATCGGCAGCAGCTGATCGAGAACAACGTCGCCGCCTTGGTGGACACGCCGAAGCTGCACGAAAAGGCAATCATCCGATTGGACAACAATGAAGTGGCGGACTTGTTAGACACCGCCGAGTTTGGCGAAGGGCTCAGCAAGCGGCAGCAATCGTATCACGATGCCACCAAGGTGCGGGACGTCGCCATTTTGACGCTGTTTTTGGGCACGGGCATTCGGATCAGCGAGCTGGTGGGAATCGACCTAAACGACGTCGATTTTGAACGGGATTTGTTTGTGGTGACGCGCAAGGGCGGCAACCAAGAAACGCTTGCCTTTGGGGACGAGGTGCGAACGGCGCTGCTTGCCTACCAAGCGGAGCGTGCGCGCATCACGCCGCTTGCGGGCAACGAATCGGCGTTCTTTCTTTCGATGCAGCGCAAGCGCATCACGACCCGCGCCGTTGAAAACTTGGTCAAAAAATACGCGTCCGTCTCGACGCCGCTCAAAAAAATCACGCCGCACAAGCTGCGCAGCACCTATGGCACGATGCTCTATCAGGAAAGCGGCGACATTTACTTGGTGGCAGACGTTTTGGGGCACAAGGACGTGAACACCACGCGCCGCCATTACGCCGCCATGACGGAGGAAAAAAGCCGCACCGCCACCAAGTACATCCACCTGCGTGAGGATGATGCGCCAAGCGACGATTCCGACACGCCGCAGGAGGACTAAATCTTTTCTTCGTCCAAATACACGCCGTCGATGTCGATGTCCACATAGTCGCCTTCGGGCTCTAAGCAGCGGAAGCAGTTGTCGCAAATCTTGTTCGGATCCAAGATGCAGCGGTCGTCGTCCTCCTCCGCGTCGCATTTGCCGCAGTTGTCGCAGACCTTTTGCAGGTCGTAGATGCAGCGGTTGTCGCATTCGCCGCAGTTGATGCACGTTTCGTGCAAGCCCAGCACGCAGCGTTCGGTCGAATCATTTTCGGTCAAAGAAATCCCTTCTTTCGAACAAATGTTTGCATTTTGGGAATTGCTGTGGTATACTGAAACTGAACGGAGGTGCGTATGAAACCTTTATCCGCTGTCCGCAGCAAAATATACCAATTCATCCGCCAAGCCCAATCCAAAAACGGCTATCCGCCCACCGTGCGCGAAATTTGTCTCGGCGTGGGGCTTTCCTCACCCGCTTCGGTGCAGTATCACCTGCGCGCTCTCGAAGAAGACGGCTATCTCGTCCGCGATCCCAACAAGAACCGCGCCTACACGCCCAATGTGCGGCAGTCGTCCTTTGCGCCCGATGCGGTGCCGCTGCTTGGCAAGGTTGCGGCGGGCTATCCCATCAACGCCGAGGAAAACCGCGAGGACGCCTTCCCCGTTCCCCCCTTGCTGCGGCACGGCACCACATCCGAAGATGCGTTTATGGTGCGCGTGCAAGGCGAAAGCATGACGGGCGCAGGCATTCACGACGGCGATATCCTTGTGGCGGAACGCGGCCGTGCGCTGTGCGGAAACGACATCGTGGTCGCACGGGTGCATGGCGAGGACGTCACGGTCAAGCGACTGCGCCAAGACGGCAGCACCGTCACCCTCATTCCCGAAAACGACGCCTTCTCCCCCATGACCTTCCCTGCCGCCGAGGTAGAGATTATGGGCGTGGTTTCCGGCTTGATGCGCCGCTATTGACGCAGCGCCTCCACAATCTTTTCTGCCGCCAGCAGCGCGTGCTCATAGGTGAGCGCACCTTGCAGATAGCCCACATAGGGTGCGCGAATCGGCGCGTCGGCACTGAGCTCTGAGGTCGCGCCCTGTACAAATGCGCCTGCCGCCATGATGACCGGGTCGTCGTAGCCGGGCATTGCCCAAGGCTCGGGCGTTACAAAGCTATCGATCGGCGCCGCTGCCTGTACTGCCTTGCAAAAGGCAATCAGCTCTTCCTTGGTGTGAAACTCCACAGACTGTACAATGTCGCTCCGCGCATCCTGCACGGACGGCATTGTTTTGTATCCCAGCAAAGTGAACAGTGCCGAAAACAGCACCGCGCATTTGAGGCATTGGCTCACCGTATGCGGCGCCAAGAACAGCCCCTGATAGAACGGCCGATAGGAAGCGGCGTAGGAGCCGATCTCACGGCCGCAGCCGGGCACGGTTTGTCGATAGGACACCGCTTCGATCAGATCCTTTCTGCCCGCGATATACCCACCCGTGGGCGCCACGCCGCCGCCACAGTTTTTGATCAGGCTGCTTGCCATCAGATCCGCGCCGACCGCAACGGGTTCCTGCGCTTCGGTAAACTCGCCATAGCAGTTGTCCACAAAAAACAGCACATCGCTGCGCACCGCTTTGAGCGCGGCAATGCAGCGTCCGATCTCGTCGACGGAGATGGCGTTGCGCCATGCGTAGCCACGAGAACGCTGCAAATAGACCATCTTGATGCGCGGCGATTTTGTAAGCTGCTGCTTTGCGGCTTCGACGTCGATGGCGTCCTTTTGCAGCGGGATCGCCGTGAAGTGGATGCCGAAGCGGTGCAGCGCATTGGGCAAATCGCCCTCCATACCGACGGCGTTTACCAACGTATCGTAGGGCGTTCCCGTGACGGAAAGCACCTCGTCCTGCGGCTCTAAAACGCCGCTCAACGCCAAATAGATGGCGTGGGTGCCATTGGCAATCTGCGGGCGCACCAAGGCGTCCTCGGCGCCTAAAGCGTCTGCAAACACGCGATCCAGCGTGTCGCGTCCGATGTCGTCGTAGCCGTAGCCCTCCGTGGGCGCAAAGTGCCGCGCCGACACGGCGTTCTTTTGGAATGCGTTCAAGACGCGGCGCTGACACAGCAGCGCGTTCTGTTGGATTTTTTGAAATGCGTCCGACGCCAGCGCTTCCGCTTGGCGCAGGATGGCTTGATTGGATTCGTTCATGATAACTCCTTTTGTATGACGTCCAACACGGCATCTTCGAGCGCGTTCAAATCGGGATATGCGTCCACCGAAAACCACTGCGTGTTGGGGTTGCGGCGAAACCACGTCAGCTGCCGCTTGGCAAAATGGCGCGTCGCCAGTTTGATTGCCTGCTTCGCCGCATCAAGCGTTACGCGCCCGACATAGGCGTCGTAAAGCTGTGCGTAGCCGATGGATTGCAGCGCGGGCAATTCGGGCGTTAAGCCCTGATCAAAGAGCCCGTATGCTTCCGCCACAAGCCCGTTTTGAACCATCGCATCGACCCGCTCATCGATGCGCGCATACAACGTTTGCCGATTCATCGTGAGCCCGATGCGCAAAACGTGAACCCGTTGGGTTTCCTCCTGCACCGCTTGAAAGCGGCGGTTCAGCGCGGAAATGGGCTGCCCCGTGATGCGATAGACCTCTAACGCACGCACAACGCGCTTTGCGTCATTTGGATGCAGCCGCGACGCCGTTTCCGCATCGACCTTCTGCAGCGACAAAAACACGGCGTTCTTGTCCGCTTCGTAATCTGATTCGATGGCGGTGCGTATCGCCGCGTCAGAGGGCGCGCAGAACGTCATATCGGCAAAGATTGCGTCGCAGTACATGCCGCTGCCGCCCACCACGATGGGCAGACGGCGTCTTGAGAGAACGTCGTCCAGCGCAGCGTTTGCAAGCGTTTTAAACTGCGCCACCGAAAACGACGTGTCCGTCACATCCGCGCAGTCCAAAAGATGATGCGGCACGCCCTGTCGCTCCGCCAAGGTGGGCTTTGCCGAGCCGACGTCCAGCCCGCGATAGACGGCGACGGAGTCCGCCGAAAGGATTTCGCCGTCCAATCGCTTTGCAAGCTGTACGGAAAGCGCGGTTTTGTGGCACGCGGTGGGCCCCACCACGCAAACCACAAGCGGCAAACGGCTCATACGATCCTCCGAAACATTTTCTCAAGCTCCGTCTTGGTGATGCGCACCAGCACGGGCCGTCCGTGCGGACACGTCAACGGCAGCTCGCCGTTCAAAAATGCGGCAAGCAGCGCTTGGATTTCGGCTTCCGAAACACGCTCGCCCGCCTTGATTGCGTGCTTGCACGCACATTGCATCATGCGGCTCTTGGTGAGCGCTTCCTTTGGGTTGGCGTTTGGCACCTGCAAAATGTCCAGCACGGCGTGCAGATAGGATTCTTGCAGCATGACCCCGTTCAAAACGGGAACGGCGTTTAGCTCGACGCGCAAAGCGTCCGCAAGGCGAATGGAAAAGCCCAGCGCGGCAATATCTTTATCGTTTGCCTGAAGGCAAGCCAGCTCGGAGGGTGTCAGCGTCACCGTAAGCGGCAGCAGCAGCGACTGTGCGCCGATGCTGATTTCGCGGGCGGAAAGCTGTTGATACAGCTTGCGCTCGTGGGCGGCGTGCTGATCGACCAAGAACAGGTCGTCGCCGCGGGTGACGAGCCAGTATGCCGAAAATGCGCAGCCGACGATTTGGATGGGGACGTCGGACACAAGCGGCACAGAGACGGGCGTTTGCAGCTTCGCGCTTGGCGGCGTCTGCACCGAAAACGTGGGCACCTCCCCCACCCTGCCCGTGGAAACGAACGACGACAGCGTGCCGCTCGCTTCGTGCATGGCGTAGGTTTGGCGTGCGGACGGCGGCGCGTCGAAGGGTCGCTTTGGCGCAAAGGCTGCGGCGTCCGAATGCATAGTGGTGGGCGGTTCGATTTGGCGCGGCGTGATCGTTTGCAGCGCGTCTTCCACATGCCCCTGCGTTGCCGTCAAAGCCAATTTGCACGCCGCCAGCACCGAAGTGAACACGCGATTGTCCTCTGCAAAGCGGACTTCGGTTTTGGCGGGATGGACGTTCACGTCCACTTCACGCGGCGAAATGGTCAAATTCAGCACGAAGAACGGGAATCGACCAACCAGCAGCCGCGTATCATACGCCTGTTGTACGGCGGCGGAAAGAGCGGCGGAACGAATGGAGCGCCCGTTGACGAACAGCGTTTGGTATGCACGCGTGTTTTTGGACAGCTCCGGCAGCCCCAAGTACCCCGTGACGCGCAGATAGCCGTTGTCGTAGGAGACGGGAATGACCTGCTCGCCCACGGACTTGCCGTAGACGCAAAACAACGTGTTGAAAAGATCGCCGTCGCCATAGGTTTCGTAGACCGTGCGGTCGTCGTTGGTGTAGCGAAACGACACGTCGGGACGCGCCAAGATCATCTTTGCCAGATAGTCGCCGATGTACCCCGCTTCCGTGCGGGTCGATTTGAGGAATTTGAGCCGTGCGGGCACGGCGGCAAACAGCGCCTCCACCAAAAATGTGGTGCCGTACACGCAGGCGGCTTCTTCTTCGGAGAGGACGACGCCGTTTTCCAACACCAGTTTGTCGCCGACCTCGGCGTCCTTCGGTCGTGTCGTCATGGTCACGCGGGATACGGCGGCAATGGACGCCAACGCTTCGCCGCGAAAGCCCAGCGTCGTGATGCGTTCCAAATCCTCTGCGGCGGAAATCTTGCTGGTGGCGTGGCGCAAAAAGGCATTTTTGCACTCCTCGCGTGGAATGCCGCAGCCGTTGTCGGTCACCGAAAGGCTTTGCATCCCGCCGCCGCGCACCGCGACGGTGATTGCCGTTGCGCCTGCGTCCAACGCGTTTTCGACCAACTCCTTCACCACGGACGCGGGGCGTTCGACCACCTCGCCCGCGGCAATCATGTTGGCGATATGCGGTTTCAGAACAACAATGCGGCTCATTTTTCGGCTCCCAATGCGTCAAGATAGGAATGGAGCTTTAGAAAAGCGTCCATCGGCGTCATTTCGTTCAGATTCAGTTTGTTGAGGTCGTTCAGGATGGACGTTTCCACCACCGATTGCGACGTTTGCGGCTTGCTTTGTTGTCGATCGGCGCCCTGCACCAACAGGTCGGACTGCTCAATTTCGGAAAGAATCTCTTTGGCGCGGCGGATGACCGTCTCGGGTAGGCCCGCCAGCTTCGCCACTTGAATGCCAAAGCTCTTGTCGGCACTGCCGCGCACGATTTTGCGCAAAAACAGGATGTCGTCGCCAATCTCTTTGACCTGAATGCGATAGTTGATGACCCCGTCCAGCTTACCTTCCAGCTCGGATAGCTCGTGATAGTGCGTGGCAAACAGCGTTTTCGCGCCGCACAAGATTGGGTCTGCAATGTGCTCCAACACCGACCACGCGATGCTCAGCCCGTCATAGGTGCTGGTGCCGCGTCCGATCTCGTCCAAAATGAGCAGGCTTTTCTTGGTGGCGTTGTGGATGATATTCGCCATTTCGCTCATTTCCACCATGAACGTACTTTGCCCCGAAGCCAAGTCGTCGCTCGCGCCGATGCGGGTGAAAATGCGATCGACGACGCCAATCTGCGCCGCGTCGGCAGGCACGAACGAACCGAGATGCGCCATCAGCGTAATCAACGCCACCTGCCGCATGTAGGTGGATTTGCCCGCCATGTTCGGCCCCGTCACGATGAGCAACCGATTCGCTTCGGTGTCCAACAGCACATCGTTTGGAATGAAACCGTCCTTTTGCGCGCGTTCCACAATGGGATGCCGTCCGTTTTCGATGCGGATGATCGGCTCGTTCACAATTTCGGGCTTGACATAGCGGTTGGAAACGGCAACCTCGGCAAGCGATTGCAACACGTCCAACGTGGCAAGCAGCCGCGCATCCTCCTGCAGCCGTTCCGTGCAGGCAAGCAGCGCTTCTTTGAGATCGCCAAACAGCTGCGTTTCCAATTCGTACAGACGGTCGGCGGCGCCGACAATCTTTTGTTCCAATTCTTTGAGCTCGGGCGTGCAGTATCGCTCGGCGTTTGCCAAGGTTTGCCTGCGCTCGTAGTAATACGGCACGTTTGCAACGAAGGATTTGGATACCTCGATGTAGTAGCCAAAGACACGGTTGTAGCCGATGCGCAGCGTCTTGATGCCCGTCGCTTCGCGTTCCCGCGTGACGATGTTGTCCAGCCAATCCTTACTGTCGGAGGAAATGGCGCGCAGCTCGTCCACCTCGGCATTGTAGCCCTTGCGAATCAAGCCGCCGTCCTTGACGTTGATGGGCGGATTCGGGTCAACAACCGTTTCCATGAGCCCCACCACGTCGTCCATCGGGTCGAGCGTGCGGGAAATTTGGTCGATGAGCGCGGCAGGAATCCCAAACAGCAGCATGGTGATAGGCGTGATCTGACGGAGCGAATTGGACAGCGCAATGCAGTCGCGCCCGCCGATGGTGCCATACGCAATCTTGCTGGTCAAGCGCTCGACGTCATAGATGGCGTCCAAAAATTCGCGCAGAGAGCGGCGCGTGCGCAGATCGGCATAGAAGGCGTCGACCGCTGCAAGCCGCGCTTCGATGTCGTCCTTGCTTTGCAGCGGGCAATCGACCCAGTTGCGCAGCATCCGTGCGCCCATGCTCGTTTTCGTCGCGTCCAAAAGATGCAGAAGCGTGCTCTTTTTGCTGCCGCCAAAGCGCAGCGGCTGCGTCAGCTCCAAATTGCGCCGCGTGGAACCGTCCAGCTGCAGATACGACGAACGGTTTAAGAATCGAATCGCGTGAATGTGCGACAGCCCGTTCTTTTGCGTGTCTTCTAAATATTGCAACAGCGCGCCTGCCGCACCGACGGCAAGCTGCTTGCCATCCAGCCCATATCCATTCAGCGACGCGACGCCAAAGTGGCGCATCAACCGCGTCTTTGCCTGTTCGGGCTGAAAGCGGACGTTGGGCATTTTTTCGATGTATGCCACGGATTGTAAACGCTTTTTGAGGTAATCCTGCTCGAATACCGATTCGTTGACGACGATTTCGGTGGGCGCCAATCGCGTCAGCTCGTCCAAAAGGTCGGCGGTGGCGTTCGCGCCGTACAGCTCGCAGGTGCAAAAAGCGCCCGTGGAAACGTCCGCATAGGCATAGCCGATGCCGTTTGCCGTATAGTTCACGGCGAAGATGTAGTTGTTTGTGGCGCCGTCCAGCATCTTTTCTTCGATGATGGTGCCGGGCGTGATGACGCGGGTGACGGAACGGGTGACCAGCCCCTTTGCCAAAGCAGGGTCTTCCATTTGTTCGCAGATGGCGACCTTGTGCCCCGCTTGAATCATTTTGTTGATGTAGGTATCGACGGAATGATAGGGTACGCCGCACATGGGGGCGCGTTCTGGCTGCCCGCAGTCGCGCCCGGTCAGGGTCAGCTCCAAGATTTTGGCGCCTTCCACCGCGTCCTCAAAAAACAGTTCGTAAAAGTCGCCCAAGCGGTAGAACAGGAAGCAGTCGGGATATTGCGTCTTGACTTCCATGTACTGCCGCATCATCGGCGTCAGGTCGTTGGTCATACGTTCTCCCTATGTTCGCAGTCGGAATGGCAGGTGCTGCAGTTGCAGTCGCACGGCATGGTCATAACGGCGCGCTCCAAAAGCGCTTTTTCCATGGATTCCTTCGCGTCGAAGTATTGCTGATACAGCGCATTTTTGGAAATGCAGCCGGAGAGATATTCGACGTCGTTGGTGAGCCGAATCGCCTCGGCGGCGTCGTATGCCTCGTCTTGCAGCAGCGTGACCAGCGCCTGCGACTTTTCGTGATATTCGTCAATGATTTTCATGAGCGCCGCATCCTTGCGGACTTGTTCGGACAGCTCCAGATAGCGTTTCAGTTCATCCATGGATCATTTCCCCCAACAGTGAATTCTTTTCGATGCGATCGACCCGCACCGTGACATAGTGATCAAACAGCACAGGCGAGCCCGCAAAGTAGACCATTTTGAAATTGTTGTACTTGCCAAAGAGCATCGTGGTTTCGCCGCGCGCGTCGCAGCCCTCGACCAGCACTTCGCCGACGTGCCCCAAATACTTGCGGTTGTTCTCCCCCGTCTTTTTCGCCTGCAGCGCGTTCAGCGTTTGCAGCCGTTGCTTTTTGACCGATTCGGGCACTTGATCGGGCATGGAAGCAGCGACGGTGCCGACACGGGGCGAATAGGCAAAGGTGAAGGCGGCGGCAAACCCCACTTCGTCAATGAGCGAAAGCGTTTCTTGGTATTCGGCGTCCGTCTCGCCCGGAAAGCCTACGATCACATCGGTGGTGAATTCGATGTCGGGCACCAATGCGCGAAGCCGTTCGATGATGGTAAGATACGACGCGCGCGTGTATTTGCGGTTCATGCGTTTGAGCACCGCGTCACTGCCCGACTGCACGGGCAAATGCACATGG
Organism: uncultured Christensenella sp.; assembly: GCA_964426415.1. Lineage (GTDB taxonomy): Bacteria > Bacillota > Clostridia > Christensenellales > CAG-138 > UBA3792. The sequence goes on from CAYRQM010000003.1 coordinate 49,818, forward strand.
TGGCAAACGTGATTGCATTCTGCGATGGCTTGCATGACGTCCTCGGTCAAATCCTTGGGATGTGAGGACATAAAGCGCAAACGCTTCAGCCCTGCGACGTCGTTGAGCTGTCGCAGCAGCGTCGCAAACGAAATGCCGTCTGGAATATCGTTTCCGTACGAGTTGACGTTTTGCCCAAGCAGGGTGATTTCCGAAACGCCCGCGGCGCAAAGCGCGGTCATTTCGGCGCGAATGTCCTCGGGACGGCGGCTGCGCTCACGTCCGCGCACATAGGGCACGATGCAGTAGGAGCAGAAGTTGTTGCAGCCGTACATGATATTGACAAAAGCGGAACGCGGATTGTCGCGCAGCATCGGCAATCCTTCCGCAATGGCGAAGTCGGATTCGTCGGTGACGGCAAGGCGTTCGCCGTTGCGCACCTTGGAAAACAGCTCAGGCAGCCGATACAGCACATGGGTGCCAAAGATGAGATTGACGTGCGGGAACCGACGCAAAAGCTTTTTTGCCATGCCGTCCTGCTGCATCATGCAGCCGCAAATGCCGATAATCAGCCCCGGATTGGCTTGCTTTTGATCTTTGAGCGCGCCGATATTGCCCATGAGCCGCTTTTCGGCATGGTCGCGCACGCAGCAGGTGTTGTACAAAATGACGTTGGCAGATTCCTTGCAGTCGGCTTCCAAATAGCCAATCTCGCTTAAGACGCCCTTGATGGTTTCGCTGTCGCGGACGTTCATTTGGCAGCCAAACGTTTCGACAAAAAAAGTTTGGTGCAGCGGTGCAAGCTCGGCACAAAGTGATTCTGCAATGGATTTCTGACGCTGTAATTCGGATGCGGGGACAAAAACACGTTCTGACATCATACGACTCCTATTTTGTTCTTTTCATTTTACATCAAAACGTTGGTTCTCACAAGTCCTACTTTTGCAAGTTGCAAAATTTGGCGGTTATAGTTTTTTTCAAACTGCAGAAATTAAGAGCATCACAAAAACAAAGGAGGTGAAACACATGGCACGTAACGGCGCATTGGTTCCCGAATCCAAGAGCAAGCTGCAGTCGTTCAAGAGCGAAGTCGCTTCTTCCCTCAACATCGACCTGAAGCAGGGCTACAACGGCGATCTGACCTCTCGTGAGGCAGGCAGCATCGGTGGCGAAATGGTGAAGCGCATGATCGCGTATGCGGAGAAAAACCTTCACTAATCATTGAAAGGAGAACTCTACGATGGCAAGAAACGGAGCTTTGATCCCCGAAAGCAAGCAAGCCTTGCAAAGCTTCAAAAGTGAAGTAGCGAATTCGTTGAATATCGACCTCAAGCAGGGCTATAATGGCGACCTTACCTCCCGCGAAGCCGGTTCGATTGGCGGCGAGATGGTCAAGCGTATGATCGCATATGCACAAAATAACATGGTTGATTCCAAGTCCATGATGAGATAAAGGATCGATCGATTCCATGCGAAAATCGCCGCCTCGTGCGGCGATTTTTAGTTGCGTGCAATGTGCGAAAGCGAAATGTACCGCGTGACCGCCATCTGCAGCAGCGCGTTGTTTTCGACATTGGGCACCGATTGCACCTCCGCAGCCGCCGCCGATGCAGCGGTCAAAAGCTCCACCGAGCAGCCCGACAGGATGTTTTGCGTGTCCGCGTCGCCGCTTTGCCGCACGCCGAACAGATCGCCGTAGCCCCTTGTTTCCATGTCCTTTTGCGCCAGCACAAAGCCGTCCGTCGAGCCAAGCAATGCGCCGATGCGCGCTTTTGCGACTTTTGTCATATTGTCGGAAAGCAGGTAGCAGTAGGATTGCACGTCGCCTCTGCCCACACGGCCGCGCAGCTGGTGCAGCGTCGCAAGCCCGAAATGCTCGGCGCCCTCGATGACCATGGCGGTCGCCGCCTTGACGTCAACCCCCACCTCCACCACCGTGGTGGCGACCAAAAATTCGGTTTTGCCCGCACGGAAGCGTTCCATCGCCGCCTGCTTTTGCTCGTCGTGCATCCTGCCGTGCAGGACGTCCACGGTGCAGTCGGGCAACAGCGTCGAAAGCTCTTTTGCAATTTCCGCAACGGACAGTCCCTCAAAGCCCTCGGTCGGCTCAATCAACGGGCAGACCACATAGGTGCGTTCGCCCACCTTTGCACGGGTCGCCAAATGGCGATACATGGCGATGCGTTTTTCGTGCGGCACGAACCGCGTTTCGATGGGTTTGCGTCCCTTTGGCAGCATGTCTATCACGGACAAATCCAAATCGGCGTACAGCAGCAGCGCCAAGGTGCGCGGAATCGGCGTCGCGGACATGACCAACACGTCGGGACGCGCCCCTTTTTCTTCCAATTTTGCACGTTGTGCAACGCCGAACCGATGCTGCTCGTCGGTGACAATCAGCGCCAAATCGCAAAAGCGCACCTGCTCGGACAGCAGCGCGTGCGTGCCGATGACCACCGAAACGGTTCCGTCCTGCAGCCGCTTTTGCACCGCGGCTTTCTCGGCGGCGCGCATACTGCCCACATACAGCGCGCACGCATCGCCAAATAGTGCGCGGATCGTTTCATAGTGCTGCTGCGCCAAGATTTCGGTAGGTGCAAGCAGTGCGCCTTGCTTTTGACACGCAGCCGCAATGGTCAGCGCGTACAGTGCAATCAGCGTTTTGCCCGAACCGACGTCGCCCTGCACCAGCCGATTCATCGGCACGGCGGACGCCATATCCCGTTCCACCTCGTCCATCACGCGCACCTGTGCCTCGGTGGGCACAAACGGGATGCGACGCAGAAAGCGTGCGCGGATGCCCGCGGTTTGGAACGCGACGCCCGTAAGCCTGCGGTGGTTCTCTCGAAATTCGGACACCGCCAAAAAGTACAAAAGCGCTTCCTCAAAGGCGACGCGCCGCTTGGCTTCCATGAGCGATGCGGTGTTCGTCGGCTGATGCAGCGCGACAAGCGCACAATCAAGAGGCAGCAGCGCATATTTGGCGCGTAAGGACAGCGGAAGTGTGTCCGAAATGGCGGTATCCTTGAGCGCTTGCGCAATCGCCGTGCGGAAAACGGGCTGCGTCAGTCCCTTTGAAAGCGCATAGATGGGAACGATGCCCTCCGTCTGCTTGAGAATTTGCGGGTTGTACAGCACCGTGCCGCGCTGTTTTGTGACACGGCCGTGCACCAAAAGAACGGCGCCTTGCTTGACTTGTGTGGAACGGTATGGCTGGTTCATCCAGCGCAGGGTGAGCTTGCCGGTTTCGTCGAACGCCTGCACGGACACGATGTACATGCCGCGGCTGAAAAAGACGGACGGATTGGAACGCGCCGTGACCTTGAGCGTCACGGTTTCGCCCTCCTCGGCGTCCTTGACCGCGGTCACGTCGGAAAAATCCAAATACTCCTTCGGGTAGTACCGAAGGAGATCGTCTGCAGTATAGATGCCCAGCTCTTGCAGCAAGGCGATGCGTTTGGGCCCGATCCCGGAAATGTCAGATAGCTGCATGATAGAAGAGCCGCCCGTAGGCGGATATGGGGGCACATGGTTCGTTTCTTGTCATCCTGCGGCTTGCCGAAGGATCTGAAACGGAACCAAGGCACGCGGGCGGATATTATCCGCCCCTACGAAACCCGTCGACCGACAGGTGCGCACGGCGGGCGGATGCGATCCGAACCCATAAGTATCACAACGCAGGTCATGCGATGCAACAAACAAGCCGCCCGTAGGCGGCTTTGGGTTATTCCACCGAAAGATAGTAGTAGTAGAGCGGCTGCCCGCCTGCCGTCGGCAGAAATTCTGCTTCGGGGTAGACGTTTTGCAGCGTATCGACCAAAGCTGCGGCGTCGGATTCCTCGACTTGATCGCCATAGTACAGATTGACGATGGGATCCTTCAGCCCGCGCTTCTCGATCATTTTGCCCAACAGAGACTGCACCGCTTCTTCGACCGAAGAGGCAACCGCAGCGATTGCGCCGTCCAAAATGCCGATGATGTCGCCCTCTTTGATGTCGTTGCCGTTGAACCGTGTTTCGCGCACCGCATAGGTGACGGAGCCGGACACGATCTCTTGGATGGCGTCTGCCATGTTCTCGGAATTTTCGTCAACGGACAGATCGGGGTTGAATGCGATGGCTGCCGCGATGCCCTGCGGAATCGTTTTGGTGGGCAGCACCACCACATTGCATTCGCACAGGTTTTGCGCCTGCTGTGCCGCAAGGATGATGTTGGAATTGTTGGGCAGCACAAAGACGTTGCGCGCATTGCAGTGCTTGATGGCATTCACGATGGTGTCGATGCTGGGATTCATGGTTTGCCCGCCCGAAATGAGCGCATCCACCGCGAAATTCTTGAAGACGTTGTCGATGCCCTCGCCCACGCTGACCGCGATCATGCCATATTCCTTTTCGTTGCGCTTGCGCGTTTCCAAAAGCTGGCGGTTCTGCTCGCGCATGTTCTCGATTTTGAGCTTGTCAAGCTCGCCGAAGCGCATGGCAAACTGCAAAATCTTGCCGGGGCAGTTGGAATGGACGTGGACTTTGACAAAATCGTCGCCATACGCCACCACCACCGAATCGCCCACTTTGACCAAATGGTCGCGCAGCAGGTTGAGATCGTCTTCACTGAAGCCATCGATGAGGCGCACGATGAAGAACTCGGTGCAGTAGCCAAACGCGATGTCCTCCGTGCTGAAGGAATCCAAGTTGGCGCCCTCCCCCATCTCCATGTCGTCCGTCGACACGGTGGGCGTTTCCGCCTCGTAGAGATCGGGCAGCTCCTCGCCGTCCAGTACGGCCTTGAACCCGCGATAGATGGTCAAAAGCCCCATGCCGCCGCTGTCCACTACGCCCGCTTCTTTGAGGACGGGCAGCAGATCGGGCGTCTTGTTGAGCGCCTGTTCGCCAGAAGACAGCACCATGTCCAGCGCGTCGTCAAAGGACAGGGACGGGCTCTTGGCAAGCGCGAGCGCCGTCGCTTGCGCAATCATGCGCGAAACGGTGAGAATCGTGCCTTCCTTGGGGCGCATGACCGCCTTGTAGGCGGCGTTCGTGCCCGCTCCGATTGCGGCGGAGAGCAGCGCGGCGTCCATGGAATCTTTGCCCTTGCAAACCTGTGCATAGCCGCGGAACAGCTGGGACAAAATAACGCCCGAATTGCCGCGTGCGTTGCGCAGCGCGCCCATGGATACGGCGTCCATGACCGTACTGACGGAAACGTTATCCGCCATGTTGCGCAGTTCCTTCACGGCGCCTTGCATCGTCATGGACATATTCGTACCCGTATCGCCATCCGGTACGGGAAATACGTTTAATGAGTCGATGTACGCCTTATGCTTTTCTAAATTGGCTGCACCACCCAAGAACAGGTCTTTCAGCATGCCGCCATTGATGCTTTTCATGTTCAATCCTACCTCCAAAGCGTCAGACGACGCGGATGCTTTCTACGAAAATGTTGACATTTCGTACCGAAACGCCCGTGAGGTCTTCGATGCGGTACCGAACATTTTGCTTGGCGTTCGTCGCAACGGCAGGCAAAGAAACGCCATACTGAAGCGCGATGTGCAGCGAAATGTCAATCTGCTGGTCGTTGACCTTTTCGACCTTGACGCCCTTTTGCAGATTCTCTTTGCCGAACAGCTCGACGAATGCGTCACCCGCCGTGCGTGCGCACATCCCGATAATTCCGTAGTTTTCGACTGCCGCGTAGCCCGCTAAGGTCGCAATCAAATCCTCCGAGATGGTAATGGTGCCATTTTCATTCATGACAGTAATCGGCATAATAGAGCCTCCTTTACTTAATAAACAATACGGGGAACAGGCAGTCCGTTATTCGTCTTCTTCCCAATTCCCGTTGTGGAAAACTTCTTGGACGTCGTCGTTGTCGTCCAACCGTTCCAAGAACCGTTCGATCTTTTCGATGGTTTCCGAATCGTCGATTGTCGTCGGATTCTGCGGAATCATGCTGACTTCTGCCGACAGGAACGTGTAGCCAAGGGCTTCCAGTGCTTCGCGCACGGTGGAAAAGTCGTTCGGCTCGGTGATGACTTCGAATGCGTCGTCCTGCGCGTTGAAATCGGATGCGCCTGCGTCCAGCGCTGCCATCATCACTTCGTCCTCGTCCATCAACGCGGTGCGCTCAATGATAATCTGCCCCTTTTTATCGAACATCCATGCAACGGAACCGGAAGCGCCCATGTTGCCGCCGCTCTTCGAGAAGATGTGGCGCATTTCCGCGGCGATGCGATTGCGGTTGTCGGTGACGACATTGACGATGACGGCAAGGTTGCCGGGGCCGTAGCCCTCATAGACGACTTCTTCGTAGTTGATGGAGTTGGCGTCGCCGCACGCTTTTTTGATGGAGCGCGCAATGTTGTCGTTGGGCATGTTCGCCGCTTTCGCCTTGGCAATGACGTCGCGCAGCTTGGAGTTGTTGATCGGGTCGCCGCCGCCGCCCTCTTTGACGGCAATGGCGATTTCACGGCCGATCTTCGTAAAGACTTTCCCCTTTTGCGCGTCGGTCTTCTCTTTTTTGTTTTTGATGTTTGCCCATTTGGAATGTCCGGACATATTCGTTCCTCCTAATCAGTAGTTCAAAGCATTTCTGCTGCTTCTTCATCTAAAATGAATGTGGCGTCCCCATGCAGCTGCAACAGGCTTGCGGGAATCACGCTGGAAACCGCACCCTTTAGGATGCGCTCCGCCGCCTCTTTGCAAGCATCGCCCAAGAGCAGCACAATCAAACGCTTGGACTGCATAATGGTGTTCACGCCTGCGGTCACGATCTTGTCGCCTTCGAACAGCTCGACATGGGTGATGGGCGCCGGGTCGCTGCCCACGGGATTGTAAAGCAGGCTGCCGTCCTGCCGCACCGCAAGCAGCAGGGTGTCTAAACCGCCGTCGGCAAGGATGCGCGCATCAAAGGCGCTGCAAATCGTTGCCCAGTCGCCCCCGTCGGAAATGGGGACAAAATAGCGGTCGGCGCGGATCGCCGTTTCGGCAAACAGCTGCTTGCCCAGCCGATCGGCAATGGACAAATCGCGCGCTTCGGACGGAACGAATTCCGACATTTGGTACACGCGCACGCTGCCCCAATTGAGCAAACCGTCCTTTGTCATCGCGGAAAGCGTTTCGTACACGCCGTCAAGCGAAGGATCCCAATCGACGCCCAGCGTGCAGGCAGGGTCTTTGAGCAGCGCTGACGCAACCAGCGTGGCGGCTGCGACGCTTGCCGTATGGCGATCGTGATAAACCAGTACGCTCATTCGAATTCACCCGTCGCGCAAACCGTTTCGATGAACAGCAGCACGTCTTGATAGACCTCTGTACGGTTCGTTTCGTTGAGCACCTCGTGTCGGGCGCCCGCATAAAGCTTGAGAACGGGCTTGTGTCCACTCTTTTTGAGCCAGCCTTCGACTTGGCGCACGCCCTTGCCCATCCCGCCGACGGGATCGTGATCGCCTGCAATGAGCAAAATGGGGCGTTTGGGCACGCGCCTTGCCCAGTTCATGTCGGAGATCTCGGAAAGCCCCGTAAAGAGGTCGAGGAAGCCGTAGGAGGTAAAGACGAAGCCGCAAAGCGGATCGGCAATATACTTGTCTACGTTTTCTTCGTCGCGGGAAAGCCAGTCGAACGGCGTGCGGGAAGGCTTGATTTTTTTGTTGTAGGAGCCGAAGCTCAACGCGTCCAGCTTAGCGTTGGGCTCTTTGCCGTGCCCCTTTTTGATGGATGATTTGGCAAGCATCTTGGCAACGCCCAAGGCGGGGTTCGCGCCTGCCGTACCCGAAAAGATGAAGCCGTCAAACTCGTGACCGAGCCGTCCCGCGTAGGTACGGGCAAGAAAGCTGCCCATGGAATGTCCGAACAGGATGAAAGGAAGTGCGGGATAATCGGCTTTGATGAGCGCATGCAGCGTTTGATTGTCTTTGATGAGATTGTCCCAACCGTTTTGTTCGCCAAAGTACCCCAGCGGCTGACCCTCTGCGACGGATTTCCCGTGTCCCGGGTCGTCCATGGCACAGACCAAAATGCCGTTGTCCGCCAAGAATGCGGCAAAGTCTTGGTAGCGATCGATGTGCTCCGCCATCCCATGCATAATCTGCATGCAGGCACGCGGTTCATCGGGAATCCAAACACGATAGCGAATGTCGCAAATGCCGGTTGCCGACGGGAAACGCTTGTCACGAATCACAGTTGCCATGCGCATACCTCCACAAATAATGATATTGAATCATATCACACATGGCGAAAAAGTGCAAGGGAAAGGAAGATTTTTTCACATTGGGCGCGAAAATGCCCCGTCTGCCGATGCGCAAACAGGGCGTAACCGCATACCATATTACAGCGCAATCGTCTGCTGCGCCTGCAGCAATTCCGGGTCGCGTGCGTCGTGGGTTACGACAATCGCAAGGGTTGCACGATGGATCAGCGCCAAGACACGCGCCTTGTTCTCTTCGTCCAGCCCCGCAAACGGCTCATCCAGCAGCACCACATCCGTGCCAAACGCAAACGCCCGCGCCAGTGAAACACGCTGCATCTGTCCGCCCGAAAGCGTCGCCGCCCTTTGCTCGCGCACGTCCTCTAAGTGCAAATCGATGCAAAGCGCCGAAGCGGTTGCCACATCGGAAACGGACGCGATGTTGTCCTGCGCCGTGCGCCAGCCCAGCAAGCGCGGTTCTTGAAACGCAACGGACACCTTGCGATGCGACAGTCCCTCTACCGTTCCGCTATTTGGCTTTAGAAGCCCTGCCAGCACGCGCAGCAGCGTGGTTTTGCCGCGTCCCGATTCGCCCATGATGCAGACGACGCCAGCATCCGGGATGGACAGGTTCAGCCCATCCAGTACGATTTTTTCGCCGAAGCGAACGGTCAAATCACGACAGACGATCATCCTGCACGCCCCCTTTTGCCAAGCAGCTTCTTGAGTCCAAATTCCATGAGCAGTGAGCAAAGAATGACCAAGATCGTCCAAGCAAACAGGTCGGGCGTGTCCAAGTAGACCTTGCAGTTGTACATTTCGTTGCCGATGCCAAATTGGGGAAACGCTAATATTTCCGCGGTAATGACCGCCTTCCACGCAAAGCCCAATGCGGTGGACGCCGCCGCGCCAAACGCGGGCAGCACCTGCGGCATCTGCACCAAAAACAGCTTGCGCAAGGCGGGATAGTAGATGGTCGCCATCTCGTCGAGCTTTGGGTCCATCGCCAAAATCGCCTGTTCCGTCGCCTGCCACACGAGCGGCACGACCATAATCATGGACACCACCACGGGCACGGCGTTGGAAACCACGGCAAAGAACAGCACCAAAATGAACGACGTGATAGGCGTCGTTTTGACGATGGTGCGCAGCGGTGAAAGCAGAAAGGACATCGTCTTCCACCGTGCGGTCAAGACGGCAAGCAGCACGCCGAGCACGCAGCCCAGCAAAAAGCCCAGCAGCAGACGCAAAAACGTGCTGCCGATGGAACGCCAGCACGCGGCGCTTTGCACGATGCGCACCATGGACGACGCCGTTTCATAGGGCGACGGGAACAGCAAGCTGCTGTTCACCAACATGGACAGCAGCTGCCAAGCGCCAAGGTAAATTGCTGTAAGCAGCAGAATTTGTATCGGTTTAGGAAGCCGATGCATAGTAGAAATCGTCCGCAGGCAGTGCGCCGCCGACCGATTGCGGGTTCGCATCGAACAAAACGGTCAGCATCGCCGCGACCATTTGCTGCATTTCAACGCCCGTCTTAAGGCAGATGTTGCAGTTGGGGATTGCCTTTTTCGCAATGGCTTCCTTGCCGATGATGCCCTGTGCCACCACGACGGCTGCCGCGTCCTCCTCGGTCAGCACGCGATCGGCAGACGCTTTGGCGTCGGTCAGGAACGCGGAAATGACTTCGGGATGCGCTTCGGCATAGTCCTTCCGTGCAATGTACACGCCCTGCACCAGCTCGGTGTCGTTCCACTTTGCCCAGACGTCGTTGGCGGAAAACGCTACGCGCAGCGTGTCGCTTTGCGCCGTTGCAATGGAGACGTGCGGTTCGGGCAGCAGCGCCACCTCTACGGAGCCGTCCGCAAGCTTTGCAATCAGGTCGGAATTGTCGGACAGGTATTCCACCTGCACCGCATCGGTCAAGCCCTCTTTGTCAAGCAGGTATTCCAACACATATTGCGGTGTGGAGCCTTTGCCCGTCGAATAGACGGTCTTGCCCGCCAAATCGGAAATGGAGTTGATCTCGGCATTGTTGGTCACGAAGTACAGTACGCCAAGCGTGTTGACGGCAAGCACGACGATGTTGCCCTCGGTCTTATTGTACAGCGTCGCAGCCAAATTGACCGGCACGGCGGCAATGTCCAGCTCGCCGTTGACAATCTGCGCCACGATTTGGTCGGGTGCGGTAAACAGGGAGACGTTGTAGCGATCCGCCTGCTCCGCCATGAGGTATGCAGCGCCGACGCCGGTCGGGCCTGCCAAAACCGCCACGTTGGCGGGCGTCGTTTCGGTTGATTTGGGTGTGCAGGCGGCGACGCCAAGCAGCAGTGTCAGCGCAAGCAGGATGATGATGGTCTTTTTCATAGTTCGGGTTCCTCTTCTTTCCTTTGGATGATGATTTTTTTGCCGTCACGGCAAACTTTTCCTTCGGTGATGAGCGTATCCAATGCACGGTACAGCGTGGCACGGCTGATGCAAAGCGATTCGGACAGGATGGTGTAGCTTGGCGCCGCGTAGACGCCGTTCACCGCTTCGGATTCGAGAAATGCCAGCAGCTTCGCCGATACAGAATTTTTGGAAAGCGCGTCCAACCGTCGGTTCAAAAAGCGGATGCGGGAATTGAGATAGTGGAGAAAGTTCGTTAAAACCGATTCCTCCTGCCGCATCAGACGCAATAGCTGCGCTTCGGAGATGCGCAGCACCCGCACATCCGTTCGGCAAACGACGTCGATCACATAGCGCAACTCGCCGCCAAACAGCGACGCCGCACCGAACAAATCGTTCCGCTGCAGCGTGCTCATGTGCATCAGCCCGTCCTCCCCCGTGCGAATGACGTCCGCCGACCCGCGCAAGATCACCCCTAAAAAATGTGTGGTGGAATCCCGCGTCAGCAAAAAGGCGCCTGAAGGGTAGGCAGAAACCGTGATCGTCTCCTCCGAAAGCCAAGCGCGTACACGCTCCACATCGACGCCCTGAAAGAGCGCCGTTTCCGTTAGCTGCCGCGCATAGCGCTTTGCGTTGAGAATGTTATCCAAACACGTACATTCCGTTTCATATGATACAGAAATAGTACCATTTATGTTGGCTCTTGTCAAGAGCTTTTGAAAAATGTTATAATGCATCCACAAGGAGGGATGCAAGATGGAATTGGTATTGGCGTCTCAATCGCCGCGTCGGCGCGAAGTGCTGACTTTGATGGGCATTCCCTACACGGCAGACGTTTGCACCGAGCCGGAAGCAGCCGATTTGGGCTGTTCCGCCGCGGAGATGGTGCAGCGGCTTGCCTATGACAAGGCAAAAAATGTGTTGCAGCGGCATCCAAGCGCGTGCGTGCTTGGTTCGGACACGGTGGTGCTGTTGCAGGGCGAAATTTTGGGCAAGCCTCACAGCCCCGACGAGGCGAAAGCCTATCTGCGTCGGATGCAGGGGCAAAGTCACGATGTTTACACGGGCGTCGCGCTGCTTAAGGCAGACTACACCGACATTCGCTGTGAAGTGACCCATGTGACGTTTCGCCCCATGAGCGAACGGGAAATCGACTGGTACGTCGGCACGGGCGAACCGCTGGACAAGGCGGGCGCTTACGGCGTGCAGGGGCTTGGCGCGGTGTTTGTGGAGCGCATCGAGGGCAATTATTTCAACGTCATCGGCTTGCCCGCGCCCACCGTTTACGACATGCTGAAGCGCGCCAAAATGCTCAAGGAGGATCGCACTTGATGGAGTTGTTTCTTGTATTTCTCGCCGCCGCCGTGGTGATTGCGCTGTATGGGCTTCTCACTTGGCTGCCGCAGTGGGCGTTTCTGATGCTGGGCAAAAAGTTAGAGGTGGAGTTGCTTCAAGAGGGCTATTCCAAGAAAAAGCTCAGCCGCTATTTGGGCGTCACGCTGCTGATTGCCGCAGGCTTGCTGCTGCTTTGCGGCGCGGTGATCTTCCTTTGGTCGTCGATGCCGTTTTACGCGCCCTTTGTCGTTTCCGGCGCGTGGGCGCTGTTTGCCATCTACCGGCTCAAAAAGCATCCGGAACAAGTCATGGAATGAACGCTGTCATTGCCGACAAATTAGAGCTGCTTTCCTCCTCCCCCGGCGTCTACAAGATGTTCGACGAACAGGGTGAGGTCATCTATGTCGGGAAAGCCAAAGTGCTCAAAAACCGTGTGCGGCAATACTTTCAAGTCAACAAAAATCACACGCCCAAAGTGCTTGCCATGATCTCCCACATCGCAGACTTTGAAACCATCGAAGTCCACAGCGAGGCGGAAGCGCTTTCTTTGGAAAGCAATCTCATCAAGCAGTTCATGCCCAAATACAACATTCTGCTGAAGGACGACAAGCAGTTTCCCTATTTTCGGATCGATCTACGGCAAGACTTCCCGCGCATCGACATCGTGCGCCGCGTCAAGCAGGACGGCGCCACCTATTTGGGGCCGTACATCGTGGGCGCGTCCGCGCAGGAAGAGCTGCGGCTTGTCTACGACTTGTACCCCATTCGCCACTGCAAAAAGAGCATGGAGCGCGCCATTCATCGGCAGGAGCGTCCGTGCCTACTGTATCACATCGGCAAATGCTGCGCGCCTTGCAGCGGTGCCGTGACTCGTGCGCAATACCATGCCTATCTGCACGAGATTGTGCGGCTGTTGGACGGCAAGGCAGACGATCTTTTGCCGCTGCTTGACCAAAAAATGCAGGAAGCCGCCGAAGCGTTGCAATTTGAGCGGGCTGCCATGCTGCGGGACAAGCGCAAGGCGCTGTTGGCGCTGCGCGAAAAGCAGGTGGCAATCTCCACCAAAAATCTGCGTGCGGACGTGTTCGCCTGCGAACAGCAGGACGGGAACTATGCGGTCTTTGCGCTGTATGTGCGGCACGGCAGCATCGTCGGCACGCACCTGTTCCCCATGACGACGGAGGTGGAAACCGAACCGTCCGATGTGCTGTATGCGTTTTTCATGCAGTATTACGGCAATGCCGAAATCGAAATTCCGCCCGTGCTGCTTTGTGCCGCATTGCCCACCGACGCGCCGTATCTTGCCGAATGGCTTTCGTCGCGCAGCGGGCGAAAGGTGCAGATTCTAAAGCCGCAGCGCGGTGAAAAGCGGCTGTTGACCGATATGGCTTCGCAAAACTGCATCGCTTCTTTGGAAAAGAACGCCGCGCTGACGCGCCGTGCTTGGGAACGCGACGAAGGCGCCGTCGAACGATTGGCTGCCGCGTTGGACTTGGACACGGTGCCCACGCGTATCGAATGCTTCGACAACTCGCATCTGATGGGGACGAATACCGTTTCGTCCATGGTGGTGTTCACGAACGGCAAGGCGGACAAGCAAGCCTATCGCCACTATCGCATCCGCACCGCGGCGGGCGGCGACGATCTTGCCGCCATGCGCGAAGCGCTTTCGCGCCGCTTTGAAAAGCAGGACGTGCTGCCCGATTTGCTCATTTTGGACGGCGGCAAAGAGCAGCTCAAGGTGGGTGTCGAAGTGCTGCGCGAACAAAATCTTTCGCACATTCCCATCTGCGCATTGGCAGAATCCGAGGAATGGCTCTATTTGCCCAACCGCGACGAACCCATCGTGCTGCCGCGTGCCGACGCAACGCTGCATTTGGTGCAGCGCATCCGCGACGAAGCCCACCGCTTTGCCATCTCGTACCATCGCAATCTGCGCAGCAAGTCGGCGCTGTACTCGCAGCTGGACAACATCGCGGGCGTAGGCGACAAGCGCAAGCGCGCCCTGTTCGATGCGTTCTTGACCATCGACGCCATCAAAACGGCAGACGTCAAAAAACTGCTTGCAGTGAAGGGTATGACAAAACCCGTCGCCGAAGCAGTGTATCGGTACTTTCATGAAGCGGAACGCGAACCGCAGCGTTAGTCCTCTGTTGGGATGTGTTCGCGCAGGTAGGCTTGAATCTCGCTGACGCCGTCGATGGCGAACAGCGTGTAGCGTGCGCTTTTTGTATTGAGCACCAATGAAGGAAAGAATCGAAAATAGCCCGTGTTGACGTTGACCACGGCGAAGCTGACGATCTCGGAAACGTCGGCGGAGAACGGCGTGCCGCTGCTCATGCGCGGATTGGGATAGCTGACGCCGTCCAAGCGTTCGCCCTCGATCCGGAGCATGGTGCGCTTCATGGCAGTTTGCACTTTGAACGACATGATAATCTGCCACATGAAGAACAGAAACAGCACCACAATCGTGATGGATTTCACGCCCAACGTAATCTGCTCGCCGCGAAAATAGGGCAAAAGCAGCAGCACAGCCAAAATGGGCAGGCAGACCACATAGACCCACAGGGTGATGCCTGCGTTGAAAATGGTATGTTTGCTTGGTGTAAATGTCTGATTCATATTAGGAGGGGGAGCGCAGAAACGCTCCCCTTTTGGTTGGTTTGGTGAATGGAGATTACTCGTCGTCTTCGTCTTCGCGCTTGGAAGCTTCGATGATCTTCTTGGCTTGCTCGGCGGGGACGTCTTCGTAACGGGTGAACTCGCTGCGGAACGAACCGCGTGCCTGCGTCATGGAGCGCAAGTCGGTGGCGTACTTGAACATCTCGGAAAGCGGCGCTTCCGCCACGATCTCGGTGCCGCCGTTTTGCGGCGTCATGCCCAACATTCTGCCGCGGCGACGGCTGAGGTCGCCCATGATGTCGCCCACGTTGTCGTTGGGAACCCAGATGTAGAAGGTGTAAATCGGCTCGGTCAACGCGGGATTCGCCTTGGCGCAGGCTGCCTTGTAGGACAGTCTTGCCGCGCTCTTGAACGCGACTTCTTTGGAGTCGACGGGGTGATACTTGCCGTCGTACAGCGTCGCCTTGATGCCGACCATCGGATAGCCCGCCAATACGCCGTGCACCATTGCTTCGCGCAGACCCTTTTCGACGGCGGGAATGTATTCCTTGGGGACGACGCCGCCGACGATGGCGTTGACAAACTCGAAATCGGTGCCTTCGGGCGCCGGCTCAAACCGCATCTGTACGACGCCGAACTGACCGCTGCCGCCGGATTGCTTTTTGTGCTTGCCTTCGGCTTCCGCCATGGCGCGAATCGTTTCACGGTACGGGATGCGCGGATCGGACAGCGCCGCTTCGACGTTGTTCTTGTTGCGCAGCTTCGCGCAGGTCACATCGATGTGCATTTCGCCAAGGCCCCGCAGCAGAACGTCGCCCGTTTCGGGGTTCTTTTCGATTGCCAAGGTGGGATCTTCTTCTAAGAGCTTGTTCAGACCGCTGATGACCTTATCGTCTTCACCCTGCTTCTTGGCGGTGATTGCAATGCTGATGCAGGGTTCGGGGAAGTGAATCTTCTCGATGGCGATGACGTCGCTTGCGTCGCACAGCGTGTCGTTGGTGTTGGTATATTGCAGCTTGGGCAGCGCGCCGATGTCGCCCGCGTTGAGCTTGTCAACGGGGATGGCTTTCTTGCCGCGCAGCATGTTGGGCGTGGTGGACTTTTCGGTTTTTTCGGCGTCGACGTTGTAAAGGGACGTGGAAAGATCCAGCGTGCCGCGATGCACCTTGATGATGCTTTGCTTGCCGAACTGGTCGTTGACCGTCTTGTACACGGAGCAGACCATCTTGCCTTCACGTGTGAGCGCAACTTCGGCGTCGCCCTTAAAGGCTTTGGGCAGCTTTGCATCCGCCGCGGTGGGCAGATAGTGGATGATGTTGTCCAAAAGGGTGACAACACCGATGTTCTGCACGGCAGACGTGCAGCAAACGGGCGTGATATCGCCGTCCAATACGCCCTTCGAAAGACCTTGGAGAATCTCCTCGCGGGAAAGCTCCATCGTCTCGAAGTACTTTTCCATCAGGTCTTCGTCCGCCTCGGCTGCCGCCTCGGTCAGCTTCTCGTAAAGCGTTTGCGCTTCGGCTTCGAGAGAGGACGGGATTGCAATTTCTTTTTCGGATTTGCCTTCGAAAAGCTTGGCGTTCATGTTGATGAGATCGACATAGCCCTTGAACGCGCCTGCTTCCATGATGGGAAGCTGAATCGGCACGACGGAAACGCCGAACTTCTCGTTAATTGCTTCCATCGTCTTTTCGAAGTTGGCATTTTCACGGTCCATCTGGTTGATGACCATCATGCGCGCCTTTTTTTGTTCTTTGCACATCGCCATGGTCTTTTCAGCGCCCACGGCAGGGCCCGAAACGGCGCCGACTACGATGAGCGCTGCGTCTGCAAGCGCCATCGCCGCCGTCACTTCGCCATAGAAATCGAAGAAGCCCGGTGCGTCGATCAGGTTGATCTTGGTGTTTTTCCATTCCAAGGGAGCAAGCCCCATGTTGATGGAGATGGAACGCTTGACCTCTTCCGGATCGAAGTCCGTCGTGGGCGTGTTGTTCGGGAACCGATCGACCAAGCCTGCGTTGTACAGCATCGCTTCGACCAGTGTGGTCTTGCCTTCGCCGCCATGTCCAAAGACCCCGATGTTGCGAATCTCATTCGCGGTGTAGAATTTCATGTTTGTTCCCCCTGTTGGAATTTCTTCATAATGTTATCCGTCTACACGGATTCAGCCATTTTAGTCAAACATCAGTATAACAGATAATTTCGTCAGTGTAAACCTAAACTTTCCACGAATTTACATATTCTTGTTGCGTTGTGTTCAATGCATCGATGGAAATGCCCATGGACGCCAGCTTCTTGCAGGCGACGAATCGGTCGACGTCTTCGGGCACGGCGTACACGCGGGGTTCCTTTTGCGGGTCGATTGCCAATGCGCGTGCGCAAAGCGCCTGAATGGCGAAGCTCATGTCCATTATCTCGGCGGGATGACCGTCGCCCGACGCCAAATTGACCAGCCGCCCTTCGGCAAGCACATAGAGCCAACGTCCGTTTGCCATGCGATAACCGTCGATGTTCGGCTTCATGCGGCGCGTTTCCACGGCGATTTCTTGCAAGCGTTTGACGTCCACTTCGACGTCGAAATGACCCGCGTTGCAAAGGATGGCGCCGTTTGGCATGGCAAGCATGTGCGATTCCGTGATGACGTCGCGCATCCCCGTGACCGTGATAAACAGGTTGCCGCGCTGTGCCGCCTCTGCCATCGGCAGGACTTCGAACCCGTCCATCACCGCTTCGATTGCCTTAACCGGGTCGATCTCGGTGACGATGACCTTTGCACCAAGCCCCTTTGCCCGCATGGCGACGCCTTTGCCGCACCAGCCGTAGCCTGCCACCACCACGGTTTTGCCCGCCACGATGAGGTTGGTGGTGCGGTCGATGCCGTCGAACACGGACTGCCCCGTGCCGTAGCGGTTGTCGAACAGGTGCTTGCACATGGCGTCGTTCACGTCGTACATGGGAAAGCGCAGCGCGCCGTCGCGCTCCATTGCCAAAAGCCGATGAATGCCCGTGGTGGTTTCTTCACAGCCGCCGCGAATCTTTGGAATGAGATGCGGCAAGGCGGTGTGCAGCGTGGAAACCAAGTCGCCGCCGTCGTCGATGATGAGATCCGGCTCGGTCGACAACACGGCATGGATGCACGATTCGTATTCTTGTGCCGAGGCGCCGTGCAGCGCGTACACGCGCATCCCGCCGTGTGCAAGCGCCGCCGCCACATCGTCCTGTGTGGAAAGCGGATTGCTGCCCGTCACGACCATTTCGGCGCCGCCCGCCTGCAGCACGCGGCACAGATACGCCGTCTTTGCCTCCAGATGGACGGAAAGGGCGATGCGAAGCCCCGAAAACGGCTGTTCTTGCATAAAATCCTGCTCGATGCAGGCAAGGATCGGCATATTGCGCTTGACCCATTCAATCTTGTCTTCGCCCGACGGGTACAGCGTCAAATCGCGGATGCGGCTCTCCATAAAAGTCCTCGCTTTTTTCTTTCATTATAGCAAGCAAATAGGGCATTGTCAAAGGCGCAAATGTTTGCTAAACTAAAGCCATGGAACCAATTTATGAACGCAACATCGGCGCGCTTTCGCTGCCGCAGCAAACATCGCTCCTCTCCCCCGTCGTCTGCATCGTCGGATGCGGCGGCGTCGGCGCCCGCACCGCCGAATTGCTCTTGCGCGCAGGCGTGCGCCATCTTTCTCTCATCGACGCTGCCGCCTTCCAAGAATCGGATCGCAACCGTCATCCGTTTGCCACCGCCGCCAATGTGGGACGCTTTAAGGTGACCGAAACGAAACGGCGCTTGCTTGCCATCGATCCAAATGCCGCGCTTACAGCGTTCAAAAAACCCTATGCGCCCGCGTTCCTTTCAAACGCCGCGCTCTGCATCGACGCTGTCGACCAACCTGCCGCGCACATTGCGATTTCCGAAACCGCACCGTGTCCCGTGCTGCATGCCCGTGCGTTCGGATACCTTGTCACCGTTTTGCTGCAGGCAACGGGTGAAACGCGGCTTGCCGACCTGTATCCCGATGCGCGTCCCATTCGCCACCCCGCGGGAAAGCTTGGCGCGCTGGATGCGTTTGCCGCGTCGCTGCTTGCCGCCGAAGCTGTGGTTTTGCTCAAAGAAGCAGAAAAGCCTCCCGTCACGGAAGGCTTTACAAAGCAGTATACGCTGCCGTATCAGTTCGAAAGATAGGCGACTGCCGCCTGCAGCTGGGTATCCAGCGCGTAGGGCAGGATGCGGATGGAATAGCCGCTTGCTTCTTCGCTCAGTTCTACCACTTCATCGGGTGTAATGCCCTCTTCCTGCACGCAGACGCCGCTTGGCGTATAGTATGCCTGCGTTGTAATTTTAATGTAACCGCCCGTGTCCTGCACATAGAAATAGGATTGCACGATGCCCTTGCCATACGTCTTGGTTCCGATGAGATGCGCCACGTCGTGATCCTTCAGCGCGCCTGCCAAAAGTTCGCTGGCGGATGCGGAGTAGCCGTTGACCAGCAGCACGATGGGCAAATCCAAACCGTCCGTATCGGTGCGGTACACCACCTCGTCGCCGTTGCGGGAACGCAGCGACGTAATGACTTGATCCTTCGGCAGGAACAGATCGGCAATGTCGCACACATCGCTCAGCGATCCGCCCAAATTGTCACGAATGTCCAAAATCAAAGACTGCATGCCTTGTTCGCGCAGTGCAGAAAGCGCCGTTTGCATCTCCTCCACGCAAATGCCATGGAACTCGGACAGGTAGATGTACCCGATGTTGCCGTCCAGCATTTTGTAGGAAACGGCAGGCGTATGTACTTTGCGTGCCGTCACGGTGCAGGTGATGGTTTGTTCGCCGCGGCGCACCACGATGGTGTTGACGTCGCCGTCGTTGACTTTGACCAGCGCAACGGCGTCCTGCAGCGAAAGCCCTTCGCAGGAGGTGCCGTTGATGGTGTCCAAAATGTCGCCCTCTTTGAGCCCCGCTTCGGCTGCGGGCGTTCCGTCGTAGACCACGCTCAGCATGTGCGTGCCGTCGTCCTGCAGCTGTATCATCACGCCGATGCCGGTGTAGTTGCCGGACTGCTCTTTGGTTAGCTCTGCGTACTCGTCGGCGGTGAAATACGCGGCGTACGGATCGCCCAAGGAGGACACCATGCCCTTCAGCGCACCGTCGATGAGGTTGGTATCGGTGTCGTCGATGAAATAAAAGTTGTCGCGGATGACCTTTGCCGCTTCTGCAATGGTGGCGGATTCGCTCGTCGTGGCGCGTGCGGCGCACAGTGCAGCCGTCGTTCCGACCAGCACAAGGGACAGCAGCCAGCAGATGACGAGAAGAAGCGTTTTGGGACGCTTCTTTTGGGGTGGGTCTGCCTGCGTATGGATTTCATTTGGGTCGAATTCTTCGATCATAGGCGCATAAGGGGTGCAATCACCCGTTCCTCCATTTCGGTTCGTGTAACCACGTCGGGATGCAGCGTGGGCTTGGACTTTAACGCCGCAAAGCTTTCGGGAATCGGCGTATGGGTACGCGCCGAAAGCAGCGCCGCATTTTGGAAATCGTCGTCGGTTGACGGTTCCAGCGCGTTCAGAACGGCGGTGGAAAACTTGTACGGATTCGCCGTGGACAGCAGAATGGTTTGCGTTGTGTCGCCCGTGATGGCTTGGTATCGTTCGTAGATGGTTTGCGCCACCGCCGTGTGGGGATCGATGAGATAGCCGTATGTGTCGAACGTGCGGCGAATCGCTGCGGTCGTGCCCTCCTCGGTGCACCAATCCGCAAAGAACACATCGGCAAGCGCCGTGCGCATCGAAGCGTCGATGGAAAAGCTGCCCGTTTCTTTGAGGGTGCGCATCCGTTCGGCGGTTGCCTGCGCGTCGCGTCCCAGCACTTCGAACAGAAGCCGTTCCAGATTACTGGAGAGCAGAATGTCGATGGAGCAGCTCATGTCGCGGTAGAACGGGCGGTTGACGTCGTACACGCCTTGACGGAAAAAGTCGGACAGGACGTTGTTGCGGTTGGACGCCAAGAGAAGCC
This sequence comes from uncultured Christensenella sp., assembly GCA_964426415.1. GTDB lineage: Bacteria > Bacillota > Clostridia > Christensenellales > CAG-138 > UBA3792. Next base: position 70,333 of record CAYRQM010000003.1, read on the forward strand.
GATGGACGGGCAAGCCCATGCGCTTTGCGTAGTAGCCCGCCAAGATGTCGCCGAAATTGCCCGTTGGCACGCAGAAATTGACGTCGTCGCCAAGGGCGATGGCGCCCAACTTGACCAAGCGCAGATAGGATGAAACGTAATAGACGATCTGCGGCACAAGGCGACCGAAGTTGATGGAGTTCGCACTGGAAAAGAGATAGCCGCAATCGGATAACCGTTTGCGCACGTCGGCGTCGGAAAAGATTTGCTTGACCGCCGTTTGCGCGTCGTCAAAGTTGCCTTCCACCGCGCAGACGTCCACATTGGCGCCCTCTTGGGTGACCATTTGCAAGCGCTGCGCCTCGGATACGCCGCCGTGTGGATAAAACACCAGCACACGCGTGCCCGAAACGTCCCGAAAGCCCTCTAAGGCAGCCTTTCCCGTATCGCCCGAAGTTGCGACGAGGATGTAGACCGTGCGGGTTTCGCCGATGCGATCCAAGGAATCGCGCATGAGATAGGGCAACAGCTGCAGCGCCACGTCCTTGAACGCCATGGTCGGCCCGTGCCAAAGCTCTAAAACGGTTTCGGTATCGGTGAGGCGATGCAGCGGCGTGACGGACTTGTCGTCGAAGGACGCATATGCTTTTTGCGTCATGGCACGCAGCGCTTCTTCGCCCGTGTCGGGCAGATACCGTGCCAAAATGCGTGCAGCCAGCGCGCAGTAATCGTCTGCCAGCGGCAGAAGCGCGGGCAGATCAAGCGGCGGGAACGATGTGGGAACGTACAGCCCGCCCAGCGGGCAAAGACCGCGCGCGATCGCTTGCGCGGCAGAAACGGGAGCGCCGCCGCGCGTGCTGACGTATTGCATGAAAGTCCTTTCTATTTGAGGTACGTTTGCAAAAACGGCGGAAGCATTTGGGGCGCGCCGCTGACGCAAAGCACCAAGGTGATGTCGTGCTGCACCGTGTACGCTTCCAACTGCGCAAACAGCTCGGGCAAAGTATCCAAGTCGTGACGGATCAGGTTGTTGAACGCGTCGATGTAGACAAATTCAAGATCGTGATCGGATGCGGCGATCCCGCAGAGAAAGCCATAAAACATTTTGGGCCCGGACAACGCGTATTCCGTGGCGTTGATGAAACGAATGGCAAGGTTGAGATCGAACATGTAGCTGTCGTCGTCGTCGATGAATACGACGCTTCCTTTTGCCTCTGCGGCAGAGCGATTGGCAAGCTCCAGCATACGCTTGGTCTTGCCGGACCCCTTTTCACCGAAAATGATTTGGATCAATTCAGCACCTCCCAATGGTTGTTACGCACATTATATCCTATCCTGCAAAATCTTTCAAGCACTATCTTCCATACAGAATTGGGACAAGCCCCCTTGCTTTGCAAATTTGCTTGACAAAACCGTCGATTCGCATAATAATGGTAGGAAAGTTTGGAGGATGATATTTATGGCAAGAGAATACACAATGGACAAGATCGTCGCGCTTTGCAAGAATCGCGGCTTCATTTTTGCGGGCAGCGAAATTTACGGCGGCCTTTCGAACACGTGGGACTACGGCCCGCTCGGCGTCGAGTTCAAAAACAACGTAAAACGCGCATGGTGGAAGAAATTCGTCCAAGAATCCCCCTATAATGTGGGCATGGACGCCGCCATTTTGATGAATCCGCAGACGTGGGTCGCCAGTGGTCACGTCGGCAATTTTAACGACCCGCTGATGGACTGCAAGGCGTGCAAGGCACGGTTCCGCGCTGACAAGCTCATCGAGGACTACGCTTGGAAGAACAGCATCGACATCCATCCCGACGCCATGAGCCATCAGGAGATGCAGGACTACATCGTGGCGCACAACATCGTGTGCCCCGAATGCGGCAAGCTTGACTTCACGCCCATTCGCAAGTTCAACATGATGTTCAAAACCTTCCAAGGCGTCAACGAGGACACCGCAAGCCAGCTGTATCTGCGTCCCGAAACGGCACAGGGCATCTTTGTCAACTTCAAAAACGTGCAGCGCAGCACGCGCCGCAAAATTCCCTTCGGCATCTGCCAAATCGGCAAGAGCTTCCGCAATGAGATTACCCCGGGCAATTTCACCTTCCGCACCCGCGAATTCGAACAAATGGAGTGCGAATTCTTCTGCAAGCCCGGCACCGACATGGATTGGTACGTCTATTGGAAAGACGCCTGCAAGAACTTCCTGCTCGCGTTGGGCATGACGCCCGATCATATGCGTCTGCGCGAGCACGAAAAAGAAGAGCTGTCCCACTATTCCAAGGGCACGACCGACATCGAATTCCTGTTCCCGTTCGGTTGGGGCGAGCTTTGGGGCGTGGCGGATCGTACCGACTTCGACCTCAAGGCGCATGCTGCCTGCAGCGGTGAAAATTTCGAGTATCTCGATCCGTTCACCAACGAGAAATATGTCCCCTACTGCATCGAGCCGTCCTTGGGTGCAGACCGCGTGGCGCTGGCATTTTTGTGCGACGCTTACGACGAAGAAGAAATCGCCGAGGGCGACACCCGCGTTGTGCTGCATCTGCATCCCGCGCTTGCGCCGTACAAAGCCGCCGTGCTGCCGCTTTCCAAAAAGCTGTCCGAGCAGGCAAACGAGGTTTATGCAGCGCTGTCCAAGTCCTTCATGGTAGACTTCGACGATACGGGCTCCATCGGCAAGCGCTATCGCCGCGAGGACGAAATCGGCACGCCGCTGTGCATCACCTACGATTTTGAATCGCTCGAAGATCACTGCGTGACCGTGCGCGACCGCGACACCATGGAGCAAGTACGCATCTCGATCGACGACCTGCGCGGCTACATCGAAGCAAAACTCAACTTCTGACCACTTTGCCTCCGCTTCGACGGAGGCGTATTTTATGGAAAAGAACGGCATTGTCCAAAGCATCATCTTCCGCAACGCGTCAAACGGCTATACCGTGTTGGCGCTTGTTTCGGACGGCGCTGCGCTGCCATTGACGTGCGTTGGCGTGATGCCGCTGCTGAACGAGGGCGACCAAGTCCAAATGGAAGGCGAGATGGCGCACCACATTCGCTTTGGCGATCAGTTCGTCGTCCGCGCCTACCAACGGCAAGCGCCGTCCACCATCGGCGCCATCATCGCGTATCTGTCGGGCGGCACGGTCAAGGGCGTAGGCCCCTCCATGGCGCGCATCATCGTCAGCCACTTTGGCATGGACACGCTGCGCATCATGGAGAACGAACCGACACGGCTGACCGAAGTGCCCGGCATCGGCATGAAGAAAATGCGCATGATAGCCGATTCCTTCCTTTCGCAAAAGCAGCTCCGCGACATTCTTCTCGCGTTGGAGCCATATGGCGTGACCGTGGGACAAGCGCTGAAAATGCAGCAGGTCTATGGCGATCTGTGCCTTGCGAAGGTGCGTGAGAATCCCTATCAGCTCATCGACGACATCGAGGGCATTGGCTTTTTGACGGCGGATCGCATCGCGCAGAACGTCGCAGGCTTTGAGGTTGGCTCCCTTGCCCGCATCATGGCGGGCATTCGCTATGCGCTGCAGCGTGCGCGGGATGAACGCGGCGATTGCTATCTGCCCCGTCCCGTCCTGGAAAAGCACGCGTTTGCGCTTTTGGGTGCGGATGCGGAAACCATCACGGACGCCATTGATTGGATGGTGTCGGGCGGCGAGCTGCTGTCCGAAACGGTGCGCGAGGAAGAAGCCATCTTCCTGCCCTACCTTGCCAAAATGGAGGATTACATCGCAAAGAAGCTGCTGCGGCTGCGCGTGCAGCCGCCACAGCAAACGTGGGATCTTGTAACTTTGCAAAAGAAGCTGCACTTGGAGCTGTCGCATGAGCAGTCCGAAGCCGTCGCAAAAGCGCTCAACAGCGGATTGCTGATCATCACGGGCGGCCCCGGCACAGGCAAAACCACCATCATCCGCTTCATCGTCGAGGCGCTTGCCGCCGCAGGAATGGATTGCGCACTGGCAGCGCCTACGGGTCGCGCCGCAAAGCGCATGTCGGAGGCGACGGGTCAGGACGCCGCGACGCTGCATCGGCTTTTGGAGTATGTGCCGGGCGAAGGATTCCAGCGCAACCGCGACAATCCGCTGCTTTACGAGATGGTCATTGTGGATGAGCTTTCCATGGTGGATTTGCCGCTGATGTACGCGCTGCTGCAGTCGCTGCCCGACGGCACGCGGCTTGTGCTTGTGGGCGACAGCGATCAGCTTCCGCCTGTTGGCTGCGGCGCCGTGCTTTTGGATGCGCTCCGTTCGGGCGTGCTGCCCAGCTACCGCCTCACCGAAATTTTCCGACAGGCGCAGCGTTCCCTGATCGTGCGCAACGCGCACCGCATCAACAACGGCGAGCTGCCCTATCTGGATCGACCCGATTCCGATTTCATCTTTGAGGAGATTTCCTCTGCCGATCGCATCCGCGACCGTTTGGTGGATTTGCTGCTGCACGAGCAATCCCGCTTGGGCGTTTCCGATCCGCTGATGGACGTGCAGGTGCTCGTCCCCATGAAAACGACGGCGCTTGGCGTCGCCGAGCTGAATCGGCTCTTGCAGGAAGCGCTCAATCCCCCGTCCCCGTTCAAATTCGAACACACGATTGGCGAAACGTTGTTCCGCGTGGGCGACAAGATCATGCAAATCAAAAACAACTACAAGATTGCTTGGAAAAAGCGTGCCGCCCACGGCAGTGCCGAAGAAGGCACAGGCGTTTTTAACGGCGACTTGGGCACGCTGCTTTCCATCGACAACGCCGCGAAAACGGCGGACGTCGCGTTCGACGACGGCCGGTTTGCCACCTATGAGCTAAAACAGTTCGACGAGCTGGATTTGGCGTACTGCATCACCATTCACAAGAGCCAAGGCAGCGAATTCGGCACGGTCATTTTGCCGCTGGCGGGCGGCCCCGCGCCGCTGCTCACCCGCAATCTGCTGTACACCGCCGTGACCCGCGCCAAGCGCATCGTCTATTGCATCGGGCGTTCCGAAACCATTGCCCGCATGGTGCGCACCGCACAGCACAACGACAGACGCACCGCGCTGGCGGAGCGATTGATTGCCTATGCCGAACTCCTATCAGATTGAGACGCTCAAGCTTGCCCTGATGGACGCGGTAGCGCCCGACCCGTGCCGCTGCTATTTGTGCGACGAAGAAGCCAAGGTTGGCGAGGACGGGCTGTGCGACGATTGTCGGCGCACGCTGCTCTACTGTCCCGATCCCGTCTATCGGCAGCCGTTGGACGGGCTGACCGTGGGGCTGACGTACACCGACGCCGTGAAGGACGCCGTGCTGCGGTTCAAAAATGGCAGAAAGCCCGAATACGCCGCATTCTTTGCGCAGTATATGCGCATCCCGCGGGAGTGGGAAGCCGACATTTTGGTGCCCGTCCCCATGCATCCCTTGAAAGAATACACCAAAAAGTTTCACCATACGGCGTGCCTTTGCGCATTCTTGAGCGGGCTGTACAAGATTCCCTATTCGCGTGAATTGCTGCAAAAGGTGCGCTACACCAAGCCGCAAAAGGGGCTTGGCGCCAAGGCGCGGCAAAAGAACCTGCATAACAGCTTCTTTGCCGATCCGCATTGCGAAGGGCTGCGCATCGTGCTGATCGACGACGTCACTACCACCGGCGCGACGCTGTGCGAATGTGCAAAGATGTGCAAGCTGGCGGGTGCGAAGGCGGTTTACGGCTGCTGCGCCGCGACGCCCAAGCTCTGACGCTTGGCATAATACTTGTCATGGGTGGCCTTGCCGCCGCGAATGTGGCGTTCCGCCTTGTTGACGTCCAGCACTTGCCGCACCTGATGATACAGGTTCCCATTCAAATGCTTCAATCGTGCCGTGACGTCCTTATGCACCGTGCTCTTGCCCGCCCGCAGCGCACGCGCCGTTTCCCGCACCGTCGCGCCATGCTCCAGAATATAGGCGGCTTCCGCATAGATCCGTTCCTCTACATATGACAAAATCAAAACCCCCATACATCGTTTTGTACAATGTATGAGGGCAAGCTGCGGTTATGCTAAAATTGTTCGATGTTGACCGTGTCGATGTGATCGGCGTGCACCGCGTCCAAGAACCCGTTGGCGATTTGGCAAAAGCCCGTATCGGGATCGCTGACGTAGTAGGCGACCTCGGAAGGAAGATCGGAAGCGGAAAGCTGCAGGCGGTACGGCAGCGCATTCGCCAAGGCGGCGCCGATGTTGATTGCCGTGACGTTGGGCAAAATGGATTGTATCGCGCTTGACAGAAACGGATAATGTGTGCATCCCAAAATGACGGTGTCCACATCCGTCTCGCGGATGGGCGCAAGATAGCGCTCCAGCGTCAGCATCGTGATGGGGTCTTGGGCGGAGAACCCGTTTTCGATGAGCGGAACCAACAGCGGGCAGGCGTACCCGTCGACGCGGCAGGCGGGCGCAAGCGCGTGGATACGGGCGGAATATGCATGGCTGCCGATGGTGGCTTTGGTGCCCAATACCGCGATGTGCCCCGTCTTTGTGGCTTGGCACGCCGCATCGCACGCCGCTTCGATCACGCCGATGATGGGAACGGAGAACGTTTGGGTCAGGCGGGAAAGCCCGATGGCGCTGACCGTGCCGCAGGCGATGACAATTGCTTCGACGCCCTTGGAAAGCAAGAACCGAACGTCCTGCTCTGCATAGCGCGCAATGGTTTCGGGCGTACGCGAGCCGTAGGGCACACGCGCCGTGTCGCCAAAGTAAGTGACGGCAAGCCCGTTGTTGTGCTTTAGAATTTCGTTCAGGACGGTCAATCCGCCCAGTCCGCTGTCGAAAACGCCAAGTTTAGTTCGTTCCATATAAATACTCGTAAAGCAGTTGTGCATTGGTTTCGATGTCAAATACGATCACGGAGGCGACGTTCTTACTTGCATAATGCCAAGTATCGTCAAACGGCACACGCGTGTTTTGGACGGCGACTTCTTCCCCGACGACCACCGTCTTTGCCAGATCGTACAACAGGGAGAACGGGATGTTGGTGCGGATGTAGTCGGATGCGTAGTTGATAAGCTCCGTCGCCATGTTGAGGTCGAAGTTGGCGCGCACTTTTTGATACAGCGCCAGCATAAAGCGTCTTTGCCGTTCCGCACGACCCCAGTCGCCCGTTCCCGTGCTGCGGTTGCGGCAAAATTGCAGCGCCTGTTGCCCGGTCAGATGCGCAAGCCCTTCTTTTACATGGGCGTCATCGGGACACGCCGAATTGATGTTGTTCGCTTCCAAGGAGGTAATGGTCAGGTCGATGCCGCCCACCGCGTCAACCAACTGTTTGAACTCGGAAAACGCCAGCGTCACATAATATTGAATGTCCAGATCGAACAGCTCGTTGAAGGTGTTGACGGCAAGCCCCGCGCCGCCAAAGTGGTAGCAGGTGTTCAGCCGATTCCAGTTTTTGCGTCCGACAATCGGGACATAGGCGTCACGCTGAAAGGACACCAGCTTGGCTTCATTTGTGGCGCGATTGTAGGACAAAAGCAGCATCACGTCGGTACGGTTGCTCGCCTCTTGGTAGGAGACGCCGTCCTGCCCCAAGATGAGGATGTTCACCACGTTTGCGTCGATGCTTGCTCGCTTGTAAATGTCCTGCGGCGCAGCGCTTTCTTCGTCATCGATCAGTTCGGCGTCCAGCGCCTCATCGCTCGGCGCGGTATCGGATATTTCCGCATCGGGCGGAACCAGCACGGCGGGACGTGCCGTCGCATCCGGGTCGGTGGACGGCTGCGCTACGATGCGCACGGTTTTGTCGAACATATTGCCAACCCGCAGCAGCGCACTGCCAAATGGTGACAGGCAAAACCACAAAGCCAGCCCGCCCAACACCAGCAAAATGCTGCCCGCAACGATCCAGCCCGTGAAGCGTCGTTTCTTGCGGTGCTTTTGTGCTTCTTCCGGTGTGGAACAGGCGGATGATTTGTCTTGTTTCTCGCTCATATCCGTACTCCAAACAAATTCTTGCCCTACTATACCACAGTTTGCCGCTCGATGCAATGACGTCTTGCGCAGGCTAACCGCGCTTTGCCCGCCCAATGGAGCATTCGCTCATGAACAGCATCAAGCCCGCGACTGCCAGCAGAAAACAGGGAAAGAAGGCAATTCCGATCCAATCGCAAAGCACGCCAACCAGCTTGGGCATAAACGTCGTGCCAAGGTACGCGCATGCCATCTCGACGCCGACAAGCGACTGGGCGTATTCCGCGCCAAAGCGCGACGGCGTTGCATGGATGATGCTGGGATAAATGGGCGCGCAGCCAAGCCCAATCACAAGTAAACCTGCCGCCGCAACGATCTGTCCAAACGGAAGCAGCAAGAGTGCAATGCCCCCAAAGATCAGCCCAATCCCCAAGCGAATCATCCTTTGATCCCCCATTCGCTCGGAGAGAAATCCGCTGATGAAGCGACCCAGCGTGATTCCGCCAAAGAACAGCACGGCGTAGAACGCGGCGTTTGCGGCGCTGACGCCCTTAACCGCGTTCATCCAGCTGCTTGCCCACAGCCCCACGGACGCTTCGAGGGCACAATAGCAAAAGAAGGTCACAAACAGCGCCTTTGCGCCCGGCAGCGCTGCCGCCTGTCTGAGCGAAAGCACCTTGCCGCGCTTGCCGTCGTCCGCGGCGGAGCCCTTCCAAAGCGGAATTGCGCAGAGCAGCAGTACGGTTATGATCAGCTGGATCACGCCAATGACGCGATAGCCTGCACGCCACCCGCCGTCCGCGCCAAGGCACAACCCCATGATGTACGGGCCTACGGATGCACCAACGCCCCACATGCAATGCAGCCATGACATATGGCGCGCCTTGAAATGCAGCGCCACATAGTTGTTGAGCGCTGAATCGATCGCGCCCGCGCCAAGCCCATAGGGCAGCGCGCACAGCAGGAGCTGCCAATAGCGGGTGCAAAAGGAGAACCCAAAGAGCGCAGCCGCCGTCAGCGCGACGGAAACCACCGCGATCTTGCCCGTTCCAAAGCGATGGATCAGCCGATCGGCAAGCAAGCTTGCGGCAATCGTGCAGGCTGCGATCACCATTGCGATGTTCCCGGCGCCCGATACGGTCGAACCCATCTGCTCGAAAATGCTCGGCCACACGCTGCCCAGCAGCGAATCCGGCAGACCCAAGCTGATGAAGCTGATATAGATGATGGCAAGCAACAGTCCGATCATCTGCAGCCGCCAAACCGCGCATCAACCGCGCAGAAAGCATCGCAGCATACGCCCGCCGCCCCATTCGTTCGCATTCGGAACACTTTGCCACCCGCTTCCCATCAAAAATCAAAGGAAGCATAGCATCCTTTCCAACCCCTGTCAAGCGCCCCAAACGTTGGAGTTGGTGTAAAATAGTTCCGGGTAAAAGTGAGGGAGGATTGCGCGTAGGGGGAGG
>CAYRQM010000004.1:0-41526 GCA_964426415.1 uncultured Christensenella sp.
TGGCGGTGAAGCATACCCGGTCACGGATGCGCACTGGATCAGCAAGCAATACTATTGCGATGCGCAAGAAGAGAAGCAAGGAGACTTCATCGCAACTTCGGACGATGATAAGGAAACGCCCCCCATACAATACGCAGACCCCATCTCGGACGATGACTGCAAAGCACTCGGAATCCGAATGATGCAGGAAGACGTTTCCGCATCTGATGAATCGCCGACAATCGTAGAGGCAGAGGACGATGGCGCACAAAGGGTAAATATCGGAGCAACGGAAAGCCGGTCGCGCCGTCCATATCATGAACGGTACTATCTCCTGTTCGGCGACAGCGACAAGCATGCGTGGATTGATGTAACGGGCACGTCGGAGTACCTCAATGCGCTGGGGTTCAAAGATAACGCGCTATTTGTTGCACGCAAAAACGTTCATGCATCCGAATCAAACTTTGATCAAGATCCGGGGAATGGGCACGAATGCGATTTCTGTGGTGTTGCGTTGATGGGAACGGAATACGAAGTACTCAAAGATGGACGCGAGCGCTGTATGCAGTGCGGCAAAACTGCGATTCGAGAGGGCGCCGCTTTTGAAGATATCTTCCGTAGCGTTGTGACGCAGATGGAAGCAAGCTTTGGGATCAAGCTCTCGATACCGGTCAAGGTTCGTATGGTGAATGCAAAGACGTTACATCGTAAAATTGGGAAATCTTTCATTCCATCCAAAAAATCCGACGGGCGCGTACTGGGCGTTGCAATCAAAAGCAACGACGGTTATACATTGTTGGTAGAAAATGGAGCACCGCGCGCTATGTCAATTATGACAATGGTACACGAATTGACGCATATCTGGCAGTATGAAAATTGGAATGCAAAATCAATTCGAGAACGGTATGCACAAATTGAGACGCAGGTATATGAAGGAATGGCGGTTTGGGTTTCGATTCGCTACATGTACCTCGTAGGGGACAAGAACCTTGCGCGAAGAGAGGAGCTACGCTACGCTGCACGAAATGACGAATATGGTTACGGCTATATTTTGTATCTCAGGGAGTACCCGATGAAACAAGAACCCTTTATGAGTGCACCTACGCCATTTAGTGATCCGGATAAGCCGCTCAAAATGTAAGAAAATGTGGAACAGACCGGCGAAAACCGAGCTGAGTGTACACGCAAAGTTGAAAATGACTTACTGAATGGGATGGAAGGAAAGCCATCCCATTCTTTCGCTACGTGAATTACGAAAGTGAAACCCACCATGGAGCTTACTTTGGGAATTCACTACGGCGGCATTTTTCGTGCGCATTTTGTGCGCATTTTTCGTCCAAACGGTGCATTTCGCTTGCACGCGCAAGGATTCTGTGCTATAATGCGCTTGCGCATCGAACCGCGGCGGCATTTTGCGGCTGCGTGCGCAAACGGAATAGGTACCTGTAGCCCAGCTGGATAGAGCGTCAGACTCCGACTCTGAAGGCCAAGGGTTCGAATCCCTTCAGGTACGCCATACAACAAGACCACCCTTTGCGGTGGTTTTGTTGTATGGCGTCATGAAATTTGCCCTTACGGGCAAGTGAAATGCGCCGCGGCATAGAAAGGGCAAATTTTATTTCACTGCGAACGAAGTAAACAATTTCATAATCGGCAGATTATTTCATATTGCACCAGCAATATTTCATTTGTGGCATGGTTGTTTCACAAACTACAATCCGATTACATTTTGGACGCAGTTGCACGATATACTGAACATCAGGGGCGGGACAAAAGCGATGAAAATGAAAAGTTTGCTGCTGATTTTGGCACTTGCGCTGCTGCTTTGCGCCTGTCGGCCAACGCCGCATGGCGATGTGGTGGTGAACAAGGGCGAGGACGGGTTAGTGGCGACCATTCTGGCGTCGCCCGTGTCGGACGGCTGCTATGACGCGCCCGCTACGCTGCATTTGGACGAATTTGGCACGGATACGGTGTGCGTGACGGTGGACGCGGCGGTGGTCGTGCCCGACGCGGCGCGGATTCCCGTGACGGAGATTGCACCGCGCACGATGACGGCGGACTGGATGCGCGCCGTGATGCGCTGCATGGCGTGCGGGCGACCCATCATGACCTATGCGGACGAAACGCCCCAAACGAAGGACGAAATCTTGACCGAGATCACCTTGCTGCAGACCATGCTTGCCAATCCGGAGGACTATTTGCCTACGGGTGCGACCGAAGCGCAGCGGGCGGAAACCATCGAGGCGTGGCAGGCGTCGCTTTTGACGTGGCAGACGGCATACCGATCCGCGCCCGAGGTCTTTGCGCCGACGGAGTTGGATTTGGACACGTTCGATTTTTCCAACGCGGGGCAAATCAGCGGCGCGGTGGATTTGGGCAAAGCCCGCGTCGCCTACCTCACCGTCGTCGGCACGGACGGGGAAGCGGGCGGCAGTGTGACGTTCAACAACTTGGACGATGGCGTCGGCTTGCCCTTTACCTATGACTTTGAAAGCGATTTTCAAAATCTGAACGGCGTGACGATCACTCGGGACGAAGCCGTGCAGATTGATCATGGATTACAGCTTTATCATCACAGACGTCGGATATTTCGTCACGCTGCAAAGGGACAACGGAGGGTATCCCTGCTTATTTGAAACGACAGAGCATACCGATTTATTCACAACAAGTGACAAGGCCTATAACCGTAGGCTCGAACAGGAATACATGGAACTATTTATCACGGCGGATGGGATTAAGACGTGTATTTGGATGTGGCCGTACGATGAACCGGAGCTTGTAAACGAGAGCATTGAACTACTTCCGTTTGAAAGCGTACAGGCGTGTATCCGAACACACCTAACAAATTGTTTGTCCTATGAAAGCGGTTCTGACGGAGAGGTGAAGTTTGAAGCAACGGCGTTGACCCTTGCCTTGGGATTGGTGCAAAGAAAGGACGATGCCGCGCATTTCTATCTTGCGCCTGTTTGGATCATGGCGGTAAATCGCACTTCGGAGAATAACGGAATTTCGGAAAGTTATACGAGCTATTTGCACGTGAATGCAGTTGACGGAACGCTGTTGTCTTACGATGGGATGGAGGATGGATTATGACAAACGCAATCGAAGTGATGGAACTGACCAAAACCTTTGGACAGGACACGGTGCTAAAGGGCGTGACAAGAAGCTTTGAAGCAGGCAAGATTCACGGCGTCGTGGGCAACAATGGCAGCGGCAAGACGGTGCTTTTCAAGTGTATTTGCGGCTTTTTGCAGTCGACAAGCGGCAAGGTGTTCGTGGACGGCAAGCGCATCGGCAAAGACGTGGACTTCCCCACCGACATCGGGCTGATCATCGAAACGTCGGGGTTTTTGCCACAGCTGACGGGGCTGAAAAACCTTGAGATTCTCGCCTCGCTCAACAAGAAAATCGACCTGAAAAAGGTTGCGGACGCCATACGCCTTGTGGGGCTTGACCCGTATTCCCGCAAGCCCGTGGGCAAGTACAGCTTGGGCATGCGGCAGCGGCTCGGCATTGCGCAGGCGATTATGGAGCAGCCGAAGCTCTTGATTCTCGACGAGCCGATGAACGGGCTGGACAAGCATGGCGTGGCAGAGATGCGCGCGCTGTTCCGCTCGCTCGCCACCGACGGGCGCACAATACTGCTTGCGAGCCACAACATTCAGGACATCGAGGCGCTTTGCGACACCGTCTGCGAGATGGACGCAGGTGTTATGACCATGGTAAAGGAGGATGAGGTATGAGAAAATTTGCGATCATTTTAGCGGTGCTGCTGGCAATCATGCCATTGACGGCCTTTGCCACGGAGGGCGAATCGGCTGCGCCCACCGAGAGCGCCGCGCCCACGGAAAGCGCCGCCCCAACCGCACTGCCGTCCGCCCAACTGGAAATCGACACGGCGTACCGCTATGCGGGCATGGAACAAAGCTATGCAAACGGCTATGTACCAACGGTTGCGGACGGCAAAGCGTCCTTTGTGGTGCCACTTTTGGGGAACACGCAGGGGCAGACCATTCGCGTCACGCCCGAAATCTCGACCGATGGCCCGTTTGTGTACGGCAACTATCAGTTCGAGCTGTCAAAATCGAACGAGCATGCTTTGGATGCACTTGGGCAGGACGTCACACGCGCGGTTTTCCTTGTCACGCTTGACCTTGCCCTTTCTTCGTCGCGCTACAACGGCACCTATCCCGTGACGTTTACCATCGAGTATGCCGACCTCAACGGCGAGGCGCAGACGCAGACCTTCGCCGTCCAACTCACCATCACCGACGGCAAAACGCAGTCCGCGGGCGGCGGTGGCGGCGGGCAGAGCGCGGTGAAAAAGCCGGTGCGGCTGATTGGCGCCATGACCACCGCACCCGAAACGGTGGCGGGCGGCGCACGCTTTACCGTGTCGTTGACGCTGAAGAACGTGGGCGAACGGGAGGCGAAGAACGTGCGGGTGCTGGTGACCGCCCCGGACGATGCGTTTAAGTGCCTTGCGGATCGCGGCGAAGCGTATGTTTCACTGTTGCCCATCCAGGAACAGACGGCGCTGACCTTCACCTTTGAGGCGCGGCGCTTGGCGCTTGCGGGCGATCACGCCATCAACATTGCAGTCAGCTACGAGGATAAATACGGCGGCAGCTACACCGAAACCGCCACCGCCCTGTTTGCCGTCACCCAGCCCGCATCCATCGGCTACGACGCCGTGAAGCTGCCTGAAAGCGTCACCAGCGGCGAGAGCTTCACGCAGCCCGTTTGCGTGTACAACAGCGGCTATGCCACCCTGTACAATGTGCGCTGCGTGCTCAACTGCGACGGATTGATTTCGGCGTCGGCGTACCTTGGCAACTTGGAACCGCAGCAGAGCGCGGACAAGACCATCTCCATCTTCGTCACCACGCTTTCGGGCAGTCAGAAGTATGGCGAGGTGTACGGCTCGCTCAAGGTGTACTATCAGGACGAGAATGGCGAGGAAAACTGTGCATACAGCAATCTGTTCACCAATATCACGGCACCCGTGGTCATCACCGATGAGCAAAAGGCGCAGAGGAAGCGAAAAAGCAGGAGCAGCAGACGCTGTCCCAATGGTGGGTGTCGCTTTTGATCGGCATCGCCATCATTGCAATCATCGTGTCCGTAATCATCGTGACCAAGTTCACCCGTGCCATGAAGATGAAGTGATGGGAGAAGGGGCAAGCGCAATGCGAAATAAGAAGATTCTGTTGATTTTGGCGGCTGCATTTTTGCTTTGCGCCTGTCAGCCCACGCCCGAGCAGGAGATTGTCGTCAATCAGGGCGATGGTGGCTTTGAGAGGATATTGGCCGAGGCACAAGCATGTGAGCGCAGCGGAGAAGCAACGCACACTACCCCTGCGCCATCTGTGGGGGCCACGTCGGTATGGGAAAGAAGTGCGGATTAGTCACTATTCTTGACGGATAAGCGTTGAGGCGGAGACTGGGCCTCTCCCGACACTCATTTGTGCGCATTCAGCCCGGTCCCCAATTCCATCCACACATATTCCACAATGGGCGCGGCTTGACGTCGCCCAAACACGACGATCCCCAAAGGAATGATGCAATACTTATGCGGCTTGTTTGCGCTGAACAGCTTTCTGCTTTGCCGCTTTATGTGCTCGCGTCTTCTTTGCCTTTGTCAGCATTTCCGGATCATCCAGAACGATCTCAATCCACGAAAGGAGCGAATCTTCGCTCAACTGTATTTTCGCTATAAGTTCATTTCGAAAGTGATTCTCAAAGTAATACAAGGTTTTCTTGTCAATCGTTTTGACCTTGAAAGAGCCGTGAGCAAGAGCGCAACGAATGGAATGGAAGAGTTCTGTCATTTTCTCGTGTTTACTACCAACAATTACATACTGTGTTACATCATTTTCAGCGTGCGAATGCTCTGCTACATCGTTCTTTGCACAAAAGAGCCATTCGCTGAGCGCAGCAGGAGAAGACCGAACTGATTCTTTGAGTATTCTCTCCAGCATTT
The DNA here is from genome assembly GCA_964426415.1 of uncultured Christensenella sp. Lineage (GTDB taxonomy): Bacteria > Bacillota > Clostridia > Christensenellales > CAG-138 > UBA3792. Next base: position 5,966 of record CAYRQM010000004.1, read on the forward strand.
GGAACCTTGAAGACCCTGCCCAACCCAATTCTTGGAATGATTTTCCCATCCTACTCATGTTCTTTGCCGGAGCCTTTATAAGAAAGAAATCAAGTATGCGGCAAAAGCCGCCTGTGTACGCAATTCTGACTTCATCCTTTCTTCTTTGTTGAAGTTGGGTGCAAATGACATTGACAACGCAGCGGAATCCCTGCTGTCCGTCCAAATGGAGATCGCGCAAAATAAGGGCAAGCCGCCCAAAACACTGTGCGTGATCTGCGGTCTTTCCAATGCGGCATATCAACGGAGCGACGGCGTTTTTGTTGTGCCGATTACGGCACTCAAGAATTAGTCGGCAAAAACAACAAGACAGCCGCGTGCCGTGTGCTTTTCGATGGGCGCCCAATCATTCGTGCATGCGTGACCGGGCAATGCGCGTGATGCAATCGGCAGGCGAAAAAAAGACTTCGATCATGCTGATTTCCTTGGCGCACATCGATCACCCTCCGTCCGCCCAAATTGTGTCGAAAAAGGGGTTGTGGGCGGGCACATTTGTATGATACGATAAGAATAAGATTCGAAACAGCGCATCGAAAATCCGCACGAGAGGAGACGCATATGGCAAACTACACGCAAAAAGCGATTCTGCAAACCTTTGAGGCGATGCTAGCGGAGATGCCGTTCGACAAAATCACGGTGTCGGCGCTTGTCGCCCGCTGCGAAATCAGCTCCAACACGTTTTACTACCACTACCACGACATCTACGACCTGCTGGATCAATGGCTGGAAAACAAAAAAACGATCTTCCTGCAGGACATGGATGCGCACGACGATTTTCCGATTCGCCTGAAGACGATTTTGCATCGGATGCAGGACAACCCAAGCGTCGTCTATCACATATTCGGCTCCGTCTCCCGCGAACGGCTGGAGCGCTACATCTTCATCTCGGCGGAGAACAGCTTCTTTCATTATATTAAGCAGAGCGCAGAGGGAAAAGACATCTCCGACGATGCGCTGCGAGACATTTCGGGATTCTGCTGCTACTCCATTCTGGGGTTTGTCATCAAATTCATTTGGATGCGCATGGACGTGGACGCAGATGCGGCGGTGGATCGGCTGACCGACACCTTCGGCGGGATGCTGGACTATTTGATCGACAACGCGAACGGCGCCGCGCCGCAATAAGGAACGCGCGTCGGCGAAAATGAATGAGAACGTCCGCGCATACGGGCGATTCTCTCTCGCTTTGCCTCAGAATGGCCGCGTGGCGTGGTGTTGCTTGCGTATACAAGTTTCAAACTATGATGGCGGCTGCGCCGCCGATTCGTTCGGCGCGCTTGGCGCACGCCGAGGCGCTACGCTGATTATTAGCGACGGTATTTCCCCGTGCGCGGGGAAAACCGCGCTGTTCCGACGCCGCAAGGCGTCGTTCGTCGTTTTGTTCCTCATGCTCACGCAGGAGAATGTTCGCCGCGTTCTGCGGCTCCATTCGACAGCGGTATGGTTTCTCGGCACACGGGCTTAACGCACGCGTTTCGCCACTGCCGTGTGCCTGCGAAACCGAACGTCCGACGGCGCGCAACCGCGCTTGTCTCCCGTTCGGTTGCTGCACCGCGGCTTGCAACGACAAAGGTATGGGCTTTCTCGGTCACTGCGCTCCCTGCGAAGCCGACCCGTACCTTCCCAGAGCAGCGTGAAGAACTCCAAGCAACCTCAAGTATCTTGTACACGGGTTTTCCAATGAAAATGTCAACATATCCGCGTGTTTTCCGTCCCACGCGGTCATTCTGACGAAGCGAAGCGAGGAAGAATCTTCCGCTTGCGTTCGGGCTCCTTCGCCAAATGACAGGGCGGGCATATTTGCGTCCCATTTTTGATGAAAAATGGGGAAACATCCGAATTTTGGGGAAAAACGCCGATTTGCCAATCGCAATGCGGCGCATGAATTGTTATCATGATTCCATCGAAACGGGAGCAATACGCGCCCGTATCGTCAAATCCGAAGAAATCGGGAGTGAACGACCATGACAAGGGACGAAATGCACGCCAAGCTGGATGCGCTTTATGACCATGTAGAAAAGACCAAAGCGGACGCCGAAGCGGCGAAGGACGCAAACAAGGAAAAGCTCGATGCGGACTTGGAAGCGGCGCGGGAACGCGTTGCCGCCACCAAGGCGAACATCCGACTGGGCAACAAGCTGCTTGCGGAGCAGGCACGCTTGGTACGGGACACGAGCCGCGAGAAGCTGGAGGACGGCATCTCGAGCGTAAAAGAAAATGTAGAAAAGGTCAAAGAAAACGTGCGCACGGGCAGCGAAACCTTCCGCGACAAGCTGCAAACGAACGCGGCGCAGGCGCGGGTGGACTATGCGGCGTCCAAGCAGGCACGCGACCAAGCCAAAGCGTTGAAATCCGTTGAAAAACTGGAGGACTATGCGGCGGACGCCATTTCGGTGGCGGGCTTGGCGGTGGACGAAGCCGCCTGCGCGACGCTGGAAGCGATCTGTGCGCGCATGACCTATGAAGAACTGCTTGCAAGCATCGCAGAAAAGGAACACAACGAACAAAAGAAAGAAGGAACGAAAGAATGAGCGAAGCTTTGAAGAACAGCTGGAAGCGCATCCGCATTTGGGCGGTCATTCTCAGCATTTGTATTTTGCTGCTTGGCGTGGTCATGGTGATTTGGCCGAAGGTGTCCGCGCTGGCGATTTGCATCATCTTGGGCATTCTGTGCATTGCCATGGGCGTTGTGGACATCGTGCGCTACTTCAAGCTGGGGTTGGCGGGCATTTTCTTCCGCTACGATTTGATTTGGAGCATCCTCAGCATCCTCATCGGCGTGCTGATGCTGGTCAGAGCCTCGGACGCGGTGGCATTTTTGCCCATTGCGGTGGGGATTTACATGATTATGGGCAGCATCCTGTGCATTCAGCTCGCCGTAGAGCTGCATCGTCTGCACAGCAGCAGCTGGGTGCTTGCGCTGATTTGGGGCATCTTGGGTGCGGTCTTGGCGTGCCTGTTGCTGCTTGACCCGTTTGGCGGCGCAAACGTTCTGATGATTATTGTAGGCGCGGCGTTGATTGTCGGCGGCGTGCAGGATTTGTATTTGGTCATGAGCATCTCGAAAGCCATCAAAGAAGCCAAGAAGGATGTTGTGATCGAAGTGAACGGAACGAACGCCGACTGAACTGTGCGCGGCGGGCTATGAACCCGCAAGAGGAATCGGTACGCAAACGCCCCTGCAAGACATTTTGCAGGGGCGTCTTTTATTCTTGATAGAACCGTGCGGAAAGGGCGACAAATTCGGCTTCGGTCATGCCGATTTCCTTGGCGCGGCGGGCGGCGTCGTGCAGCCGTTCGTCAAAAAGCGCGTCAAGCGGCGCCGTGGGCGAGGGCGCACGCGGCAAAACGTAGCAGCCGCTGCCCGCCACGGTATGGACATACCCGTCGCGTTCCAGCGCGCCCCACGCGCTGCGCACCGTAATGATGCTGACGCCGATGGACTTCGCTACGCTGCGGATGGGCGGAAGCGCCGAACCCGCCTGCAGCGTTCCGCGCAAAATTTGGGCGGAAATCTGCTCGTAGATCTGTCGGTAGATGGGCGTCGCACTGTTGGACAACACCGAGAGCTGCATCAAAGATCGACCTTTTCAAAACGGCGAATGGAACTTTTGCAGGCAAGCGCCGTGAGCAGCGCATAAAGGAGCGCACCGCAGCCCAGCGAAACAAGCTGTGCCGTCCACGCTTCTGTCGTGTCGGGGAACGCGCCAAGCAGCGTTTGATACCGCACAAACGGCGCACACCAAGCGGAATCGGGCATGGTCGCCGCCTGCTCGGTGATCACCGCTGCGGCGATGCTGCACGCTTCGACCAAGACCATCACGGCAAAGAACACGATGGTGGACAGGATGAACGCCTTGCCCGCACTGCGTCCCGTTTTGTAGAACGCGGGCAGGAAGACGATGTTGAACAGACCGAACAGCACCAGCGCCACCGCAAGCAGGAAGAAGTTGGCGTCCAGCCCTGCCGCATTGCCGTCCGCCATCAGGACGCGGCGCAAAAAGAGCATCGGCACCATCAGCACCACCATGGCAAGCTGAATGAGCGCCACGGTCAAAACTCGTGCGCGCACCACGTCCCGCTTCGCCACGGGCAGCGTCGCCGTAAACAGCACGTCGTTCGTTTCGCGTCCCGATAAAAACACATAGAAGATGGATTGGCAGCTGAAGAAACAGGGAACGAGATACCAGTAATTGGGGATGAGCAGCATCGCCACAAACGACAAAAAGAGGAACACCGTCGGATGCAGGCACAGCCGCATTTCCTTATAAAGAAGCTGCTTCATGTTCGTCGTCCTCCTTTTCGGTGTAGATCATGATGGATTCCATGTCGGCAGGCGCAAGCTGAAGCGCACCGCATTGGGCGGCGTCGGCGGCGTGCAAAAGCCCCGTAAAGCCGAACGCGTGTTCCTTCCAGCCGATGAGCAGGGGACGATATTGGGCAAGCTGTTCCGCCGTGCCCGCCGCCAGCCGATACGCATCGCGGAACGATTCGCAGTCGGTGCAGGTGACGATCTTGCCGTCCTTGATGTAGGTGATGTAGTCGGCACACTTTTCCAAGTCGGAAATGATGTGCGTGGAAAACAGAATGCTGTGCTGCCCGTCCTCCACCAACGATTGAAAGACGGAAAGCAGGTCGTCGCGGGAGATGGGATCCAGCCCGCTGGTCGGTTCGTCCAAAATCAGCAGCTTCGCGTCGTGGGAAAGCGCCATCGCCAACCCGAATTTCACCCGCATCCCTGCCGACAGCTCGGAAACCTTCTTATTGGAATCCAGCTCGAACAGCTTGAGATACCGTTCGTACACCGCCTCGTCCCAGTTTTGGTAGAAGCGCCGCGTGACGTCCGCCACCACCTGCAGCTTGCTTTGGCGATAAAAGTCGAACTCGCCCATCACAAACCCAATCTGCTGCTTGCAGGAAAGCTCGTTTTCCCAAAGATCGACGCCGTTCATCTTGACCGTGCCTTCGGCATGAATCAAGTGCAGGATTGCCTTGATCGTCGTGGTTTTGCCAGCGCCGTTGCGCCCGATGAAGCCCATGATGTACCCCGGCTCCAAGGCGAACGAAACGTTGTCCAGCGCAAACTGCGGATACCGCTTCGAAAGATTGCGTACCTCTAATAGCTGCATAAATGCCTCCTTTTGACGGCACGAATTGTGCCTATCGGATAAGCACAATTATAGCACGGGAAAACTCTGTGTCAAGGGTTCTTTTCAAATTGGCAAACGTATGGTATACTGGTGCAAATTTGAACGATTGGGAGGTTCTCCATGAAACGATATTGGATGCTTCTTTTGGCGGTGCTGCTTTTGTTGGCGCTCGCCTGCACGCCGTCCGCGCCCGCATCGCCCGATGCGACGGACGCACCAAAAACCGCCGTGCCCGAAACGGACGTACCCGAAACCGACGTCCCGCAAACGGATGCGCCGCAGACGACGGACGATCCCGACGTCAACGTGCCCACCGACGCGCCCCAAGCGGGGCTGACATTTTCCACCATCGACCTGAACGGCAACACGGTGGATCAGACCATCTTCGAAGGATACGATCTGATTATGGTCAACTTTTGGGCGTATTGGTGCGGCCCGTGCGTAGAAGAAATGCCGTACCTGCAAAAGATTTCCCAAGAGTATCCCAACCTGCTCCTGCTCGGCGTCGCGGTCGACACGTCCGCACCCGAGGAGACGGCTTGGATCGTCTCCGACGCCGGCGTCACCTATCCTGTGGTGTATCCTGCGGGCGACCTGCTGACCATCGCCAACCAACAGCAATACATTCCCGCAACGTGCTTCTTTGACGCCAGCGGGCAACAGCTGGGCGACGTGATCGTGGGCGGACGCAGCTACGAAGAATGGACGAACATCGTGAAAGGACTGCTTCCGTGAAACGCTTCTTTGCCATCGCCATCCCCGTGACGCTGGCAGTCGCGGGCGTGACGCTTTTGCTTGTTGGTGTATTTTTGGGACAGCCAAACAATGTGTTCCAAAAGGCGATTCGTGTGTGTATGGAGTGTATCGGCATTGGATAAGGCGCCAAGGGTCAAGGGCGATTGGGTTCGCACCGCGGTACAGGCGGCGGTGACGCTGCTGTACAACTGCAAGCTCCCGAATTTCTTCCGCGGCGTCATTGACGACGGGCCGCTGAAGCATGTTTGCGTGCCGGGCTTGAATTGCTATTCCTGCCCCGGTGCGATTGGCGCGTGTCCCATGGGCGCGCTGCAAAACATGCCCAAGTCCAAGGGCAAGGTGCAGTTTCCCTACTATGTACTGGGGATGCTCATTCTGTTTGGGCTGCTTTTGGGACGGTTCATCTGCGGGTTCTTGTGCCCGTTTGGCTGGGTACAGGATTTGCTGTATCGCATCCCGTTTTTCAAGAAGGTGCGCACGTTCAAGGGCGATCGGGTGCTGCGCTTTGTGAAGTACGGCGTGCTGGTGCTGCTTTGCTTCCTGTTTCCGATGCTGCTTTCGGGCAAGTACAACACGACCCCGTTCTTTTGCAAATTTCTGTGTCCGTCGGGCACGCTGCTTGCCGCCATCCCCATGCTTTTGAACGGCGCCGTCACCACCGATCAGCTTGGCGTGCTGTTTTGGTGGAAGTTTGCCGTGCTCAACGTGGTGCTTGTCACCTCGCTGGCGATTGCGCGGCCGTTCTGTCGGTATCTTTGCCCGCTTGGGGCGTTCTATGGGCTGTTCAACCGCGTGTCCGTGGTCAAGGTGCATTTCGCGCCCGACGCCTGCGTGCGCTGCGGCAAGTGCGCAGCCGTTTGCCCCATGGGGCTTGACCCAACCAAGGAGCATGCTTCCGTGGAGTGCATCCGCTGCGGCCGCTGCGCAAAGGCGTGCCCCACCCATGCGCTGAAGCTGGGCGTATTGCGGCAGAAGGGCAAATAACATCACAAAAAAACTACATTTTCCGCCTTGCAAAAATCCTGCTTTGTGGTAGGATATTGTTTGGCGTGGACGAAGCTTCGTCCCGCAAAACAGAAAGGCAAAGACACATGACCAAAATTGATATTTTCAGCGGGTTTTTGGGCGCAGGCAAGACCACGCTCATCAAGAAACTCATCTCCGAAGCGTACACGGGCGAACAGCTTGTGCTGATCGAAAACGAATTCGGCGAAATCGGCATCGACGGCGCGTTCTTGCAGGACGCGGGCATCCAAATTACCGAAATGAATTCCGGCTGCATCTGCTGCAGCTTGGTTGGCGATTTTTCCAAAGCACTCGAAAAGGTGCTGACGCAGTTTCATCCCGACCGCATCCTCATCGAGCCGTCGGGCGTGGGCAAGCTGTCCGACGTCAAGCGAGCGATCAGCTCCGTTTTGTCCCAAGATGTGGTTTTGCATGCCGCCGTCACCGTCGTAGACGCCAAAAAAGCGGTGGTCTACGCCAAGAACTTTGGCGAATTCTTCGACAACCAAATCGAACATGCCAACTGCGTCGTGCTGAGCCGCACCCAGCTTGCGTCCCAAGAAAAGATCGACGCGTGCTTGTCGTTGGTGCGCGCACACAATCCCCATGCCGCCATCGTCGCCGCACCGTGGGAAACCCTAAACGGCGCCGAGCTGCTGGCTGCCATGGAACAGCGCGACACGTTGGAAGCATCGCTCAAAGCGCTGCAGGACGAAACGGTCTGCCCCGTCTGCGGACACGTCCACGACCATGAGGACGAGGACGAGGAGGAACACGAGCATCACCACCACGACCATGAGGACGAGGACGATGAGGACGAACACGAGCATCACCATCACGATCATGACGACGATGAGGACGAGGACGAACACGAGCATCATCACGACCACGACGGCTGCTGCCACGACGAACACCATCATCACCACCATGCGGACGAGGTGTTCACAAGCTGGGGCAAGGAAACCATGCACCGCTACACCCGCGCAGGGCTGGACGGCTGCCTGAAGGCGCTTTCGGACGAAGAAAGATTTGGCACGGTGCTGCGCTGCAAGGGCGTGGTGCCTGCGGCGGACGGCACTTGGTTCCATTTCGACTATGTACCGGGCGAGGACGACCTGCGCACGGGCACGGCAGGCGTGATCGGACGGCTGTGCGTAATTGGCTCCAAGCTGAACGAAGCGGCATTGGAAGCCCTGTTTTCGGAGTAACGCGCCATGATGCTTCCGGTATTTTTGTTCACGGGATTCTTGGACGGCGGCAAGACGAGCTTTGTGCAGTCGCTGTTGGAAGACCCAAGCTTTAACGGCGGCGAACGGACGCTGCTGCTTTTGTGTGAGCAGGGCGAGGAGGAATACGACCCGTCGCGCTATTCTATCGACCACGTTTCGGTGATGCCCGTCGAGTCGGTGGCGTCGCTGACGCCCGACAAGATGAAGGCGTGGCAAAGCAAGTTTGCCGCCACCCGCGTCATCGTCGAGTACAACGGCATGTGGCAGATGAACGACTTGTTCGACCGCTTGCCCGAAAATTGGGGCATCGCCCAAGAAACGCTGCTTGTCGACGGCTCGACGGCGCTTGCGTACAACGCCAATATGCGCCAGCTCTTGGTGGACAAGCTGCGCACCGCCGAGATGGTGGTGTTCAATCGCGTCGCGCCCGAAGCCGATCGCATGGAACTGCACAAGATTGTACGCGGCATTTCACGAACCGCTGCAATCTTATACGAAACAACAGAAGGAAGATCCGAGCAGGACGACATTGCCGACCCGCTGCCGTTCGATTTGGAAGCGCCCGTGGTGGAGATTGCGGACGTGGATTATGCGCTGTTCTATCGGGACCTCATCGACGAGCCGCAAAAATACGAGGGCAAAACGGTGCGGTACAAGGCGATTCTTGCCAACACGCTGCGGTTCCCCCGCGACACGTTCTTGGCGGGACGGCACATCATGGAATGCTGCGCTGCGGACATTCGCTACTGCCCGCTGGTTTGCAAGTGGGACATGGCAAAGTCGTGCAAGCACAAGTCTTGGGCGGTGGTGCAGGGCAAGCTCTCGCAGCAGTTTTCCAACATTTATGGCAAGAAGGGCCCCGTACTGACGATTCAAAGCGTCACCCCCGCCGCACAGCCCGAAGAACCTGTGGCGACGTTCTATTGAAAATGAAGGAAATATGGAAATGGCGGCGCTGCCGTCATTTTTATTTGTTGTACAAATCGCATACCCCGCGTGGTCATTCTGACGCAGCCAAGCAAGGAAGAATCTCCCGCTTGCGTGCGAGATCCTTCGCTGAAGCGCGGGAGGACAGGTGGGCAATATTGTCGTACCTTTCCCGAAAAACGAGTGCGCGGGTGTTCCCGCAAAAGGTTGTTAGCGCCGCGTAGGCGCCGACGAGAGATTTGCAGTTGAAATTTCCGCGGCGGTGCTTTATAATTTTGTATAGAATCGGCAAGGCACTTGAAAAAGCGAATGGGGGAAACGACGATGAAACAGACGGGCTTTGGACTGCGGGCGGTGTGCGTGCTGCTGACCTTGGCATTTTTGCTGACGGGGTGCGGCAAAGCGGAACGAAAAGCGGTCACGTCCGACACGCTGTATGTGGCGGCGGTAGAGAATCTGCCCGACGACTTCATTCTGGGCATGGATGCGTCCTGCGTGCCTGCGCTGGAGGCTTCCGGCGTCAAGTTCTACAATTTTGACGGCGAGGAAGCCGACGTGTTTCAGACGCTGTGGGAAAACGGGGTCAACTACATTCGCGTGCGGGTGTGGGTCGATCCCTATGACGCGGACGGCAACGGCTACGGCGGCGGCAACTGCGACATCGATACGGCTGTGGAGATTGGCAAACGCGCCACCAAGTACGGCATGAAGCTGTTGGTCGACTTCCACTATTCCGACTTTTGGGCGGATCCGTCCAAACAGATGGTTCCCAAGGCATGGGCGGGCATGACCATCGACGAAAAGGTGGACGCGCTGTACTCCTACACCGAAACGTGCCTCCAAAAGCTGAAAAAGGCGAAGGTGGACGTGGGCATGGTGCAGCTGGGCAACGAGACAAACGGCGCGCTGTGCGGCGAAACGATTTGGCGCAACATCTATCGGCTGATGGACGCCGGTTCGCGGGCGACGCGCAAGGTGCTGCCCGACGCGCTGGTGGCGGTGCATTTTGCCAACCCCGAAAAGGTCACCAACTACCAAGACTACGCCAAGAAGCTCGCCTATTACAACTTGGACTACGATGTGTTTGCGTCGTCCTACTATCCCTTCTGGCACGGCACGCTCGAGAATTTGGCGGCGGTGCTGTCCGAGGTGGCAACCACCTACGACAAAATGGTCATGGTGGCGGAAACGTCCTATGCGTTTACGTCGGAGGACAGCGACTTCAACGGCAACACCATCTCCGCAGAAAGCGCCATCACCAAGGCGTATCCCTTCACCGTGCAGGGACAGGCGAACTGCGTCCGCGACGTGGTGAACACCATTGCAAACGATACCACCAACGGCATCGGCGTGTTCTATTGGGAAGGCACGTGGATTTCGGTGGGCGGCGCATCGTGGGAGGAGAACGCCGCGCTTTGGGAGCAGTACGGCTCCGGATGGGCGACCTCCTACGCGGGCGCGTACGATCCCAACGACGCGGGCAAGTATTACGGCGGCGACGCGGTGGACAACCAAGCGCTGTTCGACGCTGCGGGAAAGCCGCTGGAATCGCTCAAGGTGTTTGCGCTGCTGAAAGCGGGCAATGCAGCAGCGGTTTCCACGGACGCCATCCAAGACACCACGCTGATGATTGACTTGAACGGCGACATTGTGCTGCCCGACACGGTCAACGCCGTCATGACGGACAATTCCAAGCAGGCGGTTCCCGTCACTTGGCACGACGTGGATTACGACGCCATGCGAAACGGCGGCGCGCAGACCTACGACATCGTGGGCGACGCCGACGGCAGGGAAGCGCATTGCTACGTTTCCATGATTGCATACAATTTCCTCACCAATTACAGCTTTGAAACGGGCGACGCCACGGGATGGACGGTGCTGGGCGGCGACGCCATGGACGAGCTGTACGCCGAGAACAAGCCCACCGATTCGCTGACGGGCGACTGGCATTTCCACTTCTGGAGCGCGGCGAAAAATTCCGTGGACTTTGCTTTGGAGCAAACGCCCGAAGCGCTGCCCACCGGCACATACAAATTCACCATCTCCATCATGGGCGGCGACGGCGGCGACGCCGAGATTTACGCCTATGTCAAAATCAACGGTGAGATCGTGCAGACCATGCCGATGCAGATTACCGTGTACAACAGCTGGGACACGGCGGTCATTGAAAACATCGCGTTCACGGCGGGCGACACGCTGACCGTGGGCATTTCCGTCAAGTGTGCGGGCGACGGCAGCGGCGCGTGGGGCAAGATCGACGATGCGCTGCTCAATTCCGTTTCCGAATGAAAGGGGACGCCATGAAACGCATCGTGTTGCTGCTGCTTGCGCTGCTGCTGCTTGGCGCATCGGGGTGTACGAAGAAGGCGCCCGTGGTCGATCCCATTGCCGACAACAACCGCGTGTTCTACCAAATCTTCGTCGGCTCCTTTTCGGATTCCGACGGCGACGGAACGGGCGACCTTGGCGGCGTCTTAAAGCGCATGGACTATCTGAACGACGGGGACATCGCATCCGGCGAGAGCCTTGGCGTGCAGGGCATTTGGCTGTCGCCCATCTTCAAGTCGCCCTCGTACCACAAGTACGACGTGACCGACTACTACGCCATCGATTCGGCGTTTGGTACGGAACAGGACTTGGTCGACCTTTTGACCCTGTGCCATGCCCGCAACGTGAAGGTCATTTTGGACTTGCCCTTGAACCACACGTCCAACAGCAATCTGTGGTTTTTGAAGTTTTGCAACGCCCATAAAAGCGGCGACGCCACCGACCCGTATTACGACTGGTACACCCACGTTTCGGCGGACGAACGGCTTGGCGGGCACACCTATCATCTGATTGACGGCTGCACGGACGACTATTACGAGTGCAATTTTTCCACCGATATGCCGGAGCTGAACTTCGACAACGACGCCGTGCGGCAAGCGGCGGTGGAGGTGGCGCGGTACTATTTGGCGCTGGGCGTGGACGGCTTCCGCTTCGACGCGGTCAAGTACATCTACTACGCCGATACGCCGCGCTCCACGGCGTTTTGGTCGTGGTATATGGCAGAGCTGCGCGCCATCTCGCCCGAGATTTACTGCGTGGGCGAATGCTGGTCGGCGGACACCGAAACGCTGCAATACGTCGAAAGCGTCAACTGCTTCGATTTTCAAATGGCGCAGGCGGAAGGCTATGTGGCAAACGCCGTGAAGGGCACGAACATGGGCGTGTTCACCAAGTATGTGGAATCGTACAGCGCCGCCGTGCAGGACGCCAACGCCGACGGCATGATGATTTCGTTCGTTTCCAACCATGATATGGATCGCGCGTCGGGCTATCTGCTCATGGCGAACAAGTGGCCGCACATGGCGGCGAATCTGTACTTGCTTTGCTGCGGGTCGTCGTTCCTTTACTACGGCGAGGAGATTGGAATGAAGGGCTCCCGCGGCGGCAGCGGCACCGACGCCAACCGTCGGCTTGCCATGCTGTGGGGCGACGGCGATACGGTGAAAGACCCCGTCGGCACGACGTACGACCGCAGCAAGCAGACCAACGGCACGGTAACGGAGCAGCAAAAGGACGAGGACAGCCTGCTGCGCTACTACGGGAAGGTCATCGCGCTGCGCAACAAATATCCCGCGATTGCGCGGGGCAGCTATCGGGCGGTGCTGTTCGACGAAACGCGATTCGGCGGATTTTGCATCACCTACGAGGGGACGACGATCGGCTTGTTCCACAACACGTCCACCCGCACGCTGACCATCGCGCTTGCCGACAACCAAAGCGGCTGCGACGTGCCGTTTTCCACGCTGCAAGACAGCATCGGACAGGGCGATGCATCGTTTGAGGACGGCGTTTTGACCATCGGGCCGCAGACCAGCGTCATTCTGGGCTAAAGCAGCCGCAACGACACGCCAAGGAGGGACAACATGAAACTGGGCATTGATATTTCTACCTATTTAGAGGAGCTGGCGCACGGCGCACGGTACTTTGACGGCGATAAGGAGATCGACCCGCTGGACGCCTTTCTACAAAACGGCGTGTCCTTGGTGCGCATCCGCGTTTGGAACGACCCCAAGGACGAAAACGGCGCGCCGTACTTGGGCGGCGGCTGCGATTTGCAGAACTTTTTGCAGCTTGCAAAGCGCGTCACCGAAAAGGGGTTCGGGCTGCTGCTGGATTTGCACTACTCCGACTTTTGGGCGGATCCGGGCAAGCAAACCATCCCCAAGGCGTGGGCAAACCACGACGCAGCGCAGCTTGCAGAGGATGTTTTTGCGTACACCCGCGACACCATTCGCGCCATTCGCGCCGCAGGGATACCGCTCCAACTGGTGCAGATTGGCAACGAAATCACCAACGGGATGCTGTGGCCCGCGGGACGGCTGACCGAACGGGCGGACGGCGGGCGCGACGGCTATGCGACGCTTGCAAAGCTGCTCAACGCGGGGGCGCGGGCGTGCCGCGCCGAAAGCCCCGCATCGCAGATTGTGCTGCATTTGGAACGGAGCAACGACGGCGCGGTGTACCAAGAATTCTTTTCAAATATGGCGGAATTTGGCGTGGACTACGACGTGATCGGCGCGTCCTACTACCCGTATTGGCACGGCACGACGGAGGAGCTGTTTGCGAACCTGAACGCGTGCAAACGGTTTGGCAAGCGCATCATGGTGATGGAGCTTGGCTACGGGTTTACACTGGAGAACTACATTTTGCAAGGCGGCGCGGCACGGCTGGTGGTGGACGGCGACAGCGTGCAAAGCTTCGGCTTCGCACAGCACTTTCCGCTGACGCCCGCGGGGCAGGCGGCTTTTGTGGCAGATTTTCTGTTAAAGGCGCGGCAAAACGGTTTGGACGCCGTATTTTATTGGGAACCGCTGTGGATTCCGGGCGAAGGAATCTGCTGGGCGAGCGCGGCGGGACAGGCATATATTGGGGAATCGGGCAAGTCCACCGTCAATGAATGGGCGAACCAATGCCTGTTCGACTATACGGGGCACAAGCTTCCGGCGTGCGATGCCTTTTGCGCAGATTTGCGCAAATAATTCGCAAATTTGGAGGAGATGAACCGCTTTTTTGCGGATTGAACGGGCAAAGAAGTTGACAAAGTCGTTCGGTTCGGTGTATACTTATGTAGGGATTCAATCCCGATGATTCGGGAAAATATGCAAAAGGAGAAAAATCATGAAAAAGGCATTATCCATCGTATTGGTATTGATGCTTGTTCTCGTAGGTCTTACCGCTTGTAAGACAACTACGCCGGAGCAGGGCGACACCACCACCACAGATCTTTCCGGCACGTATGACATCGTCGTATGGGTCAGCGAGATCGACGGCGTCAAGGATCTGACCATTGCGCAGATCGACGCATTCGAAGAGGCAAACCCGGGCATCGTCATCAACGCAACTGTTGAGGGCGTCAGCGAAGGCGAATCCGCAACCCAGATGATCACCAGCGTCGAAGACGGCGCCGACATCTTCTGCTTTGCACAGGATCAGCTTTCTCGTCTGGTTATGGCGGGCGCGCTGAATCAGCTCGGTACGGCAACGGCGGCAGAAGTCACCGCGATGAACGACGCAGGCGCAGTTGCGGCAGCGTCCGTCGGCGGCGCGCTCTACTGCTACCCGCTGACCTCCGACAACGGCTACTTCATGTTCTACGACAAGAGCGTCATCCCGGAGGCTGACCTGGATTCTCTGGAAGCCATCGTCGCAGACTGCGAAGCAGCAGGCAAGATGTTCTCGTTCGAGCTGGAAGGTTCCGCTTGGTACAACGCCGCGTTCTTCTTCGCAACCGGCTGCGTCTCCGAATGGACGACCGACCTCGACGGCAACTTCACCGCTGTCAACGACACCTACAATTCCGATGCAGGCCTGATCGCCATGAAGGGGATGCAGAAGCTCGTCAAGTCCTCCTGCTACAACAACTCCAGCGCACATGCAGACTTCGCGGCAGCCATTCCGTCCGCAGTCGTCATCAGCGGCACTTGGGGCACCTCCATCGCACAGGAAGCGTTGGGCGACAACTTCGCAGCAACCGACCTGCCCTCCTTCGAGGTTGATGGCACGTCCTATCACCTCAGCTCCTTCTCCGGCAACAAGCTGATGGGCGTTAAGCCCCAGAACGACGCCAAGAAGGCAGCCGTCCTGCAAAAGCTCGCGCTCTACCTGACCGGTGAAGCATGCCAGCAGCAGAGATTCGCACAGTTCGGCTGGGGTCCCTCCAACCTGAACGTGCAGGGCACCGACGCCGTTAAGAGCGACATCGCACTGTCCGCATTGGCCATGCAGAGCGAATATGCAACCCCGCAGGGTCAGATTCACGGCAGCTGGTGGGATATCGCAAAGGTTCTTGCCACCGCAGCCAAAGAAGCAACCGCGGATGCAGATCTGACCGCCGCGCTGGAATCCTACAAGGCGTCCATCGATGGGCTGTTCACCATGTCGGCTGACGTTCTGGAAGCCTTCACGGTCATCGGCGACATCAATGGCGACGGTTGGTCGATCGACCTGCCCATGGCGAAGCAGGATGACGGCAGCTGGCTGACCACCGAAGCGTACGAGCTTGCGGCAGGCAATCAGTTCAAAGTCCGTCAAGGCCTCAGCTGGGATGTGGCTTACGGCATGGACGGCGAAAACTACGTCGTTGAAACCGCAGGCACCTACTTCATCAAGCTCACCGTTGTCGATGAGATCGGCACGATCGAATTGATTCCCGCGTAATCGCACAATGTAAAAATAAGGCCATCTTGGAGCATCGTCTCCAAGATGGTCTTCCATTAAAGAGCGATCCACGGGATCAAAATCTGCCAAAAGGAGGGAGGATATAAACAGTCGCTGTTTATATTGGGGCTATGGAGAACGATTTCGAATTCCTCAAACATAACTGGTTCATCCGATTCCTATACAAGATCGGCAGCGCCGTCTTTTCCATTCCGAAGCTGTTACTTTCCGGCATTCTTGCCATTTGGAACGGCATCAAAAAGATCGGCCTTGCCATTTGGGCGACCCTTTGCGACATCGGACACACCTTCACCAAGGGCTCTTGGAAGACGAAGGTGTCCTTCTTCGTGATGGGGTTCGGCAATCTCAGCCGCGGGCAGATTCTGCGCGGCGTTCTATTTTTATTCTTTGAAGCGCTGTTCATCTTCTATATGGTCTGCTTCGGCGGGCATTGGCTTGCAAAGCTTGCCTCGCTGGGCACCGCCAGCACATACGAAGTCTACGATGCGGTGTTGGACGTCAACACCGTCGTGCACGGCGACGACTCCTTCAAAATTCTGCTGTACGGGCTGCTGACCGTCTTTTTCATCGTCGCGTTCGTCTATACATGGCGGCTGAACGTCAAGCAAAACCGCATAGCAGACGAGATTTTGGCGACGGGCAAAAAGCTCAAGAGCGGCAAGGACGATCTCAAGTCCTTGGTGGACGATCAGTTCCACAAGACGCTGCTTGCGCTGCCGTTGACAGGCATTCTCATCTTCACCGTCATGCCCATCATCTTCATGATCTTGGTGGCGTTTACCAACTATGACGGCACCCACGATGGGTACAGCAACCTGTTCACATGGGTGGGCATGCAAAACTTCAACGAGCTGTTTGCGGGCGCCACCAGCGACGGCAACCTCTCCTACACGTTCGGCGAGATCCTCTCTTGGACGCTGATTTGGGCGTTCTTTGCCACGTTCACCAACTACTTCTTGGGCATGTTTGTCGCCATCATGATCAACAAGCGCGGCATCCGCCTCAAAAAGCTGTGGCGCGGCATTCTGGTCTTGACCATTGCGATTCCGCAGTTCGTTTCCCTCATCTACGTCTCGCGTATGTTTGCAAACAACGGGTTGGTCAACGGCGCACTTATGAGCTGGGGGTGGATCAATTCGCCCATCCAGTTCTGGAAGGACACCACACTGGCGCGGATCATGGTCATCTTGGTGAACGTTTGGATTGGCATTCCCTACCTCATGCTGATTGCAACGGGCATCCTGATGAACATTCCGAACGATCTTTACGAATCCGCCAAGATCGACGGCGCCAGCGTGTTCCAACAGTACACCAAGATCACCTTACCATATATGCTGTTCGTAACAGGGCCATACCTGCTCACGAGTTTCATCGCCAATATCAACAACTTTAACGTGATATACTTGCTCACATGGGGGCAAGCGGTGGACAATCCCGCACTTAAGACCAGCGGCGGGAATGCCACCGGCGTCGACCTGCTCATCACTTGGCTGTTCAAGATTACCACGGGACAAACGAGCAACTATAAGCTGGCTGCCGTCATCGGCATCATGATCTTCTTGGTCGTCGCCGTGCTGTCCCTGATCGTGTTCAACCTGATGCCATCCACAAGAAACGAGGACGACTACTCATGATGCAAGAACAAACGTTTCGTTCCCATATGGGAATGCGCACCAAGAGGCGAATCTCCAACACCATCATTTACATCGTGTTGGCATTGATGATGCTCATTTGGCTGATCCCGTTCGTGTGCATTCTGCTCGAATCCTTCCGCGTCGAGACGACCATGCCCGTGGGCTACGTCATCCCGAAGCAGTGGGGCTTTGACAACTACGTCAACCTGTTCAAGAAAACCGACTTCGGCAGGTGGTAT
Source organism: uncultured Christensenella sp. (assembly GCA_964426415.1). Taxonomy (GTDB): domain Bacteria; phylum Bacillota; class Clostridia; order Christensenellales; family CAG-138; genus UBA3792. Next base: position 23,671 of record CAYRQM010000004.1, read on the forward strand.
CTCAACACGCTCATCATCGGCGTGGTCGTGGCGGTGGTGCAGCTCGTTTTCGTGCTTTGCACCAGCTACACGCTGTCGCGCATGCGGTTCAAGGGCAGAAAAGGCCTCATGAACCTCATCCTCGTGTTGGGCATGTTCCCCGGCTTCATCACCATGCTGGTTTTGTACAAGGTCTTGAGCGGGTTCGGCTTGACGGGCGCCGGCGCGCCCATCGGGCTCATTATCGTGTACTGCGCGAGCAGCGGCATGGGCTACTACATCTCAAAGGGCTTCTTCGACACGCTGCCCCGTTCGCTGGATGAGGCGGCGCGGGTGGACGGCGCGACGCGGCTGCAGGTGTTGACCCGCGTCACACTGCCCCTGTCCAAGCCCATCATCATCTACACCGTGTTGACCGCGTTTATGACGCCTTGGGCAGACTTCATGTTTGCGAAATACATCGCGCACAACACCAGCTTGGGCATGAACGTGGCGGTGGGGCTGCAGAATATGCTCAACACCCAGTCGGGGCCTGCCGCCAACTACACCATGTTCTGCGCGGGCGGCGTGCTGGTGGCGATTCCCGTTGCGACCCTGTTTATGCTCCTCCAAAAATATTACGTCGAAGGCGTGACCGGCGGCGCCGTGAAAGGATAAGGCTATGGCAACTGTAAAATTGACAGACGTCAAAAAAGTATACGGCAAGGACGTGGTCGCGGTCGATCATTTCAATCTCGAAATTGCCGACAAAGAATTCGTCGTGTTCGTCGGCCCTTCGGGCTGCGGCAAGTCCACCACGCTGCGCATGATCGCAGGGCTTGAGGAAATCACCGAAGGCACCGTCGAAATCGACGGCGTGGTCGTCAACGATTTGCAGCCCCGCGACCGCGACATCGCAATGGTGTTCCAAAACTACGCGCTGTACCCGCATCTGACCGTGTTCGAGAACATGGCGTTTTCGCTGCGGCTGCGGCACACCGATCCCAACGAGGTCTACAACCGCGTCACCGAGGCGGCGGAGGTGTTGGGCATCACCGAGCTTCTCATGCGCAAGCCCCGCGAGCTCAGCGGCGGGCAGCGGCAGCGCGTCGCCATCGGTCGTGCCATGGTGCGCGATTCCAAGGTCTTTTTGATGGACGAACCGCTGTCCAACTTGGATGCCAAGCTGCGCAACCAAATGCGCGCCGAGATCATCCTGCTGCGGCAAAAAATCAACACCACCTTCATCTACGTCACCCACGACCAAACCGAGGCAATGACGCTGGGCGACCGCATCGTCGTCATGAAGGACGGGCTGATTCAACAGGTCGGGACGCCCACGCAAGTGTTCGACGCACCCGCCAATCTGTTCGTTGCCGAATTCGTAGGCGCACCCAAGATGAACACGTTCAAGACCGACTTGATCCTGCACAACGGCACATACTATGTAACGCCCTACGACGTGCAAATCGAGGTCACGGGCGCCAAGGCTGCCGCGCTGGAAGGGCGGCACACCCCGTCGCGCAGCGTAACCTTGGGCGTGCGGCCCGAGCATATCGCGCTGACCACGGCGGACGATCCGTGCGGCATTCCCTGCAAGATCGAGGTCAACGAAATGATGGGCGGCGAGCTGCATCTCCATGTGGGCGCGCCCGACGGCGACAAGGTCATCGTCCGCGTGCAGACCATCAACCTCACCGAAAAGGAGCGTGCCGCGCTGACGTTCGGCAACATGGTCTATATCACCTTCGAGGGCAAGGCGATGCACTTCTTCGACGCCGAGACGGGCAAAAGCTTGCTCGCATAATTTCAGAACACGCAACACGGAGCAAGCACGTCTTGCTCCGTCTTCATTTGTCACGGTCACGTCACAAAGAGGCGCTTGCCTTTTTGTGCCTATGACCGTATAATAAGAAGCACGGAGGATTGAAAAATTTGGATAGAATCAATGCATGGAAGGTGTATACGCCCGAACAGGAGGCGGCTGTCTCCACGTTGGCGGCGGCGTACAAGCAGTTTTTGAACAACGGCAAAACCGAGCGCGAATGCGTCCGCGAGGCGGTGCGCATGGCAAAGGCGAACGGCTTTGTCGAATTGGAGCAAACCAAGTCCCTAAAGGCGGGCGATCGCGTGTATTCGGTGTGCATGGACAAGGCGATTTCGCTGTTTGTGGTGGGCAGCGAGCCCATCGAAGCGGGCGTCAACATCGTGGGCGCGCACATCGACAGCCCGCGCATGGACCTCAAGCAAAACCCGCTGTATGAGGATTCCGATCTGGTCTATTTGGACACACACTACTACGGCGGCATCAAAAAATACCAATGGGTCGCGCTGCCACTTGCACTGCACGGCGTCGTCGCCAAGAAGGACGGCACGCTGGTCGAAATCGTCATCGGCGAGGACGACGACGATCCCGTGGTGGGCATTTCCGACCTTCTCATCCATCTTTCGCAAACGCAGCTCGAAAAGAAGGGCAGCTTGGTCATTGAGGGCGAGGAGCTGAACGTCATCGTCGGCGGCAAGCCGCAAAAGGACGCCGAAAAGGACGCCTGCACGGCGCAAATCCTTGCCATCCTCAAAGAAAAATACGACATCGAAGAAGAAGACTTCCTCTCCGCCGAAATCGAAGTGGTGCCCGCGGGCAAGTGCCGCGATTTCGGGCTGGACAGAAGCATGATTTTGGGCTACGGCCATGACGACCGCGTGTGCGCCTACGCGGCGTTGGACGCGCTGTTCGCCCTAAAGGGCACGCCAAAAACCACCTGCTGCGCCGTGCTTGCCGACAAAGAAGAAATCGGTTCCGTGGGCGCAACGGGCATGCAGGCGCGCTACTTTGAAAACGCCGTCGCCGAGCTGATGGAACGGCTGGGGGCGTACAGCGAGCTTTCGCTGCGCCGCACCTTGGCGCACTGCCGGATGCTCTCCTGCGACGTCAGCGCGGGCTACGATCCCAACTTTGCAGCCGTCTTCGAAAAGAAAAATTCCGCCTATTTGGGCAGAGGCGTCTGCTTCAACAAATACACCGGCGCCCGCGGCAAGTCGGGCAGCAACGACGCCAACGCCGAATACATCGGCAGGCTGCGCAAGCTGTTTGACGATGCGGACATCCACTACCAGACGGCGGAGCTAGGCAAGGTCGATCAGGGCGGCGGCGGCACCATCGCCTACATCTGCGCGCTGTACGGCATGGAAGTCATCGACAGCGGCGTTGCCGTGCTGTCCATGCACGCGCCGTGGGAAATCATCAACAAAGCCGATTTGTTCGAGGCAAGCCGCGCTTATCTGACCTTCATGCAAAACGCGTAACCCCGAAACGCAAAACGTCGTTCGCTTCCTATAATCCCAAGCGTGCGGCGGTTCGCGCTGCAAACGGCGTCGACAATTATTGCAAAAGCTGCAAAGTTTGTTGACGCATTTGCGAGAATTGGGTAGAATAACGGTATCGGAACAAAGGAGTTTTATCATGAAAAAGTGCAGTCTGATTCTGATTTGCATGTTGCTCGCCATGAGCATGCTGCTCGGTTGCAGCACACAACAAAAAGCATCGTCGTCCGACACGGCGACGGTTGGCCTGTCCGTTGGGACGGCATTTGAGGCGCAAAAGCTGCGTCTGCCCTTCGCACTCAAGCAAGACGCGCCGCAGACCGCCGTGATCGAACACGTTTCGACCCACTTTGTCAACGCGCACGACGCGCCTGCCGCCATTACGGTCGCCAGCGAAAACGCATCGGCGCTTGCCGCCACCTACGACGCAGCCACCGATACGCTGACCCTTGCGGGCAGCCGCGCCTGCGACACGACCGTTTCGGTCACCGCCACCGTTCCCTTGGACGACGGCACGACGGAAAGCGCGGTCGCGTCCATCGCCGTACAGGTGGTGAACCCGCTGCGCACCGTGCTGATTGCCGTTGTGGGCGTCGCGCTGATCGTGCTGCTGATCTTCTTGGGCAAACCCAAGAAAAAGGCGCCCGAAGCGACTGCCGAGGCGCAGGCAAACGAAGCGCTCAAAGCAGATGAGGACAGCGCGTTCGAAGGCGAAAACGCAACCGTGGTCGAATCCTCCAACGAGGACGGCAACGTGTAAGCATCCTCTCATAACAAATAAGACCCGCGGCAAATTGGCTGCGGGTCTTTGCTATTTTTGGTTTACAGGTATTTTTTGAGCGTGCCGAGCAGCCCGCGGGAGAGGGATTTGCCCAGCTCTCTGCCGATGCTGGTGGCGGCGGAATTGGCAGCCTTCGTCATGGCGCTGCTCTTTTTCTTTTTGGCGGCAGGCTTTTTGGTTTGCTTTTCTTTTTCTTTGGCGGCGCTCTTTTGCGCCTTTTCCAACGCCTTTGTCTCGGCTGCTTTCTCGGCGGCGATGCGCTCGTAGGCGGAGTCGTTGTCTACGGTCTTTTCATACTTGCCGTACAGGTCGGACGCTTGGATCTCGGCGGCGCGGCGCGCGTCGTCGATGGCGCCCATGCGGGACTGCGGCGGCAAGATTACGGCGCGTTCCACCACAGACGGGCGGCCCTTCTCGTCCAAAAAGCTGACCAGCGCTTCGCCCGTGCCAAGCGCGGTGATGGCGGCTTCGGTGTCGAAGTTGGGATTGGTGCGGAACGTCTGCGCGGCGGCGCGAATGGCGCGCTGCTCGGCGGGCGTATAGGCGCGGAGCGCGTGCAGGACGCGGTTGCCAAGCTGCGCCAAGATGGGGTCGGGAATGTCGGCGGGCTGCTGCGTGATGAAATACACGCCGACGCCCTTGCTGCGAATGAGCTTGACCACCTGCTCGACCTTGTCCCGCAGCGCCTTGGGCGCGTCTTGGAACAGCAGATGCGCTTCGTCAAAGAAGAACACCAGCTTGGGCTTTTCGGCGTCGCCCACCTCGGGCAGCTGCTCGAACAGCTCCGCCAACAGCCACAGCATGAAGGTGGAATACAGAAGCGGCGACTGCACCAGCCTTGCGCAATGGAACACGTTGAGATAGCCGCGTCCGTCGGCATCGCACTGCATCCAATCGGACAGCGCAATGTTCGGCTCGCCGAAGAACACGTCGCCGCCTTCGTCCTCGAGCTGCAGCAGCGCACGCTGGATCGCGCCTGCCGATTGCTTGCTGATGGCGCCGTATTCGGAGATGAGGTCGGCGGCATGGTCGGAAACGTACGCCACCATGGCGCGCAGGTCTTTGAGGTCGAGCAGCAGCCAACCCTTGTCGTCCGCCACGCGAAACGCGATGGTCAGCACGCCCGTCTGCACGTCGGACAGCCCCAAAAGCCGTGCCAACAGCGGCGCACCCATCTCGCTGATGGTGGTGCGCACGGGGTGTCCGCCCGACTGAAACACGTCCCAAAACCGCACGGGATAGCTGCGCATGGGGAACGCGGCAGGGTCGATGCCCATTCCGTTTAGGCGGCGCACGATGGCGTCGGTCTGCTCGCCCTTTTTGACGCAGCCCGCCAAGTCGCCCTTCACGTCCGCCAAAAAGACGGGAACGCCCATATCGGAGAACGATTCCGCCATGACCTTGAGCGTAATGGTTTTGCCCGTGCCGGTTGCGCCCGCAATCAGCCCGTGCCGATTTGCCATAGCGGGCAGAATGTAGGCTTGCGTGTCGCCCTTGCCCACGAGAATTTTGTTTTGTATGAACATCTTGTGCCTCCGCAGCCGAAATGGTATAAAAATACTATATCAGCGGCGCACCGAATTGTCAATCAGCCGCCAAAAAACAGCCGCGAAAACAGCAGCCCCGCCACCACGGACACCAGCGTGGCAAGCAGCGCCACGGGCACGGTGAAGCGCGTTTTTTTGACGCCGACGGAACCGAAATACAGGGCAAGCGTGTAGAAGATGGTTTCGGAAGCGCCGAGCAGCACGCTGGCGGTACAGCCAAGGTACGAGTCCGCGCCGTACTGCTGAAACAGCTCCGAAAGCACCGCCATCGCCGCGCTGCCCGAAAGCGGGCGCAGCAGAATCAGCGGCAGCAAGCGGGCGTCCACTCCGATGCGCGTAAAGAACGGGGAGGAAACCGCAACCAGCCAATCCAGCGCGCCGCTGTCCCGAAAGACCGTAATCGCCATCAGCATGGCAGCCAAGGACGGCAAAATCTTGGCTAAAAGCGGCAGGCTTTCCGCCGCGCCGTTCACGAACGCCGAAAAGACGTCCACGCGGCGGAGGACGGCGTAAAAAAGAAGCAACAGCAGCAGGATGGGGACGACGACGCTCATGTGCGGCGAATGCAAAGGCGACAGGCGACGACGGCGACCAGCGTGGCGCAGGCGGAGGACAAAAACGTGGGCAGCACGACGGATGCGGGGTGGGCGCTGCCGTAGGTTTGCCGAAGCGCCACAAGCGTTGCGGGAAACAGCTCCAAGCAGGATGCGTTGATTGCCAACAGCACGCACATGGCGTTGGTGGCGACGCCGTGACGCGGATTGTGCGCTTCCATAATTTCCATGGCTTGCAGCCCGTATGGCGTCGCGGCATTGCCCATGCCCAGCATGTTCGCCGCCAAGTTCATGGAGATGGCGCCTTGCGCTTCGCCCGCATCGGGAAAGAGGAACCGCATGCACGGCCGCAAAAGCCGCGCAAGACCTTGCATCAATTTGGCTTCCTTGGCGATGCGCAGCACGCCCATCCAAAACAGATAGGCGCCCAACAGCGTGATGCAAAGCGTGACGGCATTGGCGGTTCCGTTCGTCAGCGACTGCAGCACTGCGTCGCCGCCGCAGGTCACAAGCTCCAGCACAATTCCAATCGCCAAAAGCCCCAAAAAGACAATGTTCATGCCATATTGTATGGGAACCTGTAAGAGAAAAGCATCTTTTTTGAAAACTGTCCCAAAAGGTTTTCCATTTTCGGGAGTTTCTGTTATAATGAGAAACGGTATTATATCGTTTGGAGTGAATGTCGTGAAAAGAATTGTCTGTATCCTCATCGCCGTTCTGATGCTTTTGGGGCTGCTGCTCTCCTTTGGCTGCGCCGCAGACGCGGGCAGCGGAAGCGAAGTCTGTCGGCAGTTCTTAACGTATCTGTCGCAAGGCATGTATGAGGAAGCGTATGCGATGCTGTCCGATTCGTTGAAGAACACGACGAGCGACACGTCCACCCGCGGCGAAGCGTTGATTTCCGAAAAGGAGTTCCGCGAAAAGTACGAACAGATTTTTACCGCCATCGGGCTGGAGTCGCTGGACTACATCGTGACCGAGGTGTCCGACGCCTCCATCACGGCGACGGTGGGCTACACCATGACGTTCCACACCACCCTTGCGGGCGAGCTGGTCAACAACTACACCGTGGAAGCGGTGTATGAAAACCGTCATTGGGGCGTCCGCTGGTCGCCTGCGCTCATCTTCCCCGAAATGCAATGGGGCGACAACCTGATGGTCGGCGTCAACTATCCCAAGCGCGGCGAAATTTTCGACTGCGAGGGGCGGCTTTTGGTGAGCAATTTGGCGCCGTACACCGTGTTTTGCGTGCCGTCCGCCATCACCGATAAGCAAGCGTTCATCGACGCGGTCATGGCGATTCCCGAATTGAAACCGTCGGGCGCCACGACGGCAGACTTCTTGGACGTGGTGCAGAAAGCGGCGAACAGCAACAACTCCTCCGCCGTCATTTCCAAGCTGTATGCCGACACCGTAACCGACGATCTGGAAAGCCGCATCTTGGCGGTGGACGGGCTGGGCGTAGACCGAAGCGCCAGCCTGACGGCGACACGTTTCCGCGAATACCCCTATGGGACAAGCTGTTCCCACCTTTTGGGGTTTGCCACGGTCATGCACAAAGAAGATTGGAAGGTGCTCAAGGACGATCCCACCAACACCGTCTATGAAAAGGACAGCTGGCTTGGGTATGCGGGCTTGGAGCTGCAATACGAAGAGCTTTTGCGCGGGTCGAAGGGCGCTTACGCGTACATCCAAGGGCTGGACGGCACCAACCGCACCACGTTGTACAACGTGGCGGCGACGGACGGCGAAGACTTGCATCTGACCATCGACATCACGCTGCAGCAGCGGGTGGAGGAGGTCGTGAAAACCGTGGTCTACGACGAGAACATCACGGGCACGGTGCTCGTCATGAATCCCACCACGGGCGCGGTGCAAGCCATGTATTCCTTCCCCGACTACAACGCCGAAGCGTTCAGCCGCGGCGACGTCGGCACTGCCGAATGGGAAGCGTTGGAAAACGACTTGGTCAAAACGCCGCTGCTCAATCGCGCCATCCAAGGTCTGTACGCGCCCGGTTCCACCTTCAAACCCATCACGGCGGTGGCAGGGCTGGAAACAGGGACGATCACGGGCGATACGCTGTTTCCCGCGAGCGAGACCATCAAAAATCAAATGTACCGCACAACGAGCGGCTCCTACAAAGATTCTTGGCGCGTTCAGTCGGGCAGCTTTGCCTACACCAACATCGAGGAAATCAACCGTACGGGCAGTTCCAACCGCCACACGCCCATGAACGTGGTCAACAGCATCATCGATTCCGACAACATCTTCTTCGCATGGGTGGCGCTGTCCTTGGGCTGGTCCACATTCCGCGCGCGTCTCGAATCCATGGGCATCGGGGAAGCGGTTCCGTTCGATCTGCCGACGCAGCCTTCGCAGGTTTCTAAAGAAGGCACGTTAGAATCCTACGCGCTGCTTGCCATGTCGGGCTACGGACAGGGCGAGCTGCTGCTGACGCCGCTGCAGATGGCGACGTACATCTCCGCGCTGCGCAACGGCGGCAACGCCATGAGCCCGTATGTGGTGTCGTCCATTTGGGCGTCCACCGACGACCCGAACATCGAAGGCGCCGACAAGAACGGCTACACCGCCACCTACACGCACGAAGCCACCGTTTGGAAGACGATCTGTTCGCAAGCGACGGTGGACACCCTAATGCCGGGGCTGATCGGCGTTTGCGCCAACGAGCACGGCGGCACGGCGCGGTACTTGGGCGTGCGCAGCTTCGTCATTGCGGGCAAGACGGGCACCGCCGAGGTCGGCGAACAAAAAGAAAAAGAATTGGCGTGGTTCATCGGCTTTCGGCAGTCCAATAAGGACGGTTCCGCACTGGCGGCGGAGGACGAGCGTCTGGTGCTGGTCATGTTGGAGCTGGATATGAACAACCTGCCCGACGAAGCCACCATGATGAAATTCCTCATCGCCCGCGCACTGCTCAAGGACGACGAGCTGACCGAGCCGGGCGTCACGGAAACCTGCATGACCAACGACGCCACCAGCAATCGAGACACCACGCCGCTGCCGTAACGCTTCGGCGCCGCGGCGCATACGATACCATCGAGGGGAGCACTATGAAAACAATCATCTTTACGGGGGGCGGCACGGCGGGTCACGTCACGCCCAACCTTGCGCTGATGGAACGACTGGATCGTTCCGAATGGGACGTCCATTACATCGGCACGGCGGACGGCTTGGAAAAAGGGCTGCTTTCCGATCGCGCCGATCTCACCTACCACGAAATTGCATGGGGCAAGCTGCGCCGCTACTTCAGTTGGAAGAATTTTTCCGACCCGTTTCGCGTGCTGAAGGGCTATCAACAGTCCCGCAAAATCATCAAAGCGGTGCATCCCGACGTGCTGTTCAGCAAGGGCGGGTTCGTTTCCGTGCCCGTGGTGGCGGCGGCGAAGGGCCATTGCCCCGTCATCACCCACGAATCCGACTACACGCCGGGGCTTGCCAACAAGCTGGCGGCGCGCTGTGCCACCACCATTTGCGTCACGTTCTCCGACACGCTCCAATTCGTGGGCAAAAAGGGCGTGCTGACGGGGACGCCCATCCGCCCCGCGCTGTATCACGGCTCCCGCGAACGGGCGCTGGCGTTTACGGGGCTGTCGGGCAAAAAGCCCGTTCTGCTTGTGATGGGCGGCAGCTTGGGCGCCGCGGCGGTCAATGATGCGCTGCGCGCCGCGCTTCCTGCACTGCTGCCGCGCTTTGACGTGGTGCATCTTTGCGGAAAGGGCAAAACAGACCCTGCCGCAGCTACCTTGGGATACCTCCAATACGAATATGTGGACGCCGAAATGCCCGACGTCTTGGCGCTTGCCGACGTGGTGCTTTCGCGTGCGGGCGCAAATGCCATCTTCGAGCTGTTGGCGCTCAAAAAGCCCATGCTGCTGATTCCGCTGCCCGCCGTCTCCAGCCGCGGCGACCAGCTTCTGAATGCGGAATGCTTTTTGCGGCACGGCTACTGCAAGGTGCTGATGCAGGACGCGGTGACGCCGACGTCGCTGACCGAATCGCTGTGCGCGCTGTACGACACGCGGCAAACGGTCTTGGACGCCATGGAACGGGCGACGGTCGTGGACGGCACCGAGCCGATCCTCAAACTGATTTTCAAGGCGGCAAACGGGGCAGAATCATGATTGAAGCATTGCTTTCCGATCTGACACAGGACGAAACGGCAGCCGAAGCGCTGTCCGCGCTTTGCGTGTGCGCCAAGACTAAGCAGGGCCGCGAGGAGATCCAACAGCGGTTGGGCGATCGCGCCATCCTTACCACATTGGTGCAAAGTCCTTCGCCCAAGGTGCGCAAGAATGCGTATCGGCTCATCGGCGCACTGGAGGATGGAACGGACACGCCGCTGCTTGCGCGTGCCCTGCAGCAAGAAACCACGCTGTTTGCCGTGCCGAGCCTCATCCTTTCGTTGGGACGGCTGGGCGCTTCGGACGCGCTGCGCGCCTACACCGTGCCCACCTCCGATTGTCCCGCCATGGACAAGCATGTGGCAGAAATTGTCATCGCCTACGACAAGGCGATGCAGCAATTCGAAACGCGGGTCAAAACCGTCTGCACCAAATTGGACGCGCCGCGCCGCGTGCTGGCGGTGGCGCCGCACGGGTTTGCGCCGTTTCTTCTGACGGAGCTTGCCGCGCTGGGCTTTGCGGGCGAGGAATGCGGCGACGCGGTGGCGTTGGTCACCGACGACATGGAAGGGCTGTACCGCGCAAACGGCATGGTCGAAGCGCTGCTGCCCATCGCTGAGGATGTGCCGCTTGATCCGCAGGCGATTGCAACGGCTTGCAGCCGCTGCATCGGGACAAGCTACCGCATCGAGCTGCGCGGATTCTTAAAGGAGCGCAGCCGCTTCATCGAACGGCTCAAGCAGCTTTTGGACGGGCGCAACAATCCCTCCAACTACGACTGCGAGCTGCGCATCGAGTGCCGCAACGCGAAGTGCGACCTTTATTGGAAGCTGTGGAACGTGCCCGACACGCGCTATCCTTGGCGCAAGGGAACGATCTCGGCTGCCATGCAGCCCGCGACGGCATACATGCTGGCGGCGTACGCGCTGATCTTCGTTTCGCGCAAGCATCCCAAGGTCTTCGATCCGTTCTGCGGCAGCGGCACGCTGCTGTTCGCGGTGGAAGCGCAAGCGCCATGCGCAAGCCTTCTCGGCGTAGACAAAAGCGGCAACGCCGTCGAAACGGCGCGGGAGAACGCCCGCGCAGGCAAGAGCCGCGCCAAGTTCGTCTGCAAGGACATCCTGTCGTTCGAAGCGCGGGAAGGCGCCGACCTGCTCCTTGCCAACCTGCCCTTTGGCAACCGCGTCAGCACCCACCGCGAGAACGAGCAGCTCTATCGCCGCTTCGTGCGGCGGCTGCCCAACCTGTTGGCACAGGGCGGCGTCGCGGTGCTGTACACCGCCGATGCAAAGCTCTTGGATGCGGAATTGAGCCACCAGCCCCGCTTGGTTTTACGCGCACGGATGCGCACCGAGGCGGGCGGGCTTTCCCCTTGGATCACCGTTTTAGAAAACCGCGCCGATCCTGCGCCCCACGCGCAATCGACACAAGCATAAGATAAGGAAGGGTTCCCATGAGACAGAAATATTACATCACCACCGCCATCGCGTACACGTCGGGCAAGCCCCACATCGGCAACACCTACGAAGCCATTTTGACCGACAGCATCGCACGGTTCAAGCGCTTCCAAGGGTTTGACGTGTTCTTTCAAACGGGCACGGACGAGCATGGGCAAAAGATCGAGCTGAAAGCGAAGGAAGCGGGCGTCACCGAGCAAGCGTTCGTTGACGGCTCGGCGGGCGAAGTGCGCCGCATTTGGGACTTGATGGACACGTCCTATGACAAGTTCATCCGCACCACCGACGCCGACCATACGCAGCAGGTGCAAAAGATTTTCAAACGGCTTTATGAGCAGGGCGACATCTACAAGGGCCATTACGAAGGCTTGTACTGCGTCCCGTGCGAGGCGTTCTACACGCCGTCGCAGCTTACGGACGGCAAGTGTCCCGACTGCGGCAGACCCGTGCAGCCCGCCAAGGAAGAAGCCTATTTCTTCAAGATGAGCAAGTATGCGAATCGGCTCATCGACTACATCAACACGCATCCCGATTTCATCACGCCGGTGGCGCGCAAAAACGAGATGATGAACAACTTCCTGCTGCCGGGGCTGCAGGATCTTTGCGTGTCGCGCACCACGTTTTCGTGGGGCATTCCCGTCACGTTCGACCCCAAGCATGTGGTGTATGTGTGGCTGGACGCACTGGTCAACTACATCACGGGCATCGGGTACGACTGCGACGGCGCTTCCTCCGAACGCTTCCAAAACCTTTGGCCTGCCGACTTGCACGTCATCGGCAAGGACATCATTCGGTTCCACACCATCTATTGGCCCATCTTCCTCATGGCGTTGGATTTGCCGCTGCCCAAACGCATTTTCGGTCATCCGTGGCTGTTGAGCGGCAACGACAAAATGAGCAAGTCCAAGGGCAACGTCCTGTACGCGGACGATCTTGCCGACGTGTTCGGCGTAGACGGCGTGCGCTACTATGTCCTGCATGAAATGCCGTTCGACAACGACGGCATGATTTCGTGGGAGCTGATGACCGAACGGCTGAACGCCGACCTTGCCAACACGCTGGGCAATCTGGTCAACCGCACGGTGGCGATGTCCAACAAATACTTTGGCGGCGTGGTGACGCGCACGGGCGCAAAGGAAGCCGTAGACGACGATTTGATCGCGGTGGTGACGGCGGCAGCCGAACGGGTGACGGCACGGATGGACGCGCTGCACATCGCGGACGCGCTTTCCGAAGTGTTCACCGTGTTCCGCCGCTGCAACAAATACATCGACGAGACCGCGCCGTGGACGCTGTTCAAGGACGAGGCGAACCGCGCACGGCTTTCCGAGGTGCTGTACAATCTGGTCGAAAGCATCAGCATCGGGCTGAACCTGCTGGCGCCGTTTTTGCCCGCGACGGCAAAGAAGGGGCTGAATCAGCTCAACGTCGCGCCGCGTGCGCTTTCCACCTTGGGCGACTTTGGCATGTACCAAAGCGGCTGCCGCGTTGCCGAAACGCCCGAAGTCCTGTTCGCACGGCTCGATCCCAAGGCCGTCCAACAGCGGGCGGACGAAATCCAACAAAAGCAGCTTGCCGCAAATGCGCCCGCAGAGCCCGTTGCGGCGCCCATCCCGCCCGTCAAGGCGGAGATCGACTTTGACACGTTCACGCAGCTGGACTTGCGGCTTGCCAAGGTGCTGGCGTGCGAGGAGGTCAAACGCTCCAAAAAGCTCTATCAGCTCACCGTGTCCATCGGCACGGAGGAGCGCACCGTGGTTTCGGGCATCAAAGCTTGGTACAAGCCGGAAGACTTGGTGGGCAAAACGGTGGTTTTGGCGGCGAATCTCAAGCCCGTCACCCTGTGCGGCGTGGAGAGCCACGGCATGATTCTGTGCGCCTCCGACCCAAGCGACCAACAGCTTGCGTTCCTCACGCCCGAAAAGCCGCTGGACGCAGGGTTTGTGGTGCGCTGAAATGCGGCTGTTCGATACCCACGCCCATCTGTTGGACGAACAGTTCGACGCGGATCGTGAAGCAATCCTTTTGCAGCTTCCCGCACAAGGCGTCGTCCATGTGATGGAGGCGTGCTGCGACGAGGCGGAAATCGACCGCGTGACGGCGCTGGTGGCGCGTGTGCCGTACCTGTTCGGCAGCGCCGGGGTGCATCCCCACTCCGCCGACGCGTGGAACGCGGCTTCTGCTGACCATATCGCCCGAGCGCTGCAAGCGCCGCGGATGCTTGCCATCGGCGAAATTGGGCTGGATTATCATTACGACTTTTCGCCCCGCACGGTGCAAAAGGCGTGCTTTGACGCGCAGCTTGGCTTGGCACAGCAGCTTGGCGTTCCCGTCATCATCCACGACCGCGAGGCGCACGGCGACTGCATGGAGCTGCTGCGGCTGCACCGCGACGGGCTCAAGGGCGTCATGCACTGCTTTTCGGGCAGCTACGAGACGGGGCGCGACTGCGTGGATTTGGGGCTTTACATCGCGTTTGGCGGCGCGCTCACGTTCAAAAACGCCGTACACCTTTGGGACGCGGCGGCGCGGCTGCCGCTGGAGCGGCTTCTGATCGAAACGGACTGCCCCTACATGACGCCCGTGCCGTTTCGCGGACAGCGCAACGACCCAACCCGCATGGCGCTGACACTGCAAAAGCTGGCAGCGCTTCGCGGCATGGAGGTCGAACCGTTGGCGGAAGTGCTTTACCAAAACAGCCTTGCCGCCTTTGGCGTCGTCGAATAGCGGTACTTTCACGCGATTTCGATGAAATCAACTATTTTTTCCTGTTAGCCATTGCAATTTTTCATTTTTGTTGTATGATAACTATGTAACAGTATCATATTGAAAGGGGAACCCAAATGAAAAGATTTTTTGCATTTGTCCTGACCCTCGCGCTGCTTTTGGTGACGGTCGCGCCCATCTTCGGCGGAGACGCCATCGCACAAAGCACGACGACCAAAGCCCCGTCCGGCGGGAAATGGGAGCAGGTCGCGGATCCGACCACGCTGACCGTTTCCGACCAAGTTGCGCTGGTCTGCGCGTTAGAGAACGGCGCGGCGTACCTGCTCGGCGACGGGAACGGCGACACGGAAGCGCCGATTGCGCTGAACTGTATCTTTGGGGACGACGCGATCGTCTCCACGGTGACCGACGCGTACATTTGGCGCGTCTCCTATGCGGACGGCGCGTTCACCCTCTACACCGATGCGACGAAGGCTGCTTGGTTGTACAACACGGATGCTTCCGACGGTCTGCGCGTGGGCACGGGCGCGAACAAAACCTTTTCGCTTGCCGGTGGGTATCTCAAGAACGACGGCACGAGCCGATTCGTTGGCGTTGCGACGTTGGACGAGAAGTGGTGCAGCGAATCCGACACGACCGGAACGATTGCGGGACAGACCTTCTCGTTCTACAAATGGAACTGCACCCACACATACGTCGCTGCGGTGACGACGGCAGCCACCTGCACCACGGCGGGCGTGAAAACCTATACCTGTTCAAAGTGCGGCGACACCTACACCGAAGCCATCGCGGTGCTTGGGCACGCATGGGTTTCGCAGGCAAGCGCGGACTGCATCGGCAACTACACCATCCCCGTCTGTTCTCGCTGCGGCGCCACGGGCGAAAAAACCTATGAGCCCGCCCAAGGCTACTACCGCGTCAATGCGTTTACCGCGGGAAAGAAATACATCCTTGTGGCAGACTATCAAGGCACCTACTACGCCGTCTCCGCCATCGGCTATCAAAACGATACGGGCAACGGGAGGCAGGGCGTGGTCGTTGGGCTGAAGGGCGTTGCGCTCGGCGACAGGGTGACAAGCATCGTCACAAGCGGATATTCCTATTCCGATTTGGAATGGACGGCGGCAACCGCTGCCGCAGACGCCAACTACTTCACGCTGTACAACAACGCGCACGGTGCGCGGTATCTGACGGCGGGCACGTATTTGACCGACACGGATACGGCGACGGCGACGGCGCAGGCTTGGAATTACGACAGCACGACCCTGCACTTGACCAACGCGTGGAAGACGACGTCGAATCTGTATTTCTACAAGAACGTCGGGCAATTCGATTTCCATACCGCAGGCGATTACGGCCCGTTCCTCGTGTATCTGTTCGAATATCAGGAGTCCACCGGCACGGGCATTCACACATGGAACGACGGCGAAGTGACCACGCCTGCCACCTGCACGGCAGAAGGCGTCAAAACCTTCGTTTGCACCATTTGCGGCATCACCAAGACGGAGTCCATCCCGATGGCGGCGCACGCGATCGTCGCTTATGCGGATGTGGCAGCCACCTGCACCGCGGCGGGGCGAACGGGCGGCACATACTGCTCCGTCTGCAACACACAGCTTACCGCACCCACCATCGTTGCGGCGACAGGGCATACGTCTGCTGCGTATGCGGACGTTGCAGCCACCTGCACCGCGGCAGGGCAAACGGGCGGCACCTACTGCTCCGTCTGCGGCGAACAGCTTACCGCACCCACCGTCGTTGCGCCGATGGGTCATACGCCTGTCGCGTATACGGACATTGCAGCCACCTGCACCACGGCAGGGCGAACGGGCGGCACCTATTGCACCGTCTGCAGCACGCAGATCACCGCGCCCACGGTGGTCGTCGCCTTGGGACACCTCTTTGACGACGGCATCGTCACTGCGGAGGCGACCTGCACCGCAGAAGGCGAAAAAACCTTCACCTGCACGCGCTGCGGCGAAACCAAGACCGGGCCCATCGCGGCTTTGGGGCACACGGTAGTTTCCGATGCGGCGGCTGCGGCAAACTGCACCGAAACAGGCTTGACCGAGGGCAGCCATTGCTCCGTCTGTGGCGAGATTCTTGTCGCACAAGAAATCGTTCCCGCGCTGGGGCACGCGTTTGTGAACACCACCCTCACGGGAGCCACCTGCACCTCGGATGGCGAGCTGTCCCGCACCTGCGCACGCTGCAACAAACAAGAAACAGCCGTGATTCCCGCGACGGGACACACCGTCGTACTTGACGCGGCGGTTGCGGCAACCTGCACCACAGCAGGCGTGACCGAGGGCAGTCATTGCTCCGTTTGCGGCGCTGTTCTTGTCGAACAAGAACCCGTTGCGCCGTTTGGTCACAGCTATGTAATGGAAACCACCACGGATCCCACCTGCACCACGGCGGGCGTCGAGACGTATACCTGTGCAAAATGCGGCGACGCCTACACCGAAGCGATTCCGGCTTTGGGGCACGATTGGCAGAGCATGGCAGGAACAAACTGCCAAGGCAGCTACACGGCAGAAGTCTGCACCCGCTGCGGCGAACAGCGCAACACGGTGTATGACGCCGTGTCCGGGTATCTTCGCGTCGCGTCCATGACGGCGGGCAATCGCTACCTGCTTGTCACAGGGTATGACGACGCGTATTACGCCATTTCGGCGCAGCCGTACAGCGGCGACAACGGCATGCGGGGCGTTCCCATCACGGTAAAAGGCGTGGCAATCGGCGACGCCGTGACGGGCATTTCCGATGCAAACTACACTTTTGCAAACCTTGACTGGACGGCAGCCGCGTCTTCCGCGACGGACGGCAGCTTCACCCTGTTCAACGGCGCGTATGCAGACCGCTATCTCACGTCCGCATCGTACCTGACCTATTTGACAACGGCGACGAGCGAAGCGCAGGCATGGCAGTACAACAATGCCACCTTGCGCTTGACCAATGCGCTGCATCCCGCCTACAGTCTCTACTTCGCAAGGGAAATCGGTCAGTTCGACTTCTATTCCTCCGGCGATTTCGGGCCGCTTGACGTCTATCTGTACGAGTATCAAACGTGGGAACCCATCGTGGGCGATCACGTCTGGAATGACGGCGCCGTCACCACGGCGGCAACCTGCACCGCGGACGGCGTAAAAACCTTCACCTGCACCCTTTGCGGCGAAACCAAGACCGAAGCCATTGCAATCGATCCGACCAACCACGCTGACGTCGTCACCGATGCGGCGGTTGCGGCGACCTGCACCACGGCAGGCTTGACCGAGGGCAGTCATTGCTCCGCTTGCGGCGCGGTGCTTGTTGCGCAAGAACCCGTTGCGGCATTGGGCCACACACCCGTTGCCACTGCGG
>CAYRQM010000004.1:41626-73407 GCA_964426415.1 uncultured Christensenella sp.
CCCGTTGCGGCATTGGGCCACACACCCGTTGCCACTGCGGCGGTTGCGGCGACCTGCACCACGGCGGGTCATACAGGCGGCACGCACTGCTCCGTGTGCAGCGCACAGATTGCCGCGCCCACCGTCGTTGCGGCGCTCGGGCACAGCTACAACGCTGCCGTCACCACGGCGGCGACCTGCACCACGGCGGGCGTCAAGACCTTCACATGCTCGCGCTGCGGCAATGTCTATACCGAAGCGATTGCGGCGCTCGGACACAGCTATGGCGCAGGCGTCGTGACGTTGGCGCCGACGGCGTACACGGCGGGCGTGCGGACGTACACCTGTTCCCGCTGCGGCGCCACTAAGACCGAAGCCATTCCCGCCACGGGCGAATCGGCTGCGGGCGATTACGACTACGGCTTTACCGCGCCCACCGTTCTTGCCTCGACGATTACCGTCACGCTGAGCGGCAAAACCTACCTCAAATACGACATTACACTGGACCCCATCGGCAATGCGCTGGTGAGCGGCTTACAGCTGACCATCACCTACGACGCCACACGGCTCAAGGCGATTGGCACGGGCGTCGACCAAGGCGTACATCCGCTATGGTACGAAACCACCAATGCGCTCACGGGCGCGGTCGTCCGCACCAATGTGGATTGGACGCTCAACACGGGCATCACGGGCAAGGCAAAGTTTGCCATGGCAAGCACCTATGGCTGCAAATACCAAAATCCGGTGATTACGCTGTATTTCGAGCGCCTTGAAACCACCAACACCACACCCGTCGCCATCACCCTCTCCGACGCCGAGGTCACGCTGGTCAACCCCGACAATTCGCGCATCGACATGACGGGGAAGACCTACGGCGGCGTCAACGGCGCCATCCAATTTGTGGCGACGGAGGCAACACCAACGCCCACCGCTACGCCGACGCCCACGCCCACGGCAACGCCCGCTCCGTCCACAGTGGACGTCACCGCCTTGTCGTCCGCTATTCTGTACGCGCAGTCGTTTATGAGCAGCGACGAATATGCTAATTGCTCCGCTCCGCTGAAGGAAAAGTGGCAAAGCGCCTACGACGAAGCGACGGCGGTGCTGCAAGACGCCAACCATACGCAGGATGCGTGCGATGCGGCGGCAAACCACATCAACAATCTGGCAAAAACGGGCGAATCGCTGGTCTGGCTGATTATTCTGTTCGTCCTGATCGGGGCTGCCATTGTGGCAGGCGCCGTGCTTGCAATCGTGCTGGTTGCGCGCAAGAAAAAGACGCAGCCCAAGCAATAATCCGTTCGCACCGAATGCCGCAGCCGCGTAATACGACTGCGGCATTTTCGTGGGCGAAAAGATGGTGTAAATTCGACGCAACCGTTCGGAATATCAATATCCGTGACGAAAGAATCATGAAATTGCTATGCATGAAAATACGTTGCGCCCCTTGCAATTGTGAAAAAACTGTGGTAAGATAACACCGTATACATGGGGTTTGCTATGCCAATGGCAGGTCTCGTGTAGGGGGTTGGCAAAACCGCACCGCTCCTTTGCGCCGATTCGCTTCGGCGATTCGGAGGGAGCAGAGGAGGCTGTGCAATCCCACAAAAATAACAGGAGGAATATGAACTTATGAAGAAAGCATTGGCAATTATCCTTTCCCTCGTTATGGTTTTCGCTCTTCTTCCGATGGTAGCGAGTGCAGATCCCATTACCATTGCAGCAGCGAAAACAGCATTCGCGGGCGGTGATACCACAACGGCATTCGAAGTCGAAGGTATTGTCACCTTTATGGATCCGACCCTTAGCGGAACCCAGACGAACGTCTACTTTGAGGATGATACCGCAGGTCTCGATGTGTTCCAGCAAACGACCGCGATTGCCGACTTCGCCGTTGGCGACAAGATCAAGGCAACCGGCGCATTGCTGGACTATAAGGGCCTCATCGAGATGGGCACTTCCGCAACCGTATCCAAGGTCAGCTCCGGCAATGAACTGCCGCTGACCGAGCTTACCCTTGCCGAGTTCATCGCTGCACCGGCATCCTACCAGTGCATGCGTGTGAAGTTCAGCAACGTTACGCTGGCAGCCGACGGCGCAAGCATCACGGATGGCACCAACACGCTGGCCACCTACAAGTTCCCCACCGTTGATGTAACGCTCCTTGGCGCACAGGTTGACATCATCGGCATCATTGGCTGGTACAACAATGCGCAGATTCGCGTTGCTGCCGCTGCTGACGTAACCGCTTATGTTGCGCCCGGAGCACCCACCGATGCGCCCACCGATGCACCGACCGATGCGCCGACCGATGCACCGACCGATGCGCCGACTGATGCGCCGACCGATGCACCGACCGATGCGCCGACCGATGCACCCACCGATGCACCTACCGATGCACCCACCGATGCGCCGACCGACACCCCGGAACCCTCCGAGAAGCCGGTTTACGATCTGACCTTTGTCATCGACGATGCTTACACCGATGATCTGATCGAGACCATTTCCGGTACCGATTACATCAAGGTTGACGTCAAGCTGACGGGCATCAAGGAAGACGAGCTGCTGTCCTCCGCACAGGTTGAGATCAACTGGGATACCACGAAGCTGACCTATGCTGCCAACTCGCAGGATATGGAAAACGTCTCCACCTACTACAACACCACCAACCCCATTACGCAGGTGGTTAACTCCACGGACAAGGCTTGGACGGTCAATGCCGCCCCCAATTGGGTAAGCGCAGGCAAGACCCGTTGGGCATTTGCTTCCGACTACGGCTGCTTCGTGCGTGACGGCATTGCATTCTCCCTCTACTTCACGCTGGCGAATGGCGTAGAAGCGGGCGAAGTCATCCCGGTGCTCTCCAACGAAGTCGTGACGAACGATTGGGCAGGCACTGAAATCACCGTTTGCAAGAACGATGAAGGGCAGACCGCAGTTCCGAAGACCGACCGCACCTATGGCTGCGACTTTGGTGCTCTGACGGTTGGCGCAGCGCCGATCCCGCCGGTATCCAACTTCGTCATCGTATTCACCAACGACGTCCATTGCGACATCAATGCAAGCGCCACGACATTCGGTTATGCGGATGTTGCAGCCTATGAAAAGGCATTGGTCGCAGCGGGCAACGAAGTCATCTTGGCTGACGCGGGCGACCACGTACAGGGCGGCCTCATGGGCGCTATGTCCAAGGGCGAATACATCGTCGACATCATGAACTACATGGGTTACGATGTTGCAATCCCCGGCAACCACGAATTCGACTACGGCATGGATCGCTTCTTCGAGCTTGTGAACATGGCGAACTATCCGTACGTTTCCGCAAACTTCATGAACTATGTCAACGGTGTTGCCACCACGCCGGTTCTCGACGCTTACACGATGTTTGAGCATCAGGGCGTCAAGTACGCAGTCGTTGGTCTGTCCACACCGGAAAGCATCACCAAGTCCACCCCGGTCTACTTCCAGAATGCAGCAGGTCAGTACATCTACGGCTTCTGCCAGGATACCACGGGCGCAGGTCTGGTGAATGCTGCACAGGATGCCATTGACGCTGCAAAGGCAGCAGACGCCGACTATGTTGTCGCCGTTGGTCACCTTGGCGTCGACGGCGCGTCCTCCCCCTGGATGTCCACCGAGATCATCCCGAAGCTGAGCGGCCTTTGCGCATTCATCGATGGTCATAGCCATACCCAAGTGGAAGGTCAGATCGTGAAGGACAAAGATGGCAAGGACGTTCTCCTTGGCCAGACGGGCACCAAGCTCGCAACCTTCGGCGTGTTGACCTTCGCAGAAGATGGCATCACCATGAAGCTCATCAAGAAGGCCGACTTCACCGAAACCGATGCAGCCACGCAGGCTTACATTGACGGCCTCCAGGCTGAATATCAGGAAGCCATCAGCAAGGTTGTTGCACACACCGACTATCTGCTCACCACCAAGCTGGCGGAAGGTTCCCGTGCAGTTCGTAAGTACGAGACCAACCTGGGCGACCTGTGCGCAGATGCATACCGTGTCGTCATGGGTGCTGACATTGGCTTCGTCAATGGCGGCGGCATCCGTGCAGACATCGCAGTTGGCGACATCACCTTGGGCGACGTCATCACCGTACATCCGTTCAGCAACCAGGCATGTGTTGTGGAAGTCACCGGTCAGCAGATCCTTGACGCACTCGAATGGGCATCCCGCGGCACCGAAGTCGAAGAAATCGGCGGCTTCCTGCAGGTATCCGGTTTGACCTATGAGATCCACACCTACATCGCAGCAAACGTCACGAAGGATGCTTCCGGCGTTTGGGCGGGTGCTGCAAGTGCAACCGCCAAATACCGTGTGCAGAAGGTCAAGGTTGGCGGCGTTGCGCTGGATCTGACCAAGACCTACACCCTCGCATCCCACGACTACATGCTGCTCAACCAGGGCGATGGCATGGGCATGTTCGGCAGAGCAAACGTCAAAGTTCTGACTGAGCCGGCAATGCTTGACAACCAGGTTCTGATCAACTACTTCTACACCATGCCCGCCACGACGGAAGGTGACACCACCATCCACAACGTGCCGGCAGAGTATGCAGATCCCGCAGGCCAAGGCCGTATCGTCCTTGTTCGCACCTACGACACATCCGCATTGGAAGCAGCGATCGAATATGCTGAGGACTTCATGTATCAAGAAGATGCAAATGGCAACGTCGTGGTAGACGTAGACGACAACCCCGTCCCGACCGAGACGTTCGCAGGTCTCTCCGCAGGACTGCAGGCACAGTGGGCAGCAGAACTTGCAA
Organism: uncultured Christensenella sp.; assembly: GCA_964426415.1. Lineage (GTDB taxonomy): Bacteria > Bacillota > Clostridia > Christensenellales > CAG-138 > UBA3792. The sequence continues at coordinate 46,383 of CAYRQM010000004.1, forward strand.
ATGCGCAAGCGCTGTTGGCAGCTGCACAGGCAGCCGAACCCGGCCAGATCATCAACGTCGACACAATCGATGCAGAGATCACGACCATCTACAACCTCGCAAAGACCGGTGAAGCCAACAGCTACATCGTCGTCTTCGCAGGCGTTGCGATTCTTGCAATCCTCGGCTTGGCACTGGTGCTTCGCCGCAGATACAACTAATCCCAATAGTACCCCAAAAGGAACCGCTTCGGCGGTTCCTTTTTTATGTGAAATAAATCCTTTGCGGGATTTGTGAAATTTGCTTCGCAAGTGAAATATGGCTTCACCATGTGAATGCCTGACGGCGTTTGGATACATTCCATTCGCTTGAGACGGCAACATCACGCCATGCGCCCCTTAACATTGCGCGGTCATTTTGTGGGGGCGGATATGATCCGCCCGCTGTGTGCCGCTCACAAACGAGATCCTTCGGCATAGCCTCAGGATGACAGAGGGGAATGAAGAAATGAAGATATTATGGGAATGGCGGCGCTGCCGCCATTTTGATTGCAGCACTCCGTTGTCATTCTGACGCAGCGAAGCAGGAAGAATCTCCCGCTTACACGCGAGATCCTTCGCCGAAGCGCAGGATGACAGAGGGCATGATATTTGCGTTCCTTTCCCGATTGAGCATGCCCGAGACGACTTGACAACGCAATCCAATATGATAAAATAGGCACGCCGGTTCGCCATGCCTAACATTGGCGGCGGCGGGGGAGAGCGCATGACACTCAAAGAATTATCCGTTGGCGGAACTGCCAAGATTTTGAAGGTCGGCGGCGAGGGCGCGCTGCGGCAGCACTTTTTGGACATGGGCGTGATTCCGGGTGCGGAAGTGACGCTCACCAAGCTGGCGCCGATGGGCGACCCGATGGAGCTGCGCATTCATGGCTACGAGCTGACCTTGCGCCTTGCGGACGCCGACAAAATCGACGTCGAGCCCACCGACCCGCGGGATGTGGTGGTGCAGGCGACGGAAAAGCGGCGCGACAGGCAAAGCGGCCCCAAATACACCAAGCACCCGGGGCTTGGCGAGGGCGGCATTTTTCATGTGAAAGCGGGCGAGACGCCGCTGCCCAGGGGCACCACGCTGACCTTTGCGTTGGCGGGCAATCAAAACTGCGGCAAAACGACGCTGTTCAATCAGCTCACAGGCTCGAACCAGCATGTGGGCAATTTCCCCGGCGTGACGGTCGATCGGAAGGACGGCGTCATCAAGGGGCATCCCGAAACCTCCATTACGGATTTGCCGGGCATCTATTCCCTTTCGCCGTACACCAGCGAGGAGATCGTGTCGCGGCAGCACATTTTGACGGAAAAGCCCACCTGCATCATCAACATTGTGGACGCCACCAACATTGAGCGCAACCTGTACCTGACGCTGCAGCTGATGGAGCTGGACGTGCCGCTGGTGATTGCGCTGAACATGATGGACGAGGTGCGCGGCAACGGCGGCTCGGTGCGCATCAACGACATGGAATCCATGTTGGGCGTGCCCGTGGTGCCGATTTCGGCGTCGAAGAACGAGGGCGTCGAGGAATTGGTGGATCACGCGCTGCACATCGCGCAATACCAAGAGCGCCCCGGCAGGACGGATTTTTGCGACAAGGACGATCACGGCGGCGCGGTACACCGCTGCCTGCACGGGATCATGCATCTGATTGATGACCACGCGGCTGCCGCAAAGCTGCCGCTGCGGTTTGCCGCAAGCAAGCTGATCGAGGGCGACCCGATGGTGCTGGAAGCGCTGCAGCTCACGCAAAACGAGAAGGAGACCTTGGAGCATATCATCACGCAAATGGAGGCGGAACGCGGTTTGGATCGCGCCGCCGCCATCGCGGACACCCGTTTTGCGTTCATTCAAAAGCTGTGCGCCGCCACGGTGGTCAAGCCGAAGGAAAGCAAGGAACACATCCGCAGCCGCAAGATTGACGCGGTGCTGACGGGCAAGTATACGGCGATTCCCATGTTCATTCTCATCATGGCGGCGGTGTTCTTTCTGACGTTCAATGTCATTGGCGCATGGCTGCAAACGCTGTTGGAATCGGGCATCGACGCGTTGACGCAGCTGATGGACAATGCGCTGACCGCGTGGCACGTGAACGAGGTCATTCATTCCCTGCTCATCGACGGCATCTTCAACGGCGTGGGCAGCGTCTTGAGCTTTTTGCCCATCATTGTGGTGCTGTTCTTCTTCCTGTCCATGCTGGAGGACAGCGGCTACATGGCGCGGGTGGCGTTCGTCATGGATAAACTGCTGCGAAAGATCGGGCTTTCCGGACGCAGCATTGTGCCGATGCTGATTGGGTTCGGCTGCACCGTGCCCGGCGTCATGGCAAGCCGCACGCTGCCGTCCGAGCGCGACAGAAAATTGACCATCATGCTGACGCCGTTCATGAGCTGCACGGCAAAAATTCCAATCTATGCCTTCTTTGCGGCGGCGTTCTTCCCCAAGGCGGGGGCAATCCCGATGATTCTCCTGTATTTTGTGGGCATTTTGGTGGGCGTACTGGTGGCGCTGCTGTCCAAGGCGACGCTGTTTCGCGGCGAGGCGGTTCCGTTCGTCATGGAGCTGCCCAACTATCGCCTGCCCGGCGCCAAGAACGTGGCGCATCTTTTGTGGGACAAGGCGAAAGACTTTTTGCAGCGAGCCTTTACCGTCATCTTCATCGCCGCCATCGTGGTGTGGTTTTTGCAGACGTTTGATTTTCGTCTGAACATCGTCAGCGATCCGCAAACCAGCATTCTTGCCAAGGTTGCGGGCGTGATTGCGCCCATCTTCAAGCCGTGCGGGTTTGGCGACTGGCGGATTTCCACCGCCCTTGTGACGGGCTTTATGGCAAAGGAAAGCGTCGTCGCAACGTTGGAGGTGCTGCTGGGCGGCACGACCATCCAAAGCATTCTGACGCCGCTGTCGGCAGCGTCGCTGCTGGTCTTTTGCCTGCTGTATACGCCCTGCGTGGCGGCGGTGGCGTCGATTCGCCGCGAGCTTGGCAGAAAATGGGCGGGCGCCATCGTCGTGGGACAATGCCTGATTGCGTGGGTCTGCGCCACGGCGGTGTTCCAAATCGGCGCGCTGTTGGGGCTTGGCGGATGAACGCGGTCAGCTGGGTGCTGCTGGGGCTGGTGGCAGCGTTGGCGGCGGGCGTGGTGGTGCTGTTGGTGCGAAACCGTCGCCGCGGAAAGTGCGCGTGCGCCTACTGCAAGGCGGATTGCCCGTATCGCGGCGAAAAATGCCGCGAAAAATCCGACGGCAACGGTTGACAGAATCGCGGGCTTGCGATACAATGAACCCGCAATGAAGACGGCAGAGTAGGGTGCAAACACCGCCGTAGAGAGTTTCCGCCGCGGCTGTAAGCGGAAGCGCAAAGCCTGCATCCGAAGGTTCACCGTTTGAGCATCCCATTTGGGCGCATCCCTGCGTTATTGGGGGCAAAGAGACAGGCGCTTGCCTGTAATCTGGGTGGTACCGCGGAATTTCATTTCGTCCCATGCATCGCATGGGGCGTTTTCTTTAGGAGGAATCATGAACACAACAATGGACGAGCTGCGCACACAGTTCTATGCACAACTGGCGCAGGCAGAGACCGCAGAAGCGTTTGACGCGCTGCGGGTGCAGTACCTTGGCAAAAAGGGCGAAATCACAGGCTTGCTCAAGAACATGGCGACGCTGCCTCCCCAAGCGCGACCCGCCTACGGCGCGCAGGTCAACGCCCTCAAGGACGAGGCGACGGAAGCCATCGCACAGAAGATTGCGGACGCGCAGCAGCGTGCGCTTTCGGCACGCTTGGCAGCCACCGCGCCATACGATTTGACGCTGCCCACCGCCTGCACGGCGGGCTCCTACCATCCCATCACGCTGGTGCAGCGCGAAGTCGAGCAAATCTTTGCCTCCATGGGCTTTACCATCGAGGACTACGACGAGATCGTAGACGATTATCACTGCTTCGAGGCGCTGAACATCCCCAAACATCATCCGGCACGCGATATGCAGGACACCTACTACCTTTCCAACGGACAGCTGCTCAAAACCCACACGTCCGCCGCACAAAACGCCATCATGCGCAAGTACGGCACACCGCTGCGCGCCATCTTTCCGGGCAGATGCTTCCGCAACGAAAGCACCGACGCCTGTCACGAAAACACGTTTTTCCAAATGGAAGGCATCATGATTGACGAGAATATCTCCATCTCCAACCTCATCTATTTCATGAAGACCATGCTGTCCGAGGTGTTCCGCCGCGACGTCAAGGTGCGGCTGCGTCCGGGCTTCTTCCCGTTCGTCGAGCCGGGGTTCGAGCTGGACATTTCCTGCCTGATCTGCGGCGGCAAGGGCTGCCCGTCCTGCAAGAACAGCGGCTGGCTGGAGCTTTGCCCGTGCGGGATGATTCATCCCAACGTGCTGGAAGCAGGCGGCATCGACACCGAGAAGTACACGGGCTTCGCGTTTGGGCTGGGGCTCACGCGGCTTGCGATGATGCAATATGGGATCAAGGATATCCGCGATTTGAACAGCGGCAATCTGAAGTCCTTAGACCAATTCGTGCAGTAGGAGGAACGCGCCATGAAAGTATCCATGAATTGGATTTCCGAATATGTTGACCTTTCGGGGCTGGACCGCGAGGAGCTGATTCACCGCTTTACGCTGTCCACCGCCGAGGTGGAAGAAATCGAACAAAAGGGCGCCGCGGTGAACGGCGTCGTCGTGGCAGAGATTTTGACGGTGGACGCGCACCCCAATTCGCAAAAGCTGCATCTGCTGACGCTGAACTTGGGCGACCATACCGACGCCTGCGTGTGCGGCGCGCAAAACGTGCGCGTTGGGATGCGCGTGCCGTTTGCACCGTTTGGCGCTTCGGTGGTGGGCATGACCATCCAAGAAGCCAACGTCGCGGGCGTCGTGTCCCGCGGGATGTGCTGCTCGGCGCAGGAATTGGGCATTGCGGAATCGTCTGCGGGGCTTTTAGAGCTGCCGTGCGATGCGCCGCTTGGCGCAAATATCAAAGACCTGTACCCCATCGACGACTTGGTCTTCGAGGTGGACAACAAATCGCTCACCAATCGCCCCGACCTGTGGGGACATTACGGCATCGCCCGCGAGTTCTCCGCCATCGCCAAACGACCGCTGCTGCCGCTCGACCTTGCGGACGTAAACGCGTTCGACGCGCTGGCGCCCGTGTCGTTGGGCGGCATCGACGAAGCGCTTTGCCATCGGTATACCGCCATGCGGGTCGATCACATCACGCAAAAGGTCAGCCCGATTGCCATGCAGATTCGTCTATACTATTGCGGCATGCGCGCCATTTCGCTTCTTGCGGACTTGACCAACTACATCATGCTGGAGTTGGGGCAGCCGACCCACGCGTTTGATTCGCGCCGCATCGACTGCATTTCCGTCAAGCGCTTTGCAGAGCCTTTCCCGTTTGAAACGCTGGACGGCGTCAAGCGCCACATCGACCCCGAAACGCTCATGATTTGCAACGACGATTTGCCCGTTGCGGTGGCGGGCGTCATGGGCGGGCTGGACAGCGAGATCGTTGCCGATACCGATTCTGTGACGCTGGAGAGCGCCACGTTCCAAGCCGTCTCCGTGCGCAAAACGTCCACGCGCATTGGGCTGCGCACCGACGCCAGCATGCGCTACGAAAAGACGCTCGACCCTGTCCTGTGCGAGCAGGCGACGGCACGGTTCTTGCGGCTGCTGCTTGCCATCGACCCGCACGCCGTGGTGGCGTCGCGCTTTACCGATCGGTACTTGTACCACTATCCCACCGTCACGCTGTCGTTTGACAAGGCGTTTGTCGATCGCTACACGGGCATCGACATCGACGGCGCGCAGATTGCCGACACGCTGACGCGGCTGGGCTTTGCCGTGACCCGTGACGGCGTGCGGTACACCGTGGTCGTCCCGTCGTGGCGCGCCACCAAGGACGTGACCATTCGTGCCGACGTCATCGAGGAAATCACGCGGATTTACGGCTACGACAACTTCCGCATCGAGACCACCATGAGCGCGCTGCGCCCGATTCTGCCCCAACGCGGCAAGGCGGACGAGGCGGCGATCAAGGACGATTTGGTCAAAGAATTTGGGCTGCACGAGGTGCAGACCTACCTGTGGTGCGACGCGAAAAAGCTGAACGGGCTGAACATTCCCGTGCCGCAAAACGTGACGGTACTGAACGCGCAGTCGCCCGACAACGCCATGCTGCGCAACAGCATGATGCAAACGCTGCTGCCCGTGCTGAACGAGAATCGCTTTTACGCGCCCACCTTCGGCGTCTTTGAAATGGGGCGCACCGTACAGGGGCTTAAAGCAGACGGAACGTGCAACGAGCGGCGCACATTGGGGCTTTGCATGCTTTCGCACGGCGAGAGCGAACGGGATTTGTTCCTGCGCACGCGGGATATGCTGGTCAATCTGCTGTTTGCGCTGCGCCGCAAAGCGCTGACCTGCCGCCACATCGCGCCCGTATGGGCGTGGCAGCATCCCGCAAACACCGCCGCGCTGCTGCTGGACGGCGTCGCAATCGGCTATCTTGCCGCCGTGCATCCCACGGTGCAGGACGCCATCGACCGCAAGGCAAACGTGGCAGTGGCGGAGATCGATTTGGACACGCTCCAATCCATCGCGGGCAGCGGAATCCACTACCGCGAGCCGTCCAAGTTTCCCGGCATCGACATCGACCTTTCCTTTGCGGTTGCAAACGAAGTCACCTATGCGGACGTGACCGCGCCGTTCCTTGCGGCGCAGTGTGCCGAGCTGCAGGGCATTTCGCTGGTGGACGTGTACGAGGCGGAGGGCAAGAGCGTGACGATTCGCCTGCATTTTGTGTCGCCCGTCAAGACCCTGTCCAAATCGGAGGTACAGGTATTCATCGACGGCGTCTTGGCAATCCTTGCCGAGAAGAACATTCGACTGCGTGCATAGGAGGCGCCCATGGCATTTGATGTGGAACGGGTCAAGCAAGACTTGATTGCGTGGCTTCGCGCTTGGTTTTTGCAAAACGGCGACGGCTGCAGCGCGGTGATCGGCATTTCGGGCGGCAAGGACAGCTCGGTGACGGCGGCGCTGTGCGTTGCGGCGCTGGGCAAGGAGCGCGTGCTTGGCGTTCTCATGCCCAACGGCGTGCAGTACGACATTGCGGACGCAAAGCTTTTGGTGCGGCACTTGGGCATTCGGCACTATGTGGTCAACATCGCCGCCGCGTATGCGGGCGTGGAGTCGGCACTTTTGGATAGCGGCGTTGCCATCAGCGAACAGGCGCAAATCAACCTTGCGCCGCGTCTGCGCATGAGCACGCTGTACGCCGTATCCCAAAGCGAGAACGGCAGAGTGGTCAACACCTGCAATCTCAGCGAGGACTGGGTCGGCTATTCCACGCGCTACGGCGATTCCGTGGGCGACGTTTGCCCCTTGGGCAAGCTCACCGTGCAGGAGGTCAAGACGCTCGGCACGGCGCTGGGGCTGCCCGACGCGCTGATTCACAAAACGCCCAGCGACGGGCTGTGCGGCAAGACGGACGAGGACAATTTGGGCTTTGCGTATTCCACGCTGGATCGCTACATTCGCACGGGCGAGATCGACGACCCTGCCGTCAAGGCGCGCATCGACCAAAAGCATCGCGCCAATCAATTCAAGCTGGAGCTGATGCAGACGTTTCCGTACGAGCCGTGACCGAAATCGACCTGAATCCACCCGTTTGGGTGGATTTTTGCGTTCTGTCGCGTTGCAACGCGCGCGCTTGCGTGCTACAATAGAGGTAACGAAAACAGGAGGCATAGCGCTTTGGAATTCGATACGATCCTGAAAAACGGCATGGTGATCGACGGCAGCGGCAGCCCCGCCTTTGCGGCGGATGTGGGCGTGCAGGACGGAAAAATCACCGCCGTCGGACATCTTTGCGGCGCGACGGCGGCGCGGGTATTGGACGCTTCAGGCAAGACGGTCACGCCCGGATTTTTGGATATGCACCGCCACGCGGACGCGGCGCTGTTTCGGGACGGGTTTGGCGAAGCCGAGCTTTTGCAAGGGCTGACCACCGTCTGCAACGGCAACTGCGGGCTTTCGGCGGCGCCCGTATTTGGGCAATATGCGCGTGCGACGGCGTCGTATCTGGCGCCGATTACGGGCGATTTAGGCGACACGCCCATCGAGAGCTTGGCTGCGTACCAAGCGGCGCTCAAGCAGCGTCCGCTGCCCATCCATGCGGCGATGCTGGCGGGTGCGGGCACGATCCGCGCCGCCGTCGCAGGGTTTGCCAAGACCGAGCTGGACGCGCAGGACGAGCGCGCCATCCATCGTCTGTTGGAACGGACGCTGGGCGAGGGTGCGTTGGGCGTCTCGCTGGGGCTTGGGTATGCGCCCGAATGCTTCTACGATACGGCAGGGCTTTTGCGCGCGCTGGCGCCGCTGAAGGGGACGCACGTCATGCTGTCGGTGCATATGCGCGCCGAGGCGATGCGGCTGATGCCGTCCATTGAGGAGATGCTTTTTGTGGCGCAGACGCTGGGCGTGCCCTTGCAAATCAGCCATCTGAAGGCAATTGGCAAGCAAAACTGGGACTGGCTTGCCGAAACGGCGCTCAAGCGTTTGGAACGTGCGCGGGAGGACGGAATCGACGTCTGCTGCGACGCGTATCCCTATACGGCAGGCAGCACGCAGCTGCTGCAAATCATGCCGCCGGAGTTTTTGCAGGGCGGCACGGCGGCGATTGCGGCGCGGCTTTCGGAGCCTGCCATGAAGAAAGCGCTGTGCGAACGGTTCCGCACGGGTGACGATTTCGACAACTATGCGCGGCTGATTGGCTGGGAGAACATCACCCTGTCGTCGGTGCATTGCGCCGAGGACGAACGCTACGTTGGCAGAAGCATCGCGGACTGCTGCGCGGGGCAAGAGCCCGGCATGTTCGTGGCGGATCTGCTGGCGCGGGAATCCTGTGCCGTGTCCATGATTGATTTTATCACCAAGGAATCCGACATCTGCCGCATCCTCAAGCATCCGCTGTGCTACGTCATCTCCGACGCCACCTACCCCACGGAGGGCAATCCCCATCCGCGGGTGTACGGCACGTTCGTGCGCATCTTGGAACGGCTCGTCAAGGAGCAGCAGGTGCTGACGCTTGAGGAGGCAATTCATAAAATGACCATGCAGCCTGCCGATCGGTACGGGCTGCAGCGCAAGGGCCGCATCGCCTTGGGCGCCGACGCCGATCTTTTGGTGTTCGACCCCAACGCCGTACACGAACGCTGCACCTACGATGCGCCGCGGCAATGCTGCACGGGCATCGAAACCGTGTTGGTGGGCGGCGTGTTGGCGGTGGAACATGGCGTGCGCACAACGGCGTGCGGCGGCACGGTGTTGGAGCAGGCCAATGCTTGACGAAGTGGTATCGCTGCTCAAGCGGCTGATTGAGACGGAAAGCGGTTCGGGGCAGGAACAGGGCGTCGCCGTGCTGTTGGGGAACTATCTGCAAGGGCACGGGTTTTCGGACGTCACATACGATCGCTATGGCAGCGTGCTGGCGCGTGCGCGTGGAAAACGTGCGGGCAAGCGCGTGCTGTTTGACGGACACATCGACACCGTTCCGTGCAAGAATGCGTCGGACTGGACGAGCCCGCCGTTTTGCCCCACGGTGCGCGACGGCAGGCTGTACGGACGGGGCGCCACCGACATGAAGGGCGCGGACGCGGCGTTTGCGGTGGCAGCGGCACGGTTCCTTGCCGAAACGGGCGGCGATTTTGCGGGTGAGCTGTGCTTTGCAGGCGTGGTGCAGGAGGAATGCTTTGAAGGCGTTTGCGCCCGCAGCGTCGGCGAAGCGGTGAAGCCCGATCTTGTCATCATCGGGGAAGCGTCCGAGGGCAACTTGAAATGCAGCCAACGCGGGCGCGCTGAGCTGGTTTTGGAAACGTTCGGCGTCCCGTGCCACAGCGCCAACCCCGAACAGGGCGTCAACGCGGCGGTGGCGATGTGCCGCCTGATTGAACGCATCGCGGCGCTGCCGCCCACGGTGGATGCGCGGATGCAGGGCGACGGCATCTTGGTTTTGACGGACATCCTTTCCGAGCCGTATCCGGGCGCTTCGGTGGTGCCGCACCACTGCCGCGCCACGTTCGACCGACGGCTGTTGCCCGACGAAACGCGAGAAAGCGTCTTGGCGCCGATTCAAAAAATCATCCAAGAGGAGCAGGCAAAGGACGCCACGCTGCGGGCGCGTGTGGGCTTTACTTGCGGGGAAGCCGTTTGCTATACGGGCGAAACGGTGGCGGCGGAACGCTTTTTCCCCGCATGGGTGCAGCCGCCCGACGACGACGTGCGCCGCGTGCAGCGTGCGATGGAAGCGGTGGGGCTGTCACCAAAGATTACGGGCTATCGCTTTTGCACGAACGGCAGCTATTACGGCGGCGAAGCGGGCGTGCGGTGCATCGGCTACGGGCCATCGCAGGAAGCGTTGGCGCACACCATCGACGAATCGGTATCGCTTGCGGAGCTGTCCGACGCGGCAAAGGGCTACCTTGCGATGCTGCACACCTTGTTAAACGGAGGAGCATAACACATGGCGAAGCGGGACAACCAAAAAATCAAGCTGCTGTACGTGCGCGATTACCTGATGGAAACGGACGAGCAGCATCCCTTGACCACGGAGCAAATCATTGCGCGCCTTGAAGCGGCGGGCGTGGCTGCCGAGCGCAAAAGCATTGCGTCCGACGTGGAAACGCTGCAGCAGTACGGCATGGAAATCGAAAAGACGCGGGTCAATCGGCAGCTTGGCTATTATGTGGCGGAGCGCCGATTCGAATTGGCAGAGCTGAAAACGCTGGTGGACAGCGTGCAGGCAGCCAAGTTTCTGTCCGAAAAGAAGACCATGGAGCTGATTAAGAAGCTGGCGTCGTTGAGCAGCCGCCACGAAGCGCAGCTGCTGCGTCGGCAGGTGTATGTGCAGAATCGCGGCAAATCCGCCAACGAATCCATCTACTACAACATCGACGCCATCCACACCGCCATTGGGGAAGACCGGCGCGTCACGTTTCGCTATTGGCAATATGACGTGGACAAGAAGCCCGTGTTTCGCCACGAGGGCGCGCGCTACGAGGTCAGCCCGTTCGCGCTGGCGTGGGACGATGAAAACTACTACCTGATTGCGTTCGACGCCAAGGCAAATCGGCTCAAGCACTACCGCGTGGACAAGATGAACGAGATCGCCGTTTCGGAAGAAGCGCGGCAGGGCGCCGACGCGTTTGAAAAGGTGGACATGGCAAAATACACGCAGCGCAACTTCTCGATGTTCGCGGGCGAGGAAGTGGACGTGGTGCTGCGCTGTCAAAACGCGTTGATCGGCGTGGTGGTGGATCGGTTCGGCAAGGACGTCTTTTTGCGCAAGGAGGACGGCGGCACGTTTCTTGCCCATGTGCGGGTGGCGGTGTCGGAGCCGTTTTTCGGCTGGGTCTGCGCCTTTGGCGGCGATGTGACCATCGTTTCGCCCGACGTGGTGGCGCGGGAGCTGCAGCGGATGCTGGAACGGATGTGCAAGAACCAATAGGGAACAAGTTTATATAGGTACAACAACGCGGGACGGAGGACATCCGTCCCGTTTTGCATACGGGAAATTAGTTGAACTCTTTGACGCTGTCGAGGATGTTGGAGGAATATTGGGTGCAGTTGGCGCCTGCCCATGCGAGGGAAACGACGATGGCGATGATGTAGCAGACGACGGCGACGGCGCCCAAGATCAGCCCCACCAGCCCCAGAATCTGCCCGATCGTCGCCTTTTTGGACAGCGGGATGCGATAGCGTTCGGCAAGCGTCTTGGCTTTTTTGTACGCGCAAAGCGCAAGAATGCCGAAGATCACGCCAATGACGGCGGCGGACGTTGCGATGGCAATGATGCCAAAGATCATCGCCTTCTTGGCAGCCGATGCAAGCTGCGTCTGATCGTATTGCTGTTGTGCGTAGGTTTCCATGTGATTGCCCCTCTCAAATTCTGCGGGTACGAAAACGCCCCGTTTGAGATAGTATATCACAACAACGGGGCGCAGTGCAATCGGGTTATTTTAGAACTTCCAGTCGTCCAGCACGTTCAAAAGCGCCATCGGCGTATCGATGACGGTTGTTGCGCCGCATTCCTTGAGGAACGCTTCGCCGCGTAAGCCCCAACCGCAGCCCACAAAGCGCAGTCCGGTGTTTTCGGCAAAGAGGACGTCCACTTCGGAATCGCCCACATAGATGGCGTCTTCCTTGCTGACGCCAAGGTGTTGCATGACAAAGTCCAAGGTGGCAGGGTCGGGCTTAAGCGTGAACTTCTTGGCTTGCCCCTGCACTTGGGAGAACACCTTTCCGTGGTCGGGGAACAGCGTTTGGATGATGCTGACGGCGTGGGCATGGGGCTTGTTGGTGACGCACGCCAGCAGATAGCCGCGTGCTTTCAAAGCCGACAGCAGCGGCAAAATGCCGTCGTAGGGACGCGTGGCGTCGCACAGATGGCGCGCATAATCGTCGAAGTAGCGGGTCTGCACATTCTCCCAATCGTTCTCGTGCCCCTTGGGCATGGCGCGCTGACACATGTAGGTGATGCTTCTGCCCACCATGCCGCTGACTTCCTCCAACGTGAAGGTGGGGAAGCTGCCCACAGCCAGTGCGCGGTTGAGCGAATCGGTAATATCCTGCAGCGTGTTGCAGAGCGTGCCATCCAAGTCAAAAGCGATCAGTTTCATTTCTACGTCGTCCTTTCCAATATCAAACAGCCCTATTTTACACGCTTTTTTCCTTGCCGTCAATGCCACGTTGCATTTGTTGCTGTACAAACGGGGATTTTGTGGTATACTGTATACGGAGAAATGTATGATTCAGTTTGAACGTTTGACAGAAGACAACATCACGGTGCTGGCACCGTTTTTTGCATCCTACGCCTATGGCATTTGCGACAATACACTGGGCGCCGTCTATCAATGGCGGGACATCTATGTGTCGTACTTTGCCATCGTATCGGACATGCTGTGCATCCGCGCAGGCTACGGCGCGTACGGCGAATGCTACACCGTGCCGATTGGCAAGGGCGATGCGGACGCGGCATTTTTGGCAATCGAGGCGGACGCCACGGCGCGGCAGATTCCGCTTCGCTACTGCGTCGTCCCCGCGGCGGCAATTCCCAAGCTTGCGGCGCGCTACGGCGCAAGGATGCACGCCGAGAGCATCCGCGATTGGGCGGACTACCTTTATGACGCAGATGCGTTTCGCACCTATGCGGGCAAGGCGCTGCACACGCAAAAGAACCATGTCAACCGCTTTACCCGCGACAATCCCGACGCCGTGTGCGTGCGGGTCGAGGACGAAGCGACTGAGCGACAGGCGGAAGCGTTCTTGGACGTGTACGCCGCCCAGCATCCCGACGCAAGCGCGCTGGAGCGAAACGAGCTGCACGGAGCGCGGGAGCTGCTGCACAATCGCGTGCGGCTCAAGCAAACCGCCGTCTGCCTGCGCATCGGCGGCGAGGTGGTGGCGCTTGCCATCGGGCAGGTCAAGAAGGGCACGCTGTATGTCCACGTCGAAAAGGCGCGGCTGGATGTGCCCGGCGCGTATCCCGCCATCGCCCAAGCCTTCGCAAGGCTGTGCCCCGAAGCGGACACCGTCAACCGCGAGGACGACGGCGGCGACGCGGGACTGCGCTATTCCAAAACGAATTATCGCCCCCGCGAACTGTTAGAAAAGTTTTTGGTGACGGTGGAGGAACCATGACGATCAAGGAGCTGACCCAAACCAACGCAAGCTGCCGTGCGTATCGAAAAGACCCGATTCCACGCGGGACGCTTTTGGATCTTTGCGACGCGGCACGCTTTGCGCCCAACGCGTTCAACGCCCAACCGTGGCATTTCTATCCTGCGGACGGCGTGCGCGCCAAGGCGGTGGCAAAGCTGTTTCCCAACGATTGGGCGGCGCAGTGTCCCGCGTTCATCGCCATTGCCGTTCCCGCTGCCACCACGGTGGTGTCGGGGCGCGTGCACGACTTCAACGCCGTTGACGCGGGCGTGGCGGCGGCGCATCTGTGCCTTGCCGCGGGCGAACGCGGCTTGGCAAGCTGCATTTTGGGCTCTGTCGACGAGGACGCGTTTTGCGCGTTGGCGCACGTCCCGAGCGGGATGCGCGTGCGCGCCGTTGTGGCGGTGGGCTATCCCGCCGTTTGCACAAGCGGCCCCAAGGATCGCAAGCCGCTGGGCGATTGTACTACATTCCTATAAGGAGAAACAATATGAACAAACCGACATTGCTGATTATGGCAGCAGGCATGGGCAGCCGCTTTGGCGGGCTGAAGCAGATTGAGCCGATTGACGAGCGGGATCAGGTCATTTTGGATTACTCCATCTATGACGCGATGCGCGCCGGCTTTTCCAAGGTCGTCTGCATCATCAAAAAAGAGATGGAAGCCGATTTTGAGGCGCGCATCGGCAAGCGGATTCGCCCCCATGTGACGCTGCAATACGCGTTCCAGACGATGGACGCGCTGCCCGACGGGTTTGCGATTCCCGAGGGCCGCGTCAAGCCTTGGGGCACCGCCCACGCCATCCTGTGCGCAAAGCCGTATCTGGACGGCCCCTTCGCAGTGCTGAACGCCGACGACTTCTACGGCGCCGACGCGTTCACCAAAATTTACAAGTTCCTCGACGCGCCCCACGACGACAACGAATACGCCATGGTGGGCTATGAGCTGGGCAACACCCTGTCCGATTACGGCTCGGTGGCACGCGGCGTTTGCAAAGTGGGCGCCGACGGCAAGCTGGTGGCGCTTGAAGAACGCCTCAAAATCGAAAAGCGCGACGGCGCGGCGGCGTTCACCGAGGACGACGGCAAAACGTATACGCCCTTGGCGCTGGACACCACCGTGTCCATGAACCTGTTTGGGCTGCAGCGCAGCGTGCTGGACGAATTCGAAGCGCGCTTTCCTGCATTCCTTGCGGAAAACCTGCCCGTCAATCCGATGAAGTGCGAATACCTGCTGCCGCGTGTGCTGGACACGCTGATGCAGGAGGGCAAAATCTCCATTCAGGTGCTGACCACGTCGGCACGTTGGCACGGCGTAACCAACCGTCCCGACCTGCCCATTCTCAAGGACGCCATCCGTGCGATGAAGGCGGCGGGGCAATATCCCGACGATCTTTGGGCAAAATGAATCTGTTCACGCTCGTACAACCGTATCCCGTCGTGTCGTTTGTCGGCATGTGCAAGAACGCGGGCAAAACCACGGCGTTGCTGCGCGTATTAAAAGGGTATCGGGGCACGGGCGTTTCCCTTGCGCTGACGTCCATCGGACGGGACGGCGAGGCGCGCGACGTGGCGACCGACACGCCCAAGCCCACCATCGCGGTGGAGGCGGGCACGCTGTTTGCCACCACCACGCATCTGCTTGCCGCGTCGGACGTCACCAAAGAGATCGTGGACGCCACACCGTTTGGCACGCCCTTGGGCAATGTGGTGCTGGTGCGCGCAAAAAGCGCAGGACACGTCGCACTGTGCGGCCCGTCGCTCAAAGAGCAGCAGGCGGACGTTGCACAGCGGTTCTTCCGACTGGGCGCGACGCGCATCCTCATCGACGGTGCGATTTCGCGCCGTTCCATTGCGACGCCGGACGTGTGCGACGCGTTGGTGCTTTCCACGGGCGCATCGCTTTGCCCCGATCTTGAAACGGTCGTGGCGGAAACGGCGGCGGCAGCATCGCTTTTGACCTTGCCGCGCTGCGCGAGCTTTGCGGCATTGCCGTCCAAGCGCTATGCGGCGCTTCACGATGCGGTGTTCGAAACGGACGACGGGGCGGAGGCGTTGACGCTTTTGCAGGGCGGCGCATCGGCGCTTTGTATGCGCGGCGCGGTGACCGACGCCCGCGTACAGCCGTTGCTGCGGCTGCCAAAAATGCGGCGCGTCCTTTGCGTCGAGGACGGCAGCAAGGTGTTTTTGTCCCGCGAGATGGTGCAAAAGCTGTCGCTTTGCGGGTTTGTTTTGGAATCGTTTACCACCATGCGCCTGCTGGCGGTGACGGTAGACCCAATCTCTGCATACGGGGCGCATTTCGACGCGCTTTTGCTTCAAAATGCCATGCAGCAAGCGGTGGACGTGCCCGTATTGGATGTGATGAGGGAGTGAGCATGGAGCTTTCGTACGCCCAACAACAGCAGATTGGCTTGCGCTACGTCTTGGACGCGTTGGAGCCCGTGTCGCCTTACGGCGCGGAGCAAAAGCGGCTTCTTGAGGCGGCGTCGCCCACGCAGCGGACGTCGTTGGAGCAGTCCCTGCTTCGCACGCAAGCGGCGGTGCAGCATCCCGCACCCAACGCGCTGCTGCGGGCACTGATGGGCTTTTTCGAGGTGCGCGGCTCGCTCAAGGCGGTGGAATCGCGTACCGCCACGGACGTCGATTTTTTCGAATGGAAGCGGTTTTTGCTGCAGCTTGGCACGCTGTCCAAAGCGTGCGAAGCGTACCAAGATCGGGAGGTACTTTGCGGCTTGTGCCTTTCGGCGCTTTCAGAGCCGCTTGCGCTGCTCGACCCTGACAAGACCGGAACGCCCGCGTTTTCCGTCAGCAGCACAGGCAACCCACGCCTTTTTGCGCTTCGGCAACAAAAGCGCACCATGGATCCAAACGACGCGGGGTGGACGCAGCTTGTGGCGCAGGAGGCGGCAGAGGAGGAACGGGTGCGGCAGTCGCTTGCCCAAGCGCTTGCGCCTTGGTGCGACGCCGTGCGAACGCGCTGCGACGCCATCGGCACGCTGGACTTGACCTTTGCGAAGGCGGCGCTTGCCCGTCGCTTTGGCGGCACGTTTCCGACGCTGACCGCGCACACGCTTGCCATGGAGGCGGGCAAAAACCCCATGCTGGCGGATGCTTGGGCACGAAACGGGGTGCCGTTTACACCGGTTTCCATCGCGCCAAAGATGGGCAGCACCGTCATCACGGGCGCGAACATGGGCGGCAAGAGCGTCGCCATCAAGACGTTGGCGCTGAATGTGCTGCTGGTGCATTTGGGACTGTTTCCCATTGCGCGGGCGTTTGCAACGCCGCTGTTTTCGCATTTGCTGCTGTCCGATACGCAAGAGGACGGGCGGCAAGGGCTTTCCAGCTTTGGCAAAGAAATCCAAGCGCTGAATGAAGCTGCCGCGTTTGCAGCGGACGGCTTGACGCTGGCGCTGTTCGACGAGCCTGCCCGCAGCACCAATCCCGAGGAGGGCAAGCAGCTTGTTTGCGGCGCGGTGCGCTGGTTCGATCGGCAAAACGCCATGGCGCTGTTTGCCACCCACTACGACGGCGTGAGCCGTTACGCATCGCGGCACTATCGCATTATGGGGCTGCAGGACGACGCACAGGACGACGCGGATGCGCTGCCCGACCGCATCGACCATCGGCTGTGCCTTGTCGATCCCAACGCGCCCGTCCCCCGTGACGCCATTCGCATTGCGGCGCTGCTGGGGCTGAACGGCGACATTTTAGACGAAGTTTATCAAATCAAAGAGAGGTAATCCTTATGAAGAAATCCATCGTTGCATGGCTGCTGATCGCCGCATTGGCGGTTTGCGGGTTTGCGTGCAGCAAGCAAGACACGCCCGACACGCCGTCGGACGCAGACCAAGCGGAAGCAATCGCCACGGTAGGCGATGTGACCGTGCTGATGTGCGTTTGGCAGTACCAAGTGCAGCAGCGCTATAACGCCATCAAGGCGTACAAGCTGGACGATCAGACCGTGTACCAAAAATACTACGAAGCGGGGCTGTATTCGGGCGGCTATTATGACACAACCACCGACGCGGGCGTCTTGGGGCTCAAGAACGAAGTCCTCAACGAGCTTGTCTTGCAGGCGGCGATCCTCTACACGGCGGAGCGGGACGGCTTCACGCTGGACGCAGACGGCTTGGCAGAGGTCGAAACGGCAAAGCAGACCGCAGCCGACGCCATCACCGCGAACCTGACCGACGAGGGCGGCTCGTTTGCGACTGCCGAAACGTTCTTGGCGGACGCGGGGCTGACCGAGGAACAGTTCACACAGATGTATGTGGATTCCCGCGAGGCGTCCCTGTACTTCAACCTCATGCTTGCCAACTACAAGGCGAACACCACGCTCTCCGACGACACGCTGCAAGCGGGTTATGAGGCGGTCGTGAAGGACACCTATGTGGACGGCTACACGGCAGGCGATTACACCAAGAATCTGCTGCTGTATCTGAACGGCGCCGACTACCCGTCGCTGTATGTGCCCGATGGCAGCATCTTTGTGGAAATGTATATCACTAGCGGCATCGACGACGATGCGTTTGCCGCGCTGGTTACGCAGGCGCAGACGGATTTTGACACCCTGTTTCTTGGCGAGGACAACCTCAACACCGTGCACGACGCCATGCATGCCTACGCCATCAGCGCCGACGACAGCCTGTATGACGCGGCAGTATTCGATACGGCAAACACGCTTGCCGTGGGCGAAATCGGATCTTGCAGCACCGAAAGCGACGGCGTGACGTATCGCTATATCTTCCGCCGCGTCGCAGGGGAAACGGGCGTTGTGCCCATGGACACCTTCGAAGCCGCCAAAGAGGACATTATCGACTACATCTATGGCAACACGTTCATGTCCTCCATCACTGCGCTGATCACGGACAGCTCCGTCACCACCATCCACACCGAATCGGAAGGGCTCGCCTTTGCACTGAAGCCCTTCGAGAGCGTCACCGCCACCGCCACACCGGAGGCGTAACCCAAAGCATAGCAAAGGAGCCGTTTTTCGGCTCCTTTTTGCAAACAAAAAAGGCTGTTGCAGATGCAGCAGCCCTTTTGCTTTTGGAAATTAGTCGTTGCGGGCGGCTTTTGCCACGTCGCACAGGTTTGCAAACGCGTTCATGTCGGTGATGGCGAGATCTGCCAAAACCTTGCGGTTGATGTCGACGTTTGCCAGCTTCAGACCGTTGATGAGACGGCTGTAGGTGGTGCCGTTCATGCGGGCGCCTGCATTGATACGGGCGATCCACAGTCTGCGGTATTCGCGCTTCTTGAGCTTTCTGCCGACGTAGGCATACGCCATCGACTTCATGACCTGCTGCGTTGCGGCACGGTACTGCTTGCTCTTTGTGCCAAAGTATCCCTTTGCTGCGCGGAGGACTTTACGGCGTTTCTTAACGGCGTTGACTGCTCTCTTGATTCTTGCCATGGTTTCTTTCCTCCTTACTTATACGGGATCAGCTCGCGAACTTTCTTTGCTTCACAATCGGCAATGTAGCCGACCTGACGAAGGCCGCGGAGTCTCTTGGTGGACTTTTTGGTGAGAATGTGGCTCTTGTAAGCCTTGCCGCGCTTGATTTTGCCGGACTTGGTCAGGCTAAAACGCTTTGCTGCGCCGCGATGGGTTTTGATTTTCGGCATTGTGGTTCCTCCTACTGTTTGTTACATCAATTTTTGGGTGCAAGCACCATGAACATATTTCTGCCCTCTTGCTTGGGCGCACGTTCCATCGTTGCGGCTTCGGACACCATGTCAAAGAATGTCTTCATGACGTCTTGTCCAAGCTCGCCCTTGGTGATTTGTCTGCCGCGGAAGCGGATGGAGACCTTCACCTTGTCACCGTTTTGCAAGAACTTCACGCACTGCTTGGACTTGACTTCCATGTCGTGGACGTCGATGGTCGCAGACAGGCGGATTTCTTTGGTTTCGACGATCTTTTGGTTCTTTTTTTGTTCCTTCTCCCGCTTGATCATGTCGTAGCGATACTTGCTGTAGTCCATGAGTTTGCAGGTGGGGGGGACATTGTTGGAGACCTTGACAAGATCCAGTTCTCGTTCGTCGGCAAGGCGCTGTGCGGCACGGACATCCATGATGCCCAGCTGCTGGCCGTTCTCGTCGATCAGACGAACTTCTGCGTCACGAATCTCCTCGTTGATCTGCATATCCTGCGCAGCGATGAAAACACACCTCCAATAAAAATAGTGGGCGCAAATGCACCCACCAATCGATCAAGAATGATAAACCGTGACGCGACGCAATGGTCGGCAGGTGAGAGACGGGTGCCTCTGCTTAAAACCATGACAATTATAGACGGGATTTCTCGTCTTGTCAAGCATTATTTTCGGCTCTGCGCGGTTTCTTTTTTCCCTTTGCGGCACGAATGATCGCCACCAGCAGCAGAATGCCAAACAGCACCAAAAGCCCCAACAGCAGGAACATGGCGCCGTACAGGATCGTGTTCAGCCAGCTCGTCAAGAACGTGCGGAAGATGGACACGCCATACGCCACGCGATCGACGTAGCCAAACAGCACAAACTGCCACACCGGCACAAACGCAACCGTCGTGCCAAGGAACAGCCCGCCAAAGACCAGCACGCCGCCTGCCCGCTTGGAGCGAACATGCACCAGCGACAGGAAAATCACCATCAGCAGCGTCAGCGCCAAGCCGCCCACAAAGAGCAGGATGGAATACCGTGCGGGCAGCGAAGCTTGGAGCGAAGCCAGCACGTTGGCGACCAAGGTCAGTTCGGTGTTGTCCGCAATGACGGCGGAACAGTCGGCAAGACAGTCGGAAACCGCTTGCTCGGTTTCGAACGCAGGATTGCTTCTGAGGTATTCCTCAAAATGCGCCATGGGGAACGCGGGCAGCGCCACGTCCGTCGTGCCGTCCGCCGCGTACAGCGCGTCGATGAGGGCGCTCGTGTAGGATTTGACGTCGTCGTCTTGGATGCAGGCGTCAAACGCCGCATCGTCCAGCCCGTATTGCGCCGCCGTGGTGTCCAATTCGTCCACCATGCTTTCCCGAAACGCGTTGCAGTATGGCTTGGTGGTTAAAAACGTCTTGAGGAATGCGGGATTGAGCGCAAGAAAGCGCACCGCGCCCGCAAGCAGCGTCACCGCCGTGGACGCAAGCAGCAGCACCAACAGAATGGCGGAGATCAGTCCTTTGAAGAATTTCATCCTTGCACCTCCACACCGTCGATCAGCTTGCACAGCAGCACGCACCGCTCGGTGCGGCGCTCGCCCTTGTTGTCACGGGGATAGCAGGTGTACAGCATCAGATCGTAGTCGTCGCTTGGCTCCATGTACCAGCGATCGGTGCCCTTCACGCCGTCCCTGCGCGCTACCACCTGATAGGTGTACGGACCGTACAGCGTTTCCAGCAGCACGGTTGCGCCCTCCGGCGTATCCTCAAGCTGCGCAAACGCGCGCGTGACGTGCGCCGAGATGATGGTGCATTTGCCTTCGCCCGGATAGTAGGAGCCGAACGACATGCCCGCACCCTTCTTGAGGCAGGACTTGTCCGCGCCCACATAGACGGGAATGTCCTTGATCGCCCAGCCGCCGCCGTCCCAAGTGACGTTCAGCCTTGCAAATTGCTTGCCGTAGCGAATGGACGGGATGGACGTCAGCACTTCGGGACGCGCACCGGGCGTGAACCCGCCGTCGTCCTCCTCTGCCGCAACGCCGTTCCCAATCAGCGCAAAGAATGCCGTCTCCTCCAAAACGCTTTGGTAGAAGTACATGGACACGAAGAATACGCCGACAAAAAACAGCAGGAAAGGGATTGCCATCGCAATTCCTTTCCCGAACGCATGTGATTTTTGGTTTCTCGCCATTAGGAATTGGTCTTCTTTCTGTTGTGATTGACGGTGCCGATGATCACGGCTGCCGCAGCCGCCAGCACGATCAGCGCGCTGCCCACGATGATCCAAACGTATTTGGATACGCCGCTGCCGCCACTTAGGATTGCTTCGTCTTCGACGTCCGTCTTGGTGTCGCTGTTGATTTTGCCCAGCACCTTGCCGTTTTTCTTAATGGTGATGACCCGCGCATACTCATTTTGGGAATCGTTGCTGGGGTCGATCTCGTAATCGAGATCCAAGGCGTCGCAGATCTTTTCGATGAGCTTGACTGCAATTTCGTAATCGGCTTCGGTGTAGCTGTTCAGCGAAGCGCCGTTGGACAGGGCGCTGTTGTCAATGGACTCCTGCACCGCCTTGACGATGGTGGTGTACGCATCGGCAGACACGACGACCTCGTCCATGTCCAAAATCTTTTCGATTTGGTTGCGCAGGCTCGCGTCCGCGCCGATCACGGTTTTTTCCAACTGTTGCTTCAGCAGCGTTTTGTAGTCGTCGCTGGTGCCGGAAGCGCCGATGACGGGCGCGTCAGAGGGCGCGTCGGTGGGCGCATCGGTGGGCGCAGACGTTTCAACGGCGTCGGGCGATGCGGAGGCGTCTTCTCCTTCCGCAAGGGCGGGCATCGCAATCATCAACGACAGCGCGCAAGCCAAAATAATCAGAAACCATCTTTTCATGGTCATATCCTCCTTCGCCAAAGAAGCTCAAAGGGTTTCTTTGGACGCATACAGTATACGAATGGAATGCGACAAAAATGTGGCAGAATCAAGAATTGTGATAGAACTATTTTGCAATGACAAAGAACAGCAGCACCAGAACGATGATCCAAATGACGATGGAAAGGGGAATGCCGATGATGAACTGCACATGACGCGTCTTGTGCCGCCCAAACCACATCGCAAACAGCGCGCCCAAGCCGCCGCCCAAGAATGCCAGCGTCAACAGCGCCGTTTCGGGAACGCGCCCGCCGTCGTTGCGCCGCCTTGCGTTGCGCTTGTCCACCATGTAGACGATAAAGGTCACAATGGACATGACAAACAGATACAACCACAGCGGCCACATCTTCAACAGCGTTTCAAGGATGTTCTCCATACGTTCCCCCCTGCAAAAATCTTCCAATGCAGGTACTATATCACGATTTTTTGGCGCTTTCAACCTTCTTTTCCGTAAATCAAGAAGAAATAGGAAAGAAAGGAGGACTTTTCAAGGGAAAATACAGGAAAAGCCTTGACATACGGAGTATCGCGGGTTAGAATCCGCACTATATATTATTGGTGAAGGAAACCCCATGGGGTGAAGGGTGCTTGTCCATGATCGGTGGATTATCGGTCAAGAGCGTTCTGCGAACGCCGATCAAGACGATTCTGTTCTTGCTGCTGCTTGGCGCGGGGATTGCGTCGCTGTGCCTCGGAATCGGGATGAGGGAGTCCTCCGACCGCTTGTTGACGGACGCAAACGAGACGTACACCACGGTGGCGTACGTCGAATACTTGGGAGAGAACTATCCCGACGCCGGCAATTTCGATTCGCACATGGTGGAGGAGCTTTCCACCTACGACGATACGCCGCTTTCGGAGCAGCCGCAGGTGCTGCAATACAACAAGCAAATCGTCGTCGGCGCCACGGTGAACGGCTTGACGCTGGGCACACGCGGCACGTCGCAATTCAAGCAAACGGGCGTTTTGCTGTGCAAGGTGTACTATGTCAAGGACGATTATTTCACCTGCATGATCTACGATACGCCGCTGTTTGTCGGCGCGTCCTGCCAAAAGGACGGCACGTTCTTCAGCCTGTTCTACGATCAGCTCACGGAGATGGGCGTGGACATATCCACCATTCAAAAGGGCGATTTCTTGGTTGTGCACGGCGAATTCTTCGAGGGCGAGAACCGCATGAACTGCTTCCGCCTGACGCCCTGCAATCTGAAGGTGCCCGAGCAGTATACCGAGATCGCCAAAGTCCCCCTCATCAAGGTGGAAGGGGACGACTTCTTCACCTCCGACACCTACACCTTTTTGTACAAGATGGCGGGCACATATCGCGTGCTGTCCAACCATCTTCGTGTGTATGTCAACGACTATCCCTCCGAGATGCTGCCGTTCTATTTGGACGAAACCCGCATCGAGGACGGCGCGTTCTATGCGCCCGACGATCAAAACGTCTGCGTCATCAGCCGCTATTTGGCGGAGCAGACGGGTTCGCAGATTGGCGACACCATTCGCTTGGATCTCTATGCGTCGACCGAGAGCCGCGGCGTGGAAACCAGCTTTTGGTACGACGACGGGCACTTGGCGGAGCAGGACTATACGGTGGTCGGCATTTTCCAAAACACCGCGTCCCTCTATTCCAGCGTGTTCATTCCCAACAGCGGCGAGGATTGGATGCCTGCCACCTCCATCGACTATACCATCAGCCGTGTCAAGCTCATCAACGGCGAGGCGGACGCGTATCAGCAAGCGATTGCGCCGTACCTTTTGGGCAGTATGCGCGTCACCGTCTATGACCAAGGCTATGCGCACGCCCGCGAAGCCATCAATTCCATGATGAGCACGGCGCAGCTTCTCACCATCGTGTGCGGCATTGTGACGCTGTCGCTGCTGATTCTGTTCATTTGGCTGTTCTTCCAAAAGCAGCGTGACGCGGCGCGCATCATGCTCAACCTTGGGACGGGCAAGCGCAAAACGCTGCGCTTCCTCATTTTGTCCGCGCTGCTGGTGCTGCTGCTGGCGGGCGTGATCGGCGGCGTGGCGGGCGGGCTGCTGTCCAACCGCGTCGTGCTGTCCGCTTACGATTCCGCGCTGCACGCGGCGCTGAAGGATTACCGCTTCTCCAGCCTTGCCACCCAAGGCGAATCGCTGGAGAACGTCGTACTGCCATCCGTCAATCTGCGGTTGATCGCGCTGACGGCGGCGCTTGCCGTGGCGGCGGGCGGCGTGCTGGCATTCGGCTTCTTTGCGGTGGCGCTCGAACGGTTCCGCGCCGTGCGCCGCAAGGAGCCCAAAAAGCGCAAGGGCGCAATCAACAAAGCACAAAAGGCTGCCGTCGCGTCGGGCACGCTCGGCACGGTACAGCTTGCCGCAACCCAAACCACGACGCGCAAGAACGGGTGGGCGAAGTTCCTGTTCCCGCTGCGCATCGTCAGCCGTTCCATCCTGCGCAATCGCGGCAAGAGCGTCATTGTGCCGTTCGTCGCGTTGATGATGACGGTGTTCTTGGGCTTCTTTGTGGCAGACCTCAATCAATACGAGCAGCAGCTTTCGGACGTGT
Organism: uncultured Christensenella sp.; assembly: GCA_964426415.1. Classification (GTDB taxonomy): domain Bacteria; phylum Bacillota; class Clostridia; order Christensenellales; family CAG-138; genus UBA3792. Next base: position 71,276 of record CAYRQM010000004.1, read on the forward strand.
ACGCCAATATGCCCGTCACCGCCTACATGACGGGGTATTCGGGGCGGATGATCGACGGGCTGTCGTTTACCGAATCGGAGCTTTCGCCCATCGTGGACACGGGCTTCGTCGCCAAGACGTACTTCACGCAGAAGCTCAACTATGTGCTTTTGCACGACGAGGATTTGGCACCCTCTTCCGAGCTGGACGGCAAACCCGCCGGCACATGGGTGCTCAACTCCGAATCCGTCGGCACATGGGAGGCCATCTTCCCGCTGGGCACGCACCTGACGGGCTACGGGGCGGAGACCTTTGCCGAGCTGGTGCTGCGGCAGCCGTACCTGATCGGCACAAACAACATTCGCACCGCCACCGAGTTCTACTTTGAGGGCGATCCTGCGTTCTCGTTCATGGACGGGTACGACGAATCGCTGTTCGCGGGCGACGCATCGGTCTGCCTTGTGAACCACGGGTTTATGGAGGACAACGGGCTGGCGTTGGGCGACGAGATCACGCTGCTGGTGGGCGCTGACCAAGGCGAGCTGGATATGCTCTACGAGAACGTCACGCTGACCATCGTCGGCACCTATCCCGCCATCACGGGCCGCGACAACATCTACTGTCCGCTTTCCGCCACCGAGCACACCTACATCAAGTGCGGAGAAGAAGCGGTGCTGGACGGAGACGACGCATGGTCGATGATGTGGCGTCGCTACTGGCGCCAAAACCCTGACCAATGGGGCGTTTATTCGGGCGACACGGTGGTGAAAGCCGACGGGCATCTGTATCGCTACGGGCCGGATGGCATGCTGTACAGCGATTTCTTACTGGTGCAGCAGTACCAATCGGTGAGCTACCTGCTGCAGGACACGGCACATCTGACCGACTTCAAGCAAGCGCTGTCCGACTACGGGTATACGCCTGCGGGACATCTTGGCAAGATTCGCCGCACAATCGTCATCAACGAAACGACGCTTGTGGAGACGGTGGACAGCCTGCAGCGGCACATCAGTTACATGACGGCGCTGTTTGCCGCATTCGAGGTGTTGTCCATCGCCATCGGCTTCGTGGTGTCGTACCTGCTGACCAAGAACCGCCGCGCCGAATTTGCCATGATGCGCTCGATGGGCGCAGGGCGGGTGCGCACCTATCTCACGTTCACGCTGGAGCAGCTGCTGTTGCTTCTCGTCGGGCTTGTGGCAGGCGGATTGCTGGTTTGGCTGCTGTTTGGCGCGTTCACCGCGCTGTCGTGGCAGGCGCTGCTGTATTTCGCGGGCTGCTACCTCATCGGCATTCTCATCGCTGCGGGCATCATGAATCGCGCCCGCGTTCTGGACATTTTGAGCGTAAAGGAATAAGCTTATGAGCATGATCGAATTGAACCACGTTTCCTACACCTATCGCGGTCGCTACCAAACGGTGCGCGCCGTCAACGACGTCTCCATGCAGTTTGCACAAGGGACGGTGTACGCCATCTTGGGAAAGTCGGGCAGCGGCAAAACCACGCTGCTGTCGCTGCTTGCCGGGCTGGATCTGCCGACCGACGGCGAAGTGTGCATCGACGGCGTCCCAACGGACAAGATGGACTTGGATCGCTATCGCCGCGAGGAAGCATCGGTCATCTACCAAAGCTACAACCTCTTTCCGCTGCTGACCGTGCTGGAAAACGTCATGTACCCCATGCAGCTGCAGGGCGTCGTCAAGGCGGATGCCAAGGCACGCGCCGAGGAACAGCTGCTTTCCGTCGGGCTCAGAAAAGAGCATTTCAAGCGCTACCCGTCCATGCTTTCGGGCGGCGAACAGCAGCGTGTCGCCATTGCGCGTTCGCTGTCCATTCGTCCGCGCATCATCTTGGCGGATGAGCCGACGGGCAACTTGGACGTGGAAAACAGCGGCAATGTGATGGACATTCTGAAATCGCTTGCCAAGGAGCTGAACTGCTGCGTCATCATCGTCACACACGACGGCGCGCTTGCCAAAAAGGCGGACGTCATTTGTCGGATGCACGACGGCAGCATGACGTTGGACGACGAAGCCGACGAGTAAATATGGCAGGAATCCAAACGCACGCACGACGCAGTTTTTTGCGCACGGCGTGCGGTTGGTGTAAAATAGTTCCGGGTAAAAGTGAGGGAGGATTGCGTGTAGGGGGA
>CAYRQM010000005.1:0-65807 GCA_964426415.1 uncultured Christensenella sp.
CCGAAACATACCGTTTATCTGCATAAACATACAAAACCGTGCGTTGCAATTCACGCCGCGGTGCGGTATAATATGAATAGAAAGAGGTGAACGTTATGAAGTATCGCATCATCACGGTGAGCCGTCAGTTTGGCAGCGGCGGCAGGAGCATTGCGAAGGCAGTCGCCGACAAGCTGGGATACGCCTATTACGACAAGGAGCTGGTCAAGCAGGTCGCGGTGGAAACGGGCTTCTCCCCCGAATACGTCGAAGAAAAGGGCGAATATGCGCCCACCCGCAGCCCGCTTTCCTATGCGTTTGCCATGGCAAGCACGCCCGGTCTCATGAACGGCATGACGGCGGCGGACTACCTTTGGACGATCCAGCGCAAGGTCATTTTGGATCTGGCGGACAAGGGCGACTGCGTCATTGTGGGGCGCTGCGCCGATTTCATTTTGGCAGATCGTCCCGACGCGCTGCACCTCTTTATCCATGCCGACAACGCCTACCGTGCCCAACGCATCGTGCGGCTTTACGGCGAATCCGAGCAAAGTCCCGAAAAGCGGCTTGCCGACAAGGATGGCAAGCGCAGCGTCAACTACAAGCATTTCACGGGACGCGAATGGGGCAACGTCAAAAATTACGACCTCAGCCTGAACAGCGGCAAGTTTGACGAAGCGTATTGCGTGGAGCTGATTGCGGACATCGTGACCCGTTCTTAGAGATTAACGGGAATTTCACAATCTGTACGCGTTTTTGTTTGCAGAATGCATTACGCTGTGTTATACTATTCGCACATCTATAAGGAGGGATTCCTGTGAAACGCAAACAATTGCTGATCTTGGTTCTGTGCCTGTGCTTTTGCGCGACGGCGCTGACAGGCTGTCACAAGACGGACGACCTTTCGAATGCGCCCGCCACGAGCGATCCGAGCAACGGTTCCTCGTCTGTGGTACAGGCCACCAATATAGACGGCACAACGCCCGCGCCGCTGCCCGACGATTCGTCCGAACCGGTCGTGTCCGACGCAGCCACCGATGCGCCCGTCGTCACCGCGACGCCCAATGCGGACGGCTCTACGGCAAAGCCCGGCGTCACCGCCGCGCCCGCCACCAATAAGCCCGGCGCCACCGCCGCCCCCGTGGGTGCAAAGGACAACCCGCTGGTGGTCGTGCTGGCAAACGACGACGTCGTCACCGCCGAAATGCTTTCCAAGTACAAAGCGGCTGCCAAAACAGCTTCCGCCACCTACTACGTCACGCTGCAGGGCGTCTTTACCCTGACCAATTTGGAAGTCTACACCGACGGCACGCTGTCGTTCTCCGTCAGTATGCCGGATGCGTCCGCCGCCACGCCCAACCTGACGACCGCCGCTGGCGGCGCGGGCACGCAAGCCGATCCGCTGCTCTACACCTTTGCAGTCGATCATCCCGTTCCCGCCGCGTTCCTGTCCGAGCTTTCCGCCCAAGCCGCCAAGGCCAAGCAGCCGCTGTATGTGACGCTGCAGGCAGAAATGTTCGTTGTGAACCTGTACTTTAGCGCCGACGGCACGCTGTCCTTCCAAGTGACCTTCGTCCAAGAAGCCTACATGCCCACCGACGATTGGGACGACGAAAACATTGTGATTGTAGATTGGGACGATTTGTTCGGCACGCCGAACCCGTAAATAGAAAGGATTCTTTATGAAACGACTTCTCGCACTTGCACTTTGCCTCTTGATGGCACTTTCCGTGTTCGCCTGCACCAAGAAGGGCGCCACGACGGACGATCCCAGCGCCACCGACGTTCCCGCCAACGGCGATTCTGCCGTCGTAACCGATGCGCCCCTTGCGGACGAGACCATCAAGCCCACCGACGAACCGACGGCTGCGCCGATCGTGTATGCGGGGTACTTGGCGCTGCCTTCCGACTGGAGCTACCATCCCGATTCGCCCGTCCAGTACAACAATGCCGACTCCTCCGTCCTCATCCAAATCACCGAGGTCGGCAGAACGGCTGTGGAATATTTGGACAAGACCGTCGAAGAATGGCAGACCTCCTATGACGACGCCAATCTGGCTTACACCGTCACCGGCATCGAACGCGTGCAGCTAAACGAAACCGAAGCGTGCATCGTCCACCGCACCGATGCGGACGGCGCCGTGGGTGACATCTATGTCATTTGGACGGACGCCATGACGTACTTCTTCGTCATCGCCTCCACCTCCGGTCAAACGGGGCTGGATGCGGCGCGCACCGTGATGGACACCTTTAAGCCCATCGACGCCGCGTAATCGCAAAGCGTTTTGCTCCGCAGCTTCGGCGTGCGGAGCTTTTTTTGTACGGAAAACGGCGTGCACCTGCGCGCACGCCGTTTGGAAGGGGCAAAACTTACAACGGCTCGATGAGACCGTAGTTGCCGTCTTTGCGCTTGTAAAGCACGTTGATGCTGTCGGTCTCGACGTTGCGGAATACGTAGAACGCATGTCCCAACAGCTCGAGCTGCAGCATTGCTTCCTCTTCGCTCATGGGCTTGATGGAGAATTGCTTGACGCGAACGATGCGCGGACCTTCGTCCTCGTCCTCGGCGTCGTCTTGGGCAATGTCGGCAAACGCGCCCTGCCGCATGCCTTTTTCAAGGCGGGTGCGGTTGTGGACGATCTGCTTTTCCAGTTTGTCCAATACGTTGTCGAACGACGCATACATATCGCTCGAAACTTCCTCGCCACGGATGATACGGCCCTCATGCGGGATCGTAACCTCGACAATGTGGCGATTCTTCTCTACGGAGAGGGTGACCTGTGCTTCGGTGTCTTGCGGGAAGTACCGATCGAGCTTGGCGAGCTTCTTCTCTGCGACTTCGCGCATATAGTCGGAAATCTCCAAGTTCTTGCCGGAAATAGAAATACGCATATGTTCCACTCCTTCTGACACGTTAATATGATCCTCGTGTCAACTATATATTACCATACTTCCCATGAAAAAACCTCCCTTTTTTGAAAAAACAGGGAAAAGTTTTTCATTGTTTCATTTCATTCACATTCCGAACAACTTTATGACAAACTCACCCCGTATACTAAAAACCGTAGAAGAGAGCTTCTACAACCTCCATTATACTTCCTAATAATACTCCCCCCGAATAACGCGCCATTCCCCTCGGCGCGTTATTCCCTTTTTGGGCGTCCGCCGGCGCGCGGGTTCATCTGCTCCATCAGCCGCACCACCTGCATCAGTTTTTCCATATCGGGCGCGGGGCGCGGCGGCGGTGGCGGCGGAGGCGGCTGCGGCGGCATCATGGGACGGGGACGCGGCGGCGCCACGTTCAGATGATAGGCGATTTGCTCGATCCAGTCGGGCGGCAAAAGCCCCGACAGCGCGCACAGGTACTCCTCTACGCCCCGTTTTCCTTGTTCCTCCCGAATGGCGTCGCCCAAGACGACCGCGCATTGAATCGGCGACGGCGTCGGTCGCGGCGGTTGATTGCTGTATGCCATAAGACACCCCCTGCTCTATGGTATGCGCCGCGGTGCGTTTGGGTGTTTTGAAAGCGTGGCAACATTTCCTGCGTTCGCTGCATAGACTGTATCGAGGTGATGCAGATGGATCCGAGAGATCAATATGACTTTTACCGCGGCAAGAGCCAAGCGGAGCTGATGGACGTTTTGGAGCAGCTGACGGCGGAGCAAAAGAGCGCGGGCGAGATGTCCAACACCCACATGGAGGAGATTTACGCGATGCTGGCGCCGATGCTGTCCGAATCGCAGAAGGCGCGGATGCGGGAGGTCATTGCCCGCCTGAAATCGCCAAACGACGGATAGGCAGCATCTGCCCTATTTCGCCGCAATTCGTTTCAGCCCCGTTCACAATCGGGGCTTTTCGTGTGCGCAAAAGTGTGCTATACTCTATCGTGAGTACGAATGCAAGGAGCAACAAATGGGATTTCTTGATAAACTGCTGGGCACTTCCAGCGAGAGCAAGCTCAAAAAGCTACAGCCGCGTGTGCGTGCGATCAACGCGTTGGAGCCCACCTTCGCCGCTTTGAGCGACGCCCAGCTGCGGGCAAAAACGGAGGAATTCCGTGCGCGCCTGCAAAAGGGTGAAACCTTGGACGATTTGCTGTGCGAAGCGTTTGCCGCCGTGCGGGAGGCGAGCGTGCGCACCGTCGGGATGCGGCACTTCGATGTGCAGCTGTTGGGCGGCATGGTGCTGCACCAAGGGCGCATCGCCGAGATGAAAACAGGCGAGGGCAAAACGCTGGTCGCCACGCTGCCCGCCTATCTCAACGCGTTAAGCGGTGAGGGCGTGCACATCGTCACCGTCAACGACTATCTTGCCAATCGTGACGCCCAATGGATGGGCAAAATCTACCGCTTTTTGGGCTTGACGGTGGGCTGCATCGTCCACGATTTGCCCAACGACGAACGCGCCGAAGCCTATCGCTGCGACATCACCTATGGCACCAACAACGAATTCGGTTTCGACTACCTGCGCGACAACATGTGCGTCTATAAGGAGCGCATGGTGCAGCGCACACTGCACTACGCCATCGTGGACGAGGTGGACTCCATCCTCATCGACGAGGCGCGTACCCCGTTGATCATCAGCGGACACGGCGAAGAATCCTCCTTTATGTACCAAGAAGCCGATCGCTTTGTGGTGCGGCTCACCCGCGGCGAGGACATCAAAGAAATCAGCAAGTCCGACCAGATGCAGGGCATCAGCCAGCCCGAAAGCGGCGACTACATGTGCGACATCAAGCAGCGCACCGTGCTGTTGACCGCCCAAGGCATTTCCAAGGCAGAGCAGTTCTTCAAGGTGGACAGCCTTGCCGACGTGGACAACACCGAGCTGAACCACTTCATCAAGCAGGCGCTGCGTGCGCACGCGCTGTTTGAGCGTGACAAGGACTACGTCGTGCAGGACGGACAAGTCCTCATTGTGGACGAATTTACGGGCCGTCTGATGATCGGCCGCCGTTACAGCGAAGGGCTGCACCAAGCATTGGAAGCGAAGGAAGGCGTCAAGGTCGAACGCGAGAACAAGACGCTCGCCACCATCACCTTCCAAAACTACTTCCGTATGTTCCAAAAGCTGGCGGGCATGACGGGTACTGCCAAAACGGAGGAGGACGAGTTTTCCGCCATTTACGATTTGGACGTCGTGGAGATTCCCACCAACCGTCCCAACTGTCGTGTGGACAACAAGGACTGCGTGTTCCTCACCCAAGAGGGCAAGTTCCGCGCCGTGGTCAACGAGATTCAAGAGATGCACGCCACCGGACAGCCGATCTTGGTCGGCACCATCTCCGTGGAACGCAGCGAATACCTGTCCGCGCTTTTAAAGCGCATCGGGCTGCGTCACGAGGTGCTGAACGCCAAGTACCACGCCAAGGAAGCCGAAATCGTGGCGCAGGCGGGCAAGCTGGGACAAATCACCATCGCCACCAACATGGCAGGCCGTGGTACCGATATTCTTTTGGGCGGCAACCCCGACTTTCTTGCGCGGCAGGCGCTGCGGCGGGACGGCATGGAGGAAGACCTGATCGACGAGGCAACCGGTCACGCCGAAACCGCCGATCCGCTGATTTTGGCGGCACGCGAACAATATCAACAGCAGTACGCCGCGTTCAAAGCAGAAACCGACCAAGAGCATGACGAGGTCGTCCGTCTGGGCGGTCTGCACATCATCGGCACCGAGCGCCACGAGAGCCGCCGCATCGACAACCAGCTGCGCGGCCGTGCAGGTCGGCAGGGCGATCCGGGCAGCACGCGTTTCTACGTTTCGCTGCGGGACGACCTGATGCGTCGGTTCGGTATGGATCGGATGGAAGGGCTGATGAGCAAGCTCTCCCCCGACGACGATACGCCCATCGAGAACGGACTGATTACCCGTCAAATCGAGCAGGCGCAAAAGCGCGTCGAGGCAGCCAACTTCGAAATCCGCCGCAACGTGCTGCGCTACGACGACGTGATGAACAAGCAGCGTGAAATCATCTACGGCGAACGCCGCAAGGTGCTGATGGGCGCGGATTTGCGCGATCAGTTTACCGACATGATTCACACGACGCTGACCAGCATCGTGGACACCTATTGCAACACCCACGTTTCCGACGACGAATGGAACTTGGACATGGTTTCCAAGGATATGTGCGAGCTGTGCGGGCTGACCGCATTCGACCTTTCCGCCCTGCGCGCAAACCGCAAGTGCCGCAAGGAGGACGTGTACAACCTGTGCGAGCAGGTCGTCGCAAGCCTGCGTACCGAGAAGGAAGCGGCGTTTGCCGAACAGAACGTCGATATGCGCGAAGTGGAACGCATCATGCTGCTGCGCGCCGTGGACACCAACTGGATGGATCACATCGACGCCATGGACCAGCTGCGCCAAGGCATTGGGCTGAGGGCATACGCCCAGACCGACCCTGCCAACGCCTACGCCGACGAGGGTGCCGAGCTGTTCGACGCCATGATTGAGCGGATTCGGGAGGAGGCGGTGCGCAACCTGCTGCATGTGCAGCTGCGCCGCGCCCCGATGGAACGGCAACAGGTCGCAAAGGCGGTGGAGACACCCGCCGAAGATGGCGCCAAGCCCGTGGTCAAGAAGCATTCTGACAAGGTCGGACGCAACGATCCCTGTCCCTGTGGCAGCGGCAAAAAGTACAAAAACTGCTGTGGGCGCAACGCATAACCCAAAAACCACATCGCCGCGGGCAACACGTCCGCGGCGGTTTTTTCTTTTGGCGTAAGTACGCGCCGTGCCGCCTTAAGGAAGCAGCGGCAAAATGCAGTTTTGGATGTACTCTACGCGGTCGAACACCCGCGGTTTGAACGTGGCGGTGACCGCGACGGCGCAATTTTTGACGGGATCGACGTACAGGACGTTTCCGCCGTCGCCGATGGCTGCAAAGCAGCGCCGCTTCGCATCGACAATCCACCAAAGATACCCGTATGCCATGTTGCCAAAACGCACGTCGCATTGGACGCGGGGCGTGGTCATGGCGTCGATCCATGCGGCGGACACGACGCGCCGCCCTGCATATACGCCGCGGGCAAGGCACATAGAGCCAATCTTTGCCATGTCCCGCGCAGACAGGCAAAGTCCCCAGCCCGCCGTACAGGCGCCCTTCGGGTCTGCCATCCAAACCGCCTCCCTTGGGGCTTTGGAAAACAGAAAGTCGCGCTGCGATGCGGCGCTGTCCACCGACGCCACCCGATGGGGCGTGATTTGAAGCGGAGCAAATAAATGGCGGTTCGCATAGTCCAAAAGCGACTCGCCGCTTGCGTTTTGCAGCGCGCCCGCCAAGATCTGGATGCCCAAGGTCGCATAGCAAAACGTGCCGTCAAGCCCCGACCTGCCGCCCAAAAGATCCAGCGCGGCAAGCGTCCAGTCTTCGCTGGTGCAAACCTTCTTCCACGGTTCCGAACGATATTTGTACGGCGCGGTCATGGTCAGAAGATGCCGGAGCGTCACGTCATAGATCGTCTTTTCGCCGCGCTTGACCGTATACTGCGGAAAATAAGTCAGTATGGGCTGCTCCACGGACGCGATTTCGCCGCGGTCGACGGCGATGCCCACCAGCAGCGCCAGCACGCTCTTGGTGACCGACATCACGTTTTGCGCGTCGTCGGGCGCGAACCCATTGCAGCATTTTTCATACAAAATCTGCTCGTCCCGCATGGCGACGACTTGGCAGATGTTGCTTTGTTCGTATGTGTCCATCCCGTGTCCTCCTTGGATAGAATCAGCGTAACACGATTTGAAACGGTTTGCAAGCGCAAAAAGACGCCGCACTTGGCGGCGCCCTTTGTCTGCGCGATGCAGGTTATGCGGATTCGAATTGGCTGTTGTACAAATCGGCGTAGAAGCCGCGCTTTGCCATCAGCGTTTCGTGGTTGCCGCTTTCGACGATATCCCCGTCCCGCATGACCAAAATGAGGTCGGCGTTGCGGATGGTGGACAGCCGATGGGCGATGACGAAGGACGTTCTGCCCACCGTCAATTCGTCCATGGCACGCTGAATCAGCTCCTCGGTGCGGGTATCCACCGAGCTGGTCGCCTCGTCCAAGATGAGCAGCGGCGCGTCCTCAATCATGGCGCGGGCGATGGTGACAAGCTGCTTTTGCCCTGCCGACAGCCTTGCATTGTCGTTCAATACGGTATCGAACCCCTTTGGCAGCGTGCGGATGAAGTGGTACAGCCCTGCCGCCTTCGTGACCTTGATCAGCTCCTCTTCGGTCACGTCCTGCTTGCCGTACACGATGTTTTCACGGATGGTGCCCTCGAACAGCCAAGTGTCCTGCAACACCATGCCAAACAGCCGATGCACGTTGGCACGGGTGATTGCCTTGGTGGAAACGCCGTCAATTGAGATCGTGCCGCCCTGCACCTCGTAAAAGCGCATCAGCAGGTTGACCAAGGTGGTCTTGCCCGCGCCCGTCGGCCCGACGATGGCGATTTTTTGCCCCGCTTTGGCGGATGCGGAAAAATCGTGAATGATCTCGCGGTTTGGATCGTACCCGAAGCGCACGTTTTGGAACGCGACGTCGCCGCGCACGTTGTCCGGCGTTTGGGTCTTACCCGTTTCGGATTCCATTTCGGGCTCCTCCAAGAAATCGAACACGCGCTCGCTTGCCGCCGCCGCCGACTGCAGGCTGGTGGTGACCTGCGCGATTTGGGACAAGGGCTGGGTGAACAGCCGAATGTACATCATAAACGCCACGATGACGCCGAAATCGGTCTTGCCGTTGAGCACCAGCAGCGCGCCGACGATGCAGACCACCACATAGCCCAAGTTGCCGATAAAGTTCATCAGCGGCATCATCAGCCCCGACATAAACTGGGACTTCCACGCGGAACGGTACAGCCGTTCGTTCATCCCGCCAAACGTCTTTTTGGCTTCGCCCACGCCATTGTACGCCTTCACCACGGTATGCCCCGCGTAGTATTCCTCGATGTGACCGTTGATTGTGCCAAGCTCCGCTTGCTGGGCGGTGAAGTACTTTTGCGAACGCTTGATGATGATCAGCATCAGAGAAAACCCAATCAGCGTTGCCGCCACGCCCGCAAGCGCCATAATCCAGTTCGTGACGAACATCATAATCAGCGAGCCGAAGAACATGCAGATTGCGGAGACCGACGTCGAAAGGCTTTGGGTCAACGACTGCCCGATGGTGTCCACATCGTTGGTGACGCGGGACATGGTATCGCCCACCGTGTGCGCGTCAAAGTAGCGCAGCGGCAAACGGTTGATCTTGGTGGAAATGTCCGTGCGGAACCGCTTGACGGTCAGCTGGCTCATGTCGGACATGAGAATGCCCTGTACCGCGTTGAAGATGTAGCCGAGGCCGTACATCACCACCAACAGCACGGCGATGCGCACGACGGCGGTCAGATCGATGCCCGTCATGATGCCGTCCGTGATGAGATTGGTAATCTTTCTGAGATAAGACGGGCCCAACACATTGAGCACCGCGCCCACCACCGCCAACAGCACGGCAGCCATGACGACGACGCGGGAGCGCTTGCAGTACGCGATCAATTTTTGCATGGCGCTGCGGAAGTCCTTTGCCTTTTCACCGCCGCGCATCATATGCCCCATGCCGCCGGGACCGCGCATGGGTCTTGCTTGGTTCGTTTCCCGTTCACGCATGGTCGATCTCCTCCTTTGTCAACTGGGATTCCGCAATCTCGCGGTAGACGGCGCAGGAGTTGAGCAGCTCCTTGTGGGTGCCGTTGCCCACAACTCTGCCCTCGTCCAGCACGATGATGCGGTCGGCGTCCATAATGGTGCCGATGCGTTGTGCCACGATCAGGCTGGTCACGCCTGCCGTTTCTTTCTTGAGCGCCGTGCGCAGCACCCGATCGGTGCGGTAGTCCAGCGCGGAGAAGGAATCGTCGAACACGTAGATTTCGGGATGGCGGCAGACGGCACGCGCAATGGACAGCCGCTGCTTCTGCCCGCCCGATACGTTGGAACCGCCTTGGGCGATGCGGGCGTCGTAGCCGCCTTCCATCGCTTCGACAAATTCGGACGCTTGGGCGATGTACACCGCATCGGTCACGTCGTCGGTGGTGATGGTCTTGCCGTTTTCGCCGTAGCCCACATTGCTGCGCACCGTGCCGGAGAACAGCACCGCACGCTGCGGCACATAGCCGAGTTTGTCGCGCAGCGCCTCCTGCTTGTAGTCGCGCACGTCCACGCCGTCAATCAGCACTTGCCCTTCCGTGGCGTCGTAGAACCGCGGCACAAGGTTGATGAGCGTGCTCTTGCCGCTGCCCGTCGAGCCGATGAACGCTACGGTCTCGCCCTTGTTCGCCTTGAAGCTCACGTCATGCAGCACATATTCCGCCGCGTCGGGGTACTTGAAGCTCACGTTTTGGAATTCGACTTCGCCCACGCAATTGGCGTTGACGGGCTTGCCTGTGCCGTCTTGAATTTTGCTTTCGGTGTCCAGCACCTCTTTGATGCGCTTGGCTGCCACCGATGCGCGGGGCAGGATGATGAACGTCATGGTCAGCATCATAAACGCCATGATAATCTGCATCGCATAGGAGGAGTACACCACCATATCGGAGAAGATGCCAAGCTTGTTGCCCATCACGGCGCCGTTGATGAGGTATGCGCCGATCCAATAGATTGCCAAGGTCAAGCCCGACATCAGAAGCCGCATCGCGGGACTCAGCATCGACGTGGCACGGTTGGCAAACACGTTCGTGCGGGTCAGCGTATCGTTGGCAGCTTCGAATTTGTCCTCTTGATACTGCTCGGCGTTGTAGGCGCGCACCACGCGAATGCCCGTCAGATTTTCCCGCGCAACGCGGTTGAGGTCGTCGGTCAAGCGCTGAATCTTGGTGAACTTCGGCAGCGTGATGGAGACGGTTGTGAGAATCACGACAAGCAGCACGAACACCGCGACGCCCGTCGTCAGCGACCATTGCCAATTCTTTCCCGATATTTTGACAATCGCCCACACCGCCAAGATGGGGGATTTGACCAGCGCCTGCAAGCCCAGCGCCACGAACGTCTGAATCTGGGTGATGTCGTTGGTGGAACGGGTGATGAGGCTCGCCGTAGAAAAGTGGCCGATCTCCTCCATGGAAAACGACATAGTCTTGTCGTAGACCGCTTCCCGCAGCCGCATCGCAAGGCCTGCCGCAATCTTTGCCACAAAGTAGCCCACGATCACCGTAGCCGCCAGACTGCCCAGCGCGCACAGCAGCATGTAGCCGCCCGCGATGAGGATGTCGCCCATGGCGCTGCCCTGCGTTTGTACCAGCGTGGTAATCTCGGACATATAGTCGGGCAGCTTGAGATCCAGCCACACCTGCGCGACGATGAACGCCAAGCTGATTGCGGCGAAGCACCAATCGCGTCGATTGAGATACTTGAATAATTTGATCATACGTTCCTTTCCGTGCTATACGATCGGTTCGCTCAGGTGGCGCAGCCGTTCGAACAGCAAATCCTCCTCCGTTTGAATATCTTTGCCCGCGTCAATCTGCTTGCGCAGCGCCAGCATTTCGGCGTCGATGGACGAAATGGCGTCGGCGCACACCTTGAGCCGCGCTTCGATCTCGGATTCTTGGGGCGTCGCCTGCTTGTATTTCATCTGATGCTCCAAGCTCGCCCAAAAGTCCATGGCGATGGTGCGGATCTGCACCTCGACCTTGACGTCGCGGCGCTCGTTGGCAAAGAACACGGGCACGCTGACAATCATGTGGTAGCTGCGATAGCCGTTGGGCTTGGGATTTTGGATGTAGTCCTTCTTTGCCAACAGCGTGATGTCGTCCTGCCGCAGCAGCGATTCCGCCAGCCGATAGATGTCGTCCTTGTAGGAACAGATGATGCGAATGCCCGCTACGTCGTTGATGTTTTCTTCGATTGCCGCCCGCGTGATGGGCAGGGATTTGCGCATCATCTTCATGATGATGCTGGTGTTGCTCTTGAGCCGCGTCTCGATGTGCGAGATGGGGTTGCGCTTGTAGCGCACGTTGAATTCGGTGTTGAGCACCTCGAATTTCGTGCGAATCTCCTTGATCGCACACGCGTACATCATCAGCAGCTCCTTGAATCCCAGCATGGATTCGAGCATTTGTTTCGTTTTCTGCACATCCGAAAGCGTGTCGCTTTTCGACAGGATTTGCAGCGCGTCGGCATACCGTTCCGTATCGTTGGGTGTTTGTTCCAAGTGCAGCGCTCCTTTCTGCGTCCTTCCTATTTTGTGCCATGGTACCTTGGAAAAAGAAACGGAAGATAAACTTTTGGGGCAAACGTGCAGAAGTTTTCCTTCCGTTCACTTTTTGTGCTATACTGAAGGAAAAGGAGGTGCGCCATGTTCCATGTTATGGTCGTTGAGGACGATCTTCACACGCGCAAGTGGATGGAAGCCATCCTGAAGCGCGACGGCTATACGGTCTGCACGGCACAGGACGGGCAGGACGCTTTGGACACGATGGAACGGCAGCACGTCGATTTGATTGTGTTGGATGTGATGATGCCAAGGATGGACGGCTATGCGTTTGCCGCCGCCCTGCGCGCCGCCGACAATCCCATTCCGATTTTGATGGTCACCGCAAAGCAGCTGCCCGCCGACAAACGGCGCGGCTTCTTGGCGGGCACCGACGACTATATGACCAAGCCCGTGGACGCGGACGAAATGCTGCTGCGCATCAAGGCGCTCTTGCGGCGCGCCCACATCGTGAGCCGTCGGCAGCTCACGGTGGGCGATCTGACGCTGGACTACGACGCGCTGACCGTGACGCAAAACGGCGTCGCGCAAGCACTGCCGCAAAAGGAGTTTCTGCTGCTGTACTTGCTGCTGTCGTATCCCGGCCGCATCTTCACGCGGCTGCAGCTGATGGATGAGATTTGGGGAATGGAATCCGAAAGCGGCGACACGACGGTCAACGTACACATCAACCGCTTGCGGCGGCGCTTCGAAAACACGACCGCGTTCGACTTGGTCGCGGTGCGCGGCGTAGGCTATAAGGCGGTGATTCACCCGTGAAAAAAAGCCGTCGCCGCTTTGGCTTACCGCTTCTCTTTTCGATGATCGTCTTTGCCATTTTGTTGGTAACGGCGTTTCTGATGGGCGCATTGGCGGCTGTCCTGTATCACTATGGCGTTTGGGACGCCATCGGGCAGCGCACGCCGCTGCTGCCGCTGCTGGTGCTGCTGGTGGTGAGCGTGCTCATCGGCACGCTCGTTGCCGCCATGATGGGGCGCTTCGTTTTGCGGCCCGTGCGCAGCGTCATTCGCGCCACCAATCAGCTCGCTTCGGGCGACTTTTCTGCGCGGCTCGACCTCAAGCATCCGCCCGAAATGGCGGAGCTGTCCGACAGCTTCAACCGCATGGCGACGGAGCTTGGCAGCACGGAGCTACTGCGTTCCGATTTTGTCAACAATTTTTCGCACGAGTTCAAAACGCCCATCGTGTCCATCCGCGGCTTCGCGCAAATGCTGAAATATGGCGATCTGACCGAATCGGAGCGCAATGAATATTTGGATATCGTGATTGCGGAATCCACGCGGCTGTCCGGACTTGCGACAAACGTGCTCAATCTGACCAAGGTGGAGAATCAAACGATTCTCACCGAGCAAGCGTGGTTCAACGTCAGCGAACAAATCCGCGACGTGGTGGTGCTGCTGCAGCAAAAATGGGAAGAAAAGCAGCTCGACGTGACCATCGACGGCGACGACGTGCTGCTGTTTGGCAATGCGGAGCTTTTGGGGCAGGTGTGGCGCAATCTATTCGACAACGCCGTGAAATTCTCGCCCGTCGGCGGGCAGGTGCGGCTGAAGCTCCGCGATACGGCGGAGGCGTTCGCGTTCGCCATCCAAAACGGCGGCGAACCGATCCCCAAGGAAGCGCAGGCGCATATCTTTGACAAGTTCTATCAAGCCGACACGTCCCACGTCACCACGGGCAACGGGCTGGGGCTGACGCTGGCGGCGCGCATCGTTTCGCTGCACGACGGCACGGTGACCTGCGCCTGTCAAGAGGGCGCCACGGTGTTTACGGTCACGCTGCCGCATCGGCAATAGCTTATCCTCTCGGTCAAGTTTGCCATTGCGCGCCCATCTCCCGCATCCAAGCGCCCACGTCCATGCCGTAAGCGGCGTTCAGATAGGTTGGGTCGAACACCTGTGCCGTTTCGCCCTGCGCCACGGTCTTGCCGTGGTCCAGCAGCAGCGCGTGGGTGCCATACACCTTGGCAAGCGACAGGTCGTGCACCACGCTGATGGCGGCGCGGCCTTCGCCTTTGAGCCATGTGGCGATGAGCGCAAAAATCTGTTTTTGATAGACCAAATCCAAATGGTTGGTCGGCTCGTCCAAAATGAGAATCTTGGGGTCTTGCGCCAAGACCTGCGCCAAGAACGTGCGCTGCAGCTCGCCGCCCGACAGCGTCAGAACGGACTGCTGTTCCAGCGCTTCCATTCCTGTCAGTCGGAGTGCGCGGCGCACCTTTTCTTCGTCGTCGCCGCACTTTTTTGAGAACGCATTTTTGGTATAGGCGTAGCGTCCCATCCGCACGACCTCGCCCACGGTAAACGAATAGCCCACAAAGTGCGCTTGGGACAAAACGCCCATGCGCTGCGCGATTTCGTGCGGGCGCCACCGGCGCACATCCTGCCCCAAATAGGCGATGCGCCCTGTATACGGCGCCGTTTGCGCGATGGCGTTGACCAGTGTGGACTTGCCCGCGCCGTTGGGCCCGATGACCATGTGCCATTCGTTTTCGCAAAGCGTGCAGTTCACGCCGTCCAGCACCGTCAAATTGCCATATCGCACGGTGACATTCTGTACTTCTAAAAGCTTCATGTTCGTGCGCTCCTTGTTTTGTAGAAGATGTAGACGAACAGCACCGCCCCCACCAGCGACGTGACCACGCCGATGGGCAGCTCCTTGGGATTGAGCAGCACACGCGCCACAAGGTCTGCCAGCATCAGGAAGATGGCGCCGCCAAACAGCGATGCGGGCAGCAAGCGCTTGTGGTTGGGGCCCGTGATCATGCGCACCATATGGGGCACGACCAGCCCGACAAACCCGATGGTGCCGCCGATGGACACGCAAACGCCGATGAGCGCCGACACCGCAATGAGAATGACGAGCTTGACCCGCTTCACGTTGACGCCGATGTGGGAGGCGTTCTCCTCCCCGATCGCAAAGGCGTTCAGCTCACGGCTTAAGCAAAGGATGACCGTCCCGCAAAGAAGCAGCGCGACAAACAGCACCAAGGCGTTTAGATAGCTGCTGCCTGCCAAAGAGCCCATCGTCCAAAACGTGATGTTTGCCACCTTGTCCGCCGCAAAGGTGATGATGAGGGACAGGATGCTCGAAACGAACATGGAATAAATCACGCCGATGAGGATGATGGTGTTGGTGGAAAGGGAGTAATCCAGCTTGTAGGCAAGGGTGAGGATGATGAACAGCGACAAAAACGCGAACAGCATCGCCATCACCATCGTGCCCGCCAGCGGGAACGACGGCAGCGTGACGCCGAACGCGATGGCTATGACCGCGCCCAAGGACGCGCCGGAGGAAACGCCCAGCGTGGAGCCGTCCGCCAGCGGATTCTTGAGCAGCCCCTGCATCGCCGCGCCGCAAAGCGACAGGGACGCGCCCACCAGCGCCACGCACAGCACCCGCGGCAGCCGCACCGATGCGATGATGGCGGGCGACGTGATGCTGTCGGGAATGGGAATGCCGAAGATGGTGTCCCACAGGATGGTAAACGTTTCACCCAAGGGCTTGGTGACGCTGCCGACGCTCACGCAAAGGAGAAACGTCAGCACCAGCGCGCCCGCAAACGCCACATATGCCCACCACGGGAACCGTTCTTGTCTTTGTTTCATACTGCCTTTCAAAAGAATCGGGGAACGCGCATGCCTTCCCCGATTTGTCCAATCTTATGCCGCATCTGTGCCGTACACGAAGTCGAACAGCGCTTTGGCGCCGTCCGCCAGCCGCGGTGCGGGACGCGACAGCTCATTGTTTTGTAGGTTGAGGATCGCACCGTTTTGCACAGCGGTCACGCTCTCCCAGCCCGTGCGGGACAGAATCTCGTCCACGGGCGTGGGGCCTTCGCCGTAGTACATGGCGATGGTCACGATGTAGTCAGGGTTGCGCGCAAGAACCTGCTCTTCGGAAATCTCCGCCCAGCCTTCTACGTCGGCAAAGGCGTTTTTGAGCCCCAGCATTTCGGCAATCTCGTTCATGAACGTGCCGCTGCCTGCCGTCCAAAGCCCGTATTCCAACGGCGAAACCTCGAAATACACCGTTTTGGTGCCGTCGCCCGTGGCGTGTTCTGCCAAGTCCTGCAGCGTCGTTTGCACCTGCGCGACGACGGCGGCTGCTTCTGCGTCCTTGCCCATCAGGGCGCCGATCATTTGAATGGCGGTGTAGACGCCCGCAATGTCCTGCGCGTCGGAAACGACCACCCGAACGCCCGCTTTTTCCAACGCGGCGACCTGTTCTTCGGGCTGCGCCATCGCTGCCATCAGCAGCACCTGCGGCTCCAGCGCGATGATCTGTTCGATGTTCGTTTCATAGCCCGACTGTACGGCGGTTACGTCCAGCACCGCTGCGGGATAGTCGCAGTACGCGCCGCGTCCGACCAGCGTATCGCCCGCGCCGATGGCGTAGAGAATCTCGCAGTCGGCAGCCGTCAACGCCACCACGCGGGTGGCAGGCGCGTCCAACGTGACTTCGCGTCCCATCATGTCGGTGATGGTGATGGCGCTGTTTGCGGGCGCATCGGTCGGCGCATCGGTCACGACAGGCGCATCCGTCACAACGGGCGCGTCGGTCACGACAGGTACGTCCGCCTGCGGCGCGTCGGTCTTGGCACAGCCCGCAAAGGCGGACAGCGCCAGCGCCAACACAAGGAACAGGACAAGGATCTTTTTTTGGTGTTTCATTCTGAAATACCCCTTTCAAATATTCAAATGAATAGGTGGAGAGGGGTAAAAAAGCCCCTTCCCAATTTGGGAGGAGCAACCAAAGCGCGCGATGGATTGGATCGCAAAACGCAGCCCCACCCCGGGAGCATTTCATGTGCAGACAGGTCTCCCGACTTAGCATCCCCCTACTTGGACGCCTTCCCGCCCTTCGGCAGTGGCTTACTTGTCCGTTCGTCCGCATCACGGTTACCGGGATAGTTCGGAATTTGCATCCGATTCCCTCACAGGCGTTCGCCTGCGGCGCATCTCTGCGCAAAAGCACACGCTATTCATCTGTACTGTCAGTATAAATCAAATCGGAAACGGTGTCAATCATCGCCGCAAATTCTCGAAACGGTTTACCAAATCCCAATCGATTTGGGATAAAGCAAGGGCGGGTCTTGCCCGCCCTCACTGTCGTATTCAGTTGAGCAGCGCGTGTTGGCTGTTGTAGATTTCGGCATAGAAGCCGTTTCTGTCCAGCAACTCTTGGTGCGCGCCCTGTTCGACGATCTGCCCGTTGTTGACCACCAGAATCTCGTCGGCGTCCACGATGGTGGACAGGCGGTGCGCGATGACGAAGCTGGTGCGCGTTTTCATCAGATCGTCCATCGTGCGCTGAATGAGAATCTCGGTGCGGGTATCCACGTTGCTGGTCGCCTCGTCCAAGATGAGGATGGGACGGTTGGCAAGGTATGCCCGCGCAATGGTCAGCAGCTGCTTTTGTCCGCCGCTGATGTTGGTGGTTTCCTCGTTGATGACGGTTTGATAGCCGTCGGGCAGCGAGCGAATAAAGCGATCGATGTGGGCGCGGCGCGCCGCGTCGTAGACTTCCTCGGCGGTGGCGTTTTGGTTGCCGTAGGCGATGTTGTCGTAGATCGTGCCCGAAAACAGCCAAGTGTCCTGCAGCACCATGGAGAACACGGAGCGCAAGTCTGCCCGCGACATGTTGGCGATGTCCTTGCCATCCACCGTGATTCTGCCGCTTTGGATGTCGTAGAAGCGCATCAGAAGGTTGACGATGGTGGTTTTTCCGCCGCCCGTCGGCCCCACGATGGCGACCTTCTCCCCCGCGTGGGCGACCAAATTGAGGTCGCGGATCAGCGGTTCGTTGGGATCGTAGGAGAAGCAGACATGCTCGAACGTCACATTGCCTTCGCCCTTGGGCGCAGACTCCGTGGTGGTTTCCTGCATTTCGGGTTCGTCCATCATCTTGTACACGCGGTTTGCCGACGCGACGGTATTTTGTATCATGGACATGCCCTGCGCGATGCTTTCCAGCGGCCCCGCGAACATGCGGGCGTACAGGATGAACGCGACGATGGTGCCCACGCTCATGCCATACAAGCCCTTTGCCACGAACAACCCGCCCAAGATGCAGATGACGATGTAGGCGATGTTGTTGGACAGCGCCACGATGGGCTGGACGATGCCGGAAAGGAACACGCCGCGTTCCAGCTTCTCCGCCTGTTGTTTGCAAAGCGTCTCCTGCTCGCCGCATTGCCGTTCCTCCAGATGGAACGCCTTAACGGTATCGAAGCCCGAGAAGGATTCCTCGGTCAGCGCGTACAGCTCGCCGTTGACCTTGCGCGCTTCGCCGAAGTACTTTTCGCTCTTGCCCGCAATGACCGCCGACAGAATCAGCGAAAGCGGCACGAAGACGACCACGGCGGTGGCAAGGATGGGATTGAGCAGGTAAATCAACACGGTGATGCCGATGAGCTTGATGCACCCCTCGATGAGAATGTTGAGGAAGTTGTGCACGGTGTTGCCCAGCACGGAAACGTCGTCCGTCATGTTGGAGATGATTTCGCCGTTGGGCGTCGCGTCGACGAATCGAACGGGCACGCGGCGAATCTTGTCGCTCATGCGGATGCGCAGCGCGCAGGTGTAGTGGCGGGAAACGACGTTGTTCATGATGAGCATCGTGCCCATGCTTGCAAGGCACGAGCCGCCGTATACCACCGCCAGCCAAATGCTGCCCTGTGCGAACGCGGCGCCGTCAAATATGGCGTTACCCGCGCCCGCAGTGTTCGTTTCCCAAAAGACGTAGATTTCGTTGCACAGGTTGGACAGCAGATCGGGCGCAATCAGCGACAGCACAACGGAGGCAAGGCTTACAAATGCGGACAGCACAAGCCAGCCCGCGATGGGTTTCGTATCGCCGAGCAAGCGCTTGATGACGCGCCAGCCGCCCGTTTTTTTATCGGTTTGATTCGTGTGCTTCACGATTGCCTCCCAACTGCGAGTTGACGATCTCGCGGTAGACCTTGCAGCTCTCCATCAGCGCGTCATGGGCGCCGCTGCCCACGATGCGGCCCTGTTCCAAAACATAGATGCGGTCGCAGCGCATGGCGGTGGCGGCCCGCTGGGTGATGATGAGCTGGGTTTTGCCCTTCAGATGTTGATTCAGCCCTCTGCGCAGCTTGCTTTCGGTGAGGTAGTCCAGTGCCGAAAAGCTGTCGTCAAAGATGTAAACCTGTGCCGGCTTGAGGATGGTGCGGGCGATGTTGATGCGCTGCTTCTGCCCGCCGCTGAGGTTGGCGCCCGCCTGCGAGAGCTTGTAATCCAGCCCTTCGGGGTGGGATTCCACATAGCTTTCCATTTGGCTCAAGCGTACCGCCTCTTGGATGCGCGCTTCGGATGCGTCCTTGTCGCCCATGCGCACGTTGTCGCGGATCGTGCCCGCAAACACCATGCTCTTTTGGAGCGCCACGGAAAGGTTGTTGCGCACCGTGGTGCGGCCAAGCGCCGCATACGGCTTGCCCGACAGGGAAATCGACCCTTGGGTGGGCGCGTAGAAGCACAGCAGCAGCTTGAGCAGCGTGCTCTTGCCGCTGCCCGTACCGCCAATGACGGCGACGGATTCGCCCGCCGCAATCTGCATGTCGATGTCGGTGAGCGTTTCCAATTCGCTGTCGGGGTAGGCGAAGCTGACGTGATCGAACGTGATGCTGCCCTCCGTCACCGTCTCCATGGCAGGCTGTTCGGCAATGCCTTTGAGGTTGAGCACCTCTGCCACACGGTTGATGCACACCTTGAGATGCGGCATCAGGATGAACGTCCACGACAGCACCAAAAGCCCGTTGAGAATCAGCGCCACATATTGCACGGTGGCGATGATGCGGCCCGCTGTCAGCCCGTTTGCCACAAGCGTCGGATTTTGGATGCGGATTGCGCCGATGCAAAGCATGACGATGGTGGCAAGATTGAGCAGCAGCATGCAGACGGGCGTCAACAGGTTGGCGCGCACGTTTGCCTTGATGATGTTTTCCGCCATGCGGTTGGTGGCGGTTTCGATGCGGCCGTGCTCAAACGCTTCTTTGTCGAACGCACGAATGACCCGCAATCCCGAAAGCCGTTCCCGCATCAGACGGTTCTGCTCGTCGATGTACTTGTCAGAATTCTCCCACAGCACGCCCACCTTGCGGGCAACGAGCCATGTGAGAAGCAGCACCAGCGGCGCGGAAAGCAGGAACACCAGCGCCAGCACCCAATCGCTCAAAAAGGCAAAGACGCACCCGCCGAAAAACAGCACGGGAACGGTCATCACCGCGTACACCACCATGCTTGCCGAATCGCCCAGCATCATGACGTCGTGGGTGGAACGAGTGAGCAGGCTGGAGGTGCCGACCTTGGAAAATTCCTCAAACGACAGCGTGGTCGTCTTGCGGAAGATGGCGCGGCGCAGATCGGCGGTGAAATTGGAGCTGACGTCCGCATTGACGCGGGTGGTCAAAACGGCGCACGCCGTGGAGAGCAGCGCAAGCCCCAGCATCCATGCGCCCGTCGTCCAGATGAGGGTCATGTCTGCGTTCGGGATGCCCTCGTCCACGATACGGCTCATCAGATACGGCAAAAAGACGCTCGTCAACGTGGAGATAAAATAGAGAAGCGCCGTAATGAGCAGCTTGGTTCGATATGGTTTTAAGTAAGGAAGTAATGATTTCATAGATAGCATGATAACAGAATGCTTCCCGCTCGGCAAGCAACTGCAGGTTGAGTCAGTAAAGAAAGTTCTTTACCAACGGTTGAATTTGTGCGATACGATGGCGAGGCGGCGTGAGGCAAGCGTCATTTCAGAAACACCGCGCTGTACCAGTTTTGTTCGTCCGTTTCGGGATCGAACAGCGCGGACAGCGGGAGTCCGAGACGATGCACCGTTTCAAAGACGTCGATGCCCACGGAATGGAACGCGGGACGCGCTTGTCTTTGGAAGCGGCACGGTTCACCGGAGACGGCGGCACAGGTGGCGCACAAGGCGCAGTCGGACAAGGAAAACGCGAAGTACAGCCCATCGTGGAATGCACGGCGTTCGATCTCGAAGGAGATGCGCTGGGACAGCGCCTTGTCGTGGGTGTGAATGACGACGCCCTGTTCATACCGTGAAAACATCTCGCGGTATTCCGCCATGGAGGGAGAGCCGACGCGGCTGGGACAGGTGTGATTCTTGCCCCAATCGGTGCATCCGTACATACATTTGAGCAGCGTGCGGCTGTCGAAACAGATGTCGGAAATGGAGAACGGAACGGCGTCCGCCGCGCCCATCTCCCTTGCCAGCGTACAGTAGCGATCGGATAGGATTTGCATGCGACGTCCTCCGTTTCTTCTCAAGTTCCCTTATTATACGCGTCGAAGGCGCCGCCGTCAAGATTTTTCGCCGTCGAACGCCCGATACGCCTGTTTTTGTCACATCCAAATGCATCAAAAACGCGATTTCGTCCCATAGTAAAGGGGAAATGCGAAGTGTTGGCGCAGTTTTGCCGCGTGAATTGTGAAAAATCAGCGAAATCGACGACATTTCTTGCAATTTGTGATTGACGAAATGCAAGGTAGCATGGTACTATATTGCGGAGGTGAGACAAATGGAAGAATTAACAAAACTGATCAAAACGGAAATTAAAAAGCAATTCCGCAGCGTGCGCCAGTTCTCGATGTACATTGGCGTTCCCCAATCCACAATCGTGACCGCTCTGCAAAAGGGCATTGGTGGCACCTCGTTTGAGACCATCATGAACATCTGCAAAGTGTTGGACATCAAGCCCGTGATCGGCGATACTATCGTGTATCTCGACCACGACAAGCGCGAGCTGCTCGACCGCTTTGCACGTTTGGACAGCGCAGGCAAGTGCGCCGTTCGTGCCGTCACAGGTTTGGAACTGATGCGTGTTTCCCAGCCGGAAGCCTACGCGGATCTGTCCAAAAAGCTGGTTGACGCCGAGCAGGGCGACATCATCGACTGAACGCTTTCGAAGCTCGCATCTTCGAAAGGCGCAAAATCAAACGATACGGTGTAACGAATTTCGTTGCACCGTTTCTTTTTTTGCCTTCATTTTGGCAATCCGCGATTGTCACGGGGCGCAAGAGATGATAGAATCAAAGAATCAAGTGGGTTTCGAAAAATGATTGAAACCTTTTTGCACTTTTCTCGACTTATTGCATGAGGGACAAAAACGTGGAGTGGAATTTGGACGACCGACAAATTGTGGAGCTATACTGGGCGCGGGCGGATACGGCGATTGCCGCAACGAACCGCAAGTATGGGACGATGCTGAAAAGCATTTCCTATTCTTTGGTATCGTCCCACGAGGACGCGGAAGAATGTGTCAACGACACCTATCTTGCTGCATGGAATCGCATGCCGACGGATCGGCCGACGTATCTGGGTGCGTTCCTTGCCAAGATTGTGCGCAGGCTTTCCATCGATCGGTTTCGCGCCGCCCATCGTCAAAAGCGTGGGATGCATCCGATCGTTGAAGAGCTGACCGACTGCATTCCCTCGCGTGAAAATGTCGAAGCAGCCTATGAAAACGGGCTGCTGACCGAAGCGATCAATCGCTTTTTGTACAGTCTGGACGATGAGAAGCGCGCCATCTTTACGCGCCGCTACTTCTACTCTCACCCCCTCTCCCGCATCGCCGCAGATTTGAACATGAGCGAAGGCAAGGTCAAAAGCGTCCTATTCCGTCTGCGCATCGCCCTCAAAGAACGGCTGGAAACGGAGGATTTGCTGCAATGAACGACAAGAACGCACGCGCCGAAGCCCTATTCGACGCACTTGGCGACATCGACGATCAGATCCTCGTTTCCGCCTACGCCTATCGCCCCGCCCGCACAAAGCGTCGGGTTGTTCCCGCCCTCTTGGCTGCCTGCTTTGGCGGCTTGCTGACGCTGACGCTGCTGCTCGTTGCATCGGTACAGCTTTTCAACCGTTCATCGTCAAAGGATGCGGCGCAGCAAGCGGAAGGCGCTCCCGCCGACCCGCTGATGACGGTGCTGGAGGACGCGGCAAACGACGCCGCCGTCCAAACCGTTGCATCCGCCGACGCCATCGACCTGTTCGACGGCGAAGCCAAGCTGATTTGGCAGTCGTCCGACGGCGCGTACCATGTGCTGCCCCTCAGCGCGGCTTCGTGCGCTTCCTTGGAACGGCAGATGGGCAGCGGCGACAGCCTTCCGTCCGACGACGACGCAGTCTGCTCCGTTTGGCTGGCAAACGGCGACGGCACCACCGTCTCCCCGTATCTGAACCGTTCCGACGGCAACGTGGGCTACGGCGCGCTCTTGGAGTACGCGCCCGAAATCGTGCCGTCCGACGCGTTCGCTTCTCATGTACAGGAAATTCTCTCTTCCACTTGAAAGGAGCCGTTATGAAAAAATTATTCGCCCTTTGCTTGGCGCTTTGCCTTGCCCTGTCTGTGTTTGCCTGCGCCGCACGCGAGCCGCAGCAGGACGCCAATTCCTATCAAACCAATGCGCCCATGCCCGCACCCGATGCGGCTGCGCCCAATTACGACTTCACCGAGGAGCCGGCATCCGATTGGCCCGAAGCCGCCGCCCCGTCGGAAAACGCGTTCATTTCCACACGGGAGCAGGCAATCTCCACCTTCTCCGCAGATGTGGATACGGCGTCGTACACCTATTGGCGCAAGCTGGTCAACCAAGGCTATTCCTTGAAGTCGCTAATTGCCACGGCGGGCAGCGCGATTCGCACCGAAGAATTTGTCAACTATTTCGATTATGACTATGTGCAGCCCAATGCGGGCGAACTGTTTGGCGTGCATGTGGAGATGGCGCAATGCCCTTGGAACGAAAGCGCCGTGCTGATGGTGCTGGGGCTGCAAACCGAAGCCATACAGCCCACGACGGGCAACAATTTGGTCTTCCTCATCGACGTGTCCGGCTCTATGGCTGCCGCCGACAAGCTGGTGCTTTTGAAGGAGTCGTTCTCGTATCTGACCGAACAGCTGACCGAAAACGACGTCATTTCCATTGTGACGTATTCGGGCAGAGAGGCGGTCGAGCTGGACGGCTGTGCGGGCAGCGACACGGAGCAGATTTTGCGCTGCATCAACCGCCTGAGCGCCAACGGTTCGACCAACGGGCAGGCGGGGCTTTCCATGGCGTATCAAATTGCCGAAAAGCACTTCATCCAAGGCGGCAACAACCGCATCATCCTGGCGTCGGACGGCGACTTGAATGTGGGCATCACCTCGGACGCGGCGCTTGAGCAGTATGTTTCCGAGATGCGCGGCGAAGGCGTGTACCTTTCGGTGCTGGGCTTTGGCACGGGCAATTACCGCGACAGCAAGATGGAAACCATCGCGGACAACGGCAACGGCGTATACTACTACATCGACAGCATCCGCGAAGCGCAAAAGGTGTTTGGCAAAGACCTGTTGGCGACGCTGTACACCGTGGCGGAGGACGTCAAGCTGCAGTTGACTTTTGACCCCGAACAGGTGGCAGAATACCGTCTGATCGGGTACGAAAATCGGCTGCTTGCCACCGAGGACTTCTTGGATGACACCAAGGACGCGGGCGAAGTGGGCGCAGGCCACACCGTGACCGTCTGCTATGAGCTGCAGCTCACCCCCGACGCGCTGCTGTCCGAAGCGGACTGGATGACGCTTGCCATCCGCTACAAGCAGCCCGGCGAAACCATGAGCTTGGAGAACGATTACACCATCGGCGGCGCATCGTATACCCGTGAACCCGACCGCGATTTCGCCTTCGTCTCCGCATTGATCGAGCTGTCCATGCTGCTGCGGGAAAGCGCGTATGGCGAAAAGCTGACCATGGAGGACGTTTGGGCGCAGCTCGCACCGTTCGATTACAGCGACGATGTGTACAAAGCCGAATTCCTCTCCCTGCTGGATCAGCTGACGCGGGCGTAGTCGTCGGCGCGGACTGCGCTTTACTCACGGTGGATTCTGCGGAATCCGCCGTTCGCTGCTCCGTCGCGCCTCCTCTCCGCAAAAGGTCACGCGCTCGCTTCGGCTGTTCGGTTGTAAACAGCCTCACGACGCCTACGCGGCGCTACCAACCTTTTGCGGGAACACCCGTGTACACGATTTGAGGGAAAGGCACGTCGCGGCGCCGCCAACCTTTTGCGGGAACACCCGTGTACACGTTATTTCGGGGAAGGAACATTAAATCGCGCCCTCTGTCATCCTGAGGCAAAGCCTTTGGATCTCGCGCTTACACGGGAGATTCTTCGGCGCTTCGTGCCTCGGAATGACCGCGGGGGAACAGCGGGCGCATCATATCCGTCCCTACAGAATGACCGTGCGGGGCGGGAAGCACGCGATTTGTTGCCATTTGCATCGGGAAACCCGTGTACAAGCCTTGCGAAAGAGAAATGCAGCAAACGCTGCCATTTTGCAAGGGGGAGCGTGTGCGCGTCCGCCACATTCCATGCCACGACATTCAGAAAATGCGAGCAGCTATGCGCGCATGTCTCCTCCGCCTTCGTGACAGCAGGCACAAAATCACTTGTCACGCCCCGAAAGTCATGGTACAATGAAGCAACGGATGGGGTGCGCCCTGCCGCCAAACGATTGGAAAGGGATCGCTGTCATGGAGAAACCGTCGCACAAGAGAAAACCGCTGAAGGAGTGGCCTTGGAAGAACATCATTGCCCTGATTTTGCTGCTGACGCTGGCGGCGTCGTTGGTGTTTACCATCATTCGCTTGGTGCAGGCGCCCGTGGAAAGCGAGATGGAGGGCGAACGGCAAAAGAGCGATTATGTGCTGATGATCGTCCAATGCGGGCTGGGGCTTGTGGTGATGCTGCTGCCCGGTCTGATCGAACGCAAGCTGCACATCGACGTGCCCGACTTTATTGAGGTTCTGTTTTTCATCTTCCTGTACTGCGCCATCTATTTGGGCGAAGTGCGTTCGTTCTACTATCGCATTCCCATGTGGGATTCGTTCCTGCACCTGTTCTCCGGCGCTATGCTGGGCGCGCTGGGCTATTCCCTCGTCAGCATTCTCAACGATACGCCCAAGCTCAAGGTGCAGCTGTCGCCCCTGTTTGTGGGGCTGTTCGCGTTCTGCTTTGCCCTTGCCATGGGCGCCCTGTGGGAGATTTACGAATTTACCTTCGACGGCATCTTGGGCCTCAATATGCAGAAATTCCGTTTGGAGGACGGCACCGACCTGATCGGACGCGCCGCCCTTGCCGACACCATGAAGGACTTGATCGTGGACGCCGTGGGCGCGCTGGTGTTGGTCGTCGTCGGTGCGCTTTTGCGCCGCCGCAAAGAAAAGCGTGCAACTGCCGCCTAACATGATTCAAGCAAAAACGCGCTCCCTTCTTTGGGGGCGCGTTTGTTTTATTCTGATTCTTTGGCGCATGCATAGGGCACGCTGTGTTGGACGGTCATTGGCATTGTGTGAAGCCAATCCTTTGATATCGTCATGCAGCGGTCTTGCCGCGCATCCTGTTCCGTCCGCCTATCGCACCCGCACAGGCTTTTTGCGCCCGTCCTTGACGCGGGAAGCGATGCGCTTGCCCACGACGGTCAGCTTGTTCTTTGCGACGATTGCCTCGCGCTGCACGGTGGCGATTCCCGCACGCGGCGCAGAGTTTTCGACCATCTGCACCATGAGCTTTTTGAGCATCTCGGAGATGGCTTCCCGCACGTCGGCGTTGGTGTTGTGCACCGATGTGATGACCGCCAGCGTGTTCTCGCGCCAATTCTGCCCAAAGTCCTTGATGCGCTCCAAATCGCCGCCGTTCAGCTGCCGATACATGGTGTTGACCAGCAGCTCGCGTTCCTCGTCCGATAGCTGCGCAATCCAATTTGCAATCGTGCGGTTGGTGTATATGGCGCCCGCGGAAAGGCGCGGCTCATACAGAAAATCGCCGTCCTGCACCGTCCAAGAATAGGGATCGTGCTGCATGATGCTCTTGTTGTCGCTGTGCACGATGTGATACGCTTCGTGGCTTTCGAACACCATGCCGATGATGGACGATTGCGGCACCGTCTTTTGCACGATGGGTTCGATCTCGTGAAAGCCTTCCTTGGAAAAGACGTCCTCGCGGAAGCCCGGCCCGTCGTGGCAATACGCCGCGATGACCCGTTTGCGGGTGGACGCATGGCACATCGCCGCCGCGTACAGCGCCAGATTGCCGCCCTTGGAATGGCCGCCCGTGATGATATTGCCGTCCTCGCGAGAGGCAATCTCGTCCAGATACGCCGCCGCCTGCTGTTGGGACGGAACCGTGTCGCAAAACGCCATGTTGAAATCTTCCTTCCAACCCAAGAACGTGGCGTCCGTCCCGCGAAACGCCACATACAGCGTATGCGGGTCGATGCGCAGCGTGACCGCCGCAAACTGCTCCTCCTGCACCGCGTCGCGGCAGTCGGTAAAATCGACCAGCTGCATGGTGCGAAAGCGCGGGCTTGCCGCCATGGCAACGAGCAACCGCAAATTCTCCGCGGGCACGCGGGTACGCGCCAGCATCCCGTCGAACAGCTCGGCGCACAGCAAATCACGCACCTGCATCCCGCCCGCCGCAATGCGCTCCTTGGGCAGGTTCAGATAGCTAAATTGCGACAAGATCAAGCTGTCCACCGCCCCAAGCGACTGCTCCGTAAGCGAATAGAACGTGTGTTCCGCATAGTCGATGATATTTGCCATGGCGCCCGCATCCCCTCATTTCGATGTTCCATTATACCATGTCCGCGAACGGACGTAAACGGGACAAATGACGCGGCGCATAAAAAACTTGCCCCCGCACACGGCGGAGGCAATTCGGATGTGGTTCAGTGCCCTGCGACGCTTGGAATGTCCAAAAGCTCGAACCGATATTGCTGTTTGCAATCGGGGTACTTATCATGGTCGACCTCGCTCAGAAATTCTTCCAACGGGCGAATCCACAGGCTGCCGTCGCCGTACAGCTTGCGGTACACAACGTAGGACGCGCCGGAATCCGAATCTCGCGCCACGTCCTCGACCAGATAGGCGTCGCCTTTAAAATGGCGATACACACGCTTCAGTTGAATGGTTCTCACAGTGTCTCCTTTCTGACCCGCGTCCGCGGCTCCGTCTTGGGGAATGTGACGGTGACGCTTGTGCCCTCGTCCAAGACGCTTTCCAAGCGGATGTGCGCGCCGAGATGCTTTGCGGCGTGCTTCACGATGGACAAGCCCAGCCCCGTGCCGCCCGTCTCTTTGGAATGGCTCTTGTCGGCACGATAGAACCGTTCAAACACGCGGTCTTGGTGTTCGGGCGCGATGCCGACGCCGTTGTCGCGCACGCAAAGCACCGCTTCTTGGTCGTTTTCCTCGACCGTCACCCACACGCTGCCGCCTTCGCGGTTGTAGCGGATGGCGTTGTCGCACAGATTGAACACAATCTCCTGCATCAGCCGCCGCACCCCGTCGATGGTGACGGGTGCGCCCGAAACCGTGCAGGTGACGTGCTTGGCTGCCGCCGCGTCCGAAAGCGTTTCCACCGTATACTCGGCAAGCGACAACAGCTCCACCGATTCATACGGGTATTCGCCGCCCTCGTCCAAGCGGGACAGGCGAATGATGTCGTTGATGAGCGCCACCAGCCGTGCCGCTTCCCGTCGGATGTGCCCCACGAAGCGCGGCAAATCCTCTTCCTTGACCATTCCGTTTTCAATCAGCTCGGCGCTGCCCATGATGGATTGCAGCGGCGTTTTCAGCTCGTGCGAAACGTTGGCGGTGAACTCCTGCCGATTGCGCTCTGCAAGGGTCTGCTCGGTCACGTCAAAAATCAACAGCACCGTGCCGATCGTTTCGGCCTGCTCGCCGATGCGGCTGATGTTGAGCTGCTGTTCGCGGCCATGTCGCGTGATGCGCAGCTCGCTGTGCCCGTTTTGCGCCGCTTCGTCGATGGCGCGGGCGATGTCGCGGCTGCGGTCTACCGTCAAAAAGTCGTTCCCCACCGCAAGGGTGTTGGTGTCAAAGACGGCGCACGCCGCAGGATTGATGCTGACCACCGTTCCCGTTTCGTTCAGCAGAATCAGCCCTTCCCGCATGTTGTGCGTGGTGGCGGCGAACTCGTCCTGCTTGCGCTTGAGCTCGTCCATTTGCAGCCGAATCTGTGCGTGCTGCCGATCGATGCGCGTCAGCAGCGGCGCAAGCTCGTCATACGCTTTGTTCTCAAGCGGCTGCTCCAAGTCGAGCGCGTTGAGCGGCTTGACGATGCGCTTGGCGATGCTGTTTGCCGCGATTGCCGCCAATACGATTGCCACCACCAACACGATGAGAATGGGCTGGAACATGCCAAGCGCCAGCGACCAAACGGTGTACTGATCGACCGAAAGGCGCAGCACCGAGCCGTCGGACAGCCGCACGGCGCGATAGATGGTCTTTTGCGCCATGGTGGCGGAGTAACGCGCACTTTCGCCCGTACCCGTTTGCAGCGCTTCTTGGATTTCCTCGCGCGCGCTGTGGTTTTCCATCGTTGCGGCGTCCGCTTGGGAATCGTACAGCACTGTGCCGTCCGCTTGCACCCACGTCAAGCGGGTGTCCTGCACGTCCAAGCTTGCAAGATACGCGGCGCCGTTTGCCTCGACGCCCTTTGCCGCCATTTCCGTCTGCGCGGTCAGGCGATCCGTCTCGATGGTGTTGAAATAGTTGTACAATACGCCCATGATGATGAGCAAACACGCCAGCAAGACCGCCGAAGCGACCAACAGAATGGCGCGAAAAATGCGTTTTGTCATTTGTCTTCCTCCAATTTGTAGCCCACGCCCCGCACCGTTTTGATGCAGTCGCCGTATGCGCCCAGCTTCGCCCGCAAGGTGCGAATGTGCACGTCCACTGTGCGCGTTTCGCCGTCGTAATCCTGTCCCCAAATATCATAGAGCAGTCGATCCCGCGTGTACACCGTGCCCGCATGGGTCAAAAACAGCTGTAACAGCTCGAATTCTTTGCGGGTCAGCTCCAACGGCTGCCCGTCCAACGTGACGGCGTGCCGCTTTGGCTCTAACACCAGCCCGCCCAGCCGAACGGCGTCGTCCTTTGCGGAAAACCGACTGCGCCGCAGCACCGCTTTGACCCGCGCCACCATCTCCATCATGCCGAACGGCTTGACCAGATAGTCGTCGGCGCCGCAGTCCAGCCCCTTGATTTTGTCGTATTCCATGCCCTTTGCCGTCGCCATGATGACGGGCATTTCGCTTGTGCTCGCTTTGGACTTGAGCCGTTTCAAAATGGCAAGCCCGTCCATGCCGGGCAGCATGACGTCCAAAATCACCAAATCGGGCAGCTCGGTGCGCAGCGCTTCAAAGAAGGATTCGCCGTCCGCAAACCCGCGTGCGCCCAAGCCGATGGACTCCAGCGTATACACCTCGATGTCGCGGATGCCCGCGTCGTCCTCTACGCACCAAATCATTCCGTTTCGCCTCCTATGCGTTGTCCCGTGACCGAATAGACGACCCATTCTGCAATGTTGGTGGCGTGGTCGCCGATGCGTTCGAAATACTTGGCAATCATCAGCCGATCCAGTGCGCACTCCCCTTCTTGGGGCGCGGCGGCGATGTTGGCAATCAGCGCCCGCTTGACGGCGACGAACAGATCGTCCACCCCATCGTCCTCGTCTATGACCTGTCGTGCCAGCGCCGCGTCTTGCCGCACAAAGGCGTCGACGCTTTCGCTGACCATCCGTTGGGTGGCTGCCGCCATCTTGTGGATTTCGGCACATTCGCCGTCCGGATGCGCCATCAGGTAGCAGGCAATCTCCGCCACATCCGCCGCTTGATCGCCGATGCGCTCCATGTCGGTGATCATCTTGAGCGCCGCGGAAACCTGCCGCAAATCGCTTGCCACGGGCTGCTGTTCCAAGAGCAGCTTGAGGCACAGCGATTCGATGCTGCGCTCCTTTTGGTCGATCACGGCGTCGCCTGCCGCAATCTCCTGTGCCAGCGCCGCATCACGCGTGCGCAGCGCCGTCGATACCCGTGAAATGGCTTCCTCGCACAGCGCGCCCATCTCAATCAGTTCGCGGTGCAACAGCGCAAGCTGCGCGTCAAATCTGCTTCTCATCAGCCGAACCTCCCTGTGATATAGTCCTCGGTGCGCTTGTCCTGTGGGGACGAGAACAGCTGCTCGGTATCGCCGCTTTCGATGCGCGCACCCAAAAGAAAGAATGCCGTTTCGTTGGAGATGCGCAGCGCCTGCTGCATGTTGTGCGTGACGATAAGAATAGTATAACGGTTCTTCAGCGTCATGGCAAGCTCTTCAATTTTGGATGTGGAGATAGGATCCAGCGCACTGGTTGGCTCGTCCATCAGCAACACGTCGGGATCGACCGCCAAGGCGCGTGCGATGCACAGGCGCTGCTGTTGCCCGCCCGAAAGCCCCAACGCCGACTTTTTCAGTCGATCCTTCACCTCGTCCCACAGCGCGGCGTCCGAAAGGGCGCGCTCCACGATGTCGTCCAGCTTGGCGCGGTTCTTGACGCCATGGGTGCGCGGCCCGTATGCGACGTTGTCGTACACGCTCATGGGAAACGGGTTCGGCTTTTGAAAGACCATGCCGATCTCGCGGCGCAGCGCGTTCACGTCCAAATCCTTTGCAAAGATGTCCTGTCCGCGATAGCGCACTTCGCCCGTGATTTTGACGTTGGGAACCAAGTCGTTCATGCGGTTGAGCGTCTTGAGAAAGGTGGACTTTCCGCAGCCCGACGGCCCGATCAACGCCATGATGCTGTGTTCCGAAACGTCCAAATCGACGTGTTTCAGCGCTTGCGTATTGCCGTACCAAAGGCACAAATCGCGCACGGTGAGAATGGGATTCATAGACTTCTCCTTTTCTTGAAATATCTGCCCACCAACGACGCCGCCAAATTGAGCAGCACCGTCAGAATCATCAGAATCGCCGCGATGGCGAACGCGACGTCAAATTCGCCCCGTTCCTTGGCATACACATACAGCGCCACCGTCAGCGTGGAACCCGAGCGAAACAGCCCTTCAAAAAAGCCGTTCAGCGAATGGGCAAAGCCTGCGGTGAACAGCAGCGCGGCAGACTCGCCCACGATGCGTCCGACCGTCAAAATGCAGCCCGTCACCACGCCGTCCACACTGCCCGGCAGCACGACGGTGAAAATCATCCGCGCCTTGCCCGCGCCCAGTGCAAGCGCGCCCTCGCGTTCGCTTTGCGGCACGGTCTTGAGACTCTCTTGGGTGGTGCGCAGGATGGTGGGCAGATTCATGATGACAAGGGTGAGCGCACCCGCAAGCAGCGACGTTTTCAGCCCGAAGAATTGGCAAAACAGCAGCATGCCCACCAAGCCGTATAGGATGGATGGGATGCCCGACAGCGTTTCCGCCGCATATTCGATGCAAGCGACGACGCGGCGGTTCTTTGCGTACTCGGTGAGGTAGATTGCGCCGCCGACGCCCAACGGCAGCACCAGCAACAGCGTGGCAAGCACGATGTAGACCGTGTTCAAAATGTCGGGCAGGATGCCGATGCGATTCGCTAAATAGCTGGGTGCGGTGGACAGCAGCGTCCATGTGATGTGGGGCACGCCCCGCACCAGCACATAGCCGATGAGAAACAGCACGAGCGACACGGTGACGGCGGCAGAGACGCCCATCAAAACGCGCAGCGCGCCGTCGTACAGCTTGCGGCGTTTGGTTCTTGCTTTAAGCATGGAATTGCCCCTCCTTGCGATGCAGGAAAAAGCGCAGCGTGGCGTTGATGAGCAGGATGAACAAGAACAGCACCAGTGCGATCGAGAACAGCGCTTGTCGCTGCAGCCCGCCCGCATAGGACATCTCACTTGCCACCGCCGTGGTCAAGAACCGCACGCTTTGGAACAGGGACGGCATGTTTGCCGCGTTGCCCGATACCATCATCACCGCCATTGCCTCGCCGATGGCGCGCCCGACGCCCAGGATGACCGCCGTGACGATGCCGCTTTTTGCGGCGGGCAGGGAAACGCGAAAGTACGTTCCCACAGGCGTGGCGCCCAGCGCCAACGATGCGTCCTCATATTCCTTGGGAACCGCCTCCAGCGCCGTCATGGACACCTTGATGATGCCGGGCAAAATCATCACCGCCAAGACCAGAATCGCCGCGAACAGGCTTGCGCCGTCGGGCAGCCCGAACACCGTGCGAATCGCCGGCACCAGCACCAGCATGCCCACAAGCCCGTATACCACCGACGGGATGCCCGCCAGCAGGCTGACGGCGCCGCCGACAATGCGCTTCCAAGCGGGCGGCGCGACCTTTGCCAAGAAGACGGCGGTCAAAATCCCCAAGGGCACGCCCAACAGGATGGCGCCCGCCGTGCCGTATACGGAGGTGAGCAAAAACGGCAGGATGCCATAGGACGGCTCCGCTGCGGTGGACGCCCACGTTTTTCCGAACAGGAACGGAAAGAGCCCAATCTTGGTGATGGCAGGGATGCCCGCCGCCACCAAGTACCCCGTAATGACCAAGACGGCGGCGACCGTCACCAGCCCCAAGAGTAAGAAAATGCCGTGCGCCAGCCGTTCGATGCGGCGCTGCTTTTTGACCCGTTCCATGGGCGCTGCCTCCGCGCCCCTTATTGTACGGGCACTGCGCCTGCCGCCGTGATGACGGCATAGGCTTCTTTGGACGTAGCGTAATCAAAGAACGCATGCGC
Source organism: uncultured Christensenella sp. (assembly GCA_964426415.1). GTDB lineage: Bacteria > Bacillota > Clostridia > Christensenellales > CAG-138 > UBA3792. Next base: position 33,797 of record CAYRQM010000005.1, read on the forward strand.
CGTTTCCGAAAGCGCCACATCGGTTCTTGTCACCAGTACGAACGGGCGGCGAATGGCGTAGCTGCCGTCCAATACGGTGGCTTCGGTGGGCGCAACGCCCGCAACGGTCAGCGTTTTGACGGTGTCCTGCACGGATGCGACGGACGCGTATCCCACCGCGTTGGGATTTTGCGCGACGGTGGCAATCACGTCGCCCGTGCTGGTCAGCTCCTGCCGATATGCGCAGACGTCCTTGGTTCCCGTGATGGATTCAAAGCCGTCCCGCGTGCCGCTGCCCGCCTCGCGCCCAATCAGCACAATGGCTGCGTCCGCGCCGCCGACTTCGCTCCAGTTTGTAATTGCGCCCGTGTAGATTTGGGCAATCTGCTCGATGGACAAATCCGATACGGGGTTGTCGGGATGCACGATGATGGCGATGCCGTCGTATGCCAAGATGGTTTCGGTCAGCCCCGCCGTCTTTTCTTCGTCCTTCAAAGCACGGCTGGAAAGCCCGATGTCGCAGCGCCCTTCGGATACCGCCGCGATGCCGCTGCCCGAACCCGTGGGGTTGTAGGTGAACGTCACGCCGTTGTGCGCGCTTTGGAAGGATTCGCCCAGCGCGCCGATGACCTTTTCCATCGAGGTGGAACCGTCGGTGGACACCGTGCCGCTGCCGCGGCTTGCGCAGCCAACGCTCATTGCCGCCGCCAGAACGACGACGATTGCCAATGTGATGATTCGTTTCATACTTCTTTTTCCTCTTTCTTTGTATCTTACGCTATCATCATACTGTCCGAATGTAAAGTCGGCTATCCCGACCATGTTAAATCTTGGTTAAGTACGGGCGCATGAGAAATCTTTTGCGGGATAACCCGCGTACACGGGCTTTGGGGAAGAAACACAAATACCGCTCCATCCGTCATCCCGAGGCATAGCCGAAGGATCTTGAACGAACAAAACTTCTTCGGCACTTCGTGCCTTGGAATGACCACGGAGGAACGACCGGCGGATACCATCCTCCCCTACACCCGGTGCTGCAATCAAAATAGCGGCAGCACCGCCATTTCCAAAATTCCTTCATTCCTTCATTCCTTCATTTCTTCATTTCTTCATTCTTCCTTCCACAATCCATACGCACGTTGCAACACCGGCAACACGAAAAAGGAACCGCCGAAGCGGTTCCTTTTGGGGTACTGATTGGATTAGTTGTATCTGCGGCGGAGCACCAGGGCAAGGCCGAGGATTGCCAGAACCGCGATGCCTGCAAAGACCACGACGTAGCTCTGCGCTTCGCCCGTCTTTGCCAGAATGCGGATGGCCTGCGTTGCGGCGTCGATGGTATCCTGCGTGGCGTTTGCATTTGCAAGCTCTGCCAGTGCGGCTTCGAGTGCCAAGTTCCACTTCTCACGCAGACCTGCGGAGAAGTTTGCAGACTGGTCGGAGCCCAACACATCCTGTGCGTAGGTGATGGCGGATTGCAGCGAGGTGTAATCCAGCGCGCCTGCCGTCAGCAGTGTCCAGTAGCTGTCTACGCCTGCAAGCGGCTTGTCGTACGGGGTGACCGTACCCTTTGCCTGAATGTATTCGCAGATCAGGGTGGGAACCGGTGCGTGCTGGTCGCCGAGGAAGGACGAAGCCGTCCAGCAGCAATCGTCGCCCGTCAGACCCGTCGCTTCTACGAAGCCGTAGCCGCCGCCGATGCGGTAGCTGTTCATCGCAACACGGATGATGCCTGCGTAGGTCTTGAGGTCTTCGCCCATGTACTGTGCCTTGACAAGACGTTCGCCCTTTGCCTTGGTCAGATCGATGGTGTAGTCGACGCCATAGAAGGTATCAACGCCATAGATGCTGGTGTTCAGCGAGATCTTGCCCGTTTCGGCATTGTAGTCGTACATGTCGGCAACGGTGTTCATCCAGTTCCAAAGCTGTTCGCCCGTGAAGTCGCAGGCAACCAGCAGGTTGTTGGAGTACCGATACAGACGGGAAACATCCAGCAGCGATACGGTGTCGCCATCCTGCGGGACGTAGGACAGCTTGCCATTTACTTTGCCAAAGACCGGCGATGCGATGGAGACCGTCGCGCCCGCGATGCCCTTGGATTCGTAGCTCTGCCAAGTCGCCCAGATCTGTGCCTTGTGGATCAGGTTGAGCAGGTAGGTCTCAGACATGACCATATCGACGTCGGACTTGCCGGTCGCCTGTGCTTGGATTGCTTCGTTGCTCCAGCCGCCCGAGAATGTGCCGACCGACTGTGCTGCCCATGCACGCGCATTGTCAAACCAAGTTTGCAGTGCGCTCTGCAGGGTGGTGTCCACTGCGCCGTCGCTGATATTGAGCGCGGAGGTGGTGACCGTGTAGTCGGCAACGTTGCCTTCTGCATCGAAGGTCACGGCGAATTCCGCCTTGGCGATGGTGCTGCAGCCGCCGTTGATCACGGGGATCGTCTTGCCTGCTGCATCCACAACCGTGGTCAGAACGGGGCTGTGGTCGTGGCCGAAGCTGTACAGCGCAACGCCGGATGCCCGTGCTGCACCGAACAGACCCTGAGACTCCAGAGAAGTGGAGGCTTCGGAATTGACGCCGGTGCCCGTATGGGCGCTGACGATGATGATGTCTACGTCCTCGTTGGCGTTGACATAGGCGACCCACTTGTTGATTTCGTTCTGGAATGCGCGGGTTGCATTGTCGGCGCTGTGGAACTGGAGGTTCGGGAAGTTCTGAGAAGAATCCCAAGTGTCGCAGGCTGCGTTCTCGAAGCCGATGACGGCGACGCGAACCTTGTTGCCCGATGCGCTTGTGAACTCTTTGATGGTGTATGGATCGTAGAAGGTGCTGCCCGCCGCAACGGTTTCGCCTGCCAAGTTGGTGCCTTCCGCAACCAGCGTGACGTTGGCTGCCAGCACGTCGATGCCCGCATCTTCAAGGAGCTTCATCTGGGTGTCGCGCACGGTGGGCAGATAGTTGAACTCGTGGTTACCCAGAACGAATGCGTCATAGCCCATGTACTTGAGGGCGGTGGTCATCGGGTTCTCCTCGGTGTTCTTGATGGTGGCAGCGTACTGCGCCAACAGGTTGCCTTGGTAGGTGTCGCCGTTGTCCACGGTGATGGTGTTCGCACCATACTGCGCTCTGTCCGCCGTCAGGACGGATGCGGTACGCACCATGGAGTTGCCGTCATTCGCGTTGGTGGAGACGTCCAGCTCGGTCGAACGGCCGTGCATGTCGGTGGTCTCATAGTAGGCGAACGTCATGCTGCGCACGACTTTGAAGTTGCTCTCGATGACGGGAGAGATGGTGCCTTGCGTGCGGATGTACTCTGCAAGCAGGTTCCGAACCTGACCCTTGTCCTCGCCCTGCTCCATGTCGTACTGCGTGGAGTAGTTGACGCGGGACTCGTCGGACGGCTCCATGGTGGAGACGTTCTCAATGTAGTGACCGCCGCCGGTGAAGCGGTAGTTGTTGATGGCGACTTGGTAGGTGGTATCCATACCGATCGGTGCGCCATTGTACTGCAAGTCGTAGATACGGCTGCCGACAGGCTCGTCCACATGGACTTCATAGTAGACGCCGGGGCCGTACAGTGTGTCGCAGTAGATGCCGCCGCCGGAGATGGAGCCGTCTGCCTTGCCCGTGTACTTCGTTGCGGCATACTCGAGCCATTCTTTGATTTCGGCGCCCGTCATGTCGATGTTGTACAGCCAGTTCTCATAGATGTAGAGCTGGAAGGTGTTGCCCAGCGTGATCTGGCCTGCTGCGATGACGTCGCCCGAGTTGTTGTTCAGCGGCGCGGACAGCGACATCTGTGCGTCCGTCGCAGCAAGCTGCACACGGTTGACCAAATCGAGGAATGCGTTCGGCTCGGTCATGTTGCCGGGGGCAGTGAACGCGGCGGTGGCGGTGCCCAGAACTTGGTTGAGGTATGAATCCCAAACTTCGGTTTCATAGGGCTGCAGCGCAGCGGTGAGGGTGGCGTCCTTGGCTTCGGTCTTGGCGACGGCGATGTTCTGTGCGCTGACCGTCACTTCGTTGGTCTCGGTGTTGTATTCCAAGGTGGCTTCGCCCAACTGCTTTGCCTTTGTGCCGCTTTGCAGAACGGTGACAGGATCGCCGTTCTTGTTGTTGATGGTGGTGACATTGGTGGAATGCGCATGGCCGCCCAATACCAGGTCGATGCCTTCGGTCTGGCTGATCAACGCGCGAATCTGGCTTTCCCAGCTGCCCTCATAGTAGAGGCCTTCGCCTGCGGTGATGGTGCCGTCCGCTTCGACCAGCGTGGTCGCGGATTCGATGCCGGAATGGCAAGCGGCAACGACGATGTCGCAGCCTTCGTCATTCTTGAGGATGTCGGCATAATGATTCCAAGTGTTGATGAAGCTCTTGAATTCGATGCCTTCCCAGTTTGCGGGCTTGTCCCAAGTGGGGATGTTCGGCGTGTTCAAGCCGATGATGCCCACGCGGATGCCATCGAACTCACGGACGATGTAGTTGCCGAAGTAGGGCTCGTACGTCGTGGAATCGGTCTTGACAAAGTTTGCTGCCAAAACCGCGACTTGGCTCTCATCCGCAGTGGATGCCGCAGTCGCCTGCGCAACCTGACGGTTGAGGATGTCCAAACCATAGTTGAACTCGTGGTTGCCCAAGACCCATGCGTCGTAACCCATCGTACGCAGCGTCTTCACGGCAGGATCCTCTACTTCGGGCTTGTAGAACGCGTAGTAGTACGTCAGCGGCGTGCCTTGAATCAGGTCGCCGTCGTCGATCAGGATCACGTTGTCGTTTGCGGCACGGATCTCTGCGACCTTCGCGGCAACGCGGGTCAAGCCCGTATCCGCCGCACCGGTGCTGTAATTGGAGCCAAAGAGCGCGCCGTGTACGTCGCTGGTCAGAAGAACCTTGATCGTAACGGTAGACGGTTCGGCGACAGAGATGCTCGGAATGAATGCGCAGAGCATCAGCAGTGCCAACAGGATGCCAAAGAATCTTTTCATACTTTCCTCCTATTAAGGTATTTCAATACCCGCCGTATCAACATAAATGATGAAGCCAACTTGACGGATACATCCGTTCACATTATAGCACAAGCTCCCCCCTGTGGCAAGCAAACGCGAAGATATATCTTCATAAAAATGCAACAATTCTGTTTAAATCTGTCGTTTCCCCTTGCGCCGCGTATTTGTGCCACGGCGAACCGCACAGAAACGTGCTGCGGCGGGAATTTGCGTGTGTAATGGATGTGCAGCGCAGATGTCGACCAAGACGGCGTCTTGACCGCGAACGACGCAAAGTGCATCCTGCAGTACATCATGGGGGCGGTTGGTCGGCATAGCAAAACCCTGCAAAGCGGGACGGTCTGACCGTCCCTTTTCCTTTGCAAAATGGGCGGATTCGGCGCATTTTTCGCAATATTATCCCCCAAAACTGTTCACAAAGACAACGTAGTTTGTTCAAATGAAGCTGATAGAATGGCTATGTTGGAATAGAATGGTATTCTGTAATTGCACCGTTTCCGCTCTTTTCCAACCCAAGATATTGACGTAAGAAAGGGCATCTTCCCCAAAATGCAGGTATTCAGACGGATCAAAGTTCTGACACTGGTCACCATTTGCCTCCTTTCGACACTATTTTTTGCGTGCCAAAAAGACACGCCAAACAGCGGCGTCGAAGCGGCGACGCCCACGCCCTTGCAGCAGACGAACGAGCCGATCACCATCGCGGTTGTGACTGCCGTTCCCACCGAAGCGGCGCCCACGCTGCTTGCGACGCCTTCGCCCGTTCCCACCGATACGCCCGCGCCCACCGCGCTTGAAACGCCCCACATGACGACCGTGTCCGACCCTGCAAATTGGTCTTACACTTGGAAGCTGATGGTCAACGGCGTGGAAACGGACGCCTACACCCGCACCGACGCCATCTCCTTTGGCGGCGGCGATACCTATGCCGCGCTGCCGGGCGTGCTCACGCTGCGCGGCTCCAACTACCGCACCAACGCCGCATACGGCACGGCAGCCATTACCGAAGGCAAGCTGTCGTCCATTTGGTCGGTCGATACGGGACGCTTGGCAAAGAGCAGCTCCGGCTCGTGGACGGGCAGCGGTTGGACGGGACAATGCCTGATGGTGCAGTGGCCCGACGAAACCAAGCAAATCATGAATCTATACGACGACGCCAAGCAAAAGGACGGGCTCATCGAGGTCATATACGCCACGATGGACGGCAACGTCTACTTTTTGGACGCCGAAACGGGCAAAGCCACCCGCGACAAGCTGGTGGTGGGCATTCCCTTTAAGGGTGCGGGCGCGCTGGATCCACGCGGCTGGCCCATACTCTATTTGGGCACGGGCGATTCCTATTCCACCGACGCCAAGAAGGGGCGTGCGATGGCGTACAGCCTCATTGACTATACGCGGTTGATTGAGGTGGGCAAGGATCACGACAGCTTTTCGCTGCGCAACTGGCACGCCTATGACAGCTCCGTCTTGGTGGACGCCGAAACGGACACGCTGATCGTGCCGGGTGAAAACGGCATTCTGTATACGGTGCATCTGAACACCAAGTACGACCCCGCGGCGGGCACGCTGACGATGAACCCCGACGAGATCGTCAAGCAGCGCTACGACGCCAAGCGGCTGGGGCCCGATCGGGACGGCAAGTATTGCTACGGCTACGAATCCAGTGCGGTGACGTGGCAAAACTACTGCTATCTTTGCGATAACGGCGGGTTCATGCGCTGCATCGACCTCAATTCCATGGAAACGATTTGGGTGGCAGACCTATTTGACGACACCAACTCGACGCCCGCCTTTGAAGCGACGGCGGCGGGCAATTTCCTGTACGTCGGCAACACGGTGGATCGCACCACCTCGAACGGCAAGGGCGTTTCGACCTTCTTCAAGATTAACGCCATGACGGGCGAAACGGTTTGGACGTTTACACACACCGTCACCACCGACGGACACATCACGGGCGGCTGCATGAGCAGCGCGGTGCTGGGCGAGGGCAGTCTTTCGGGGCTGGTCTTTACCGGCTTTGCCAGCTCTACGGGCGAACGGGAGGGCATCGTCTACGCGCTTCGCACAAGCGACGGCAGCGTGGCATGGGAATACAAGCTCTCCACCTACACTTGGAGCTCCCCCATCGTCTTGTATACGGACGACGGAACGGGCTATCTGTTCATCACCGACCAGCAGGGCGTGGCAGTTTTGCTGCGCGCTGCGGACGGCACACTCGTCACTTCTCTCAAGCTCTCCGAAAATATCGAAGCATCACCTTGTGCTTTCGGCGGGCTGATTGTGATCGGCACGCGGAACCAACACATTCTCGGCATCCGCGTTTCCTGATCGTTTTATTCGGAGGTATCTATGGAACAAATACAAAAACGGAAGAAAAGGAGAAAAGTAGCACCGCGGTTTTATGTCATCGTCACCCTGTTTCTCGTGTTGATTATCGGGCTGACGGTCTTGCTGGGCTGGATGATTTCCCAAATGCCCGGCTGCAGCGGACGCACCGATTCGGACAATCCGCTGTCCAGCGCCAAAGGAACCAGCTCGGCGCCGACGCCCGCCGTGGACGAATCGGGCAATCCCATCACCCCCTCCCCCAGTCCGACGCCCGTGCCGACGCCGCACATGGTGTCCGCGTCCGACCCGTCGCAGTATGGCTACACCGCCCATCTTGAGGTGAACGGTTCGGAAATCAGTGCCACCGGCTATGTGCGCACGGCGACCATCACCTTCCCTGCCGCCGCCGACTACTATGCCGACACCGTGGACGGCGTCCTCACGTTCCGTGGGAACAATTTCCGCAACAGCGCGTCGGCAGGTACGCTGCATCTGACCGAGAAGCGTTTGGAAACCATTTGGGACAAGACCATCGGCGCCTTGCAAAAGGGCAGTTCGTCCGGTTCTTGGTCGGGCTGCGGCTGGACGGGACAGCCGTTGATCGTGCATTGGTCGGAAGCGACGCGCAACACGCTCAACCGCAACGACTTCGCCAAAAACAAAGATTTGGTCGAGGTCATCTACCCGACGGAGGACGGCAAAATCTACTTCTTGGATTTGGAAACGGGTGTGGAAACGCGTGCGCCCATCACGATGAACGTGCCCTTTAAGGGCACGGGCAGCATCGACCCGCGCGGCTATCCGCTGCTGTACATCGGTTCGGGCGACGAATACGAATCCGACAGTCAGAAGTCCCGCGCCTACATCATCAGCCTGATCGACGGCAGTGTGCTGTACGAATTCGGCAAGCAGGGCACGGACAGCTTTGCAAAGCGCAACTGGTACGCCTACGACTCCGCGCCGCTGATTGACGCGACGACGGACACGCTCATCTATCCCGGTGAGAACGGCGTCATCTATACCATGAAGCTGAACACGTCGTACGATCCCGCCACGGGAACGCTGCGCGTCAATCCGGACAACGTGGTCAAGTTCCGCTACGACAGCTACAATTCCTACACCGAAATCGACGTGGCGGACTCCTCCCACAAATGGCTGGGCTATGAGGGCAGCGCGTCGGCTTGGAACGGGTTTTTGTACCTGTCCAGCAACGACGGCCTGTTCCAATGCATCAACCTGAACACCATGCAGATCGTGTGGGTGGCGGACACCCAAGACGACACCAACGGCAGCCCCGTCTTGGACGTCATCTCCGAGACCGAAGCGTACCTGTATGTGGGCACGTCGCTGCACTTCAACAAGGACGGCAACGGCAAGGGCATCGCCCCGTTCTTCAAAATCAACGCCATGACGGGCGAAATCGTCAAGCAGTACGGGCTCACCGTGCACACTGTTTCGGGCGTGTCGGGCGGCATTCAATCCACCGCCGCCGTGGGCAGGGCGGGCAGCAACATCTCCGATTTGGTGTTCATCTCCATTGCGCGCTACCCCGACCGCGATACGGGCGTGCTGGTAGCGTTAGATAAGGAAACCTTTGAGGTGCGCTGGAAGATGGACATGGCGTGTTACAGCTGGTCGAGCCCCGCCGTCGTCTATACGAGCAACAACGAAGGGTATGTGCTGCAGGCGGATTCGGGCGGCAACATCTTCCTACTGGATGGCGCCACCGGCGCCGTGCTGGACACCGTCGCACCCACCGACAGCAATTTCGAAGCGTCGCCAGCCGTGTACGGCAACATCTTGGTGTTGGGCTGCCGCGGCGATCAGCAAATCTTCGGCATTCGCCTGTCGTAACAAAAGAGCCAAACCAAATGGGGCTGCAGCAAGAAACGTTGCAGCCTTATTTTGCGAATACCCGTGTACACGGTTTTCGGGGAAGATGCGCAAATAACGCTCCATCTGTCATCCTGAGGCTGCGCCCAAGGATCTCGAACGCAAACGGGAGATTCTTCGGCACTTCGTGCCTCAGAATGACCCAGCGGCTTGGTGTTACTTCCGTAAACAAGTTTCTTGCTATGATGGCGGCTTCGCCGCCGAATTGTTCGGCGGCGCTTTGCGCACGCCGAGGCGCTTCGCTTATTATGAGCGACGGTATTTCCCCGTGCGCGGGGAAAACCGCGCTGTTCGTCGCTTTGCTCCTCGGCGATGCTTCGCATCGCTCCCGTACCTTTGCAGGGTTACGCGCACACGCGGAATGTTCGCCGCGTCCCGCGGCTCCATTCGACAGCGGTATGGGTTTCTCGGTCGCGCTGCGACCTACGAAGCCGCCCGAACCTTCCCAGAGTAGCGTGAAGAACTCCCAATATTCCCAATTATCTTGCACACGGGTTCCCCAACCAAAGAGGCAAATTTGCATACCTGCCAAATAGTTTGCATTTGGCGGCTTGCGTCGATGCGCCGAATACGGTATAATACGGTCATGGCTAAGAAACAGACAGTAGCGTGAAGAACTCCCAATATTCCCAATTATCTTGCACACGGGTTCCCCAACCAAAGAGGCAAATTTGCATACCTGCCAAATAGTTTGCATTTGGCGGCTTGCGTCGATGCGCCGAATACGGTATAATACGGTCATGGCTAAGAAACAGACGCGCACCATTCGTCCCAACTTCATCCGTTTTTGCATCTCCATCCTCATCCTCGTCGTGGCGGTGGTGGTGTTGCTTGTGACGCTGACGCTGGACTGCACGTCCTCCGTCGCGCCCAAAAGCTGCGGCGCCAACGATTATGTTTCCATCCAAACCGATCCCGTTGTGGACGTTTCCGCCACCAACGATGCTTCCGGCATGACCACCATGCAAAACGGCGCCGCCACCCTCATTACGGGTGCGATTCCGCTGCCCGACGGCGTTTCCTATACGGTCACGGCAGCCGAGTCCGCCAAGCCCGCGCTGTTGGGCTTCACCTACGAAATCCGCCGCAACAACATGGTCGAAACCTACACCTCCAATCCCGACGCCAACACGTTTACCTTTGGCAGCGACGCCTCCTATTCCACCGTGGCGGGCGTCACCACCTTTGCGGGCAATCACTACCGCAACGGCTTCGCCTACGGCACGTCGACGGTCACCTTGGAGCGCCTTTCCACGCAATGGTCGAGCAGCATTTCGGCGCGCAACGGCTTTGCGGGCGTTTGCTGGACGGGGCAGCCCCTTGTGGTCACTTGGACGGGCGACACGCTGAAAACCTTGGGCGTGCGCGACGAATTCAAGCTCAAAGATTCCCTCAACGAGGTCATCCAATGCGCGGCGGACGGCAACATCTACTTTTACGAGCTGGAAACCGGCTCCATGACCCGCGCCAAAATCTCCGTCAACGTGAACATGTTCGGCACGCCCACGCTGGATCCGCGCGGCTATCCCATGCTGTATGTCGGACAGGGGCTCAACGAGCCCGGCACAGACGCCAACCGTTCCGCCATCTATCCTGTCAACCTCATCACCAATCAGGTGCTGTCGCCCATCGTCAGCGGAAAGGACTACACGGGCAACCGCAGCGATTGGTCGGCGTTCGATTCCAGCCCGCTCATCATCGAGGACACCCTCATTTGGCCGTCGGAAAACGGCGTGCTCTACCTCATTCCGCTGAACACCGCCTACGACGCGGCGGCGGGCACCATCACCATCGCGCCGAAGGATCGCCTCAAATACCGCTACACGGGCACGGGCTACGTCAGCACCTCCACGGCGGGCAAGCGTTGGTACGGCTATGAATCCAGCGTGGCGGCGTTCCGTCACTACCTCTACCTGACGGACAACGGCGGCAGGCTGCAGTGCGTCGATCTCAACACGCTCAAGCTCCTGTTCGTCACCGACGTCGGCTACGACACCGACGCGACGCCCGTCATCGAAGAAAACGGCAACGACGGCACGATCTATGTCTACACAGTCAGTCAGGTCGACCCGACGGCGGCAAACGCCGTTTCGGTGGTGACCAAGGTCAACGGGCTGACGGGCGCCATCGTCTGGTCGAAGGAAATCCTTGGCAAGACGGGCGAAAAGGGCGGCGGCAAGGCGACGCCGCACATCGGCAAAAGCGGCACGACCATCGGCAACCTGCTCATTTGTGCGTTCTACAACGTGGCAATCGATGCGACGGACGCCGACGGCAACGTCACCACCGCTTACGGCGGCAAGGTCGTCGCGTACGACCGCACAAGCGGCGCCGAGCAATGGACGATCACGCTGCCAAGCGGCGCAGGCTTTACGTCGTCGCCGCTGGTCACCTACGATTCCCGCGGCAATGCGTATCTCGTCCTTTGCACAAGCACGGGCGACGTGCTGCTCTACAACGCCGCATCCCCCGGCAACAACGCCCTGTCCACGCTGCATTTGGGCGAGCGCATCGACGCGACGCCCGTATCGTTCGGAAATTACATCGTCGTCGCCACCACCGGCACCGCCGAGCAGCCCAAGGTGCATTGTCTGCTGCTTCAGTAATTCATTTGCTTCGCCGCTCGGCTTCGGGCGGCTTTTTTGTGTCCTCATTTTGCAGGACGGCTTGCAGCCGCAACGGTTTTTTGCGGCAGGAAACAGAAAAAATGCAATTGTTTTCAGAATTGCTTGCAAAAATCGCGCGAATTTGGTATGGTAGTACAAATAGGTCGTGGGCGGATTTGCCCACGCGGCAAAGGAACGAGTATGCGAATTTTACTGTGTAACGACGACGGCATCGATGCGGCGGGCATCCGTGCGCTGCTTGCCGCCTTGGCGCCCCACCACACGGTCGCCGTCTGCGCGCCCGAACGGCAGCAGAGTGCGGTCAGCAAGGCGCTTACCCTCTATACGCCGCTGCGCGCCGAACGGCGCGTGCTTTCGGGCTATCCCGACGTGCCCGCGTACGCCATCAGCGGAACGCCCGTGGACTGCGTGCGGCTGGGGCTTGGCAATTTCTTGGATGCGCGCCCCGATCTGTGCATTTCGGGCATCAATTTGGGGCCGAATCTTGGCACCGACACGCTGTATTCCGGCACCTGCGCGGCGGCGGGCGAAGCGGCGGTGCGGGGCATTCCCGCCATTGCAGTCTCCTCGATCAGCTTTGCGCCCAAGCATTTGGACGCGGCGGCGCAGGTTGCGCTGCAGATGGTCGATTTTGTGTCGCGGCATCCGCTGCCCATGGGCGTCTACTACAACGTCAACGTCCCCGACGCACCCTTTGCCGCCCTGCGCGGGCTGCGCAAGACGGGTTTGGGCGTCATTGCATATCGGGAGCGCTACGAGGAGCGGATTGACACCATCGCGCATCCCTACTTTTGGGCGCCGCGGGAAAAGCTGCTGCCCACCACGGAACGGGACACCGACGAGCGCTGGACGGCGGAGGGCTGGGTCACCGTGACGCCGCTGACCTACGACAACGCCTGCATGGACGTATTGTGCAATATGACCGAAACGGAGCAGCTTTGAGCATGGAACAGCTATTGGATGAAATTGCAGAACGGCGCGACCATCTCTCTAAGGGACAAAAGCGCATTGCCGACTATATCCTGAACGCCTATGAGCAGGCGGCGTTTATGACGGCGTCCAAGCTGGGCGATACGGTGGGCGTCTCCGAATCCACGGTGGTGCGGTTTGCCACGGTGTTGGGACGGGACGGCTATCCCGCCCTGCAGAGCGAGCTGCAAGAGCTGATTCGCAATAAGCTCACCACGGTACAGCGGGTGCAGATGGCGGCAAGCATGCAGCGGGAGGACGTCATCCGCACCGTCATGCAAAAGGACATGGGCGACATTCGCAACACGTTGGACACGGTGGATTACGAGCAGTTTTCCGCCGCCATCGACGCACTTTTGGGGGCAAGGCGCATCTATGTGCTGGGGCTGCGCTCCGCGATGCCCATGGCGCAATTTCTTTCCTATTATCTCGACTACATCTGCGACGGCGTCATGTTCATCAACGGCGCCGTGCAGGATTTGCGGGAACGCATGGTGCGGCTGAACGAAGCCGACGTGCTGATTGGCATTTCCTTCCCGCGATACAGCGCCCGCACCGTGGACGCCATGCGCTATGCCAAATCGCGCGGCGCGAAGGTCGTCGCGCTGACGGATCGGTGCGATTCGCCCGCCGGAAAAGAGGCGGACATCTGTCTTTGCGCCAAGAGCGATATGGCATCGTTTGCCGATTCGTTCGTGGCGCCGCTTTCGCTGATGAACGCCATCATCGTGGCGTTGGGGCTTTCCCGCAAGGACGAAGCCGAAAAGCACTTGCAGCAGCTCGAAGACGTTTGGGGCTTCGAGGGCGTCTATTTGGAACGATAGGGGGGCAACATGAAGGTAGCGATTATCGGCGGCGGCGCCGCAGGTCAGCTTGCCGCGATCAAAGCGGCAGAAAACGGACACGCGGTACACCTGTTCGAACAAAACGACAAGCTGGGCAAAAAGCTTTTCATCACGGGCAAGGGGCGGTGCAACGTCACCAACGCCGCCGACCGTGACGGGTTCTTTCGCCATGTGGCGCGCAATCCCCGCTTCCTGTACAGCGCCTACGCAGGCTTTTCCGCCGACGACATGATCGCCCTCATCGAAGCGGCGGGCGTGCCCACCAAGGTGGAACGGGGGCTGAGGGTGTTTCCCGCGTCCGACAAATCCAGCGATATTCTCAAAGCCTTGGAAAAAACGCTGCGTGCGCGCGGCGTGCAGATTCACCTCAACACGCAGGTTTCCGAAATTCTCACCGTGGGCGGCGCCGTGGCAGGCGTGCGCATTGGGCAAACGAAGGAGCCGTTCGACGCGGTCATTTTGGCGACGGGCGGGCTCAGCTATCCCTCCACGGGCAGCACGGGAGACGGGCTGCTGTTCGCCGAAAAGCTGGGACACGCCATCCAACCGCCCACCGCCTCCCTCGTCCCCTTGGAAACGGCGGAAGCGTGGTGCGGTGAGCTTTCGGGCGTCACCCTCAAAAATGTCGTGCTGACCGCCTTCCAAGGCGGCAAAGAGGTGTACTCCGAGCTGGGCGAGATGCTCTTTACCCATTTCGGCGTCAGCGGGCCGCTGGTGCTGTCCTGCTCGGCGCGCATCGCCGAAGCGCCCAAGGGCGTGGTACTGTCCATCGACCTGAAGCCGGGGCTGTCCGCCGAACAATTAGAAGCGCGGTTGATCCGCGACCTGTCCGCCAATCCCAAAAAGACCGTGGGCGGCGCGTTCTATGGGCTTTTGCCCCAGCGGCTGCTTGGCGTGGTGCTCAAAGAGGCGGGCGTTGACGCAGCGGCGCCGGCGGCGAATTTTTCTAAGGCACAGCGCAATGCGCTTTGCGAAACGCTGAAGGGGCTCAAGCTGCGTGTGACGGGCGCACGTCCCATCGCGGAGGCGATCATCACCCGCGGCGGCGTGTGCGTGGGCGAGGTCAACCCGTCCACCATGGAATCCAAGCGCATCAAGGGGCTGTACTTCGCGGGCGAGCTGCTGGACGTGGACGCATTTACGGGCGGATTCAATCTGCAAATCGCATGGTCTACGGGCGCGCTGGCGGGCAACAGCGTCGGAAAGGCTTAATATGCAATACAGCATCGGCATCGACGGCCCCGCAGGCGCGGGCAAAAGCACCGTCGCCAAGACGGTGGCAAAGCGGTTGGGCATCCCCTATCTGGACACGGGGGCGATGTATCGCGCCATCGCGGTCTACTTTCAACAGCACGGCGTCGCGTTTACCGATACGGCGCGCATCACGGCGCTGACGGGCGACGCCGACATCTCCGTCCACTATGAAAACGGCGAACAGCGGCTCTTTGCCGACGGCGTCGACGTGACGGCGCTTTTGCGCACCGAAGAAATCGGACGAGGCGCGTCGCTGGTGAGCGCCGTTCCCGCCGTGCGCGACAAATTGGCATCCATGCAGCGCGCCGTGGCAATGGAACGCCCCGTGGTCATGGACGGCAGGGACATCTGCACCAACGTGCTGCCCGACACGCCATACAAGTTTTTCGTCACCGCGTCGGCACAGGAACGCGCAAAGCGGCGCTGCCGCCAGCTGGAACAAAACGGCGAAGCGGCGGATTACGACAAGATTTTGGCGGACATCGTCGCACGCGACAAGCAGGACAGCGAACGCGCCTATAAGCCCCTGTACTGCGGCGCCGATACGACCCGCATCGACACGACCGCGCTCACCATCGAGCAGGCGGTGGACACCATTCTTGCGGAGGTAGCAACATGCTCTACGTGTTCGGACGCATCTTTATAAAGCCGTTCATCCTGCTGTTTTTGCGTCCCAAGGTGCTAAACCGCGGCGCGCTGCAGCGCAAGGGAAAGGTCATCTACGTCTCCAATCACGACAAGATGAGCGACCCCATCTGGGTCGGCTGCCTCGTGCCGCGCAACATCCATTTCATGGCAAAGTCCACCCTCTTTCACTCCAAGCTGATGCGCTTTTTCTTTCGCATCCTGCTGTGCTTCCCCGTCTCCCAGCGCACGGCGGACACGTCCTCCATCAAGCACGCCGTCAAGCTGCTCAACAAGGGCAAAGCGTTCGGCGTCTTTCCGGAGGGACACCGTTCCGCCACCGGAACGGAGATGGACGCCTTCGACAAGGGCTGCGCGTTCATTGCGCTGCGCGCCGACGCGCCCATCGTGCCGCTGTATGTGGATCACCGTCCCCGCAAGGCGGGACAGCGGATGCGCGTCGCGGTGGGGAATCCCATCTATCCCGCCGAGATCAAGGCGCGCTGCAAAGCCAAGAAAGCGGTCGACGCCGTGAACTGCGCACTGATGGACGCCATGATGGGGCTGAAGGAAGCGGCGGAAAGCCTATAAGAAAGGAACCATACGTCCTTTGAAGATTTTGACAGCGAAAAACAGCGGATTCTGCTTCGGCGTACAGCGCGCCGTGCGGCTTGCCGAAGAAGCGGCGGCGCAGGGCGCCGTGTTTTCCTACGGGAACATCATCCACAACGAGCGCGTCGTCGCGGATTTACAGGCACGCGGCGTCACGCCGATCACGACCCTTGACGGGCTGCAGGCGGGCGATACGCTGCTCATTCGCGCCCATGGCGCGCCGCCCGCGGTCTATGCGGAATGTGCCGCACGCGGCGTCCGCGTGATCGACGCCACCTGCCCCTACGTCAAGCGCATCCATCGCATTGCAGAAGAAGCGCACGCCGCGGGACGGCAGCTTTGCATTGCGGGCATGATGAGCCATCCGGAGGTCGTGGGCATCTGCGGCTGGGCGGGCGGTGCGGCGACGGTACTTTCCGATGTTGCCGATGCGGAAGCCATGCCGTTTGTGCCGTCGGTGACGCTGGTGGCGCAAACCACCCAAAAGCACGCCCTGTTCGACGCCATTTTGCAGGCGCTTTGCGACCGCGGCATCGCAGTGGACGCCCATTGCACCATTTGCGACACAACACGTTTGCGGCAGGATGAAGCCGAAGTGCTGGCAAAGGCATGCACGCGGGTTTTTGTGCTGGGTTCCCAAAGCAGCGCCAATACGCGCGCACTGGCAGAATTGTGTAAAAAACATTGCATACAAACGGAAATCATCGACGATATCGGCAAAATTCCTCTTGCAAAATTGAAAGTCAATGATATAATAGGTGTTATCGCAGGTGCATCGACGCCCAATGCGATCATTAGGGAGGTTATACTAGTAATGAGCGAACTCGAAAAGACGACTGTAGAAACCATCGAAGCGGAAGCTCCCGCTGAGGTTGTCGCCGATCCCATTGCTGCGGAAGAACCCGCAGCCGAATCCGTAGCTGTCGCAGCCGAAGAACCCACCGCAGTCGAAGAGCCTGCAGCCGAACCCGAAGCGGTCGAAGCACCCGCAGCCGAACCCGAAGCAGACGCAGCGCCTGCCGTCGAGCCGGAAGCCGTGGAAGCACCCGCCGAAGCAAAAGCCGAAGCATCCGAAACCACCGAAGCGGAAGAGGAATTCGAGCCTGACAATTTTGAGCAAGCCTTTGAAAAGACCGTGAAGCGGATCCGCCCCGGCCAAGTCATCACGGGTACCGTGCTGCAGGTCGTTGACGGTGAAGTGTTCGTCAACATCGGTTACAAGTCCGATGGCGTGATTCCCAAGGCTGAATTTGCAACCGATACGGAAATCCGTCCTGAGGATGTTGTCAAAGAAGGCGACAGCATCGAAGTCGAAGTACTCATGGTCAATGACGGCGAAGGCAATGTCCGCCTTTCCCGCAAGAACGTCGAAGGCAAAAAGCTGTGGGACGAAATGCTCGCAGACGAAGTCGAAGGCGCGACCTTTGAGGCAGTGGGCAAGGAAGTCGTTAAGGGCGGTTTGATCGCCGAAATCAGCGGCGGCATCCGTGCATTCATTCCCGCTTCGCACATTTCCACCAAATATGTCGAGAACCTGACCGACTACGTCGGCAAAGACTTCAAAGTCAAGGTTCTGGAAGTGGACAAGCAGAGAAAGCGCATCGTGGCTTCCATCAAGCAAGTCCTCATCGACGAAGCCAAGGCAGCCAAGGCAGCCAAGTGGGACACCCTCGTCGTTGGCGAGAAGGTCAAGGGCGTTGTCCGCCGCATCACCGATTTCGGCGCGTTTGTGGACATCGGCGGCTTGGATGGTCTCGTTCATGTGACCGACTGCGCATGGGGCCGCGTAAAGCATCCCTCCGACGCGCTGTCCATCGGTCAAGAAATCGAAGTGCTGATCCTCAACGTCGACAAAGAAAAAGAGCGCATCTCCTTGGGTTACAAGCAGCTTCAGCCGAAGCCTTGGACCAAGGCGGCAGAGAAATACCCCATCGGCACCATCGTCGAGGGCAAGGTCGTCCGCATCGTTCCGTTTGGCGCGTTCGTCGCGCTGGAGCCCACCATCGACGGCTTGATCCACATTTCTCAAGTGGCGACGCGCCGCATCGAGAAGGTCGAAGACGAGCTGAAGGTCGGCGATACCGTCCGCTGCAAGGTGCTGGAAGTCAACGTCGAAGCCAAGCGCATCAGCCTGTCCCGCAAGGAAGCCCTCATCGAGGAAGATCCTGAAATCGCGGCGCAGGTCGCAGCCGAAAAGGCAGAGCGCGAACGCATCAACGCCGAGCGCAAGGCTGCCCGCGACGCACAGCGTGACCAGCAGACCAAGGAGCGCACCGAGCGCACCGATCGTCCCGAGCGTCGTCCGCAGGAAAACAGCGAACGCCGTGACGCACGTCCGGATCGTCGCCGCCGCAACAGCGAAGACGGTGATTTCGAGCTCCCGCCCGTGCAGCAAACCACCACGTCTTTGGCAGGGTTGTTTGCAAACTTCAAGGCAGACGACGAGTAATCATGCAACCACAAAACCACCCCGCGGGGTGGTTTTTTGTTGCGTGAAATAAATCCCTTGCGGGATTTGTGAGATTTGCTCGCTAGTGAAATATGGCTTCGCCATGTGAAATGCCTGTCGGCATAGGGAACACTGATCTTTCACCCCCCGTTGTCATTCTGACGCAGCGAAGCGAGGAAGAATCTCCCGTGTAAGCGAGAGATCCTTCGCCGAAGCGCAGGATGACATATGGGCGGTATTTGCGTTCCGATTCATAAAGTCGTGAGCGCCAAACTCGGCTGGCGGATGGTATCCGCCCCTACGGAATGAGGGCGCTTATGACGTTTCTTCCCAAAAATGTGTACACGGGTGTTCCCGCAAAAGGTTGGTAGCGAAGCGAAAGGCGTAACGCCCGTGTCAAGAAGGGCGTAGCCGCAGCGAGCGTGACCTTTTGCGGAGAGGAGCCATGACGGAGCAGGTGAACGGCGGGTTTCGCAAAACCCGCCGCGAACCAAGCGAAGTACATGGCGACGAGTCCGCGCCTCCGACGACGATTGGGTCTTCCATTTTTTGCGCGAACATGATATACTGAAACAACACGATCGGAAAGGAAGCGGTTTCATGGACAAACGCGTCGTATTGAAGGTCAGCGGCGAAGCGCTCGCCTCCAAAGAAAAGCCCATTTGCTTCGAAAAGGTCGAGGAAACGGCACGGGAGATCAAGCTGTTGTACGACGCGGGGCTGGAGATCGGCATTGTCACCGGCGGCGGCAACATCATGCGCGGACGTGACACCGTCGCGCAGGATCGCTCCCGCATGGACAGCATGGGCATGCTTTCCACCGTGCTCAACGCGCTGGCGCTGGCAGACTGCTTGGAACGCATCGGCGTGCCCAATGTGGTGATGAGCACCGTTCCCATGTATCGTTTTTGCGACGAGTACACCGCACGCGACGCAAAGGAAGCGCTGCGGCAGGGCAAGGTTGTGCTGTTTGCCTGCGGCACGGGCTGTCCGTTCTTCTCCACCGACACGGCGGCGGCGCTGAAGGCGTTGGAGATCGGCGCGGACGTGCTGCTGCTTGCCAAAAACGTGGACGGCGTCTATTCCGCCGATCCGAAGTGCGACCCGAACGCCGTGCGCTATGCGCACCTTTCCTACCAACAGGTGATTGCCGACCGCCTGCAGGCGACCGACCTGACCGCCATCACGCTGTGCAGCGAGCACAATTTGCCCATTTGGGTCTTTGCCCGCGAACAGATCGACTGTGTGGCGCGGGGCGAAGCAATCGGAACGCGGATCGACGCAATTCGCTCTTGAAAGGTACCGATCAAATATCGTACAATAACACAGAACACGAAGGAGGGCCTCGTATGGCGATGGAATTACTGGACGAAACCAAAGACCGCATGAATAAGACCATCAGTGTCTTGAAGCAGGAGCTTTCGGGCTTGCGCGCAGGACGGGCAAACCCGCAGCTTTTGGATCGCATCACGGTCGATTACTACGGCACGATGACGCCAATCAACCAGCTTGGCAACCTGTCCACCCCCGAACCGCGTCTGCTGATTATCTCCCTGTGGGATTCCAAAATGATCCCGCTTGTCGAGAAGGCGATTCAAAAATCCGACTTGGGCATCAATCCGTCCAACGACGGCAAGGTGATTCGGCTGGTGTTCCCCGAATTGACCGAGGAGCGCAGAAAGGATTTGGTCAAGACGGTGCGCAAAAAGGGCGAAGAAAGCAAAGTTGCCATTCGCAACCTGCGCCGCGATCTGAATGAGCAAATCAAAAAGCAAAAGAAGGACAGCACGATCACCGAGGACGACCAAAAGCGCATGGAAGAAAAGGGTCAAAAGATGACCGACGACTTCATCAAAGAGATCGAAGCCATCCTTGTCGCCAAAGAAAAGGAGATCATGGCGGTTTGAGCGCGCCGCTGGGAATGCCGTTGGATGCGGCATTGGCTGCGTACAAAGCTGCGGGCAAGTCCGTCTCCACGGTGGAGGTCGCCTGCCGCAAGGGCGGATCGGGCGATGATTTGCGTGTCATCAAGGCGGCGGAGAACGCCGACGCGGTCGTTCTGTATTGGGCGCGGTTTCAAACCACGGTACGACCCGAATCGAATCAAGCGAATTGAGGGGTGCAAGGCAGCTTTGCTTTGCACCGCTTTACAATCGAAAGGAACCTATGGGAAAGTATACGCCGCAGGAGCTTGCATCGTTTGGGCTGGACGCCGCCCGCATCCCGCGCCACGTCGCCATCATCATGGACGGCAACGGGCGTTGGGCAAAGCAGCGTGGTCTGCCCCGTGCCATGGGGCATCGGGCGGGCGTCAACGCGCTGCGGGAAATCATCCGCTTTTCTTCGGATGCGGGCGTAGAAGCGCTGACGCTGTACGCGTTTTCCACCGAGAACCGCAAGCGCCCCAAGGATGAAATCGGCGTGCTGTGCGGTCTGCTCATCGAATACTTCAATCGTGAGATCGACGAGCTGGACGCCAACGCCGTTCGCATTCAATCCATCGGTGAGCTGGACTGGTTCCCGCAGGGCGTGCAGGACGCCGTGACGTCAGCCGAGCGCCGCACCGCGCAAAATGCGGGACTAAAGCTGAACATCGCTTTAAACTACGGTGCGTATGCCGAGATGGAGCGTGCCATGCAGCTTGCGTGCGTGCAGGCGACCCAAGAGGAGCGTCCGCCCACCCGTGCCGATTTTGAAGCGAACCTGTATACGGCGGGGCTGCCGCAGCTCGATCTTCTGATTCGCACCAGCGGCGAACAGCGCATCTCCAATTTTCTGCTGTACCAGCTTGCCTACGCGGAGCTGTACTTTACCGACGTGTACTGGCCCGATTTTACAAGAGAGGAATACTGCAAGGCTTTGACGGCGTTTGGCGCCCGCAGCCGCCGGTTCGGTGGTTTGAACGACAACGCCGACATACACTATTGAGATGAAGCAATCCGTTCTCGTCCTTGGCAGCACCGGCTCCATCGGACGACAAACAATCGAAACGCTGCTGCACGCCCGCGACCGATTTTCGGTGGTGGGGCTTTCGGCGCACAGCGATACGGAAACGCTGCTTGGGCAAGCGCGTTTGCTCAAGCCCCGTTATCTCGCCTGTGAAACACCCATCCCCGCCGACGCGCTGCCCGCGGGCGTGACGCCCATCTTTGGCGCGGACGCTTCGACGCGGCTTGCCGAAGCAGTGGACGCCGACGTCACCGTGTTGGCGATTTCGGGCTTTGCAGCGCTCAAGCCGCTGCTTGCCGCCATGCGGCACGGCAAGCGTATCGCCATTGCCAACAAGGAAAGCCTAGTGTGCGGCGGCGATTTGGTGGACGCGGCGCAAGCGGCGTACGGCGCAACGCTGCTGCCCATCGATTCCGAGCAGAGCGCCCTGTTTCAATGCTTGCAAAACGGGCGTCGTCAAGAGGTCAAGCGCCTGATTCTGACGGCGTCGGGCGGGCCGTTCTTCCGAAATTCCCGCGACGAGCTGAAGGACATTACGCCCGAACAGGCGGTGGCGCACCCCACTTGGCGTATGGGAAAAAAGATATCGCTGGATTCGGCGACGCTGTGCAACAAAGGATTGGAAATTATGGAAGCGGCACGGCTGTTCGGGTTTGGCGCGGACGAAATCGGCGTGCTGATTCATCCGCAATCCATCGTCCATTCGTTGGTCGAATACCGCGACAACACCGTGATGGCGCAGCTGAGCGTGCCCGATATGCGGCTGCCCATCCAGTATGCGCTGACCTACCCCGATCGTGTGCCGTCGCTTTGCAAGCCCCTTTCGCTTGCGGACGCGCACGCATTGGAATTTTACCCCGTGGACGAAGCGCGCTTCCCCGCCATTCGGTTGGCATACGACTGTCTGCGTTGCGGCGGCGGTTGTCCCGTGGTGTATAACGGCGCAAACGAACGCGCCGCAGAGCTGTTTTTTGACGGCGCAATCCCGTTTCTTGCGATTGAAGCCTGTGTGGAGCGCGCCCTGTCTGCCTATCAAAACCGTCCCATGGACGCACCGGAAGCCGTGTGGGAAGCGGATGCGTGGGCGCGTCGTTTCGTTTCGGACGAAGCAGGAAAGTTGAGGAACCTATGACGACTGTTCTTTATGTGCTTTTGGCGTTGTTGCTGTTGTCCCTGCTGGTGGTGCTCCACGAGCTTGGGCATTTTGTGATGGGACGGCTTTTGGGCTTTTCCATCGTCGAGTTTTCCGTGGGGCTTGGGCCGAAGCTGTTTGGCATCAAGGGCAAGAAGACCGAATTCACCCTGCGCTTACTGCCCATCGGCGGTTCCTGCCGCTTCTACGGCGAAGACCAAGAGGTGCAGGACGACCGCTGCTTCAATGCGCACAAGGCGTGGCAGCGGCTGTTGGTCATTGTGGCAGGCCCGCTGATGAACATTTTGACGGCGCTGGTGCTTTCGTTTGTCATGCTGCTGGCGTTTGGGCAAACGATTGGCTACGGCGACGCCGACCAAATCCTCATTTCCAAGGTGGAAAAAGGCTCGTCGGCGCACATTGCGGGCGTGGAGGCCAACGATGTGCCGCTTTCTGTGGATGGGCAGGCTTTCGACAGCATGGATGCCTTTTCCGCTGCCATCAAGGCGGCAGACCCCGACGGGCTGGAGCTTGTTGTGCTGCGGGGCGCGACGCTGACGGAACGCGACGTCTACGACGATGCGAGCCGCACCACCACCTACCTTGCCTTTACAGGCGGCGAGCAGGTCACGCTGCACGTTGCCAATCTCCGTGCAAGCGGCGCCACCGAGAATCGGCTCGGCATCGAAATGTCCGGCTATTACAGCTCGTACACGGTGCAGCACTACAACGTGCTGACGGCGGCAGGCGGGTCGTTCGGCTATTGTTGGGGCATGGTGAAGCTGGTCTACGAATCCCTTTGGAAGCTGGTTTCCGGGCAGGCGTGCATCAGCGACATGGCAGGCATCGGCGGCACGGTGCAAATCATGTCCGAGGCGATGGAGTCCACGACGAGCTTTGCCGCCACGATGGAGGTCATCATCTACCTGTGCGCCCTCATCTCGGTCAACCTTGGCGTCGTCAATCTGCTGCCCATTCCCGCACTGGACGGCGGGCGGCTGGTGTTCATTCTGTTCGAGCTGATTTTCCGCAAGCGCGTGCCGCCCGAAAAGGAAGGCATCGTCCATTTCGTCGGCATGGTGCTGCTGTTGCTGCTGATGCTGGCGCTGACCGTCAGCGATTTGCTGCGCTGCATACGAGGATAACATGACCAAGCAAGTTTCGGCGGGCACGGTGCGCATCGGCGGCGGCGCGCCCGTCTCCATCCAATCCATGTGCAATACGGACACGCGTGACGTGTCCGCCACCGTGGCGCAGATTTTGGCGCTGGAGGCGGCGGGCTGCGAGATCGTGCGCGTTGCCGTATTCGACCAAAAAGCGGCGGACGCCATCGCCGCCATCCGTCCCCAGATTCACATTCCGCTCGTTGCGGATGTGCATTTCGACTATCGGCTTGCCATCCGTGCCGTCGAAAACGGCGTGGACAAGCTGCGCATCAATCCGGGCAACATCGGCGACGCATCGCGGGTGCGGGCGGTGGCGGATTGCGCATCGGCGCATCACATTCCCATTCGCATCGGCGTCAACGGCGGTTCCTTGGAAAAGGAGCTGCACGACGCCTACCGAAAGGACCCTGCCGCCGCCATGCTGCAAAGCGCATTGGGGCACGCTAAGCTGTTGGAGGACTGCGGGTTTTCCGACATCGTGCTGTCGCTCAAATGCACCACGGTACAGGCGACCGTCGCCGCGTATCGGCTTGCCCATGCGCGCACCGACTATCCGCTGCACATCGGCATGACGGAAACGGGCCCCATCGAGATGGGCGTCGTTAAGTCGGCGGCAGGCATCGGCAGTCTGCTGCTGGACGGCATCGGGGACACGCTGCGGGTTTCGCTGACGGGCGATCCCGTCAAGGAAGTCACGTTGGGACTTGCCATCTTGCGTGCCGTAGGGCTTCGAAAGGACGACGTCGAGATCGTCTCCTGCCCCACCTGCGGACGCACGCGCTGCAACGTCGAAGAAGCCGTGGCGTATGTGGACAAGCACGTTCGGCACAACTGCGGCTATCTCAAGATTGCGGTCATGGGCTGTGCGGTCAACGGCCCCGGCGAAGCGCGTGACGCCGACATCGGCGTGGCGTTTGGCGACGGCAACGGCATTCTTTTCAAAAAGGGCGTCTCCATTTGGCACGGCGCCTATGCGGAGGTTTTGGCGCGGCTCGTGACGGAAGCGAACGCGCTGTTGGGAGCATGAAAGAAGAACTCAAAGCGGCGTACGACCTTGCGCATTTGCGCGAGGAATGGCTGCGCATTCGCAATGTACGACTCATCCGAGAAAGCGGTTCCATGACCGTGTTTGCCGATCGGCAGGCGGATTCCGTCAGTGCCGAAGCGCAAACCGTTTGGGAACAAGCCATCGCCGCACAGCTTGCGGGCTATGCGGTGTCCTTTGTGTACAACGATGTGGAGCCTGCGCCCGTCGTGGCGCGTCCCGCTGCGGTCAAGAAAAGTGAACAGGTCGAGGTGGATTTGCCCACCAACGGCGTGCTGCTGGGCGGTGCGCTTTCCGAGGACGAGACGACGCCCGTTTGCGACGTGACCGAGGACGGCAGCGCCGTCACCCTTTTGGGCAGGCTGGTCGCGTGCGAGCTGCGGGACGATTGGTCGATGCGGCAAAAGCATCCCAACTGTCGCGTGCAGTTCAATCTGACCGATTTCACCGACTCCATCTATTGCTCCGTCAGCTTTCCCCAAGAATGGCAGGCGCAGCGGCTTGCCTATTGGCTGAACGCAGCAACCGACAAGGACTTGCGCGTCAAGGGAACGTGCCGCACCATTCGCAAGACGGGCGAACGGATGCTCCAAGTGACCGCCGTCAACCTTTCCGAGCGCGTGCTGCGCATGGACGACAGCGCCGACAAGCGCGTCGAGCTGCATTTGCACTCCCGCATGTCCACCATGGACGGTATCACCAACCTGACCGGAGCGTTCCAAACCGCCAAGCGTTGGGGGCACAAGGCGCTTGCCATCACCGACCACGGCGTGGTGCAGGCATTTCCCGAGGCGGCAAAAGCGTCCAAGAAGACGGGCGTCAAGGCGCTGTTCGGCGTAGAGGGCTATCTGGTGCCCGACTGCGAATCCCACGCCTACACGGGCGATTTTGTGGTATTCGATTTGGAAACCACGGGGCTCAAGGCGGAGCAGTGCGACATCATCGAGATCGGTGCGGTGCGGCTGCACGACGGCGTCGTGGTGGCGACCTTCCAATCCTTCGTTGACGACGGCGTCATCATTCCGCCCAAAATCACTGCGCTGACCGGCATCACCCAAGAAATGATCGCGGGCGCGCCGCCTGTGCGGGACGTTTTGACGCGCTTTCGCGCCTTTGCCGAGGACAGCTGTCTTGTGGCGCACAACGCCGCCTTCGATGTGGGCTTTCTCACCTTCCACGGCGAGCGGTTCGGAATCACCTTCCCCATGCCCTACGCCGATACGCTGATGCTGTCGCGCTATCTGCTGCACGACGAGCTGCCCAACCACAAGCTGGACACCGTTTGCGACTACTTTCACGTCGATATGGGCAGCCACCATCGCGCCGACGACGATGCGCGCTCCTGCGCCGCCATCCTGTTGGAGCTGCTGAAGCGCTTGCAAGACCGCGGCGTCGAGACCATTCCGCTGGTGCCCAACGCCCATGACGCGTACCAAAAGCGCAAATCCAAGGAGAAGCACAAATCGTACCACATCATCCTGCTTGCCGAGACGCAGGCGGGACTGAAAAACCTCTACAAGCTCATCAGCTATTCGCATTTGGATCATTTGCGACAGCGTCCCATGATTCCGCGTTCGCTGCTGTCCGTGTTCCGAAAGGATCTTTTGGTCGGCTCCGCGTGCGAGGCGGGCGAGCTGTTCCGTGCCATGGTGCAAAACGAACCCGAGGAACGCATCGAAGCGATTGCGGATTTCTACGACTATTTCGAGATTCAACCCATCGGCAACAACGCGTTTTTGGTGCGCGAAGGCGCTGTCAAGGACAACGATGGCTTGCGCGATCTCAACCGCCGCATCGTGGCGTTGGGCGAAAAGATGCACCGCCCCGTTGCCGCCACGGGCGACGTCCATTTTTTGGAGCCGCAGGACGCCATCTACCGTGCCATTTTGATGAGCAAGCTGGGCTTTGAGGACGCCGAGCAGCAAGCGCCGCTGTATTTCAAGACCACGGCGGAAATGCTGCAGGAGTTCTCCTATCTGGGCGCAGAGAAGGCGCATGAGGTGGTTGTGGACGTGCCAAACGCCATTGCGAATCGGTGCGCTGTCATCAAGCCGTTTCCCGACTGCACCCACTCCCCCACCATCGCCAACGCCGAGGAGGAGCTGCGCACCCGTGCCGAGACGCGAGCCCACGAAATTTACGGCGACCCGCTGCCCGACGTCATTGCGGCGCGGCTCAACCGTGAGCTGACCTCCATCATCGGCAACGGCTATGCGTCCCTGTATCTGATGGCGCAGCGCTTGGTGCAAAAATCATTATCCGACGGGTACTTGGTCGGTTCCCGTGGTTCGGTTGGCTCGTCCTTCGTCGCCATGATGGCGGGCATCACCGAGGTAAACGCCTTGGCGCCCCACTATGTGTGCCCCAAATGCAAGTTCACCGATTTTGACGTGGACAAAACGCAATACTTTGTGGGCGTCGATATGCCCGACCGCGCCTGCCCAAAGTGCGGTACGATGCTCAAAAAGGACGGCTTCGAAATTCCCTTCGAGGTCTTTTTGGGGTTCCACGGCGACAAGGTTCCCGATATCGACCTCAATTTCTCCGGCGAGTATCAACCCGTCGCCCACAAGTATGTCGAGGAGATGTTCGGCAAGGGCCACGCATTCCGTGCGGGCACCATCTCCGGCGTCGCCGAAAAGAAGGCGTATGAGTGCGTCTACTCCTTTGCCGAGAAGACGGGCCGCACCTACGGTTCCGCCGAGGTGCAGCGGCTCGAAAAGGGTGTGGAGGGCGTGAAGGTCACCACGGGACAGCACCCGGGCGGCATCGTCATCGTCCCACGCGACAACGACGAATTCTGCGAAATCTACGACTATACGCCCATCCAGTATCCTGCCGACAAGGCGGGCATCGACATCATCACCACGCACTTCGATTTCCACGCCATGGACGACCGTTTGGTCAAGCTGGACATTTTAGGACACGACGATCCCACGGCGCTGCGCATGCTGCAGGACATCACGGGGCTGAACCCGCGGGATATCCCGTTGGACGATCCCGACACGCGGCAGCTCTTTTCCACCGTGGAACCGCTGCATGTGGACTTGACCGCCATCGGCTGTTCCTTGGGCACGCTGGGCGTTCCCGAATTTGGCACGGGCTTCGTGCGGCAAGTATTAGAAAGCACCCGCCCCACCACCTTCGAGGAATTGGTGCGCATCGCAGGGCTGACCCACGGGACGGACGTTTGGCTGAACAACGCCGAGCCGTTGGTGACGGGCGGCATCGCCAAGCTCAACGAGGTGCTTTGCACCCGTGACGACATCATGAATTACCTGATCGCGCACGGGATGGAAGCCTCCATCTCCTTCAAAATCATGGAGCGCGTCCGCAAAGGGCGCGGGCTCACCGACGAAATGGAGCAGGCGATGGTGGACGGCAACATCCCGTCCTGGTTCATCGGCTCCTGCAAAAAAATCAAATATATGTTCCCGCGTGGGCACGCCGTGGCGTACTCCATGATGTCGTTTCGCATCGCGTACTACAAGGTGCATTACCCGTTGGCGTTCTATGCGGTGTATTTCACCGTGCGCGCCGACGCGTTCGACATCACCCGCGCCATCGGCGGCGCCGAAGCCGTGTGCGCCCAGATCCAAGCCATCGACGCGGGCAGCGCCCAAAAGACCGACAGCGAGAAGAAGCGCGATAAGGAAGTCCAAACCATTTTGGAGCTGGTGTACGAAATGAACCAACGGGGCATCGCGCTGCTGCCCATCGACATCTACCAGTCCGACGCCACCAAATTCCGCATCGAGGGCGACGCGCTGCGCCCGCCGTTCAATTCCATTCCCGGCGTCGGCAGCGGACAGGCGGAAGAGCTGTGCAAACGGCGCGTCGCGGGCGTGCGCTACCCCACCGTGGAGGATTTCCGCGAACAGACGGGCGCCAACAGCGGCATCGTGACCGCGCTGGAAGCGTGCGGCTGCTTTGCCGACATGCCGAAAAACAAGCAAATCAGCCTGTTCGACCTGTGACGCGGCGCCGTGCGCGTGCGCAAAGTGGCGCAAGTTTTTTGTGCAAATGCGCAAGTAGCTCTTGACTTTCCGACAAGGGGCGTTTACAATAATATTGCGTAATCCTGCACAGCCATGTGCGTTCATAGATAGAATTTGAGATAGATTGTTCAATATTCGACGAGTGGTTCGTCCGTTCGTCTGCATACAAGAAATCGCATACTATTTTGGATAGCCGGGCTGTTGTGCTCGGTTATATTCATGATAGATCGGAGAAGAACATGCCAGACTGGATGCAGTATGTATGGATCGGCGTCGCTGCCATTGTGGGCGTCGTCGCAGGCTTCCTGATCGGTTACTTCTATCGCAAGAACGTGGCGGAGGCGAAGGTCGAAAAGGCCGAGGACGCCGTGAAACGCCTGTATGATGACGCACAAAAGAAGGCCGAGGAAGTCCGAAAAGAAAAAGTGTTGGAGGCAAAGGAAGAGGTTTACAAGATCCGTTCCGACGCCGAGAAGGAAAACCGCGAACGCCGTGCCGAGCTGCAGCGCACCGAGCGCAGGCTGTTCCAGCGGGAAGAATCCTTAGACAAAAAGATCGAAGGCGTAGAGACCCGCGAGCAGGCGTTGAACGAACGCATGACGAAGGTCGAGCAGTCCGAAGCAGAAATCGCCGCACTGCGCGCCAAGCAAATTCAAGAATTGGAACGCATTTCGGGCTTGTCCGTGGACGACGCCAAGGCGATGGTGCTTTCGGACGCCGAGCAGGAAGCGCGGCACGACGCCGCCATCATGCTGCGTGACATCGAGCAGCAGACCAAGGACGAAGCCGACAAGCGCGCCCGCAACATCGTATCGCTGGCGATTCAGCGCTGCGCGGCAGACCATGTGGCAGAAGCCACCGTCTCCGTGGTGCCGCTGCCCAACGACGAAATGAAGGGTCGCATCATCGGCCGCGAGGGGCGCAACATTCGCGCTTTGGAGACGGCGACGGGTGTGGATCTCATCATCGACGACACGCCGGAAGCGGTCATTCTGTCCGCGTTCGATCCCGTGCGCCGCGAGGTTGCCCGCATCGCATTGGAAAAGCTCATCATGGACGGCCGCATTCATCCCGCACGCATCGAAGAGATGGTGGAAAAGGCGAAGAAGGAAGTGGACGTGCAGATCCGCGAAGCCGGCGAAGCCGCCGTGCTGGAAGTGGGCGTGCACGGGCTGCACCACGACCTCATCCGCTATTTGGGACGGATGCGTTACCGCACCAGCTATGGTCAAAACGTGCTGCGGCACTCCATCGAAGTGGCGCATTTGGCAGGCATCATGGCGTCGGAGATCGGCGCAAACGTGGCGCTGGCAAAGCGTGCCGGGCTGTTGCACGACATCGGCAAGTCCATCGACCACGAGGTCGAAGGCAGCCATGCGCAGATTGGCGCCGACCTTGCCAAGAAGTACCGCGAGAACAACCAAATCGTGCACTGCATTTTGGCGCACCATGGCGACGTAGACCCCAATTCCGTCGAAGCGGTGCTGGTGCAGGCGGCGGACGCCATCTCGGCGGCACGTCCCGGCGCACGGCGCGAGACGCTCGAAACCTACATCAAGCGTCTTGAAAAGTTGGAAGAGATCGCCAATTCCTTCGAGGGCGTGGATTACTCCTATGCGATTCAAGCCGGCAGAGAGGTGCGCATCATCGTCAAGCCCGACCGCGTCAGCGACAGTGAGACGATCATCATGGCGAAGGACATCGCCAAGCGCATCGAAACCGAGCTGGAATACCCGGGCCAAATCAAGGTCAACGTCATTCGAGAGACCCGCACGGTCGAAGTGGCAAAGTAAACATTCGGAGGACGGAACACGGTTCTGTCCTCCCTTTTTTGATTGTACTGTTTAAGGGAGGTGCGCCTATGCGTTATCCGATTGCCGACGCCCATTGCGATTATTTGTTCGGCGCCATGGAATATGGCTACGACATCGAAACGCCCTGCCGCGATCAGACCATCTGCCTGCCCAACCTGCGGGCGGGCGGTGTGGCGCTGCAGTTTTTTGCCGCGTGGTCGGACGAAAATCTGGGCGTGCCGCCCTTTGCCCAAACCCTCATCATGATCGACCGCTTTCACACCATGTTGGAGCGCTGCGACGCGTTCGTTCCGCTGACGGCAGCTTTTTCGCCCGACAGCGGCAAGATTGCGGCGGTGCTGACGGTCGAGGGCGCGGAAGGGTTGTGCGGCAGTCCTTCCATTTTGCGGGACTGGTATCGCTTGGGGGTACGCGCCGTCACCTTCACTTGGAATACCAACAACGAGCTTGCGGGCGCAGCGCAAGGGAAGCGGCAAAAGGGGCTGACCACGGAGGGGCGCGAGATGCTGTCCGAGATGAATCGGCTGGGCATGGCGTTTGACGTGTCGCATCTTTCGGACGCGGGCATTGAGGACGCGCTGAGTTACAGCCGTGCGCCCATCTTCGCCTCCCATTCCAACTGCCGCGCCTTGGCGAACGCGCCGCGCTGCTTGGAGGACGATTTCATTCGCGCCATCGCCAAGATGGGCGGCGTGGTGGGCGTCAATTTTTACGGGCCGCAGCTGGCGCCAAGCGGCAAAGCCGAAATCCGTGACATCGTGCGGCACATTTGCCGCGTGGTACACTTGGGCGGCATTGGCGCCGCGTGCATCGGCTCCGATTTCGACGGGATGCAGCGCTATCCGCGCGATCTCAAAAACAGCAGCGACCTGCCCGCCCTGTGCCGCGCATTGGAGGCGGAAGGCTTTACCCAAAGCGAGGTGCAGCGCATCGCGTATCAAAACCTGCACGACTTTATTTTGCCGTTTGCCATCGGCACGGCGGGATGCTGAGCCTGCGGAATTGCCGACGTTTTTTGTTGACAAGTGCAAAAAAGGATGCTATAATGCACCCGTTGCCGTCTTTAGGGGCATGATGTAATGGTAACATAGCGGTCTCCAAAACCGTTCTTGAGGGTTCGAGTCCTTCTGCCCCTGCCAGAAATAGCGACTTGTGAAAGCAAGTCGCTTTTTCAATGGAGTCGCCCTGCGGGCTAATGAAGACACTTCGTTTATGAAGGAATGAAGGCGTTCGCTTCGCTCACGCATTTGCATCTGGGCGACTTCGCTTCATTCGGGCGCAGCCCATCTTCATTTCTTCATTTCTTCATTCCCATACT
>CAYRQM010000006.1:0-63641 GCA_964426415.1 uncultured Christensenella sp.
AAGCGAAGGATCTCAGATTCTTCGTCGCTTTGCTCCTCAGAATGACAGGGCGCGGTGCCGCAGCCTCATTTCGTTGATTCATACAGTTTCTACTCAAGGATGGAGCTATGCAACAAACACTCTACTTACCCAATCTCAGACGCGAATTGGATGCGACGGACGAATCGTTCGCCGCATCCTGTTGTCATAAATGCGGCATTGCACGCGCCGACCTGCTGCGCGTGCGCATCGTGCGGCAATCGCTGGACGCGCGCAAAAAGCAAGACATCTTTTCCGTCGTACATGCCGAGCTGACCGTCACGGAGCGTGCGGCAAAGCACATCCTGCATTCCGCAGCGCTGCGCGCCGAGCGCGTCGCGCCCGAGCCTTCGGAGCCGCTGATCTTTGGGCAAGCGCCGCAAACGGGCAGAATCGTGGTGGTGGGGCTTGGCCCCGGCGGGCTGTTCGCCGCTTGGCAGCTGGCAAAGAACGGGTATCGTCCGCTCGTGCTTGAGCGCGGCAAGCCCATCGAACAGCGCGTGCAGGACGTGCAGGCCTACTGGAACGGCGAAGCACTGCAAGCAAACAGCAATGTCGCGTTTGGCGAAGGCGGCGCAGGCACGTTTTCCGACGGCAAGCTGACCACCCGCATCCGCGACCCACACATCGACGGCGTATTGGCGCAGTTCATTCACTGCGGCGCACCCGACGAAATTGCCTATCTGGCGAAGCCGCACATCGGCACCGACCGACTGCGGGACGTCGTCAAGCGGATGCGCACCGAGATCGAGGCGCTGGGCGGGGAAGTGCGCTTTTCCACCACGCTGACGGGGCTTACTACAAAGGACGGCGCGGTGAAATCCGTCACCGTTTCGCACAACGGCTCATCCGAATCGATTCCCTGCTGTGCGCTGCTGCTCGCCATTGGGCAGGGTGCGCGGGACACCTATCGCATGCTGTTCGACGCGGGGCTGATGATGGCGCCCAAGCCCTTTGCCGTGGGCGTGCGGGCGGAGCATCCGCAGTCTCTCATCAACGAAAGCCAATATGGCGCGATGGCGCACGACCCGCGCCTTGGCGCCGCCGAATATCGGCTGACCGGCAAAAGCGGCGACCGCGGCGTATACACGTTTTGCATGTGCCCCGGCGGACGCGTGGTGGCAAGCGCCAGCGGCGACGAGCAGGTCGTGGTCAACGGCATGAGCGATTATGCCCGCGACGGCGAAAACGCCAACGCCGCCATCGTGGTGCAGGTGACGCCCGAAGACTTTGGCAGCCATCCCTTGGACGGGCTGCGCTTCCAAGAAGATTTAGAACGGCGCGCCTTCCTGCAGGGCGGCGCAGACGGCACGGCGCCCGCCTGTACGGTGGGCGATCTTTTGGCACATCGCGCCACAAAGCAATTCGGCGCCGTCAAACCCAGCTATCGTCCCGCCGTGCGCGGCGCGTCGCTGTTCGATTGCCTGCCGTCGTTTGTAGCACAAGGCGTTGCCGACGGGCTTTGCGCCTTTTCCCGTCAGCTCAAGGGCTATGACCGTGCCGACGCGGTGCTGACGGCGGTCGAAAGCCGCACGTCGTCGCCGCTGCGCATCCTGCGCGGCGCGGATATGCAGTCCACCTCCCATCGGGGCGTTTGGCCCATCGGCGAGGGCGCTGGCTACGCGGGCGGCATCGTCAGCGCGGCGGTAGACGGATGGAAAGCGGCGGCGTGCGTGATGCGCATCTTCGAGCCGTCGCGGTGATTGGCAAATCCTGTCGAACGCACGGCTGTACGCCAAAAAGTTGCGTTATCCTTGTGAAGACTTTTTTAACAAACGCCCACGGGCGTTCTTTTTTTCAGAAAAATATGATATATACAGGGTAACGACCGCGAAACCCGCGGGAAAGGAGACGCCATGAAGAAACATTTGGCAGGACTTTTGGCTTGCTTGCTGCTGCTTGCACTGCTGCCGTTTTCCACAAAAACGGAGGCGGCGGACGTCGTCGTGCGCGTCCTGCTCTCCACGGGCGGCGCAAGCACCGTCACCGTCGCCGTCAAGGGCAGCTATTTTGTGGACGGCAATTCCTTCACCGACGGCACGCTCACGGCGTCCATCGCAAGCGGCGTCATCACCGTGTCCCATTCCAAGGGCGGCACGTTAAAGAGCGCGTCGGACAGCGTGCGGGTCGTGCGCCAAGACGCGGCATACGCCGACGCCAACCTCACGCTTTCGAGCAACAGCCGCGTGTATTTGGGCGATCTCGTCTTCTATAACGACGGCGGCACGCTGCGCGTGGTCAACTACGTCGATATGCATGCCTATCTGTACGGCGCCGTCAGCGGCGAAGTTTCCGAAAGCAGCCATGTCGAGCTGCTCAAAACCCAAACCATCGTGGCGAAGGGCTTTGCGCTTGCGGAGGTCGAGTCGCGGGCAAGCAAATACTTCGATGTATACGACACCACCACATCCCAGCTATATGTCGGCTATGTGGCGTCCGACGTGCGCACCATCGCCGCCGTGGACGCGGTTTGGCAGAATACGCTGCGCTATGAGGGCAATACGGTCAAGACGTACTACAGCACCGCCAACGGCGGACAGGTCATCACGCCGCGTATCCGTTGGGGCGGTCTTGGCAATGCGGGCGCGTACTGGTTTGGCTATGACCCCTTCGACCTTGCGGGCAAGTCCACCAATGTGGTCATCACCGTTTCGGGCAATGCGCCAAGTGCGCTTCCCGCTGCGCTCTATCAAGCGTTTTTGGATATGGCGAGCGCCGCCGTGTCCGGTACGGCAACCGAAATCGTGTCCATCGACGCGCTGTGGGGCGTGTACGACGCGGACAATCCCAACGGCACCGACCGCTATCCTGCCGCGCTGGCGCCTCAGACGCAATGCACCATCCAAATGACGGTCAAGCGCAGCGGCAAGGAGAACACCTCCGCCACCTGCACCTTTACCCTTGCCGCGCTGCAAAGCAGCGGCGTCGTCTCCGCTACGGGCAGCAACTCCTTTATCGTGCGCACCGCCGAACAGGAATGGAAGATCGTGTACGGCATCGCAAGCGGGCATCGCGCAGGGCTGTCGCATCGCGGCGCCACCGTCATGGCGGCACAGGGCTATGCGTATGTGGACATTCTCAAGTTCTACTATCGCGGCGCATCGCTGTATGACGCAAACGGCAGCGTCATCCCGTCCACAGCCACCTTTGCCTTCACCTATGAAGAGGGCAACACTGCAACCGCCACGCCCACCCAAACGGGCGGCGCAACCGCCACGCCGACGCCCACCGCAACGCCCACAGCTACGCCCACCGCCACGCCGAACGTACAGGAATACGCCATCGTCATCGAGGGCGATCTCAATCTGCGCAGCGGCCCGTCCACCGCGTATGCGTCGCTGGGCAAGCTGGATCTTGGAACGATTCTGGGCGTCACCGCCGTTTCGGACGACTGGAAACAGGTCTTGGTTTGCGGCACGTCCGATGTGGGCTACGTCCACAAGGACTACATCAGCTATTACGAATTGGAGCCGACCCTCAAGACGGAGGGCTATTGCAACGAATCGGGCACCAACTTCCGCTTGGGCCCGTCCACCAACTTTGCCTCCTTGGGCAAGCTGGATGCGGACACATCGTTGGGGCTGTACTATCTGTCGGGCAACTGGTACTATGCCATCGTGAAAAGCACGGGGCAGACGGGGTTCGTGTACAAGACGTACGTCACGGTCACGGGCGATTATTCGCCAAGCTATTCAAGGGGTGACGTCAATGGCGACCTTTGCGTCACCGCCGCCGACGCCGTGCCGATTCTGCGCTATTGCGCGGGGCTTTCGCAGCTTGACGCCGCTCAGCTTGCCGCAGCAGATTTGACGGGCGACGGCGCCGTCACCGCAGCGGATGGTGCAATGCTGCTGCGCTTCTGCGTGGGGCTGGCAACCCTGTAAATCAACAATTACGACAACACACCCGCAGTCGAGTGGCTGCGGGTGCTTTGCTATTTAAGAATTTTTGCGCAGCGCGTCGCGGCGCTGATGGTTTTCGCGGATCTTGGCTTCCTGCCCTTGGTCGGACGGCTCATAGTAGCGCTTGCCGACCAGCTCGGTGGGCATATATTGCTGCTCGACCCAATGGGCGGGATAGTTGTGCGGATAGCGATAGCCCTTGCCGGCGCCAAGCTTGGCGGCGCCTTGGTAACTGGTGTCGCGCAGATGCACGGGTACGGGCTGAAAGATGTCGCCATGCTCGGTATCGGCGAATGCGGCGTCCATGGCGATGCAAACGCTGTTGGACTTGGGCGATTCGCACAGGAACAGGATTGCCTGCGACAGGGAAAGCCGCGCTTCGGGCAGACCGATGGTTTCCAACGCCTGCGCCGCCGCCACCGCCTGCACCATCGCCTGCGGATTGGCAAGCCCGATGTCTTCGCTGGCATGCGCGATGAGCCGCCGCGCAATGATGCGCGGATCGCAGCCCGCGTACAAAAGACGGGAGAACCACGCCAGCGCCGCGTCGCTGTCACCGCCGCGCAGACTCTTGCAAAAGGCGGAAAGCATATCGTAAAACTGTTGATCGTCGCACTGCACCACCTTGCGCTGTCCCGATTCGCTTGCGATTTCACGGGTGATGACAATGACGCCTTTCTCGTCGGGCGGCGTGGTCAACACGGCAAGCTCCAAGGCGTTAAGGGCGTTGCGGCAGTCGCCGTTGGACAGGGAGATGAACGCGTCATACGCGCCCTCTTCCAAGGTGACGGCACGATCGCCGTAGCCGTTTTGCGCATCGGTCACCGCTTGATCGATGGCGCGGCGAATGTCGTCGGCGGTCAGCGGGAAGAACTGGAACACGCGGCAGCGCGACACGATGGCGGCGGTCATGGAGACCATGGGGTTTTCGGTGGTAGAACCGATGAAGCGAATCACGCCGCTTTCCAGTGCGGGCAGCAGCGCGTCCGATTGGGTTTTCGACCAGCGGTGGCATTCGTCCAGCAGCAGGTAGGTGGGACGTGATTCCATGCGCAGCGCATCGGCAGCCGCGTCGATCACGGCGCGCAGCTCTTTGACGCCGCTCGAAACGGCGTTGATTTTGACGAATCGGGCGCCCGTCGTTTCGGCAATGATGTGCGCCAAGGTGGTTTTGCCGGTGCCCGGCGGGCCGAAGAAGATGGACGACCACAGCGAGTCGGTCAAGATGGCGCGGCGCAAAAGCCGCCCTTCACCGACGATATGGGCTTGCCCAATGAATCGATCGAGCGTTTTGGGGCGCATACGGTCTGCCAACGGCGCGTTTTCGTGTAAATTGTGTGAAAAAAGATCGTTGTTTTCCATGTTTTCCATTATAACACGCTTGCGTAAGAAAGAAAAGCGGTGTATAATAGGCGCGCTTGATTTTTTTGAAGAATCCGAATCAGGAAAGAGGAACCTATGAATATCCGAAATGTGGCGATCATCGCCCATGTCGATCACGGCAAGACCACGTTGGTCGATCAACTGTTAAAGGACGCAGGCGCACTGCGCCGCAACGAACAAGGCACCGAGCGCATTATGGACAGCGGCGACTTGGAGCGGGAGCGCGGCATCACGATCCTGTCCAAGAACACCACCGTCACCTATGGCGACACGCGCATCAACATCATTGACACACCGGGCCACGCCGACTTTGGCGGCGAGGTCGAGCGTATCCTGCAGATGGTCGACGGCGTGCTGCTGCTCATCGACGCGTTTGAGGGCTGCATGCCCCAGACGCGATTCGTGCTGCGCAAAGCGCTGGAGCTGAACAAGAAAGCGGTCGTCGTGGTCAACAAGGTCGATCGCCCCGAAGCCCGTCCCTACGAAGTGGTGGACGAGGCGTTGGAGCTGTTCATCGAGCTGGGCGCATCCGACGAGCAAATCGACTTCCCCATCGTGTACGCCAGTGCGCGCAACGGGATGTCGGGCTACGAGCCCGATCAAATGGAGCACAATATGCGCGCCATCTTTGACACCATCCTCAAAGAGATTCCGGCGCCCTGCACCGATACGGAAGCGCCGCTGCAAATTCTGTTTTCCACCATCGACTACGACGACTATGTGGGCAAGATCGGCGTGGGCCGCATCGAGCGCGGCATTGCGCGGCGCGGTCAGCCCATCGTGCTGTGCGGCGGGCAGCAAAACCTGCGGCGCGACGCCAAAATCACGCGGCTCTATCATTTCGAAGGGCTTGCCCGTGTCGAAATCGAAGAGGGCTTGGCGGGCGACATCGTGTGCGTGGCGGGCGTAGAAGACTTAAACGTGGGCGAAACCGCCTGCGATCCCACCTGCGTGGAGCCGATGCCGTTCGTCCACATCGACGAGCCCACCGTGTCCATGCTGTTCCTTGTCAACGACAGTCCGTTTGCGGGCAAGGAGGGCAAGTATGTCACCAGCCGCAACCTGCGCGACCGTCTGTATACCGAGGTCAAGACCAACGTTTCCATGCGCGTCGAGGACACCGATTCCACCGACACGTTCCGCGTCAGCGGCAGAGGCGAGCTGCATCTTTCCATCCTCATCGAGCAGATGCGGCGACAAGGCTTCGAGTTCGCCGTGTCCCGTCCCAAGGTCATCCTGCATCGGGACGCCAACGGCGTCGTCACCGAGCCCATCGAAGAATTGACCATCGACGTTCCGCAGGAATATGTGGGCGCCGTCATGGACAAGCTGGGACAGCGACACGCCGAGATGGTCGACATGACCGCCTTGGGCGATACGGGCACACGGCTCAAGTTCCTAATCCCCGCCCGTGGCTTGATGGGCTATCGCAGCGAGCTGCTCACCGACACCCGCGGCAACGGCGTCATGAACCACCTGTTCCACGGCTACGAGCCGTATAAGGGCGAGATCGCCGAGCGCAAAACGGGCAGCTTGGTGGCGCACGAAACGGGCGACAGCTGCTCCTACGGGCTGTTCTACGCGCAAGACCGCGGTCGCATGTTCATCGGTTCCGGCGTTCCCGTGTACGAGGGCGAAATCGTGGGCGAATGCGCCCGCGCCGACGACATCGTGGTCAACGTCTGCAAGAAGAAGCACGTCACCAATATGCGTGCATCGGGAAGCGACGACGCGCTGCGGCTGACGCCGCCCACCTTCTTCACGCTGGAACAGTGCCTCGAATTCATCGCGGACGACGAATTGGTCGAGGTCACGCCCCAAAACATTCGGATGCGCAAGCGGGTGCTGTCCAAAGAGCTGCGCATGAAGCAAGCGGCGCGCATCATCAAAGAATCCTAAATCACGGCAAGGCTCCCGCGTGGGGAGCCTTTTTTGAAAGGCGGAACAACCTATGACCATTCGACGCGCAAAAACGTCCGACGCAAGTCGGCTCAACGATCTGCTGTACCAAGTGCAGGCGGTGCATGCCGCGCTGCGCCCCGACATCTTCCCGAGCGGCGGCAAAAAATATACCGATGCACAGGTCGCGGCGCTGATTCTCGACGACACGCGCCCCATCTTCGTCGCGGCGGACGATACCGATACCGTGCTGGGATACGCCATGTGCGTCCATCACATCACACCGCCGTCGGCGGCGCTTTTGGGCTACGATACGCTGTACTTAGACGATCTGTGCGTGGACGAAACCAAGCGGCACGGCGGCGTCGGACGGGCGCTGTTTGCCCATGTTTGCGAAACGGCAAAAGCGATGGGCTGCCAAAGCGTCACGCTCAACGTGTGGAACGGCAACGACGACGCCGCACAGTTCTATCGGGATCGCGGCATGACGGTGCAGCGCACCACCATGGAGGTTCGGTTCGATTCGACAGACGGGAACAAGATCTGATAAAACATATATTTTTTCTTGCGCAGAAGGGGTCAGTTGTGGTAAACTGACGAGAATCCGAGAGAGGGGAGAACATTCATGAGAAAAGACGGCAGACGGCTGAAGACAATGCAGCCGATGTACCAAGTCGCGGCGCACATCATGGCGGATCGGAACGATTCGATGAACATGGTGGAGGTGGACTTGGAATTCGATCCCATGCAAAAGTTTCTGAACGAGCAGCGCAAGTCGGGCAAACGCTATTCGCACTTGGCGCTCATCATCGCGGCGTACGTCCGCACCATTGCGGCGTATCCGCTTTTGAACCGCTTCGTGGTCAACAAATGCATCTACGCCCGCAACGAAATCGCCATCGGCATGGTCGTGCTGAAGCCCGGCGAGACGGAGGGCACGATGAACAAAATGTACTTCCAGCCCACCAACACGCTGGACGAGGTGCAGAACATTTTGGACAAATACGTCGAAGAGAACCGCGCCGTAGGCGACACCAACAAGACGGACGATCTGATCCGCACGCTGTTGGGCATTCCGGGGCTTTGCCGCTTTGGCGTCAACGTGTTCAAGTGGCTGGATAAGCACGGCTTGCTTTCCAAGAGCATCATCCAAGCAAGCCCGTTCCACTGCACCATGACCGTCACGAACCTTGCCAGCATCCGCACCAACTACATCTATCACCATGTGTACAATTTCGGCACCACGTCGCTGCTGATGGCGCTGGGCACCGCGCGTGAAGTTCCCATGCGGCGCCATGGCGAAATCGAGTTCGTCAAGTGCACCCCCGCCGGCATCGTCATGGACGAGCGCGTCGCGTCGGGCTCGGCATACGCCGCCGCATTCAAGTATTTTCAGCGCCTGCTCAAAGACCCCCTGCCGCTCATGACCCCGCCCGCCTGCGTGGTGGCGGAGATTGACTGAATAGCATCGGCGCATTGCGTTTTTGGGAAAGGGGTGCAGCTTGCGCCCCTTTCTCATGTTCTGATTTCTTGGAGCCCGTTTGCCGCGGGGCCATTTCGTAGGGGCAGATACCATCTGCCCGCCGTGTGAAGCTTGCGTGCGAGATCCTTCGCCAAAGCGCAGGATGACAGGACACGGTTTTTGCGTCCCTTTCCCGAAAAGCGTGTACGCGGGTTTCCCAATGCAAATGTCAATAATTCCGCTCGCTTTCCGTCCCCCGTTGTCATTCTGACGCAGCGAAGCAAGGAAGAATCTCCCGCTTGCGTGCGAGATCCTTCGCCAAAGCGCAGGATGACAGGACACGGTTTTTGCGCTCCTTCCCCGAAAAGCGTGTACGCGGGGTGTTCACCAAAAATGGTCGACAGCGAAGTGAAAGGCGTAACGTCCGCGTAAAGAAAGTCACGATTCTCAAAAGAATCGTGACTTTCTTCTATATTTATATTTACAAAGTACATCAAACGTGGTATACTAAACCATGTTATTGTGCGGGAGGATAGGATGCGCGTCAAGAGCCTGAAATTGCACTGTTTTCGCAACTATACTGCGCTGGAGCTTTTGCCCGGCGCGGGGTTGAACGTGTTGGAAGGGCTGAACGCCGAGGGCAAGACGAACATTCTGGAATCCATCTTTTTGTGTGCGCTGGGGCGAAGCCATCGCACGCCCCACGACAACGAGCTGATTCAAGAGCAGCAGTCGGAGGGCGCGGTTTTGCTCACAATCGAAACGCGGGGCGGCACGCGCACCATTCGGGTGGAGCTGCATCGCGGTGCGCGCAAAACGGTCTATTTGGACGATGCGCCCTTGGCGCGTTCGGGCGAATTGATGGGCTGTCTCAACGTGGTGATGTTCTCGCCCGAAGACCTGCAGCTGGTCAAGGACGGCCCGCAGGAGCGACGGCGCTTCCTCGACATGGAGCTGAGCCAGCTCAAGCCCGCCTACTACTACGGTCTGCAGCAGTACAACAACGCGCTCAAGCAGCGCAACCAGCTGCTCAAAGAAGACCCAATCCGCTACGACATGATCGAGCTTTGGGACGAGCAACTTGCGAAGCTTGGCGCCACGCTCATTCGCAACCGTGCGGTGTTCTTAGAGGAGCTTGCCGCAGTTGCGCGGACGCTGCACGCGTCCATGAGCGAGGGCAAAGAGCTTTTAGAGGTGGTCTACGCGCCCGACGTGCCGCCGAACGACCCAGACGCGCTGATGGAGTCGCTGCAGGAACGATTGGCAGACAATCTGGAACGCGACGTTTTTCGCGGGTTTACGACGGTGGGACCGCATCGGGACGACATCACCCTGCTGCTCAACGGGCGTGACGTGCGCGTGTACGGGTCGCAGGGGCAGCAGCGGACGACGGCGCTGTCGCTGAAGCTGTCCGAGATCGACTTAATCCGCCGCGTGCGGGGCGAACGGCCCGTGCTGCTGCTGGACGACGTGTTTTCCGAGCTGGACGCACGGCGGCAAGCGCAGCTGCTGTCGGTGGTATCCGACTGCCAGACCTTTGTCACCTGCACCCACTTAGAAGAATTTGCCAAGGCGGGCGCCACGACCATGCAAGTGTACCATGTGTCGGGCGGCAAACTTTTGGAGGTATAGCGTGCTGTTACACATCGGTGAAAATCGCTTTGTATCCGACGACAGCGTCGTCGCCATCCTGCCCGCGGAGAACGCCGCCGCCGACACGGAACGGCTTATCCGCGACTGCGTGGACGCAGGGCGCTACTATCCGTCCTACGGACGACCCAAGGCATATGTGGTCTGTGTGCGCGACGGCAATTCCTATGTCTACGCGGCTGCCACGGCGGTGCGCACGCTCATGGAACGATTGCATCCCAACGAGAGATCGGTTTAGATAAGAAATGGAGAAATAGCATGGAAGACATTCAACACGACGTATCGGGAAGCTACGGTGCTTCCCAAATTCAAGTACTGGAAGGGCTGGAGGCGGTGCGCCGTCGTCCGGGCATGTATATCGGTTCCACCGACGCGCGCGGTCTGCATCATCTGGTCTATGAGCTGGTGGACAACTCCATCGACGAAGCCATGGCAGGGTACTGCGACCACGTTTGGATTCGCATTCACGACGGCGAAACGGTCACGGTTTCCGACAACGGCCGCGGCATTCCCGTGGGCTATCACGAAAAGACGGGCAAGGACGCGTTAGAGGTGGCGCTGACCATTTTGCACGCGGGCGGCAAGTTCGGCGGCGGGGGCTACAAGGTCTCCGGCGGTCTGCACGGCGTCGGTCTGTCCTGCGTCAACGCCCTATCCGAAGATTTGACGGTCGAGGTGCGCCGCGACGGCAAAATCCATCGTCAGCGCTATCAGCGCGGCATTCCGGTGACGGCGGTTGAGGTCGTCGGCGCCTGCGCCGAGGACGATACGGGCACCAGTGTCACGTTCCGTCCTGACACCGAAATCTTTGACGAGGTCAAGTTCGATTTCGGTCTGCTCAAGGCGCGGCTGCGCGAGCTTGCGTTCCTCAACGCAGGGCTGCACATCACCGCCATCGACGAGCGCGAAGCGTCCAAGATCGAGCGCGATTACTGCTACGAGGGCGGTATTCGCTCGTTTGTTTCGCACTACAACAAAAACAAAGAAGTCCTATTTCCCGAACCCATCTACTTCACGGCGAAGCGCATCGAGGACGGCGAAGAGACCGCCACGGTGGAGATTGCCATGCAGTACAACGACGGCTACAACGAGGACATCTACACCTACGCCAACAACATCAACACCCATGAGGGCGGCGCGCACTTGGACGGCTTCAAGGCGGCGCTGTCCCGCACGGTCAACGACTATGCCAAGCGCATGAACCTCCTCAAAGAAAAAGACGCCACGCTGTCGGGCGAGGACATCCGCGAAGGGCTGACCGCCGTGGTCTCCGTCAAATTGGAAGAACCGCAGTTCGAAGGCCAGACCAAGACCAAGCTGGGCAATGCGGACATTCGTCCGTTGGTGGGCAACGCGGTGGCAAAGGGGCTCACCCAATTTTTAGACGAGAATCCCGCCGTCGGCAAAACCATCGTCGACAAGTGCCTTACGGCGTCCCGCGCAAGGGAAGCGGCGCGCAAGGCACGCGATCTCACTCGCCGCAAGACGGCGTTCGATTCCACCTCCATGCCGGGCAAGCTGGCGGACTGCCAAGAGAAGGACGCCGCGCTGTGCGAAATTTTCTTGGTCGAGGGCGATTCCGCAGGCGGCAGCGCCAAGATGGGCAGAAATCCCAAGTACCAAGCCATTCTGCCGCTGCGCGGCAAGATTCTCAACGTCGAAAAGGCGCGTCTGGATCGAATGCTTGCGAGCGACACCATCAAGTCGATGATTACGGCGTTCGGCGCGGGCATCGACCAAGACTTCGACACCGCCAAGCTCCGCTACCACAAGATCGTGTGCATGACCGATGCGGACGTAGACGGCAGTCACATTCGCATTCTGCTGCTCACCTTCTTCTATCGGCACATGCGTCCGCTGGTGGACGAGGGCTATGTGTACATCGCACGGCCGCCGCTTTACAAGGTCAAGCTGAACAAGTTCCTGCGCTACGTCTATTCCGACGAGGAGCTGGACGACACCATGAAGGAGTTGGGCACCGACGCAAAGCCCGACATCCAGCGCTATAAGGGCTTGGGCGAAATGAACCCCGAACAGCTTTGGGAAACCACCATGGACCCCGATCAGCGCATCATGCTGCGGGTCACGGTGGAGGACGCCGTGGAAGCGGATCGTCTGTTCACGCTGTTGATGGGCGACAAGGTCGAGCCGCGCCGCGAATTCATCGAGCAAAACGCAAAGCTCGTCACCGACTTGGATATATAGTGAGGCAGTAGTATGAGCGAAAATCATCATCGCATTCTTCCCATCAATCTCGAACACGAGATGCAAAAGAGCTTCATCGCCTACGCGATGTCGGTCATCACGAGCCGTGCGCTGCCCGATGTGCGCGACGGGCTCAAGCCCGTGCATCGCCGCATCCTGCATACGATGGACGAGCTGGGCGTCACGCCCGACAAGCCCACCCGCAAGAGCGCCCGTATCGTGGGCGACTGCTTGGGCAAATACCATCCCCATGGCGACTCCTCCGTGTACGGCGCCATGGTGCGCTTGGCGCAAACCTTTAACACCCGCTACCCGTTGGCAGAGGGACAGGGCAACTTCGGCTCGATGGACGGCGA
Source organism: uncultured Christensenella sp. (assembly GCA_964426415.1). Lineage (GTDB taxonomy): Bacteria > Bacillota > Clostridia > Christensenellales > CAG-138 > UBA3792. The sequence continues at coordinate 12,876 of CAYRQM010000006.1, forward strand.
CGGCGCTGCCGCCATGCGTTACACCGAGGCGCGCTTGTCCAAAATGGCAATGGAGATGCTCCGCGACATCGACCGCGACACCGTCGATTTTCAGCCCAACTTTGACGGCACGCAGCAAGAGCCTGTCGTGCTGCCGGCGCGCTTCCCCAACCTGCTGGTCAACGGCAGCAACGGCATCGCCGTCGGTATGGCGACCAACATGCCGCCGCACAACTTGGGCGAAACCATCGACGGTTTGGTTGCCCTGATCGACGATCCGGACATCACCGTAGACGATCTGATGCAGTACATTCCGGGCCCCGACTTTCCGACGGGCGCGCTCATTTTGGGTCGTTCGGGCATTGCGCAGGCGTACCGCACGGGACGCGGCAAAATCATCGTCCGCGCCCGCACCGAAATCGAACAGGTCAGCGCATCCAAGAGCCGCATCATCGTCACCGAGATTCCGTATCAGGTCAACAAGTCCACGCTGGTTGCCAACATCGCCGACCTTGCCCACGACAAAAAGATCGAAGGTATCTCCGACCTGCGGGACGAGACCGACCGCCGCGGCATCCGCATCGTCATCGACATCAAGAAGGACGTCAATGCCAATGTGGTCTTGAACAACCTCTACAAGCATACGCAGCTCCAAGACACCTTCGGCGTCATCAATTTGGCGCTGGTAGACGGCGAGCCCAAGGTCATGAATCTCAAGCAGATTCTGTACTACTATCTGGAGCACCAAAAAGAAGTGGTCACGCGGCGCACGCGCTTCGACCTCAATCGTGCGCTCGAGCGGCTGCACATCTTGGAAGCGCTCTTAAAGGCGCTCGATCACATCGACGAAATCGTGCAGCTCATCAAGTCCTCCCAAAGCGGCGCCGAGGCAAAGGAACGGTTGATGACCACCTTCGCGTTCGACGAACGGCAGGCGCAGGCCATTTTGGATATGCGGCTGCAGCGCCTCACGGGGCTGGAACGCGATAAGCTCTTAGAAGAAGACCGCGCTTTGCAGCAAAAGGCAGAGGAGCTGCGCAAAATCTTGGCGGACGAGCATGTGCTGCTGTCCATCATCCGTTCGGAAGCGCTGGACGTGAAGGCACGCCTTTCCGATGCGCGCCGCACCGAAATCAGCTACGCGCCCGACGAGATCGACTTGGACGACATCATCCAAGAAGAAGAAATGGCAGTCACCATGACGCACTGCGGCTACATCAAGCGCACGCCGAGCGACGTGTTCCGCGCACAAAACCGCGGCGGCAAGGGCGTCAAGGGGCAAGCCACCAAAGAAGAAGACTACGTCGAACGGATGCTGGTTTCCAGCTCCCACGCGCCGATTCTGTTCTTCACCAATCTGGGGCGCATGTTCCGCATCAAGTGCTACGCCATCCCCGAAGCGAGCAGAACCGGCAAGGGGATCCCTGTGGTCAATCTGCTGCAGCTGCGCACGGGTGAAAAGGTCACGGCAATGTTCATCGTCCCCCGCGAGGTCGAGGAAACGGGCTATCTGGTCACGGCGACGCGGCAAGGGCTCATCAAAAAGACGCGCATCGCCGAATGCATGAACATCCGCAAGGGCGGGCTCATCCTGCAAACGGTGCGCGAAGACGACGAGTTGATCTCCGTCGAAATGAGTAACGGCGACGACGAATTCATCATCGCTTCCCGCGAGGGCAAGTGCATCCGCTTCCGCGAAGCCGATGTGCGCGCCACGGGCAGAGGCGGCATGGGCGTGCGCGCCATTCGCTTGACGGACGACGACGTCGCCATGGATATGCTCAAGGTCACCCCCAACGGGCTGGTCATCACCGTCACCGAAAACGGCTACGGCAAGCGCACCCCCGAAGACCAATTCAGCGCGCAGGGCAGAGGCGGCAAGGGCGTTCTTGCCATGAAGGCAACCGACAAAACGGGCAAGCTGGCATGCCTACGCATGTCCGCCGACGACCAAGACCTGCTGCTTGTGCGGGACGACGGCATCATCATGCGGACGCCCACCGACCAAATCTCCATCATCGGCCGCAACACCCAAGGCGTGCGCCTGATGCAGCTGGACGGCGAGGCGCGCATCGCCTGCGTGGCGCTGCTGCCCCACCAAGAAATCGAGGACGAAGAGGCGAACGCGCCCACCGAACCCACCGAAGAAGCATAATGCAACCAACGTATTCCGCCGAACTGCAAGCCTTTGCCACATCGCTCCAAAGGGAGGGCGTGGATTTGTATGCGGTCGGCGGATGCGTGCGCGATGCGCTGCGCGGCACTGCGGTACACGACGTCGATTTGTGCAGCCGTCTGCAGCCCAAAGCCATGCAAGCGTTTTGTGCGGCGCGGGGCGTTTTGTGCCAATCGGTCAATCCCAAGCTTGGGACGGTGCTGCTCACCTTGGGCGACGCGCAATTCGAGCATACCACGTTTCGCACCGAATCCTACGGCAGCGGCGGCGCCCATCGCCCCGAAGCGGTGGTGTTTGCCGATTCGCCAAAGGAAGACGCGTTTCGGCGCGACTTTTGCTGCAACGCGCTGTATCAAAACCTTGCGACAGGCGAAATCATCGACCCGACGGGCGGATTGGCGGACATTGACGCCCGTGTTTTGCGCGCCACCACGCCGAATCCTGCGGACATTTTGCAGGACGATGGGCTGCGGGTGCTGCGGCTGATTCGCTTTGCCGCCACGCTGGGATTTTCCGTCGAACCGCAAACCGAAGCCTGCGCCAAGGCGTACGCGCCGCTGCTGCAAGACATCGCATGGGAGCGCAAGCGCGGCGAGCTGGATCGGCTGCTGCTTGCCGACGACGTGTATACGGGGCTTGAGATGCTGCAAAGCTTCGGCGTGCTGCCGTATGTGCTGCCCGAGCTTTGCGCCGCAGACGGCATGGGGCAGCGAAAGGATCACCACAAGTACGACGTGCTGACGCACATGTTCCACGCCTGCGCGCAGACGCCGCCCGTGTTGGAGCTGCGGCTGATGGCGCTGCTGCACGACGTGGGCAAGCCGCCCTGCAAGGCGGCGGAGGGCAATTTCTACGCGCACGACATCTATGGCGCCCGCATCGCCCGCGAGATGCTGACACGGCTTCGCTATCCAAGTGCGACGGTCGATCGGGTCTGCGCCGCGATTCGCGCCCATATGTTCGACTTGAGCGACGCCGCCACAATCGCCACATTGCGAAAACGGTTTTGTCAATGGGGCGTTTCGCGCACGCAGGACGTGATTGCACTGCGCGAGGCGGACGTGCGCGGCAGCGGGTACAAGCTCCAATTCGAAGCCACCCGTTGGCGCGAGGTGCTTGCCGCGATGCAGCGCGAGAACGTGCCGTTTTGCGGCGCAGGACTGATGGTGACGGGGCAGGAGATTCAAGACGCGCTGCATCTGCCGCCGTGCGAACGCGTCGGACGCATCAAGCAGCAGCTTGTGCTGCACTGCGCGGTGCATCCTGCCGACAACGTCAAAAAGACGCTGCTGCTGCGGATGCACGACTATCAATAGGTGCAAAACGGGCGAAATTCTTGCATAATATTTGTGAATTCTTTCCTTTCCGCTTTGCGGAAACGAAATTCTGTGCTATGATGTGCTCAATGATACCATCGCTGCTTATGCGGCGAAAGAGGGATTGTAGATGAACAACAGACAAAAGCGGTTTCGGGCATTTCTTGCCGTGGTGTTGGTGCTGGCGCTGCTCATTGCGCTTGCCATCGTCTTGGCGGTGAACTGCTCTGCCGATTTCCAAAACGCAAAGGATGGGGAGCAATCGCGCGCGGGGATTCTCGTGAGCGAAATTCTCATCTCCAACGACCGTGCCGTACACGATCCGATGGGCACCTATTCCGACTATGTCGAGCTGTACAACGCCACGGATAAGGCGGTGAGCCTTTCCGGGTACGGTCTGACCGACAACGAAACCGATGTCTGGATCATCGGCGACGGCGTGACCATCGAGCCGAACGGCTATGTGGTGATTTGGTGCGCAGGCAGCACCAAGCAGGCAAGCGAGGATGCGGCGCGTGCGCCCTATGCGAGCATCGTGGCAGATTTTGCACTGTCCGATCAAGACGTGCTGCGGTTTGTCGACCGCAAGGGCGTGACCCAAGCCACCATCGCGCTGGGCGACATTGCGTTCCCCAACAACGGCTACTGCTATGACGTCGAAACCAAGTCGTGGTTCAACACCATGGCGCCCACACCGGGCTATCCCAACACCGCCGAGGGGCTTGCCGCCTATACCGAAAGCAAAGCGGTCTTAAAGGGCAGCGCCGAAAGCGTCGTGCGCGTCACCGAATTCATGGCGAGCAACGGCTCGTCGTTCCGCGGGCCAAACGGCGATTACGGCGATTGGATCGAGCTGTACAACAACTCCGACAAAACGGTAGACCTGACGGGCTACTGCCTCAGCGACGACGCCTCCAAGCCCCACAAATTCGAATTTACCACCTACAACGACGCCAACGGACAGGCGACTGCCGTCACCATCGCGCCCTATTCCTATCTCTTGGTTTACAGCACCGACGTCGCCGTGGACGGCGCCGTCTGCGTCAGCTTTGGGCTTTCCGCCTCCGGCGAGTCGCTGTTGTTCACCACACCGGACGACGGCATCATCGACCAAATCACCTTTGACGCGCAGCAGCAAGACTTTTCCATGGCGCGGCAATACAAGAGCGACGGCACCTTCGATCCAGACGGCGCGTTTGCCGAGACCAACCTGCCCACGCCGGGGTATCCCAACACCGACGCGGGACGCGCCGATTTCGAGCTGAATGAATCGCAAAAACAGCAGTATTCCACCGACGGCGTGTACGACATTTGCCTCAACGAAATTCTGGTGAACGGCTACCACATCGTCTTTCGCACCAGCAGCAGCACCAACAGCCAACGGCCCTATGACGCCGACTTCGGCAGCTGGATCGAGCTGTACAACAAGGGGGACACGGCATTCGACCTATCGGGCTTTTCCCTGACGGACGAGTACAGCCGCGTGCGCAAATGGGTTTTTCCTGACGGAACGAGTATCGCCGCAAAAGGATATCTCGTCTTGCAGCTGGAGGGGAGCCTGCCCCGTGACGGACAATCCGAAAGCGACATCACCGAGGAGCAGCGCAAGCTCACTTTGAGCTTCGACATTGCGGCAAGCGGCGAATCCTTGTTCCTGTTTGCACCCGACGGCACGTTGGCAGACCAAGTCGACGTGCCCAGAAGCGTCGCCTGCGTTTCCTACGGGCGCGACGCATCGGGCGCATGGAAGCTGTTCTCCTATTCCGAAGCGAATCCCGCCACCGAAGGAAAAGCCAATCCAACCTCCGGGCGCGATCTCTATTGCGCCGCCGTGGGAACGGACACCCTAAGCGGCGTGTATACCATGGCACAGACGGTCAACTTCACCGTGCCCGACGGGTGCTACGCCACCTACACCACCGATTGCAGCACGCCGACCGAAAGCAGCACACGGGTGAACGGCCCCATCGCCGTCACGAAAAACACCGTGCTGCGCGTCGTCACCTTTGACACGGCAGGTGCGCGCTACCAAAGCGAGGTGCAGGCGTTCACCTACGTCATTGCAGACCCGAACAACCAAACGGTGGAGTCCCACACGACCGACCTGCCCATCGTCTTTTTGGTGACCGACGCCGCAAACCTTTGGGACGCGGACACGGGCATCTACATCAAAGGCAACGACTACACGGGCACGGGCGACGCGGACGAGATCATGATCGGCACGAACGAAACCATGGGGAAGTTGGCAAACTTCAACATGAGCGGCCGCACATGGGAGCGTCCTGCCAACTTCACCTACGCGGTGAAGAACGCCGAAACGCAGCAGTACAGCACGGAATACGCCTGTATGCTCAACATCCGCATCTTTGGCGCGTTCTCCCGCAAGCTGGCGCAAAAGGGCATCGCGCTGATCGCCCGCAAGGGCGTGGGCGTGTCCTCCATGAACTATGCGTTCTTTGACAATCGACCCTTCACCACCTACAAGTCGCTGGTGCTGCGCGCATCGGGGCAGGATTCCCGCCTGTCGCGCATCCGCGACCCGTTGGTGCAAAGCCTGTTGGAAGACGCCGAAACGGCAAATCCCACATACGATTTGCTGGCAACGCAGGCGTACGTCCAGTGTGTGGTCTATCTCAACGGGCAATACTGGGGCGTGTACAACCTGCGCGAAAAAATCAGCAAGCACTATATCGCCCAGCATTACAGCATCCAAGACGAGGACACCATCGACATGCTGGTGGGCAACGGCAACAACGACCAATGCGTGGTTTCGGGCGACGGGCTCAGTGACTACAAGGCGCTCATCCAATACTGCAAAGACCACAACTACGACCTGTCCGATCCGACCGCGTACGCGTATGTGTGCAGCCAAATCGACGTCGAGAACTTCGCCATGTACTGCGCGTTTCAGATCATCGTGGGCAACACGGACACGGGCAACATCAAGTTTTGGCGCTCCTCCGAGCTGGACAACAAGTGGCGTTGGGTCGTGTACGATTTTTGCTGGGCGATGAACGGCAACAACGACGCCCAAGAGGCAGCCTACTCTTCGGGGTATCGGCGCGATTTCTTCACGCGGTACTTCGACCCGGAGGGACACGGTTCGGGCAAAGGGTTCGACACCACGCTGGGACGTTCGCTGCTGTCCAACAACACCTTCGTCGGTATCTTCTTGGATAAGTGCGCGTTCCTGTTCAACGAGGCGTACACCACCGAAAAGATCATTGCGCGGCGGACGGAGCTGCAGGAAGCCATCCGTACCGAGATGGAAAACTACGACCTTGCCCGTTGGGCGTCGTACTACAATCTCTCGACCAACGGCTGGAATTCCCACTGCTCCAAGATCGATAACTATGCCAAGGGCTACCCCGAATATTTCCTTTGCTACTGTTATCAGTACATCAACAACAAAACAAACTACACCCTGACGGGTGATGAGATGCGGTCGCTGTTTCATGCCGATTTGATCGACAGCACACGGCTGACCGAAGTACAAGGCAAGGTAGGCGTATCATGGTAATCAAAGAAAATGCGAAGGGCTACCGCCACGAGCTCAAATACCTCATCAGCGAAGCAGACGCAGAGCTTTTGGCGATGCGCCTGCGTGCGGCGCTGCGGCCCGACCCCAACGCGGCAAAGACGGGCGGCGGATACTACATTCGCAGCCTGTACTTTGACGACCCGTACGACGCTTCCGTATTCGAAAAGGTTTCGGGCGTCGAGTACCGCGACAAGTGGCGCATCCGCATCTACAACTATTCCGATCGCACCATCAAGCTGGAGCGCAAGCACAAGAACGGGCAGTTCATCAAAAAGGACAGCTTGGGGCTTTCGCGCAAGGAATGCAACGCGCTCATGAATGGTGCTTGCGGCTTTTTGCTCCATCGCACCGAGCCGTTTGCCAAGGAGGCGTATGCCGCCATGACGACGGAGGCGCAAAGACCCAAGGTGCTGGTGGACTATTACCGCGAGCCGTTCGTGTTCCCGGTGGAGGACGTGCGCATCACGCTGGACCGCAACATTCGCACGGGCTTTCGCTGCACAGACCTGTTCAACGCCCACGCGCTGACGTACCCGGCGACGGCGTTTATGGGACAGTGCATCTTGGAGGTCAAGTTCAACGCCTACCTCGATCCGTACATCGCGTCGCTCATCCAGCTTCCCGCCGCCAGCCTGACTGCGGCAAGTAAGTACCTGTTTTGCAGACAATACGACTGTTAACATAGACAACCAATCAGGAGGATTATATGGATTACTTTACCACCCTAAAAGAACAGTTTCTGAGCCTGTTCAACTTCAGCGAGAACTACGTCGTGCCGATGATCGGCGCGATCGTCGTGGCGTTCTGCCTCGGCATGTTCGTGTATCTCATCTACCGCTTGACGTTCTCAGGCGTCGTCTATTCCAAGACGTTCAACATGAGTCTCGTCATGCTCACGATGGTTTCGACCATGGTCATCCTATTCATGTCCAACAACCTCAAGCTGTCGCTGGGCATGGTGGGCGCACTGTCCATCGTTCGTTTCCGTACCGCCATCAAAGACCCGATCGACACCGTGTTCATGTTCTGGGCAATCGGCGAAGGCATTGCGCTGGGCGCAGGCTTCTTCCTTGCCGCGATCGTGGGCGCGTTCCTCATCGGCATCTTCATGCTGCTTTTGGCTTCTTCCAAAAAGAAAGCATCGCTGCCGTATTTGCTGATCCTCCATTACGAGGAGCAGGCGTCCAAACAGGTCAAGGCGATGGTTGCCCAAATCCCGTACGCCTGCATCAAGTCCAAGACCGTGCAGCGGGAAGGCATCGAAATGGCAGTGGAGCTGCGCGTTCGCAGCAGTGAAACGGGCTTTGTCGACAAGTTCCTGCGTGTGGACGGCGTGCTGGATGCCACGCTGATTGCACATCAGGGCGATCTGATTTCGTAACAACCCCATAGGGGAAGGATAAAGGAGCAACATGAAAAAGACAATCAGTATCCTGCTGGCACTGGCATTTTGCTTGGTCGGCATCGTAACGGGGACGCCCGTTACCACCGTGGCAGAAGCCGCGACGTACCAAGCAGTGACGCAGGCGCCCACTGACTGGAGCGGCGACTACCTCATCGTCTACACCGACGCGACTACGTACCTCGCCCTCAACACCACGCTGGAATCCATGAATGTGGTTTCCAACGGCGTGGACGTCACCGACAAGCTTTCGGGCGGCGCATTTTCCGCCGAAACGACCGACGCCTACCGCGTGACCATCGAAGCGAGCGGCACGGGCTATTCCATCAAGACGGTGGACGGTCGCTACCTCAACAATGAGACGGAAAACAACACGCTCACCGAGGAGACCACGGCAGGCGGCGCGCTGACCATTGCGCTCAGCGAATCTGACGGCGTGCTGATTACCAGCACATCGGGCGCGGTGCTGCGGTACAACGCCAATGTCGGTCAGGATCGGTTCCGCTTCTATAAGGCGGCGACCTACACCCAGCAAAAGGCAATCGTGCTGTACAAGCGCAGCGAAGCGGGCGCCACAAGCGCACCCGGCACCGAAACGCCCGTCGGCACCGACACGCCCACGCCCACCGCGACGCCCGTCGTGACGGCGCCGCCCGCAGCAGGGCAGGGCGACTATACACGCCTTGACGCCGCACCCGCATCTTGGGCAGGCGATTACGTCATCGTGTACACCGACGCCACCAACTACTATGCGCTGAACGGTGCGCTGACCGACATGAATGTTGTCAGCAACTATGTGGACGTCACGGCGTCGTATGCCAATGGCGTCATCACGGCAGAAGCGGGCGACGCAGTGCGCTTCACCATCGAAGAAAACGGCACGGGCTATGCCGTCAAGGGCATTTGCGGGCTGTACATCAACGACAACAACCCCGATTACAACACGCTGGTGGTTTCTGAAACCGCAGGCGAGCCGCTGACCCTTGCCATCAATGCCGACGGCACGGCGGACATTGCCACCACCCTTGTCGAGCATCTTCGCTTCAACACCACCGAGGGGCAAATGCGCTTCCGTTTCTATCGCAACGACACCTACCAAAACATGCAGAGCGTCTATCTGTATCGGAAGACGGCACAAGTTGCCACCACCTATAAGCTTGGCGACGTCAACCGCGACGGCAAAGTCACCTCCGCCGACGCCACCCTCATCCTGCGCGCAGTCGTGGGGCTGGATACGTTGGACGCCGAGCAACTGGTGCTTGCCAACGTCAATGACGATACCGTCGTCACGGCGGCTGACGCCACCGTCATCCTGCGCTTTGTGGTAGGCCTTGGCGCCATCGGCACCGCAGCGCCCACCGCAGCACCCACCGCGACGGCGACCGCAACCGCAGCACCCACCGCGACGGCAACCGCAACCGCGACCGCGACCGCAACGGCGACGGCGACTGCCACCCCGCCCACGGGCTACAACACCTACTACACGGGCACCTATTACAGCTCCATCGGCACCTACGAAGAGATGCTTGCCATGAGCAAGAGCGCGCTCAAGAGCGCCCTTACCACCAAGATCTCCACGTCTACCGGCGGCAGCTATGACGGGCTCAAGAGCACGCTGCCCTATTCCGACACCGACGCGTCGCACAGCGGGCAGATGCGGCTGTTCTATTCTCAAGAATGGATTACCGCGACGCAGGTGCTTTCTTCCTCCGGTTGGACGGGCTGGAACCGTGAACACTGCTGGCCCAAATCTTTGGGCGGCGGCGCGTGTGAGGGCGACGCCCACATCATGCGTCCCACGCGTCCCCAAGCCAACAACGAACGCGGCAACTACGGCTATTACGAGTTCGCAGACGGCGAAACGTGCACGACCATCACCAGCGAATTGGGCTCCCTTTGCGGCTATGTCAATGCGAGCAAGGGCTTTGAGCCTGCGGATAACGTCAAGGGCGACGTGGCGCGCATCGTGTTCTACACGCTGACCAACAGCAGCTATTCGTCCCTGTCCTTTAGCAACATCCACGGCTTCTCCACGGCGGCGAAGGCATACGAAACCTTCCTTGCATGGAACCAAATGGATCCGCCCGACGCCGTCGAGATCTACCGCAACCAATATGTGTTCGGCAAGCAGGGCAACCGCAATCCGTACATCGACTACCCCGCGCTGGCAGAAGTCGTCTTTGGCGGCTAATCCATCCGCATTTCAAACCCGCAGCTTCGCGCTGCGGGTTTTTGCGTCCTTTGGGGCAGATACGGCAAAAGAATGGGGACACGCCGAAAATGTTGGGGGATAGCCATTGCATTTTGCTTTGGAATACGCTATACTGTCATCATTCTGATTTCTGTGAGGTGGTTTTTTCGTGGACAGTAGTCCTTGTATAGGGCCTGTTTTACCTTTCCACGCGGCGGCTGCCGCGACGCGCGCGGTACAATCCCCGCAAAGCGTGATTTGGCTGATCCTGTTTTTTATCGCACTCATCTTAGGCGGCGCCTACTTTGCGGGCGCGGAAACCAGTCTGGCGTCCGTCAATCGGATTCGCATGATGAGCAGAGCGGACAACGGCTCCAAATCGGCGAAGCGCGTTCTCTATATTCTCGATCATTTTGATACTGCGCTGACCACCATTCTCATCGGCAACAACATCATGCACATCGGGTGCGCGTCTTTGGCGACGCTGGTCGCCACGCGCCTTTCTTGGGGCGACTTGGGAACGACGCTTTCGTCGCTTGGCACCACGGTGATCGTGTTCTTAATTGCAGAAATGATCCCCAAAACCATCGCAAAATCCTGCAACGAGCGGTTTGCGCTGTTTGTGGCGCCGTCGCTGCGCATTTTGATGAAGCTCTTGAAGCCGCTTTGCTTCGTGTTTACCGCGTTGGCAAACGGCGTCAAAAAGCTGTTCCATGTCAAGAGTGCCGAGGAGCCCACCGTATCGGAGGAGGAGTTTCACGACATCATCGAAACGCTGGATAAGGAGGACGACATCGACGACGAGACGACCGAGCTGATGCAGTCCGCCTTGGACTTCACCGAAACGCCCGTGGCGGCGTGCTATACGCCGTGGGAGCAGGTGGAATCCATCCAAAACACCATGCAGCCCGCCGAGATCGTCAAGATCATCGACCGCACCAACCACAGCCGCCTGCCCGTGACGAACGACAAGGGCGACGTGATTGGGATGCTGCAAATTCGCAAGTACCTCAAGGCGTACATTCGCTTTAACGGGCACGTCAGCCTGCAGCGCGTCATGGATAAGCCGTTCTCCGTCACCACGGGCACGCCCATCGACGAGCAGCTTGCGGGCATGAGCGCGTCCAAAACGCACATCGCTATCGTCCGCGACGAGCAGGGCGACTTAAAGGGCATCCTGACTGTGGAAGACATTTTAGAGGAGCTGGTGGGCGAGATCTACGACGAGGACGACGTAGGGGGTGATCACGATGCCTGAATGGGTGCGCATCGCGCTGATTGTGGTTTGCATCGCCTTTTCCGCCCTGTTTTCCGGATCGGAAATCGCGTACAACCAACTGAACGTCACCAAGCTGCGCAAGGAAGCCCAAGGCAAGAACGGGCGGCTTGCCCGCGTCGCGCTGCGGTTTTATGATCGGTTCGACCGCGGGCTGATCGTCATTTTGCTGGGCAACAATTTGGTCAACATCGGCTCGTCCTCCTTGGCGGCAGTCATTGCCATCGGGCTGATGGGCGACAGCGGCGCATGGATTGCCACCGCCGTCATGACGCTTCTCATCATCACCTTTGGCGAGATTTTGCCCAAGATTTTGGCAAGCGAACGCGCCGAAGGGCTGGCAAAATGGGCGGCGCTGCCCTTGACGGTGCTGTACTATGCGCTGTTTCCCTTGGTGTGGGTGCTGCAAGCGGGCCTTATCGGGCTTTCTCGCATTTGGAAGAACGGCGCAAGCGACGACGGCATCACCGAGGACGATTTGGAAACCATCTTGGACACGGTCGAGGACGAAGGCGTCGTGGACGAGGACGTCGCCGATTTGCTGCAGTCCGCATTCGACTTCGACGAGGTGCTGGCATACGAGGTCATTACGCCGCGGGTCGATTTGGTGTCCATCGACATCGACGATCCCCGCGAGGAGATTCTCAAAACGGCGTTCGATTCGCCCTACACGCGCATTCCCGTCTATCGGGACACGCCCGACCATGTGATTGGCATTTTGCATCTCAACCGTCTGTACAAAGCGCTGGTACACGACAAGGACGCCGACATCAAAAAGCTGTTGATGCCCGTGGTGTTCGTACACAAGACCACGCCGCTGCCCGACGTGCTCAATCGGATGCGCAAGTGCAAGAGCCACATGGTGGTCGTCACCGACGAATACGGCGGCACGATGGGCGTGCTGACCATGGAGGACGTATTGGAACAGCTGGTGGGCGAGATTTGGGACGAATCGGACGAGATTGAGGAGCCGTTTGTCGAGGTTGCGCCCAACCGATTTGAGGTGGACGGCGATATGCGGCTTGCCGATTTCTTGGACGAGTTCGACAAAGAGGATGAAGACTTGGACGACGACAACGCCACGGTGGGCGGCTGGGCGGTCGAGAAGCTGGGCGGCTATCCCAAGCTGCACGAGCGCTTCATCTACGAGAATCTCACCATCTCCATCCTCAAAAAGGAACGGCTGCGGGTGCTGCGGCTGTTGGTCGAGGTCGACCCCGACTGGGTGGACGAGGACGAGGAGGACGAGGATGCATAAACAGGTCTATTTCGCAGGCTCCATTCGCGGCGGACGCGCGGATGCGGCGTGGTATCGCACGCTCATCGCGTACATTGCACGCACCGATACGGTGCTGACCGAGCACATCGGCAACCTGTCGCTGTCCGTATTGGAAAACGGCAAGGCGGGGGACGGCGCAATCTACGCCCAAGACGCCGCGTGGCTTTGCGCGTGCGACTTGGTCATCGCGGAATGCACCTGCCCGTCGCTGGGCGTGGGCTATGAGCTTGCCTTTGCCGAAGCGCATCAAAAGCCGTGCTATGTGCTGTATCGCAAGTCGCGCACGCAGCTGTCCTCGATGCTATTGGGCAACCCGTACTTCCACATCGTCCCGTATGAGACGGAGGCGGAGGCGTTTTCGACGCTGGATCGCATCCTGCAATAACCAAAAATCTATCGCACATGGCGCGGCAAGTCCGCGCTATGTTTTTGTTTTGGGCTTTGCAATGACCGCCGCCAAGTAGCCAAACAGGATGGCGGAGGCAATGCCGCCCGCCGTGGCGGAGATGCCGCCCGTGAACGCGCCCAAGACGCCGTCCTCCTTTGCAGCTTCGATGGCGCCCTTTGCAAGCGTATTGCCAAATCCCACCAAGGGCACCGTCGCGCCCGCGCCCGCAAACTCCACCACGGGCTGCCAAAGCCCCAGACCGCCCAGCACGACGCCTGCCACCACAAACAGCACCAGAATGCGCGCCGACGTCAGCTTGGTGAAGGAGAGCAACAGCTGCCCCACCACACAGATGGCGCCGCCGATCAAAAACGCCCAAAGATACGTCCAAAGTTGCATGGTTACCGCCTTTCAAACACGATGGCGTGGGCGATTGCGGGGATGGTTTCGCCCTGCAATCCGGAAGTCGGGCTCATCAGTGCGCCCGTTGCCAAAAATAGGATGCGGCTGCAGTCGCCGTGTTCCAGCATGGGCAGCAGGTATCCCGCCAGCGTCACCGCCGAACAGCCCGCGCCGCTGCCGCCGCAGTTGTAGTTTTGATCGGGATGGTACATCCGATCGCCGCAGTCGATGTGGCGTCCCGACAGGTCAACGCCGTGCTGCGCGCAAAGGGAGAACAGCATCTCGGCGCCAAACTTGCCCAAATCGCCCGATACAATCAGGTCGAAATCGGACGGCGCGCTGCCCGTGTCCTCCAAATGCGCAAGCAGCGTATCGCAGCAGGCGGGCGCCATGGCGGCGCCCATGTTGTTCGCGTCGTTGATCCCAAGGTCGACCACCTTTCCGATGGTGGCGGCGGACACAAACACATGCGTAAACACGGGCAGCGGCACGTCCTCTGCGGCAAGCAGCAGGCAGCCCGCACCCGTCACGGTGCGCTGTGCCGTTGGCGGCGCGGTGGTTCCCATCTCCAACGGGAACCGATACTGGCGTTCCGCCGTGGAGAAATGGCTGCACGCGGCGCACGCCGCCCGCTTGCGATAGCCGCCGTCCAACAGCACGCTTGCCACCAACAGCGATTCCGCCATGGTGGAGCAGGCGCCATACAGCCCCAGATAGGGGACGCCAAACGTGCGTGCGCCATAGTTTGCGGTGATGATTTGATTGAGCAAATCGCCTGCCACCAGCAAATCCAAGTCTTTGGGTTGAAGGCCCGCCTTCGAACAGGTGAGCCGCACCGATTGCTCGAACATGCGGCATTCCGCCTTTTCAAAGCTGTCCTCGCCCAACTTGTCGTCCGCCAAGACCACGTCGAAGGATTTGCCCAACGGCCCGTCGCCTTCCGCCCGCGAAACCACGGACGCCGACGAGACCACCTGTGGCGCATGCGCAAAGAGCAGCGTCCGTTCTCCAATGGAATGTTGCATCGCATCCTCCTTTTTCGGATAGTGTGCGCCGTCCGAAAAAATTGATACAAAAAAAGGAACGCCGCAGCGTTCCGATAGAAAGATTGCTTACAGCCGCACCTGAAAGCGAATGGCGGCGCCGCCAAGGTTGTGCGCGGTCAGCTCGCCATGGTGCTTCGCTACGATGGCTTTTGCGACGGACAGCCCAATGCCGAACCCGCTGCCGAAGGTGCGCGCCTTGTCGGCACGGTAGAAGCGGTCGAACAGCCGATCCAGCCGAATGTCGCCAATCTCGGCATAGCTGTTGTCCACGGTGAGCAGCGGATGTCTGCCGCCCTGCAGTGTTACGGTGATCGCGCCGTTTTCGTCGCAGTATTTGGCGGCGTTGTCCAAAAGGATGGACAAAAGCTGCCGCAGCATCGCCTCGTCGCCCTCGTACTGCACCTGCGATTCAACCTGCAGCGTGAGCGTTTTGCCGCTCGCTTCGACGGCGCTTTGAAACGCGGAAGCGGTGTCCTCCACCGCGTCGCTTAAGGAGAAACGGCACAGGACGGGCTTGTTGTCCGCTTCGTCCATCCGCGCCAGCGACACCAGCCGATTGACCAGCACGCTCATCTTTTGGCTTTCCTTTCGGGCGTCGTCCAGCCAATCGTTCTTGCCAAGCTCCGATTCGGCGATGTCCAGATTGGTCATAATCAGCGTCAACGGCGTTTTCAGCTCGTGGTTGGCGTCCGTGATGAACTGCTTTTGCTTTTCATAGCTTTCGGCGGCAGGCTTTACGGCGTGCTTCGAAAGCAGCACCACCAACAGCAGCACGATCAGACAGCCCGCGGCGAACACGATGGCAGCCGCCCAAAGGAACATGCGGTTGGACGCGTGCTGCATCGCGCCGCTGACAAAGACCACGAGCGTGCCCGTTTCGTCCGTGACGATGCGGTAACGGTACGCGCCGACCCAACCGCGGGGGTTCGACTTTGCCAAGACCTTTTCCGCATAGGCTGCCGCGTCTTCATCGGTGACGCCGAAAATGGCGTCGGTGTTCGTGGCGATAAGGCTGCCGTCTGCATCGTAGGAAACGGTGAAATAGCGCGTCGTGAAGGACGATTCGCGGTCAAGAATGGGCGCGTCATCGGGCGCTTGCGCACCGTTGGGACGGGGCGGCGGCTCCGCGTCGGGGGCGGGGAACGTGCCGCCGTTTTCTGCGATTCTGTCGGTCAGCTTGTCCACGGCGGCGTTCGTTTGCAGCTGCGTAAACAGGAAGATGGCGCAAAGCAGCACGAAAAAGACCGCCAAAAACGACAGCGTACAGATGCGGATGAACTTTTTACGCAGGCTGTAAATCATGGATGCGTCTCCAAAAGGTAGCCCGCGCCGCGCACGAAGCGAATCTCGACGGGCGCATGCAGCGCGGCAATCTTTTTGCGCACGTTGGAGATATGCACCCACACGACGCTGACGTCCACATCGCTTTCCCAACCCCAAATGTGGTTGATGAACTGGTCGGTGGTCACGATGCACTGCGGACGCTGCATCAGCATTTCCAGAATGCTGAATTCCTTGCCGCTGAGCGCCGTCGTCTTGCCGTTTGCGGAAAGCTCATAGGTGGAACGATTCAACACAAGCGGGCCGCAGGCAAGCAAATCGGGCACAAACTGCTCCCGCCGCCGCAGCATGGCGCGCACCCGCGCCAAAAGCTCGTGGGTGGAAAACGGCTTGGGCAGATAGTCGTCCGCACCCGCGTCCAAGCCTTCCACACGCTGGTAGACCTCGGTCTTGGCGGACAAAAACAGCGCGGGCGTATGCACGCCCTTTTGCCGCAGCGCCTTCAGCACCGAAATGCCGTCCATGCCGGGCATCATAATGTCCATAATCAATCCGTCATACGGCTCGCTTTCGGCATACGTCAGGGCGTCGGCGCCGTTCGAGACGGCGTCTACGACGTATTTGTTCGTTTCAAAAATGTGTTTGAGGGACTTGAGCAAATGCAAGTCGTCCTCGGCAATCAGCAACCGCATGGCGCACCATCCATTCCTTTTCTTGTGCCCTCAGTATACCATCAAATTCTAAAGAAACACTAAAGAAATTGCACCGAACGAAGAAAAAATGGGCAAATGGGGCGTGCCCGCCAAAAGTTCACATTCGCTTCCACCTTTCTTTAGCACCGCTTTAGCGAAGGCGGCTATCCTTTTTTGCAGAAGCGAAAAGGAGTACAGGTATGAGCAGTACGCGAAAAGCAGCAAAGAAAAGAAAAACGATTCTTCGGATCGTCATCATCGTCGCTTTGGCGGCAGCCGCATTGACGGTTGGCGTCTTGATTCTTCGGGATCGTGTGACCGAAAAATACGGCGATACGGCAGACGAAGCGGAGACGGCGACGGTGACCGTCGGCAGCATCAGCACCACGGTATCGGGTTCCGGCAACTTGGCGGACGAGGACGTGGAAACGCTGGCGCTCTACGGCACGGTTGCGATCGATGAAATCTTGGTCGAGGCGGGCGATACGGTGACGGCGGGCGATCCCGTGGCAACCGTGGACACGTCCACCGTGCAAAAAGCGATGGCAGACCTGCAGGAACAGATCGACGCGAAGGACGACGAGATCCACGACGCGGCGGACGACGCGGTGGACAGCCGCATCAAGACGGCGGTTGCGGGCCGCATCAAAGAATTGTATGTGACGCAGGACGACGACGTGGCGTCCGCGATGTATGAAAACGGCGCGTTGGCGCTGCTTTCGCTGGACGGGTATATGTCCGTTGACGTGACCACCACCGCGCTCAAGGCGGGCGACGCCGTTTGGGTGGAAGGCTCCGACGGGACGCGGTATGCGGGCAGCGTACATTCGGCGGCGGGGCAGAGCGCAACCATCTTCGTTTCCGACAACGGCCCCAAGCAAAATGACGCCGTGACCATCTATTCCGAATCGGAATCCATGATTGGAAGCGGCACGCTTACCGTGCACGCGCCCTTATGCATCACGGGCTACACGGGCACGATCTCCCGCGTCTATGTGACGGAAAACCAGCAGGTGCGCGCAGGCACGGCACTGTTTTTGCTGACCGACACGGGGTACAGCGCGGACTATGACGCGCTGCTTTCCGAGCGGCAAACGCTGGAGGAAGATTTGCAGGCGCTGATTGCGCTGTATCAGGAGGGCGGGCTGTGCGCACCCATTTCGGGCAGCGTCTCCACGGTGGACGCGACAAGCGGCGACGCAAGCGACAGCACCGATGCGCGGACGGTCTTGACTATCTGTCCCGACAAGCGCATGACCATCTCCGTTTCCGTGGACGAATCCGATATTCTGTCCCTGTCCGTTGGGCAGACGGCGGAAGTCACCGTCGATTCCTTGGGCGACGACACGTTCGAAGGAACGCTCACGTCCATCGACACGACGGGCACGTCCGCAAGCGGCGTGACGCAATACACCGCAATCATCACGCTGGACAAGGCGGAACACATGCTTTCGGGCATGTCCGCCACCATCGCCATTCGCATTGAGGGCGTCGAGAACGCGCTGCTCATTCCGAGCGATGCGCTGACCCAAACCAGCGCCGCCTCCTATGTCTATACGTCCTTCGACAGCGAATCGGGCGAGCTGGGCGGCATGATCGAGGTCACCACGGGGCTGAACAACGGCAGCTATGTGGAAATCACCGACGGACTTTCCGAGGGCGATGTGGTGTACTACATGAAGGTCGAGGACAATAGCAGCAGCTTTACGTTTGGCGGCATGGGCGGCATGGGCGGCAGCTCCTCCACGGGCGGCACCATGCCCTCCGGCGGCAGTGCGCCGTCCGACTTCGGCGGCGAACGGCCCTCCGGCGGACGCAGCGACGGGTGAGGAAGCAACATGATTGACTTAAAGGACATCGTAAAGGTGTACAACGTGGGCGACGAGGACGTGTGGGCGCTAAATCACGCCTCCATGCACATCTTCCCCGGCGAGTTCGTTGGCATCATCGGGCCATCGGGAAGCGGCAAGTCCACGCTGATGAACATCATCGGCTGCTTGGACACGGCGGACAGCGGCGCGTATCTTTTGGACGGCATCCCCATTGAGGACTATTCCGAAAATGAGCTGGCGCACATCCGCAACCGCAAGATTGGCTTTGTGTTTCAAAGCTTCAACCTCATTCCCAAGCTGACGGCGGAGGAGAATGTCGAGCTGCCCCTCATCTATCAGGGCGTGCGCAAGGCGGAACGCAAACGCCGCGTCATGGAAGCGCTGGCACGGGTGCAGATTGACAACCGCGCCAAGCACTTGCCCACGGAGCTGTCGGGCGGACAGCAGCAGCGCGTCGCCATCGCACGCGCCATCGCCACGCAGCCTTCGCTGATTCTGGCGGACGAACCCACGGGCAATTTGGATTCCAAGACGGGGCAGGACATCATGAACCTGTTTTTGGAGCTGCACGATGCGGGCAATACCATCGTACTGATTACCCATGACGACCATGTCGCCGCGCAAACGGGGCGCATGATCCACATTTTCGACGGCAAGGTTTTGGAGGTGCAGGCATGATCCAATCGCTGAAAATGGCGATGAAATCCATCGTCGGCAACAAGATGCGGGCATTTCTGACCATGCTGGGCATCATCATCGGCGTCATGGCGCTGGTCATTTTGGTAAGCCTTGTCAACGGCACCACGGGAACCGTCACCAACACGATTGCGTCGCTGGGCAGCAACCTTTTGACCGTCACCATCTCGGACGACAAGGGCGTGCCGGTATCGCTATCCGATCTGACCGACTGGTCGGACACAGAAGGCGTCGGCGACATTGCACCGTATGAACAGGCAAGCATGACGGGCAAGTACGGCGCGGACAGCGCCACCATGCAGGTGTACGGCACCACCGCATCGTACTGCGACATCCAAGACCTCAGCCTGCTGTTGGGCAGGTTCTTGAAAACGTCGGACGTGGAGAATCACACCAACGTCTGCATCATCAACCAAAACGCCGCGACCGAGCTGTTCGGCTATACCGACTGCATCGGCAAAGAGCTGTCCATCGAGGGCGCGAAGTACACCGTGGTGGGCGTGTTGGAGGACAACGACGACACGCTGACGGGCGTGTTCGGCAGCTCGTCCTTGGTGGCGTACATCCCCTATACGTCGCTGATGCGGCTGTCCACCACCGTGTCCGCCGACGTCACCACGTTCTATGTGAGCGCCGAAACGGACGGCGAACTGGACGCCGCCGAAACGGCAATCACCGCCATTCTGATGGATCGCTTCTCGGACGACGACGATGCGTTTACCGTCACGTCGCAAAACGTGCTGGAGGACGCCATGCGCGACGTCACCTCGATTCTTGCCATCCTGCTGGGCGGCATCGCCGCCATCTCCTTGGTGGTGGGCGGCATCGGCATCATGAACATCATGCTGGTCACGGTGACGGAGCGCACCCGCGAAATCGGCATTCGCAAGGCGATCGGCGCGACCCGCGGCACGATTCTGCTGCAATTTCTGTTGGAAGCCATCGTCCTTTGCATGATGGGCTGCGCCATCGGCATCTTCCTGTCTTGGGGGACGCTGCGCATCGTTTCGGTGGTGGTGTCCAACTTGAGCATGCGCTTCAATATGGCAGGCAACGTGGTGGTCATCGCCGTGCTGTTCTGCTTTGCCATCGGCGTCGTGTTCGGTCTGTATCCCGCCAACAAGGCAGCAAAGATGCAGCCCATCGACGCGCTGCACTACGGCGGATAAGGGAGGGTCAACATGTTTCGTAAAAAACCAATCTATTGGATTCTGCTTGTGTTCTTTGTCCTGCTGCTCGCGGCGGAGACAACCCTGTTCTGCATCGACAAATCCCGCACGACTGCCGCCGCGTCCAACCAAAATGGCGCATTCTCCGGCACCCTGCCCGAAGACTTCAGCGGCACCATGCCCGAAGACTTTGCCGGCACCATGCCCGAAGATTTCAGCGGGACGCTGCCCGAAGGCTTTGACGGCACCATGCCGTCGGGCGGGTTTGGCAAGCGGGACACGACGACGGAGACGACCGCAAACGACGTATTCTGGACGGTTGTCGAGAAGGCGTTTTGGCCTGTGCTGATTGGCTGCGTCGTGTGCATCGGACTGTGCATCATGGCGCTGATTTTGGTGACGCGGGCGCAAAAGCGGAACGCGCCGCAAGAACCCGAAGCGGAGGAACCGTCCTCCGACAAGCCCAAGCGCAAGACCCATAAGGCGCTTTGGATCAGCGTGCTGGCGTTGGTGCTGGCGGTGGCAATCGCCATCGCCGTGCTGCCCGAATTCGTCCAAACGCAGCAGGCGGAAGGCACCATCGAGGCGGTGGAATCCATTTTGGACGGCACGGCGCAGGAAGAAGACCTTTCCGCACTGTTCTACGGCAGCGGCACGTTGGCGGCAAGCGACGCCGACACGGTGACAATCCCGTCGGGCGTGACGGTCAAGGCTTTCACGGTGCAAAACGGCGACGTGGTGGCGGTGGGCGATGTGGTCGCCACGGTCGACGCCACTTCGGTCTTGCAGACCATCGCATCGGCACAGGCGATGCTCGACACGTTGGACGCCGCATTGGAAGAAGCGGCGGGCGACACCATTCCCACAACGGTCACCGCGCATACTGCGGGCCGCGTCAAGGCAATCTACGCCGAGGCGGGGCAGTCCGTGACGGACGTCATGTATCAAAACGGCGCGCTGCTTTTACTCTCGTTGGACGGCATGATGGCGGTGGATGTGGAAACGGACGCCGCGTGCAGCGTGGGCGACGCGGTGGCGGTCATCCTGTCAAACGGCACGGTCGAAACGGGCAAGATTGTCAAGATCCGCGACGGCGTCGTGACGGCGACGCTCACCGATGCGGGCACGGCGTACGGCGACACGGTCTCGGTGGCCGCCGAGGACGGCACAACGCTTGGCAGCGGGACGCTGTACATCCACAGCGAACTCAAGATTACGGGCTATTCGGGCACGATTTCCAAGGTCTCCGTGCAGGAAGACGCCATGGTCAAGGTGGGCGCCACGCTCTTTACGCTAACCGACACGGCGTATCTTGCCGAGTACCAAAGCCTGCTGAAAACCCGCGCCACGCTGACGGAGCAGATGACGCTGCTCTCCACACTGCGCCAAACGGGCTATGTGACCGCGACGGCTGCGGGCATCGTATCGGGCATTGACGAAACGGCAGCCTACGCGCCGCTTGCCGACACAGAAGCGGCTGCGTATGCGGCGACGGAGGGCAACGGCACGACCATTTTGGGCAGCATGCCGTCAAGCGGCGTATCGCTGCTGCAGATTTTGCGGGAGGACGAAACGCCCACGCCCACTGCGGAGCCCGGTGAGACGGAGGAACCTTCCACGGGCGGCTCCTGCTATGCGGGCGTCGTCAAGTCCATCGCCTACGGCTCCATTACGCTGCAGGTGACGGCAAATGCGGTGGACGGCTTGGATCTTGCGACGCTTGCCGCCATGGATACAAGCACGTTCGTAATCGTCACAAAGATCACACCCGCGTTGGACGTTCCCGTGTATCGGTACAGCGAGGGCGTCAGCCAAACGGATTCCATCGACAACCTGACCGCAGGCGTCTATGTGCTGGTCACCTTCAGCGGCGCCACGGTCACGCGCATCGACTACGTTGCTGCGCAGTCCACCCAACCGGGCGGCGGATCGGGCGGCGGAAGTTTCGGCGGCGGCAGCTTTGGCGGCGCGTCTGCGCAGGAACCCACCGTCACCATCGAAGCGTTGGCGGAGGTGACGGTCTGTTCGGTCACGCCCAACGACGCCATGACAATCAGCATGAGCGTGGACGAACTGGATGTGCTTTCGCTGGCGGTGGGGCAGCAGGCAAGCGTGACGCTGGACGCCATCAGCGGGCAGCGCTTTTCGGGCGAAGTCACGTCGCTGGATCCCATCGGCGTCAACGCGGGCGGCGGCACCAAGTACACCGTGGTGCTGACCATCGTCCGCACCGAACAGATGCTGACGGGCATGAACGCATCGGTGCAGATTGAGGTCAGCACACAAAGGGATGCGCTGGTCATCCCCGCAGCCGCCGTTTATGAGGACGGCAGCGCCATCTATGTGTACACGGGCTATGACGAAAAAACCGATACCCTCACCGATCCCGTTTCCGTGACGGTGGGCGCGTCGGACGGCGTCAACGTGCAAATCACCGCCGGACTGTCCGCAGGCGATGCGTTCTATTATCGCTACGCAGACGCGCTGACGTACACCTACGGCTCCTAACACTCGTCGGCGCGGACTTCGCGTAACTTACGGCACTTTCTGCGGAAAGCACCGTTCGCTGCTCCGTCGCGCCTCCTCTCCGCAAAAGGTCACGCTCGCTTCGGCTGCGCCTTTCGCTTCGCTACCAACCTTTTGCGGGAACACCCGCGTACACGGTTTGCGGGGAAGAGACGTCGCGGCGCTACCAACCTTTTGCGGGAAGACCCGCGTACGCGACTTTCGGGAAAGGCGCGACAATATTGCCCCTGTCATCCTGAGCTTCTGCGAAGGATCTCGCGTTTAGGCGGGAGATTCTTCCTTGCTTCGCTGCGTCAGAATGACAACAGGGGACGGGAAACACGCGGATTGATTGATATTTTCATCGGAAGACCCGAGTACAAGTTAATTGGAAATACAGGGAGTTCTTCACGATACTCTGGGAAGGTACGGGTCGGCTTCGCAGGGCGCAGCGCGACCGAGAAGCCCATTCTGCTGTCGTTGCAAGCCGCGGCGCAGCAACCGAACGGGAGACAAGCGCGGTTGCGCGCCGTCGGCGTTCGGTTTCGCAGGCACACGGCAGTGGCGAAACGCGTGCGTTGCGCCCGTGTGCCGAGAAACCATACCGCTGTCGAATGGAGCCGCGGCGAACATTCTCCTGCGTGAGCATGAGGAGCAAAGCGACGAACGACGCCTTGCGGCGTCGGAACAGCGCGGTTTTCCCCGCGCACGGGGAAATACCGTCGCTCACAATAAGCGAAGCGCCTCGGCGTGCGCCAAGCGCGCCGAACTAATCGGCGGCGAAAGCCGCCATCATAGTTTACAACTTGTACACGCAACCAACACCACGCCGCACGGTCATTCTGACGCAGCGAAGCGCCGAAGAATCTGTTTTGTTCGTTCAAGATCCAAAGGCTTTGCCTCAGGATGACACGGGGGCGTTTTTCTCATACCCTCCCCGAAAACTATGTACATGGGTCAGACTGTCAAAAAAGCCCAGAAATACTGGACTTTTTTGACAGTCTGAGACCGCAAAACGCGGTCTCTTTTATGATAGCGTGCAGGGTTAGGAGGTCCCTGCAAGGGTTATCCGAATAGTCCATTCGGCAGGATGCGGTTGACGACGTCCAGCACCGAGGGTACCAACAGGATGAACGATGCGACCGCAAGCGCGACGGCGTGTCCAAAGGCGGAGCAGGTATCGGTCAGCACGGGGCTTGTCCACTTGCACTTTCGCATGATCCAAGCGGCGATGGTGTACAGCGCACGCCCCAACAGCCCGCCCAACAGGTTGCAGAACACATCATCCACGTCGGCGATGCGTCCGATCAGTCCCTGCACGCATTCGATGCTGCAGGTGAGCGCCAAGCAAAGCAAAACGGTCAGCCAAGCGCGCTTGCGCAGCGAGGGGAACACGCAGGGCAGCAGCGCGCCCAGCGGCACGAACAGAAACACGTTCCACATGACTTGGCTGCTCCAAGCGCCGCCGTCCTGCGTGTACGCATAGTACCATTCAGAGCCGAGCTGCAGGTTGATCCGCTGATTGAGCGGCACGACCTCATCGCCCAAGGCGGGCAGCGTCCAAAAGAAAACCGCCCAAATCAGCATCAGAAAGTAGCCAAGCAGCAGGTAGTTTGCCACATGCCGCACAAAGGGATAGGGGGCGCGCTTACGCGAAAACCACAGCGCAAACGGCAGATACAGCGCCGCCGCCAACAGGCCCATCAGCGGAATGATCATTGCCGCGTTCCAGAAATATCGCATCGGTTGCCCTTTTCCTCATTTATTACCTATATTTTAACAAGGGGATGTGTTATAAATGTATCCAAATAGCAAAAGAACCGAGAAGCCCCCCTTGCACCAAGCGAAAAAGTGTGCCATAATATAGCCTCAAAAGGAGCGATACCATGAACATTGTAGATTCCATTGCAGATTTGGTTGGAAGGACGCCGTTGATTGAGCTGCACGGGCTGGAGAATGCCTATGCGCTGAACGGACGATTGCTGGGCAAAGCGGAACGGTTCAATCCGTCGGGCAGCGCCAAGGATCGCATTGCACTGGCGATGCTTACAGACGCTGCGCAGCGCGGACTTTTACGCACGGGCACCTGCATCGTCGAGCCGACCAGCGGCAACACGGGCGTAGGGCTTGCGGCGCTTGGCGCACGCATGGGGTATCAGGTCGTGCTGACCATGCCCGACACCATGAGCCGCGAACGCATCGCGCTCTTAAAGGCGTACGGCGCAAAGGTCGTGCTGACGCCGGGCGCGCTCGGAATGAAGGGCGCCATTGCCGAGGCGGAACGCATTGCCGCCGAAACGGATGCGTTCATCCCGTCGCAGTTTGAAAACCCCGAAAATCCCGCCGTACACGAGCGTACCACGGGGGAAGAAATTTGGTCGGACACGGACGGCAAGGTGGACATCTTTGTCGCGGGCGTCGGGACGGGCGGCACGCTGTCGGGCGTGGCGCACGCGCTCAAAAAGCACAATCCCGCGGTGCGCATCGTCGCGGTGGAGCCTGCCGGTTCGCCGCTGCTTTCCGAGGGGCGCACGGGCGCGCACAACCTGCAGGGCATCGGTGCAAACTTCATTCCCGCGACGCTGGATCGCAGCATCATCGACGAGATCATCACGGTGCGCGAAGCGGACGCATATGCCATCGGCCGTGCGCTGGCGGCGTGCGACGGGCTGCTTTGCGGCATCACATCGGGCGCGGCGGCGTATGCGGCGCTCACCCTTTTGCGGCGCGCCGAAAACGCGGGCAAGACGGTGGTGGCATTTTTGCCCGACACGGGCGAACGATATCTTTCGACCAAGCTGTTTGAGGGGGAAGACGCATAATGGACTGGCTGAATCAGACGGCGGGGGAGACGGCAAGCCGCCTTGCCAAAATCAACGAAAGCAACGTGCTGGATTTTTCCGTCAGCGGGTTCGGCATCCGCACCAAGGCGGAACGGTTCATTTGCTTGGTGCGCACGGCGCTGTTTCCCAACATCTATTCCGAACGTCCCGTGCCCGCGTCGCGGGTGCAGACGTTCATCAGTCTCAACATCGAAACGGCAGGGATGCTGTTTGCGGAAATCTGCAACGAAATCATCGACGAGACCACCCAAAGCAAGCTGAAGAGGGAGGACATCGAGCGCGTTTCCAAGTCCTTCTTTGAAAGCCTGCCCGACATTGCCACCACGCTGCGCACCGACATCAAGGCGGCGTACCAAGGCGATCCTGCCGCCAAAAGCATTGCGGAGATTTTACTGGCGTACCCGTCCTTCGAGGCAATCTCCATCTTCCGCTTGGCGCATCGCCTGTTCGAGCTGGATGTGCCCATGCTGCCTCGCATCATGACGGAATACGCGCACCAGCTGACGGGCATCGACATCCATCCGGGCGCCACCATCGGCGACTACTTCTTCATCGACCACGGCACGGGCGTGGTCATCGGCGAGACCACCGTCATCGGCTCCCACGTCAAGCTGTACCAAGGCGTGACGCTGGGCGCAAAATCCTTCAGCTCGGATGCGGACGGCAATCCCGTCAAGGGCATTCACCGCCATCCGCGCATCGGCAACAACGTGGTCATCTATTCGGGCGCCACCATCTTGGGCGGCGATACCATCATCGGCGACGACAGCGTCGTAGGCGGCAACGTGTGGCTCACCCACAGCGTCGCACCCAACAGCATCGTCTACCGCGAATAATTAGAACAGCAGCGAAAGCAGCCCCACGACGACCGAAGCCGCAATGCCGTACACCAGCACGGGGCCCGCAATCGAAAACATCTTGGCGCCCACGCCCAGCACCCAGCCTTCCGAACGATACTCCATGGCGGGTGCGGCAATCGAATTGGCAAAGCCCGTAATTGGCACGACGGTGCCCGCGCCCGCAAAGGCGGCGATGCGGTCGAAGACGCCGATGCAGGTTAAGAGCGCAGTCAAAAAGACCAACACGATGGCGGTCACGGTGGAGGCGTCCTCTGTAGAGAGGGCAAACAGCGCGACGGCGCCGTCATGAATGCCCTGCCCGATCACGCAAATCAGTCCGCCCACCGCAAACGCCTTGAGACATTGCAGCAAAACGGGGCTTTTGGGCGCATGGGCGTCCACCTCCGCTTGATAGGCAAGCGGGTCAAATTTCGTACTCATGGGCGTTCCTCGGTGGGGGTGGCAGTCACACGATAGATTTCACGATCCGACGGCAATCCTTCGCCCGCCGTTCCGTGGGGCGTCATCGGATAGATTTTGGTTCGTCTTGGCATAGGGCTCCTCTCATGACAAATGGTGCGGAGTTCACACGCGGCGTCGTGCCAAAGAGCAGGGGCAGCAAGAGCAGCAATCCCAGCGCCAGAAGGACGAGCCCAAACAGTACAAATCGCACCGTTTCCCGCATAGTGACCTCCGTTGCGTTTCTTTGCGGTTATTGTGCGAGAAAAATCTTCAAAAAATACACATTTTTCAAGAAATAAAGCTTGACATGGGCGTCCGATTTTGTTAGTATATTCGGTGTGCCATTGGGTGAGACTGTGTCACAGCCCCGACGTCAGGATTTCCAATGCAGCAATTTTTACAATAATGTTTATGGAGGAGTCGCCATGAAATCCTATATGGCAAAGGGCGAAACCGTCGAGCGCAGCTGGTATGTCGTCGACGCGACCGATCTGGTATTGGGTCGTCTGTCTTCGCAGGTAGCAGCTATTCTCAGAGGGAAACACAAGCCCACGTTCACACCGCACGTCGACTGCGGCGATCATGTGATCATCGTCAATGCGGACAAGGTTCGCTTGACGGGCAAAAAGCTCGACAAGAAAACTTACATTCATCACACCGGTTATCCGGGTGGTCTGCGTGAAGTCAACTACCGCACCCTATTGGCGCAAAAGCCTGAGTTCGCGGTTTACGAATCCATCCGTCGCATGATGCCGAAGGGCCCGCTGGGCGCACAAATGCTCACCAAGCTCCGCATCTATGCAGGGCCGGATCACAAGCATGAGGCGCAGCAGCCCCAATCGCTCGAACTCAAATAAGAAGGAGAATGACTATGGCAAAGACAGCTTTTATCGGCACCGGCAGACGGAAAAAGTCCGTAGCGCGCGTTCGCCTTCTTCCCGGCACCGGCGCAATCACGATCAACAAACGTGACATCGATTCTTACTTCGGTCTTGAGACCCTGAAGATGATCGTCCGTTCCCCCTTGGTTCTGACCAACCTGCTCGGCAAGTATGACGTGAGCGTAAACGTCTACGGCGGCGGCACAACCGGTCAGGCGGGCGCAATCCGCCACGGCGTATCCCGTGCGTTGCTTACGGTTGATCCCGAGCTTCGCGGCACGCTCAAGAAGGCAGGGTTCCTCACCCGTGACCCGCGCATGAAGGAAAGAAAGAAATACGGTCTGCACGCAGCACGTCGCGCACCGCAGTTCAGCAAGAGATAATTCGCACACCTTAAAGGGACGGAACGCCGTCCCTTTTTCTGACAGAAAGGAGAACGCAAATGGGGGCAAAGGGCGACGCATCCAGAGCGCGGATTCTCAAAGCGGCGCGCACGCTGTTTGCGACACGCGGCTTTTCCCGCGTGACCATGGGAGACGTCTGCCAAGCCACGGGGCTGTCACGCGGCGGGCTGTATCGGCACTTTTGCTCCACGGACGCCATCTTTTCCGCCATTCTCAACGAGGAGCAGGCCCGTGCGGAGGCGGCGCTTGCCCATGCAAAGGCGAACGCCATCCCCACCACGCGCATCGTCTCCACGTTTTTGCGTTCGCGCATCCGCTACATGATTGACCCTGCCGCCGCGTGCGACCTTGCCGTGTTCGAGTTCGCCGCCAACAGCGCAGAAGGCAAAGCGCAGCTTGCGGCGCGGGCGCAGCACGCGGTGGAAACGCTCACCGCCCTCATCGAGGACGGCTGCGGAATGGGCGCGTATCGCGTGGACGACCCCAAAGCGGTGGCGCTGCACATCCTCTGCACGCTGGAGGGCGTCGGCAGGCACAACGCGCTGACGCCGCTTTCCGACGATAAGATCGAAGCCCAGCTTGCCCTGTTCGAAGCGATACTGCGCGGCTGATTTCCAACATTCGACAGACGGGACGCATGCGCCCGTTTTTTCGTGTCCCCGATTGGCTAAAAAGAGGATTTTTGACGGTTTTGGCGTATATATACGTTGAACTTTTTTTCGGGAGGCGCAGGATGGAAGACGGCAGCATTCGCAAGATGCACGAGGAGTGGGAAGTCCAAATGCTTTCCCCGCTTGCCACGCTGGTCATCAACACGCGTGGGCGTGAGACGCCGTTGCCGCCCTGCCCGCTGCGCACCGATTTTGTCCGCGACCGCGACCGCATTCTGCATTGCAAGTCGTTTCGCCGCTTGAAGCACAAAACCCAAGTGTTTTTGGCGCCCAAGGGCGACCACTACCGCACACGGCTGACCCACACGCTGGAGGTCACCCAGATCGCCCGCACCATTTCACGCTCGCTGCGGCTCAACGAAGACCTCACCGAGGCGATTGCCATGGGGCACGATTTGGGGCATACGCCGTTTGGCCATGCGGGCGAATCCGTTCTGAACGATCTGGTTCCGGGTGGGTTTCGGCACGAGAAGCAAAGCCTGCGCGTGGTCGAAACGCTGGAATACGAGGGCAAGGGGCTGAACCTGACTTGGGAAGTGCGCGACGGCATCGTCAACCACACCAAAAGCGGTCATCCTGCCACCATCGAGGGCAAGGTGGTGTCGCTTGCCGATCGCATCGCCTACATCAACCACGACATCGACGACGCCATGCGTGCAGGCGTGCTGTCCGAGGAGGACTTGCCGCGTTCCTGCATCGAGCTGTTCGGGCCCACCCACAGCAACCGCATCAACAGCCTCATTCAAAACGTCGTGCAAAACAGCATGGACAGCGAGACCATCGCGTTCTCGCCCGATTACGCCGCCGAGTTTGAGCGTCTGCGGGCGTTCATGTTCGAACACGTCTACTACAACCCAATCGCCAAAAGCGAGGAAAGCAAAGCGATGGGCGTGGTGCGGCAGCTTTACGAATACTACAACAAAAACCTGCATCTGCTGCCGCCCGAATACGAGCGCACCATCCAAAAGCACGGCGCAGAGCGTGCCGTTGCCGACTATATCGCGTGCATGACGGACAACTACGCAATCGCCGAATACGAGCGCATCTTCGTCCCCAAAAGCTGGAATTAAGCACCGCGCAACATCATTTTTGGAAAGGAGCACACATATGGCGTTTCCCAATGCTTGGCTGGACGAGCTGATGGCAAAAAACGACATTGTCTCGGTGGTATCGTCCTATGTGGAGCTCAAGCCCAAGGGCAGAAAGCTTTGGGGGCTTTGTCCGCTGCACGGCGAAAAGACGCCGTCGTTTTCCGTATCGCCGGACAAGCAGATGTTCTACTGCTTCGGCTGCCACGCGGGCGGCACGGTCATCCAATTCATCATGAGCATGGAACGGCTCACCTTCTATGAAGCGGTGCAGTCGCTTGCGGCACGGGCGAACATGGAGCTGCCCGACCAAGTGGACGACAAAGCCATGCAGCAGCAGCGCGCCTACAAGGAGCGCCTGTATGCGGCGAACAAGGCGGCGGCACGCTATTTCATGGAATGCTTCCTCGACCCCGACGTGGGCGCGCCCGCACGGACGTACGCCGCAAAACGCGGGCTCAGCAGCGAAATCGTCACGCGCTTTGGCGTCGGGTACGCGCCCGATTCTTGGGATTCGCTCAAGAACCACCTCGAAAAGCAGGGCTTTCTGCAAAACGAGCTGGTGGACGCGGGGCTTTTGGTGCACAACACGGCACGCGACAGCGTCTACGACGCGTATCGCGGGCGGCTCATCTTCCCGATCCTTGGCACCAACGGCATGGTGCTGGGCTTTGGCGGTCGCGTCATGACGGACGAAAAGCCCAAATACATCAACACGGGCGACACGCCCATCTACAACAAGCGCAACAATCTGTACGGGCTGTACCTGTACAAAACCGAAAAGATCAGCGACCTTGTCATGGTCGAGGGCTATATGGACGTGATCGGCCTGTACAAGGCGGGCGTGCGCAACGCTGTGGCAAGCCTTGGCACGGCGCTGACGATACAGCAGGCACGGCTGCTCAAACGGTTCGTCACCACGGTGTACATTGCATACGACGGCGACGCAGCGGGGCAAAATGCCATGGTACGCGGGCTGGAGATTCTGCGCAGCGAAGGGTTAGAGGTGCGGGTCATTGTGTTCCCCGACGGGCTTGACCCCGACGAGTATGTGCAGGTGTACGGCAAGGACGGGTTCGACCGCCTCAAAGAAAACGCGCTTGCGCTCAACGCGTTCAAGCTGGAAACCATGGCAAACGGCGTCGACTTTTCCGACGTCAACGCACGGGAACGATTCGCCAAATCGGCGTGCGCCTTTGTGGCAAGCCTGCAGCCCATCGAGCAGGAGCGCTACTACAAAACCATTGCGCAAAAGACGGGCTATGGCGTGGAAGCGCTGCAAGCGCAAGGTCTGCGCAGCGGCGGCGTCGCCTTTTCTGCTGGCGCGACGGTGGTACGCGGCGGGCTTCGACGGCGTGCCGACGACAAGGAGGACGCCAGAACGGTGGCGGAACGCACGCTGCTGCTTGCCTGCCTGACCGATGCGGCGGCGTTGCGGTTAGCCGGGCAGCACCACGCCGAAACGCTGTTGCAGCAGGCGCCGTATCGCAGCTTGTTCTTGGCGATGCAGCGGGACGGAAGCCGTTTTTCGCTGCCGCAGTATGCAAGCGAGCTGTCCCAGGAGGAGGCGGAGACCATCTCGGCGATCCTTCGGGAGGAGGGCGCCATCAAGAACGCCGTCAAGTCGGCAGAGGATTGCTTGAAGACCTTGGAGCAAACCGACGCGGCAGCCGAAATTGAATCGCTGCAGGCGCAGCTTTTGCGCCCCGACCTTTCGGCAGACGAGAAAAAAGCATTGGCAAAAGAGATCACACAACGCATTCGGGCAAATAAATAAGGAGACGGGAATCATGGCATCAAAGAAAGTTAAATTGACCACACCGATCGAACCGACCGAGGAGACGCCGTTGGATATGACGGAAGAAGCCGCTGCGGATGCGGCGGCGGACATGGCGGCGGACATGGCGGACGACCTGCCGGAAGACACGGAGGCGCTTGCCGACTCCATCGAAACGGCGGAAGCAAGCGAAGCGCCTGTAGAGGGCAAACCGAGCAAGACGCCTGCCGCCAAGATTCAAGAGCTGTTGGACAGCGGCAAGCAAAAGGGCATCCTCACCTACAGCGAGGTCATGGACGCCTTGAGCGAGCTGGAGCTGGATCAGGACGCCATCGAAAAGGTGTACAGCGACTTGGAAGAGCTGAACATCGACGTGGTGGAGGAGGTCGAAGTACCCGAGGACATCGACGAGGAGATTGCCCAAATCGAGACGGTCTTGGCGTCGTCCGAGGGCATCAACATCGACGATCCGGTTCGTATGTACCTCAAAGAAATCGGCAAGGTGCCGCTTTTGACCGCGCAGGAGGAAGTCGAAATTGCGCAGCGCATGGCGGACGGCGACTTGGACGCCAAGCATCAGCTTGCGGAGGCAAACCTGCGCCTTGTGGTGTCCATCGCCAAAAGATACGTCGGACGCGGCATGCTGTTTTTGGACTTGATTCAAGAGGGCAATTTGGGGCTCATCAAGGCGGTCGAAAAATTCGACTACCGCAAGGGCTACAAGTTTTCCACCTATGCGACGTGGTGGATTCGCCAAGCGATCACCCGCGCCATCGCAGACCAAGCCCGCACCATCCGTATTCCCGTGCACATGGTAGAGACCATCAACAAGCTCATCCGCGTCAATCGGCAGCTGGTGCAGGAATACGGCCGTGACCCGCGCCCCGACGAGATCGCCAAGGAAATGGGCATCTCCGAGGACAAAGTCCGCGAGATCATCAAGATCGCCCAAGAGCCGGTTTCGTTGGAAACCCCCATCGGCGAGGAGGACGACTCGCATCTGGGCGATTTCATCCCCGACGACGACGCGCCCGCACCCGCCGACGCCGTGGCAGTGGCGCTCCTAAAGGAACAGCTTGTCGAGGTGCTCAACACGCTGACCCCGCGGGAAGCCAAGGTTCTGCGCCTGCGCTACGGCTTGGACGACGGCAAGGCACGCACGCTGGAGGAAGTGGGCAAGGAGTTCAACGTCACCCGCGAGCGCATCCGCCAAATCGAGGCAAAGGCGCTGCGCAAGCTCCGCCATCCCTCCCGCAGCAAAAAGCTCAAAGACTTTTTGGAATAAGCATAAAAGCGCCTCCGGTCGTCGGGGGCGCTCTTTTCTCGTCGGCGTACACGTTTTCACCCTGCGCGGAAGCGAGGACTGACAGACGAGAATGAAGAAATGAAGGAATGAAGAAATTTTGATAATGGCGGCTCTGCCGCCATTTTGATTGTCATGGCGTACACAAAAACGAAAATGCACCCTGCGTGGTCATTCTGTAGGGGCGGATATGATCCGCCCGCCGTGTTCCGCTTACACGCGAGATCCTTCGGCTTTGCCTCAGGATGACATATTGGCGTTGTTACATTGCATTCCCCCAAATCGTGTACGCGGGTGTTCCCGCAAAAGGGTGGCAGCGCCTACCCGTTTTTCGCCGCTTGGAACGTGTCCAAGATGGACTGGGACGGCTTCTTGGTGCAAAGCGACACAATCACAATGACCAAGGAGGACAGGATGAACGCGGGCAGCAGCTCGTACACGTTCAAGAACGAGACGTTGGGCGCGACCAGATATTTCCAAACGAAGATCGTGACGCCGCCCGTAATCAGACCCGCGATGGCGGCGGGCAGCGTCGTCCGCTTCCAGAACAGGGAGAACAGCATCAGCGGGCCGAACGTCGCGCCAAAGCCTGCCCATGCAAAGGACACCACCTTGAACACCGAATTGTTCGGGTTCCACGCCAGCGCCACGCCCACGATGGACACCAAGATCACGGTGCCGCGGGCGATCCACACGCTTGCCTTTTCCCCAATCTTCAGCCTGCAGGTACCGCGCAGCAGGTCTTCCGACACCGCCGACGCCGCCGTCAAAAGCTGCGAATCGGAGGTGGACATGGTCGCCGCCATCACGCCCGCCAAAATGACGCCCGCAAGCAGCGCCAACAGCACGCCGTTGTTGCTGATGAGCTTTGCCATGTCCACGATGACGGTTTCGGATTCCGCCGTGCTCGCATATTGGGGCAAAATCCCCATCTGCATCAGACGATTGCCCACGACGCCAATGAAGATCGCCGCCGCCATGGAAATGACGACCCAGCTTGTGGCGATGCGGCGCGAGGTTTTGATTTGCCGTCCGTCCTTGATCGCCATGAAGCGCAGCAGCACATGGGGCATGCCAAAGTAGCCCAGTCCCCAAGCCAGCGTGGTGACGATGGACAGCGCGCCAAAGCTGCCGCTGCCCTGTCCCGCGACGCCCGTCAGGTCGAAAAAGTTGGGGATCGCCTTTGCATTTTCGAATACGGCGCCAAACCCACCCGCGCTTGCGACGCCGAATCCAATGACCGCCAGCAGCGACACGGTCATGACAATCGTCTGGACAAGATCCGTCACACTTGCCGCCAAGAAGCCGCCGATCACCGTGTACAGAATGATGACCGCTGCCGCGATCCCCATCGCCAAATGATAATCCATGCCGAACAGCGTGGAAAAGAGCTTGCCGCAGGTCATAAAGCCGGACGCCGTGTACGGCACGAAGAAAATGATGATGATGCCCGCCGCGACCGTTTTGAGGATGTTGCGCTTGTCCGCAAACCGATTGGAGAAAAACTGCGGAATCGTGATGGCGTCGCCTGCCGCCTGCGAATAGCGGCGCAGCCGCTTTGCCACAAACAGCCAATTCAGATAGGTGCCGATGGCAAGCCCGATGGCAGTCCAAGACGCCTCTGCAACGCCGCACAGCAGCGCAAGCCCCGGCAGCCCCATCAAAAGCCAGCCCGACATATCGCTTGCTTCCGCGCTCATCGCCGTCACCAACGGCCCCAGCGAGCGCCCGCCGAGATAGTACGACGACGCGCCCTTTCCCGAACGCTTGGCAAAGAAGAACCCAATGCCCAACATCGCAATCAAGTACACCACGATGGAGACAAGAATTTGTACCACATTTGCTTTCATACGTTTCCCCTTCTATACATGAACAAACTGCATGTTCATTTCCGAATCCAAATTCGAATGTTGTCATTTTACGCCGCATCGCCACGGAAGGCAAGGCGCAAACGGGGCAAAAAGTGCAGAATTATCTTGATTTTCTCACATTTTGCTGCTATGATAGGAAGGAAACTTGTGCAAACGAAATTTGCATGAAATTTGCTCATGGAAGATTGGATATGAACAGTGCAAAATATGAAGCATTTGTGCGCGTAGTCGAGACGGGAAGCGTGACACGCGCCGCCGAATCCCTTTCGATGACCCAATCGGGGGTCAGCCATCTGTTGGCGTCGCTGGAGGAGGAGCTGGGGTTTGCGGTGCTCGTCCGCAGCCGTGCGGGCGTGCGCCTGACGGAAAACGGTGCGCAGGTGCTTCCGGTGGTGCGCGAAATCCTCAATGAGGAGGAGCGGCTGCGGCAGATGGTATCGTCCATCCACGGCCTAGACAGCGGGACGGTGCGCATCGGCACGTTCACCTCCGTGGCGGTGCATTGGCTGCCCGCCATCATCAAATCGTTTCAAAAGGCGCATCCCAACATCGAATTCAAGCTGCTCAACGGCGACTACCACGACGTCGAGCAATGGCTGGAGGAGGGCGCGGTGGATTTGGGGTTCGTGACGCTGCCCAGCCGCACGCGCTGCGCCTGCACGCCGCTGATGGAGGACAAGCTGCTTGCCATTTTGCCCAAGGGACATCCCTATGCCGACTTACCGCGCTTTCCCATCGGGCTTGCCAAGCAGGAGCCGTTCATCTCACTGCTGGAAAGCTCCGACCACGATGCGCGGCGCGCATTGGATGCGGAGGGCGTGCGCCCCAACATCAAGTTCACCACGAAGGACGATTACGCCATCATCGCCATGGTGGAAAACGGACTTGGCATTTCGATCATGCCCGCGCTGCTTTTGGAAGGCCGCACCGACAACGTCTGCGCGCTGGAGCTTGCGCCCCAAGCCAAACGCACCATCGCGTTGGCGGTGACGCCCACGGGCGCGCAAAGCCCCTCCACCCGCATCTTTGCCAACTATGTCGAAGCGTGGGTAAAGGCGCAAAAAGAAGCGTGACGCGCAAAACGGTCAGTGCTTTTGTTCCAATTTGGTTTTGTTGCCGTGGGCGTCCACGACATAGGTGTTGTCTAAATGCTGCCGCAGACTTGCCTTGACGTCGTCCACATAGGCACGGCGCAGGGTTTCCCGCTCCTGCGTTTCGGTTTCGTTCAGCCCTTCGGCTTTGGCTTTTCGTGCCAGCTCGTTGATGCGATCAATGTGTTCCTGTTTCATTTCGTGCCTCCTTCACCTGTTCATTCTATCCATTTTGGGCGATTTTGTAAAGCAAAGATGCAAAAAAGGTGTAAACGATAGATGAAATTTGACATTGTTTGGTTGACAGGGCAGGGCGAAGCGATTATTCTATGATTATGAAATTTTTGTGTACGGTTCTGCTCTTGACGGTTTTTTTGCTTGGATGTGCGCCAATCGATCCCGCACCGTTGGCGCAGCAGGCAAACGCGCCCATTTCGGAGCCGCCCGTTTCTCAAACGGCAGACGCCTCCCAAACGGCTGCCGTCCCTTCGCCCACCGCGACGCCGCTTGCCACGCCGACGCCGTTCGATGCGCGTAAAGAGACGTTGGGCTTTGAGAACAATTCCTATACCTTGGTGCAGACGGTGGGGCATGGCGTGACGCTGTTTGCAGCGCCCGACAGAAGCGGCGGCTATTCCCGTCCGCTGCACGAAGAAGCGCAGGGCGTACAGGTGGATTGGCTCGTATCGGAGACGATCCGCACGAATAACGACACCTTCCTGCACGTCAGCGCCATCGGCAGCACAATCGAGGGCTACCTGCGCAAGGGTGATACGCAGGAGGCGGACGTCGTGCTTTATTCACGCCCCACCTACGCGTTGCTGGCGCGGCCGTACTGCCTGATCTATGCCCACGCATCCGTCAACAAAACCGCCATCGTTGCCCGCGAAGGGTTTCATCTTGCACGGGTGGTGGCAGAGCGGGACGGCTTTTGCATCGTGCTGACCGAAGACGGCGCGTCGGGCTATGTGCAAAGCACGCAGCTGCAATTTTTGACGACGGCGGAAGCCGAATCGTTCTTGCTGCAAACGCTGCCCGATACGGAATCGACCCCAAAATCGTTTCGCCTGCCCGAATTTGCAGACGACGCCGAAGCGTGCGTCGGCACAAAGGCGAAGAATTCCGAAACGTTTCTTTATACGCAGCTTGCGGCAAGCGGGCTGCAGTTTTCGGTGGGGTATTACGCGCTTTACCAAAAGCCGCTGTTTGATCGGCTGCTGTACGTCAACGGGCTTTACTTGGACGACGTGTACAATTCGCTGCTGTTCAAGCTGTGGAACAGTGCGGGCGATCAAGTGACCGCAAACGGACAGGAAACGGAATGGGCATATATTGCCGATTATGACGCGCTGCAGCGCGGCGATCTGGTCTTCTTCTCGGCTTATGGCGCAAACGACGTCGCGTGCATCGAGGGGGCAGAGGTCATTTGCCGCGGGCAGCATTCCGGCTATGTGACCGATTGCGGCTTGTATCTGGGCAACGATCGCTTGCTTTGGGTCGAGAACGGCGTCGTCACCATCGTGGAGCATTTGCGGCAGTCGTCGCTTTATGATGCATTCGACTGTGCGCGGCGCATTTCGCCCACCGTGACGGACGCGTGCGCCCACCTGCGCGAGGTCATGCTTTCATTGGTGTACGATCGGCTCGGCACACCCTATGACCGCATCAACCGTGTCAACGATGTGAGCTTCGACTGCTCCGGCATCATCTGCTGGACGCTGCGCTGCCTTGATTTGACCGGCTCGGCGACGAATCCGCTGCCGACGGAGACCGTTGCGTCCGGCCTTTGCAGCACCACCTTCTTCCAAAACGATACCTGCATGGTCACCCTGACGCCCTTGAGCGAGAGTATCCGCAACCAAGACGAAATTGCCCGCTTGCAGCGCGGCGATTTGGTGTTTTTGACGGATGAAAAAAAGCAGCGCGTGGGGCATGTGATGCTCTACTTGGGCGACGGCTGCGTGATTCATTCCACACAAATCGACGACACATACCGCGGCACGCTGGTGGCACGGTTCCGCCCCGCACTGCAGGAGCTGTACTTCCGCACGCTGCGCATCACGGCGGTCACAGAAAGGGATGGCGCATGAAACGACTTTTCAGCTTGGTACTCGTTGCCCTGCTGCTGTTGCCACCGGCGGCGATGG
This sequence comes from uncultured Christensenella sp., assembly GCA_964426415.1. Lineage (GTDB taxonomy): Bacteria > Bacillota > Clostridia > Christensenellales > CAG-138 > UBA3792. Next base: position 51,424 of record CAYRQM010000006.1, read on the forward strand.
CAGTTGAGGTCGAGGAAAATCGGCTGTACGGCGACGCCAACGGCGATTTGGTGGTCACGTCGCTGGACGCGACGGTGGTGATGCGCCACTGCGTGGGGCTTTCCGGCATCACGGACGCAGAGTGCCTTTTGAACGCGGACTGCACCGTGGACGGCGCCGTGACGGCGGAGGACGCCGCACGCATCTTGCGCTATACGGTGGCGTTGGACGTCATGCCCAACCAAACGCCGCGTCCCACCGCAGTGCCGACGGATACGCCGACGCCCACCGAAGCGCCGACGGACACGCCGACGCCCACGGAAACGCCCACGCCGACGCCGCCTCCCTTGGTGGGCAAGACGATCTTCTTGGACGCGGGACACGGTTTGAACCCCGTCACGGGCAGCGCCTTGGGCGGCAGATGGACGCGTGCCGATGGAACGATTTATTATGAAGCGTTCTATGTGCTGCAGATTGCGCGCAAGACAAAAACGGCTTTAGAGGCGCAGGGCGCAACGGTTCTGTTGACGCGCAGCGACGAGGACATGGTGGGCAACTATGTGCGGATGGCGCTGGTGCACCAGTTCTGCTTGGCAAGGCTCAAAAGCCAAACCGCAGAACCTACGCTGCTGGCGTTTTACGACACGATGGACGCGGTGATGGAGCGGGTCAAGACAGAGTACGTTCCCGCATCCAACTATGACGGCGCAACGGCGGTGGCGTACTTCGATACGCCGTATGACAGCGGACAAACCACCGCAATTCATCCCGATTTGGCGACGCTGTTTGCGGCGGAAAGCGGCGCGCTGTTCGACGACGTGCTGTACATTTCCATCCACACCAACGCACCGGGCGGCACCGACACGTCGCGGCGCGGCATGGTGGTGTACTGCATGAACAACACGGTCAACAGCACCTATTACACGCAGTATCGCGTGGAGGACAACACACGGCTGGGCACGGCGCTGCTCAATGCGGTCACGGAAGCGTCGGGCATTCCGAAAAACAGCAGCACCGTCAAGTACAACGACTATTTCATGGTGCGCGAGCACAACCTCACGGCGGCGCTCTTGGAGCTGGGCTATCACACCAACGACGCAGATCGCGCGATTCTCGAAAGCGAAGCAGGGCAAGCTGCCATCGCGCTGGGAATCACCAACGGCGTTCTGCAATATTTTACTTCACAAGATTGAGAGGTTTCACCAATGGGAACATTTGTTGCGTGGCTGAACGAAACATTCTTTGCGTTCGACCATGGAATTATCGATTGGATACACGGACTATTGCGCAATGGGGCATTTTGGGCGCCGTGCATGACGTTTATCGGACACGGGCTTATCATGGTCGCGTTTGCGCTGGTACTGTTTTTGTTCGCACCGACCCGAAAGGGCGCGGTGTGCTTGGTGGTGTCCGTGCTGATTGGCGCCGTCATCACCAATTTGCTCCTAAAGGATTGGATTGCAAGGCCGCGTCCGTTTGCCGAGAATGAAACGTATCGGCTTTGGTGGCAGATGCTGGGCGCAACCGAAGAAACGGACGGCGCGTTCCCGTCGGGGCACGGAACCGCGGCGGCAGCGGGCATGATTGGGCTGTGCTTTGCAAGCACCAAAAAGCAAAATCGCGTGTTTATCCCCGTGTCGGTGGCGTATTTCCTGCTGGCAGGCGTCGCCCGCATCTACCTGATGGTGCATTATCCCACCGATCTTTTGGCGGGCGCGGTCGTGGGGCTTGTGGCAGCTGTGTTGGGCATGCTGTTGGTGCGGCTGCTTTGGAAGCTGTGCAACCGTTGGCGCGGCATCAAGCTGTTCCGCTGGTTCTTGGACTTGGACGTCCGACAGCTGTTTCAAAAACGGCAAAAGCCTGCCGCCGTGTGACGATGAAAAATAAGAATCTCTCTTTTCGGAGGGATTCTTTTTGTTTAAGCAAGTACGGTTCGAACCAGTTCGGCAAAATCGGAAAAGACGGGTGCGCCGGTACGCTTTAAGACGGCTTCGGACTGGTGTCCGCCCGTCACAAGCATGCAGGGCGCGCCGACAGCGGACGCGGCGGCAAAATCGTGGTCGGTGTCGCCGAGGAACAACACGTTTTCGGGGCGTTCTCCGTGTTCCAAAAGGCGCATGCGGGCGCGCTCCACCTTGGAATGGGCAAGGTCGTCGTTCATGCCCACCAAATCGTCAAAGTAGGACGATACGCCAAACTGCTGCGCCTGCTCGATGAGCCGCTCCTGCTTGGTGGCGGAAAGCAGCATTTGCGAGACGCCCGCCCGTTGGAACGCTTGCAGCGCCTGCACCGCGCCCACCCGCAGCGGACATTGCCGATATTGCGCGGCGTAGCGCGCGTTGAATTCCACGGACAGCGCTTCGTAGGATTCGTCCGAAAAGGTGTAGCCCAAAACGCGATAATAGTCGCAGATGGGGAAGGAGAACGTGTCTGAGTAGCGCGCCAAATCGGGAATTTCGGGCATCCTGCGGTTGCGCAGCATCTCGTTTTCAATCTCGTAGCACAGCAGCACATCATCCAAAATGGTGCCGTTCCAATCCCATACCAATACCTTCGGCGGCATAAAAAGCTCCTTCGTTGTTCCAATTTGTATGGATTTCATTATACAGTATTTACAAAAGCGTTGCAAGTGTCGGCTTGCCACGACGGCAGTTTCGTTGTACAATAAGAGGAAGAATCATCTACGGAGGCACCTATGACGAAAAAGAAAAGCACCGCGAAGAAAGCGACTGCCGTCCCCGCAGCCAAAAAGACGGCGGAGGAGCAGGCGCGGGCTTCTCGTATTTCCATAGAGGTGTTTGGCGTGGTGCTGGTTGCCATCGGCGCGCTGTTCTCGGTGTACCTGTACAGCGGTTCGCAGGATTGGCTCGGCACAATCATCTCCTCGTTTTTGTTGGGCATGAACGGCATGTTCGGCTATGCCATGCCCGTTTTGCTCATCCTCATTGGGCTGCTCATCATCCTGACGGGGCGCAAGTCCCCCATTCGCGGCTCCATCATCACGGGCGTGCTGGCGTTCTACTTCGTCATCTGCGTGTTCCATCTCACCACCTCCGTGACGCTCACCCAACAAACACAGGTGGGCGCCGAAGGCTACACTTTTGGCGACTACTTCACCCAATACTTCAAGCAATATGCGCTGGCGTGGAATGAAGGCGTCGAGCAAGGGCTTGGCGGCGGCGTGCTGGGCATGTTCCTCACCGCGATTCTCTATGTGGTGGGCGGCAAGGTGCTGTGCTGGGTCGTGTCCGTTTGCGGCATCGTCGTCTGCACCCTGTTCTGCACGGGCATCTCCATCAAGGCGTACACCGATGCGTTCGGCTCCAAGGTCAAAGAAAAGATCGAACAGCTCGAACAGGATCGAGAGCATTGGGAGGAGGACGACCCCGCTGCGCCAAAGCCCAAGCGCGACTGGAAGAATTTCGCCGCCGACGCATCCACAGACGATGCGCCCGCCCGCACTTCCGCGCCCAAGAAAACCAAGCATATTCCCTTTGACGAGGAATTTACCGTTCCTGCCGCCGAGCCGAAACCCCAAACGCCCGTCGAAAAGCCCAAGGCGGCAGACCCGCAGTTTTTGCCGACCACGGGGCGCATCAAGCGCACCGAGGACGACGTTTTGGTGATCCCGCCAAAGACCGAAGCAGAGCCTGCAAAGCCCGTCAAAAAGGCGGAGCCCAAGCCCAACGCGACTGCGGACGACCTGCCGCTGCCCACGGCGGACGTCAAGCCCGCACAACCGATTCCGCTGTATCTGCCGCCGTCGTTGGATTGTCTCAACAAGGCACGCGAGACGTTTGCTAAGAGCGCCGAGAACCCGCACGCAACGGCGCGCCTGCTGGAAGAAACCCTCGAAAGCTTCCAAATCGGTGCGACCGTCGTCAACATTTCCATCGGGCCCGTGGTGACGCGCTACGAGCTGCAGCCCGCGCCCGGCGTACGCGTCAGCCGCATCACGGCATTGAGCAACGACATTGCGCTGGCGTTGGCGGCGCCGCGGGTGCGCATCGAAGCGCCGATTCCCGGCAAAGCCGCCGTCGGAATCGAAGTTCCCAACAAGGACGCGGCGACGGTTCTGCTGCGCGACATCGTCGAAAGCGACGAATTCCAAAACAGCAAGTCCACGGTGTCCATGGCGCTGGGAAAGGACATCGCGGGCAAGATCATCGTGGCAGACCTCGGCAAGATGCCGCATATGCTGATTGCGGGCGCCACCGGTTCGGGCAAGAGCGTCTGCATCAACGACCTCATCATCTCCATGATCTACAAATCCTCTCCGCAGGACTTGCAGCTCATTTTGATCGACCCCAAGATGGTCGAATTGAACGTCTACGGCACGCTTCCGCACCTGCTGATCCCCGTCGTGACCGAGCCGAAGAAGGCGGCAAGCGCTTTACGCTGGGCGGTCAACGAAATGACGACGCGGTACAAGAAGTTCTCCGAATCGGGTGCGCGGGAGCTGGCGCGCTACAACGCGCTGATGGACGACCCGAAAAAGCGCATTCCCAAGCTGGTCATCATCATCGACGAGCTGGCGGATCTCATGATGGTCGCCGCCGACGACGTAGAGGATTCCATCTGCCGCATCGCACAGCTTGGCCGTGCGGCGGGCATTCATCTGATTGTGGCGACGCAGCGCCCCTCCGCCGACATCATCACGGGGCTCATCAAGGCAAACATTCCGTCGCGCTGCGCGTTTGCGGTCAGCTCCGCCATCGATTCCCGCATCATTCTGGACGCGACGGGCGCCGAAAAGCTGCTCGGACGCGGCGATATGCTGTTCCATCCCAACGGCGCGGGCAAGCCCACCCGCTTGCAGTGCGCGTTCGTATCCGACGAAGAGGTCGATCGCGTCATGGCACATTTCAAGAAGGACGCGGCGCAGTTTGACCACGACATCGTGGACGAAATCAACAACGAGGCCAAGGGCGGCGCACAGGGCGGCGTGTTCGGCGAAGGCAAGCAGGAAGACGAGCTTTTGGGCGAAGCGGTGCGCGTCGTGCTGGACAACGGGCAAGCGTCCATCTCCATGATTCAGCGGCGTCTGCGGGTGGGCTATGCCCGCGCGGCACGCTTGGTCGATATGATGGAGCAAAAGAAATACGTTTCCGGCTTTGACGGCAGCAAACCGCGGCAGGTGCTGATCACCCGTTCCGAATTCGACCGCATCTTTGGCGACGGCGGCGACCCCGAGGCGGAGCCGATGGACGCGGCGGACGATACGGAGGATCCCGAAGTATGAACGTTGGCGTGATCTCGCTGGGCTGTGCCAAGAACCAAGTGGACACCGAAACCATGCTGGGCTATTTGGACGCGGCAGGCTATCGGTTTGTTGCAGAGCCCGCTAAGGCAGATGTTCTGATTGTCAACACCTGCGGGTTCATCACGCCCGCCAAGGAAGAATCCATCCAAGCCATCTTGGAGATGGCGCGTTACAAGGCGCACGGCAGATGCAAGGCGCTGGTGGTCACAGGCTGCCTTTCCCAACGCTATCGGCAGGAGCTGACAGACGAAATGCCCGAAGTCGATCTCTTTTTGGGCGTGCGCGAATACGAAACGCTGCCCCAAAAACTCGCCGCGCTGTTGGGCGTTCCCTGTCCCGACGTGACGAAACATTCGCGGCTTTTGGTGACGCCGCCTTATCGCGCCTACCTGCGCGTCGGCGACGGCTGCAACAATCGCTGCGCCTACTGCGCCATCCCGCTGATTCGGGGCGACCTGCAAAGCGTACCCAAAGAACAGCTGCTGGACGAAGCCAAACGGCTTGCCGACGGCGGCGTGACGGAGCTGACGGTCATCGCGCAGGATACGTCGGGCTACGGCAAAGACCTTTACGGGCAGCCGCAGCTGATTCCGCTGCTGAAAGCATTGGATCGCGTGGACGGACTGCGCTGGGTGCGGCTTCTCTACACCTATCCCGACACGGTGACGCCCGCGCTTTTAGATACCTTGGCGGCAGGTGAAAAGCTCGTTCCGTATCTGGACATCCCGCTGCAGCACTGCAACGATGCGCTGCTCCAAAAAATGCATCGGCGTGGCGACAAGGCGCACATCCAACAGGTGCTGAATCACCTCTACGCGCACTATCCCGATTTCACCCTGCGTACCACCATGATGGTGGGGTTCCCTTCCGAAACGGACGCGCAGTTTTCGGAGCTACTCACCTTCCTGCGCGATTACCCGTTCGACCGCGTGGGCGCGTTCGTCTTCTCGCCCGAGGAGGGAACGACCGCCGCCGCCATGGAAGACCAAGTGCAAGCCGACGTGGCGCAGGCGCGCTACGATGCGCTGATGGCGCAGCAACAGACCATTTCACAAAAGCGAAACGAACGCTGGCTCGGCAGAACGCTGACGATGCTCATTGAGGAAACGGGCATGGACGGCACCTTCGGCCGCACCGTGCGGGAAGCGCCCGACGCCGACGGACAGGTGCGCATCGCGCCCGATTTCCGCCATGAGGCGGGGCAGTACCTTCCCGTGCGGCTCATCAAGGCAGACCCATATGACATGATCGGAGAACCAATATGAATTTTGCCAACAAGCTCACCCTCCTGCGCATTTTGCTCGTTCCCGTCTTTATTGCGTCGCTGTACCTGCCGCAGATTTTTCCCGCGACCATCACTTGGTATCGCTGGCTTGCGGCGCTCATCTTCCTGTTTGCGGCGCTGACCGACATCTTTGACGGCAAGTACGCCCGCAAGCACCATTTGGTCACCGACTTCGGCAAGCTGATGGATCCCATCGCCGACAAGCTCCTGACCGTTTCGGCGCTCATCATGCTGATTGTGTTGGAGGACGGCACAGAGCACGCGCTGTTGCACCCCATCGAGGCGATTGTGCTCATCGCGCGCGAATTCATCATCTCAGGCTTTCGCCTGATCGCCGCGTCGAAGGGAGTGGTGATCGCAGCGGGCAAGCTAGGCAAGCTCAAAACCACCTGCATGGACATCGGCATCGTGGCGCTGCTCCTGTACGAGCAGTTCCCGTTCCGCTACCTCAATCCGGCGCTGGACATCATCGTCCACATCTTCATGTATCTCACTTTGGCGCTGTCGGTGGTGTCCTGCATCGAATACATCGTCAAGAACAAAGAGGTCATCAATTTCCATGATTGCTGAATTAATCTGCGTCGGCACCGAGCTGCTCATGGGGCAGGTGCTCAACACCGACGCCCAATACATCGCCGAATCCATCGCGCCGATCGGCGTCGATCTGTACCGACAAATCGTGGTGGGCGACAATCCGCCGCGGCTCACGGAAGCGGTGCAGACGGCGCTTGCCCGTGCCGACATCCTCATTCTGTCGGGCGGACTCGGCCCCACCGACGACGATCTCACCAAAGAAACCGTCGCCCAAGCGCTGGGGCAAACGCTGACGCTGTATGAGGACGAATGGCAAAAGATTCAGGCGTACTTTCAAAGCAAGGGTCGCGTGTGTACGCCCAACAACCAAAAGCAAGCCATGTTCCCGCGTCCATGCATCCTGCTGCCCAACCCCAACGGCACCGCGCCGGGCTGCATCATGGAGCAGGGCGACAAAGCGGCGATTCTGCTGCCGGGGCCGCCAAGGGAGCTGTTTCCCATGTTCCGCGATTTCGTCATGCCCTATTTAGAAGCGCGCAGCGGGCATCGGCTCTATTCGCGGGAGGTGCGCATCTTTGGCATGGGCGAATCCGACGTCACCAATCGGTTGGACGCGCTCATCAAGCGCCAAACCAACCCCACCATCGCGCCCTATGTCAAAACGAGCGAAGTCACGCTGCGGGTCACGGCAACGTGCCAATCCGTCGCCGAGGGCGAAGCGCTTGTGGAGCCCGTCCTGCAGGAAATCTGCACGGCGTTGGGCGACGTGGTGTATTCGACCGAGGGCAAATCCCTGCCGGCGTTATGCCATGCGGCGCTGTGTGCGCGCCGTCAAACGCTGTCCATCGCAGAAAGCTGCACGGGCGGGCTGTTGACGTCCGCATTCGTCGATCTGGCGGGCAGCTCGGCTTATCTGATCGAGGGCGACGTCACCTACGCCAACGAGGCGAAGATGCGGCGTCTGGGCGTTTCGGCTGAAACGCTGTCCCAATTTGGGGCGGTTTCGGCACAGTGCGCCAAGGAGATGGCAGAGGGGATGCGAAACGCGGCGCATACCGATTTCGCTCTTGCCACCACGGGCATTGCGGGCCCCGACGGCGGTACACCCGAAAAGCCCGTCGGCACGGTGTTTGTGGCGCTTGCCGCAAAGGACGAGACGATTGTCAAGCCGCTGCGCCTGTATGGCGACCGCACACGGATTCGGCAGACGGCGGTGCTGCACGCATTGGAACTTTTCCGCAAAAAACTCTGTACGAACGCAGGGTTTCATGGTAAAATAGAACAGTAAGAACGCGAGAATTCGGTAAAGAGAGGAACCACCATGTTAGAAAAAGAAAAAGCATTAGAGATTGCGCTCGGTCAAATCGAAAAGCAGTTTGGCAAAGGCGCCATCATGAAAATGGGCGACGCCACCCGCGTACCCGTCTCCGTGATTCCGACGGGCTGCATCGACTTGGATGTGGCGTTGGGCGTTGGCGGCGTGCCGCGCGGCCGCGTCATCGAGATCTTCGGGCCTGAATCCAGCGGCAAAACCACCATCGCGCTGCACATCGTGGCGCAGGCGCAAAAGCTGGGCGGCACGGCGGCATTCATCGATGCAGAACACGCGTTGGATCCCATCTATGCCGAGCATTTGGGCGTGAATGTGGACGAGCTCTACGTTTCACAGCCCGACCACGGCGAACAGGCGCTTGCCATCGCCGAAGCGTTGGCGCGCAGCGGCGCGGTGGACATCATCGTCATCGACTCCGTCGCGGCGCTCGTTCCCAAAGCCGAATTGGAAGGCGATGTGGGCGACGCCCATGTCGGGCTGCAGGCGCGTCTCATGTCGCAGGCGCTGCGGATGTTGACCGGCTGCATCAGCAAAACCAATACGGTCGTCATCTTCATCAACCAGCTGCGTGAAAAGGTCGGCGTCATGTTCGGCAACCCCGAAACCACCACGGGCGGCAGAGCGCTCAAGTTCTACGCTTCCATCCGCATGGATGTCCGCCGCATCGAAACGCTTAAGTCCGGCAACGACGCCGTCGGTTCCCGCACCCGCGTCAAGGTCATCAAAAACAAAGTCGCGCCGCCGTTCCGCGTCGCCGAATTCGATATGCTCTATGGCGAGGGCATCTCCCGCGAGGGCAGCATCTTGGATATGGCAATCGACCGCCGCATCATCATCAAGTCGGGCTCTTGGTTCTCCTACGGCGATATGCGCTTGGCGCAGGGCCGCGAGAACGCCCGTGCGTTCCTCAAGGACAATCCGGAGCTGTGCAACGAGATCGAGCAAAAGATTCGCGCCCAAATCGAGGAGCAGCGCCAAAAAGCCGCCGAGGAAGCCGCCGCCAAGCGCGCCGCCCGCGAAGCGACGCCGCCCACCGCCGAGCCGCCCCAAATCGACGACGACTATCTGCCGCCGGAATTCTAATCATTCGTCGCCGGCTCGTCGTCATGTACTCCACTATATGCACGGCGCTTTCTTCGGAAAGCGCTGTTTGTCTGCTCCGTCGCGCTCGTCGGCGCGGACTACGCTTTACTCTCGGTGGATTCTGCGGAATCCACCGTTCGCCGCTCCGTCGCGCCGCCTCTCCGCAAAAGGTCACGCTCGCTTTGGCTGTTCGGTTGTAAACGCCCTCACGACGCCTACGCGGCGCTACCAACCTTTTGCGGGAACACCCGTTTACACGTTTTTCGGGGAAGGTACGCAAGAAACACCCCCCTGTCATCCTGAGCTTCTGCGAAGGATCTCGCGTACAAGCGGGAGATTCTTCCTTGCTTCGCCGCGTCAGAATGACCACGCGGGACGGAAAACACGCGGATTTGTTGACATTTTCATTATGGAACACCCGTTTACACGTTTTTCGGGAGAAGGTACGCAAGAAACACCCCTCTGTCATCCTGCGCTTCTGCGAAGGATCTCGCGTGTAAGCGGGAGATTCTTCCTTGCTTCGCCGCGTCAGAATGACCACGTGGGACGGAAAACACGCGGATTTGTTGACATTTTCATTAGGGAACACCCGCGTACACGTTTTTCGGGGAAGGTACGCAAGAAACACCCCCCCTGTCATCCTGAGCTTCTGCGAAGGATCTCGCGTACAAGCGGGAGATTCTTCCTTGCTTCGCCGCGTCAGAATGACCACGCGGGACGGAAAACACGCGGATTTGTTGACATTTTCATTATGGAACACCCGTTTACACGTTTTTCGGGAGAAGGTACGCAAGAAACACCCCTCTGTCATCCTGCGCTTCTGCGAAGGATCTCGCGTGTAAGCGGGAGATTCTTCCTTGCTTCGCCGCGTCAGAATGACCACACGGGGTATAACTAAAATGGCGGCAGCGCCGCCATTCCCAAAATTTCTTCATTCCTTCATTCTCGTTGCCATCCTTCACTTTAGCGTAGGCTGACCATGCGGCGCGGGCGGCACGCAAATTGTTGCCTTCGTTTCGGATTACCCGTGCAGCGTTCTGTGCAACCCAAACGAAACCGCTATCTACTCAAAAAACCAGCGGTGATAGTCGTAGCGGAACTGTTCGCCCAGCAGCGTGTAGCGTTCGCCATGCCGCCACGTGCCGCCGGTGGGATTGTGGGACGTGTAGTCGATCTCGGTGTTGGGGAGGGACGCAATCAGCGTTTGAATCTGCTCTTCGGGGATGTCGTTGCGGGCAATCCAAAGCCGTTTCAGCTGCGTCATGCCGTACAGCGGCGAGATGTCCGTGATGCGGTTGTACGCCAAGTTCAAATGCTCCAGCTCCTTCAGCTCGGCAAGGGGCGACACGTCTTCGATGAAGTTGGTGAACAGCTCCAAATATTCCAAATGGGGGCAGTTGGTGAGCGGCGTCAAATCCTTCACATAGCCCATTGCCAAGATTGCCACACGCAGGTTGGGCATATAGGACACGAAGCTCAAATCCTTTTGAAAGTTGTGCCCCAAATCCAGCATCTCCATATCGGTGCAATATTGCAGCACCTGCATCTGCGAGGAGGTCAAGCGCGGCGTTCCCGTGGATGCGCGCAGCACCACGGCGTCGGTTCTGCAGGAATACCGTGCAAAGTAGACGCGCCATACGACCTTGATGTTGGGAAAATCGTCCCGCAGCTGTGCCATTGTTTCATTGGCGACGCGGCAGCCGTCCATGTCCAACAGCGTGCACACCGTCATATAGGGCAGCCAGCCGCGCACTTCGTCGATGTGCGGCTTGCCCACATAAACGTCCACCAAATCCATGGCGGTATCCGCCGTAGAGAATTGCTTGCCCAGCAGCGTGAAACGGTAGTCAAACGCGACGTCGGGTCGCTTCGCTTGCAGCACGGCAAGCTGTTCCAAGGTGATGTCGCAGGTCACTTCGCCCGCAGCCGTTTCGGGATTGGTCAGATTGACGTAGGTGAGCTGCGGCAGCAAGTCGAGCACATCGGCAAGCGCCAGCGCTGCTTCGCCCGAACGATTGGACAAATCCAGCGTGGTGACGTCGCTGTCATACGTTGCGCCGCCGCAGGACACGACATAGGAAAGCGTGACGTCGGGCAGCGCGGCAAGCAGCGAACGCAGCGTTTCGACGTCGTAGGAACAGGCGCGCACGTCCAACGCGGAAAGGTGGGGCAGATAGCCGCATTGCGTGCGCAGCGTCTCGGCGTCCAACGGCGCTTCCACGGTGACGGAGGTTGCGTCCGAAGCAACGGTTGTGTCGCCAAGCGCCACCGTATAGCGGACTTCGACCTTGGGATGCGCCTTCTCATATGCCAAGATGGCGTCATAAGAGGTGCTTCCCGAAAAATCGGCAGCTTTCAGATTGGTAAAGGCGTCCAACAGGGCAAGGTCGGACGATTCCACCACCACGGTCAGCGTCTCGGCGTCCGCAGAAAATGTGCCGTGTGACAGCGCAATCGTTTCGACCTCCGCAGTCGGCACAGCAGTCGGCTCCGCATTGAGCGCGCCCTGCGCACCGTCCACAGACGGCGTTTCGCAGCCAACCGCCGTCAAAATCAACGCCGACACCGCAAAAATGAGCAGAACCATTTTTCGTTTGTGGGAAAGATGCATGGTCAGTCCCTCCCTCATTTCAATAAGCAAATCATACCATTCCCGCCAAGCAATGTCAATCTTCGTTATATTCCCGACCGTGTCAAGTTGTTCCGGGTGAATTAGGAGCAGAAGGCGTCGGGAACGGCGG
>CAYRQM010000007.1:0-53246 GCA_964426415.1 uncultured Christensenella sp.
CGCTAACGCTTCGTCAGAATGACAACGGGAGGCATATTGCTGCTTGCATGTATGCCAATGGGAACGTAAATCACGCGCCATTGTCATCCTGAGGCTGTGCCGAAGGATCTCGCGTGCAAGCGGGAGATTCTTCCTCGCTTACGCTTCGTCAGAATGACCGTGCCGCACGGCGGTGCTTGCGACGGCGGGCATTCTTTGAACAAACTCCGAACTTTCTTTCTTATATTTGGTTACGTCTTGCGCAAGGGGCTTGCGCGTGGTAAAATGTATCCGTATATATGTATACTTTTGTCGGAAACCTTGGCGCATCCTGCGCCGAGGAACAGAAAGAAGGGCAAGGATGGAGAAGATTTCGTTTTCGCCGCCGGACGTCGGGGAGCGTGAGATTGCGGCAGTTGCAGCCGCGCTGCGTTCGGGGTGGATTACCACGGGGCCGCGCACCAAAGAATTAGAAACGCGCATTGCGGCGTTTTGCGGCACGCAAAGGGCGGTCTGTCTCAATTCCGCAACGGCGGCGTTGGAGCTTGCGCTGCGGCTATTGGGCGTGGGCAAGGGCGACGAGGTCATCACCACCGCCTACACCTACACCGCCAGCGCCAGCGTCATCGACCATGTCGGCGCCAAGATTGTGCTGGTGGACACGCAAAAGGATTGCTTTGAAATGGATTATGATCGGCTTGCCGACGCCATTACGCCGCGCACCAAGGTCGTCATCCCGGTGGACATCGCGGGGCGGCTCATCGACTACGATCGGGTGTTCGCGGCGGTCAACGCCAAGCGCGCCCTGTTCCATCCTCAAAACGCGCTGCAAGCTGCCATCGGCCGTGTAGCGGTCTTGGCGGACAGCGCACACGGGTTCGGCTCGTCGCGGGGTAGCGTCATGAGCGGCGCGATCGCCGATTTTACGGCGTTTTCCTTCCATGCCGTCAAGAATTTCACCACCGCCGAGGGCGGCGCGCTGACGTGGCGCAGCATCGCGGGCGTGTCGAACGACGAACTGTACCGCACGGTTTGCCTGATGAGTCTGCATGGACAGTCCAAGGATGCGCTGGCAAAAACCAAGCTAGGCGCATGGGAATACGACGTTTTGACGCCCGCCTACAAGTGCAACATGACCGACGTCGCCGCTGCCATGGGGCTGGTGCAGCTGGAACGCTACCCCGATCTTTTGGCGCGCCGTCACGAGCTTGTCGCCATCTACGACAAATTCCTCAAGCCTGCGGGGCTGACCGCGCTGGATCACACGGCGGCGGGCGGGTTTTCCAACTGTCACCTGTATCTGTGCCGCGTGCCCGACTGTTCGTTGGAACGGCGCAGCGCCATCATTCAATACATGGCGGAACAGGGCATCGCCACCAACGTGCATTATAAGCCGCTGCCGCTGCTGACGGCATACAAGAATTTGGGCTTCGTGATGGAGGCGTACCCCAACGCCTACGCCCAATATCAAAACGAAATCACGCTGCCGCTGCACACGCTCCTTTCCGACGCGCAGGCAGAACAGGTGGCACAGACGTTCTTACAGGCGATTGCGGCGGTATGAGCTATCGTGGGTTTGGCAAAAGAGCATTGGATCTGCTGGTCAGCATCGTGGCGGCGCCGTTTGCGCTGCTGATTTTGCTGCCCGCCATGCTCGCCATCGCGTTGGAGGACGGATTTCCCGTCTTTTACAACGCCACCCGCATCGGCAAAGCGCACAAACCGTTTCGGATGTTCAAGCTGCGCTCCATGAAGAAGCACGCACCCGACCTGCGCATGGCGGACGGTTCCACCTACAATTCCGCGCACGATCCGCGGCTCACCAAGGTGGGCGGGTTCTTGCGCAAGACGTCCATCGACGAGCTGCCGCAGCTGCTCAACGTGTTCTTGGGACAAATGAGCCTGATTGGGCCGCGTCCCGATCTGCCCGACGAGGCGGCGCGCTACACGGCGGAGGAAGCGCATCGGCTGGACGTGCGGCCCGGCATCACGGGGTACAGCCAAGCGTACTTTCGCAACGACATCACCTATGCCGAAAAGTACAAGCAGGACGTCTATTATGCGCGCAGCTTGTCGTTTCGATTCGACTGCCGGATTCTCCTGCAAACGGTGCGCCAAGTCTTTTCAAGCAAGGGCGTCTACGCGGTGGCGTCAGACCGTGATCCCGACGGCGTAACGGCGGTCGACACGCGCAAAAAGCTTGCGCTCATCAGCTGCCACGCGCCCAGCGTCATGGGATTTCGGCTGGATATGATGCAAGATTTCATCGCCCACGGCTACGACGTGACGGTGTTCGCGCCCGACGACGCGTCGGAATGGGAACCGCGATTTGCGGCGTGCGGCGTCGCCTATGTGCAAATAGGGCTTGAAAAGAACGGAACCAATCCGTTCCGCGACCTGAAGGGCATGGGCGAAATCAAAAAGCGGCTTTTGGCGTTGGCGCCCGACGCGGTGTTTTGCGACCATGCCAAGGGCGTGATTTACGGCGTACTGGCGGCAAAGCAGGCGGGCGTCAAGCGCATCACCGCCATGATTGCGGGCGCGGGCTCCATCCTGCGCGGCGAGGACAAGGGGCTGAAAGCGCGCTTGGTGCGCGCCGTACTCAAGGCGGAATATCGCGTGGCGCTCGTTCGGGCGGATACGGTGTTCTTCCAAAACGGCGACGACGCCAAGCTGTTTTGCGACGCCAAGCTGGTGACGACGGACAAGATTGTCTTTGTCCCCGGTTCGGGCGTGCGGCTCGACCGGTTTGCCCCCATGCCCATGCCGCAGGATCGTCGGTTTTTGTTCGTGGGACGGCTGATCGGCGACAAGGGCTTGCGCGAATATTTAGAATGCGCCAAGGAGATGCACCAACGGCATCCCGATTGCGTGTTCGACGTGGTGGGCTACTTTGACACCAACACCACGGCGATGCAGCTGTCGGATTTAACGCCCTATGTGGACGCGGGCGCGGTGCGGTACGCGGGCTATCACGAGGATGTGCGGCCGTTCTTGGCATCGTGTTACGCGTTTGTGCTGCCGTCCTACCATGAGGGCACGCCGCGTGCCGTATTAGAGGCGATGGCGGTGGGACGTCCCATCGTGACCACCGATGCGCCGGGCTGCCGTGAGACGGTACAGGACGGCGAAAACGGCTTTTTGGCGCCCGTGCGCGATGTGGCGGCGCTGGTGCAGGCGTGCGACACGCTGTATTCGGACGCGGCGCTTGCACAGCGGATGGGCGAACGTTCCCGCGCAATCTGCGCCGAACGGTTCGATGTGAACATTGTGAATCAACGGATACGAGACAGTATCGATAAGGAGTAAAGTATGGCATTGTATCAAGACCTGTTGGATGGCAAGGAAGCCCTTTCGCTGGTGGGACTTGGCTATGTGGGCATGCCCATTGCGGTGGCGTTTTCCAAAAAGATCAAGGTCATCGGCTTCGATCTGAACAAGGCGAAGATCGACCTGTATCGCAGCGGCGTCGACCCCACCCGCGAAGTGGGCGATGCGGCGATTGCGGCTTGCACGGTGGATTTTACGGCGGACGAAACGCGGCTTCGGGAAGCAAAGTTTCACATCGTCGCCGTGCCGACGCCCGTGCATCCCGACCATACGCCCGACTTGAGCCCCGTAGAGGGCGCAAGCCGCTGCTTGGGACGCAACCTCACAAAGGGCAGCATCGTCGTGTTTGAAAGCACCGTCTATCCCGGCGTGACCGAGGACGTGTGCGTGCCGATTTTGGAACAGGAATCGGGGCTGAAATGCGGCGTCGATTTTTGGGTGGGCTATTCGCCCGAACGCATCAATCCGGGCGACAAGGTGCATCGGCTGGAAACCATCACCAAGATTGTGTCGGGCATGGATGAACAGACGCTGGACACCGTTGCAAAGGTCTACGAGCTGGTGGTGGCGGCAGGCGTGCATCGCGCCGAAAGCATCAAGGTGGCGGAGGCTGCCAAGGTCATCGAAAACAGCCAGCGCGACATCAACATCGCGTTCATGAACGAGCTGTCCATCATCTTCAACAAAATGGGCATCGACACCAAGGCGGTGCTTGCCGCTGCGGGCACCAAATGGAACTTTTTGCAGTTCGCACCGGGGCTGGTGGGCGGTCACTGCATCGGCGTAGACCCGTACTATCTCACCTACAAGGCGGAGGAGCTGGGCTACCACAGCCAAGTCATTTTGGCGGGCCGCCGCATCAACGACGACATGGGCAAGTATGTGGCAGAAAACTTGGTCAAGCAGCTCATCGGTGCGGACAAGCCCGTGAAGGGCGCCAAGGTGGCAATCTTGGGGTTCACCTTCAAGGAAAACTGTCCCGACACCCGCAACACGCGGGTCATCGACATCGTGCGGGAGCTGCGCGAATACGGCATTGAGCCGATCATCACCGATCCGGAAGCGTCCGAAGCCGAAGCGAATCGGGAATACGGCGTTTCGTTTGTGCCGCTGTCCGCCATCCGCAACATGGACGCCGTGGTGCTTGCCGTGGCGCACACCGCGTTTTGCGCGCTGTCCTTCGACGACATCGCCGCGCTGTATGGCAAGGGCGAACGCGTGCTGATCGACGTCAAGGGGCTGCTTGACCGCAAAGCGTGCGAGCAGGCAGGCTATCGATACTGGAGACTGTAAGGGGGAGAAGGAAGATGTCCGGATTTGTTACAGAGGTATTGCCCGAAAAGATTGACGCGTGCAGCAAAAAGCTGCGGCTTTGCGTCCGTCGTATGTACTTGCGCAAGGGCATCAAAAAGTACGGGGCAAGCAAAAAAACCTTGACAAAGGAGCAGCTGCGGGCGGCGAAGGCGTATTGGAGCAAATACACCAAGCATTTTTCCCCGTTGTGGCATGCGCTGTTTACGGCGCGCACGGGCGTATTCGACGTGCGCTATGTGCCGGTGGACATCCAATTCACCGAAATCGAAGAACGGCTGAACGACTGGGCGAGCGCCCACGGCATCGACAACAAAAACAACTACTCCATGTACTTTCCCGAGGTGCGGCACCCGAAATCGGTGTTCCGCAAGATGCACGGGCTGTACCATGACGACGCGTACCGCATCATCAGCGAGGAGCAGGCGATTCAAAACTGCATCGACCAAGGCGACGTCATTTTCAAGGTGGCGGTCGAATCGGGCAAAGGGCTGGGCATCAGCTTTTGGCGCACCGAGGACGGCGAGCAGAAGCTGCGCGAGATGATAAAGACGCTGCCAAAGGAGACCAACGCGCAGGAGTTTGTCAAGCAGCATCCCGCATTGGCAGCCATCAATGCGGCGTCGGTCAACACCATTCGCATCATCACCTACGCGTCCGAACAGGGCGTCAAGTGGATTGGTTCCTACTTCCAAGTGGGGCGCAGCGACGTGGTGCGGCAAGGGCAGGTGGCGCTGGGCGGCGTGTGCGTCAGCGTTCATGCGGACGGCACGCTGTATCCCTACGCGGTGGACACCCACTATCAGCGTTCCACGCAGCATCCCAACGGGCTCATCTACGATGGGTTCAAGCTGCCAAGCTTCGACAAGGTGGTCGATGCGGCGAAGCGGCTGCACCAAAAGATTGGCGATTTTCGCATCATTTCGTGGGACTTCACCGTCGCGCCCGACGGCGAACCCATCTTCATCGAAATGAACCTCAAGTACGGCGGCGTCATGTTCCACCAGCTTTCGGCAGGCCCGCTGTTCGGCGACGACACCGAAGCGATTTTGGACGAAATCTACGGAAAGAAGGCATAGGAATGGGCTATCGACAGTTACAGTTTCCCAAGGACGCCACATTTTTGGTGACGGGCGGCGCGGGCTTTATCGGCTCCAACCTGTGCGAAGCCATCCTGCGCATGGGCTATGCCGCCCGCTGCTTGGACGACCTGTCCACGGGCAAGCAGGCAAATGTAGATTTGTTCCTGTCCAATCCGCGCTACACGTTCATCAAGGGCGACGTCAAGGATTTGGCGGTGTGCCAAGCGGCGTGCGACGGCGTGGATTACGTTCTGCACCAAGCGGCGTGGGGCAGCGTGCCCCGCAGCATCGAGCTGCCGCTGTTCTACTGCGCCAACAACATCCAAGGCACGCTCAACATGCTGGAAGCGGCGCGGCAAGCGCACGTCAAAACCTTCGTGTATGCCTCCAGCTCGTCGGTGTACGGCGACGAACCCGTGTTGCCCAAGACCGAGGGCAAAGAGGGCAATCTGCTGTCGCCCTACGCGCTGACCAAGCGCTGCGACGAGGAATGGGCAAAGCAGTATACCCTGCACTACGGGCTGAAAACGGTGGGGATGCGGTATTTCAACGTGTTCGGCAGGCGACAGGACCCGCTTGGCGCGTATGCGGCGGTGATCCCCAAATTCATCAAGCAGCTGATGGACGGCGAACAGCCCACCATCCACGGCGACGGGATGCAGTCCCGCGATTTCACCTACATCGAGAACGTCATCGAAGCGAACCTCAAGGCGTGCTTGGCGTCCGATGCGGCGGCGGGACAGGCGTTCAACATCGCCTACGGCGGACGGGAATACCTCATTGACATCTATCACACGCTGACCAAGGCGCTGGGCGTAGACATTGCGCCCAAGTTCGACGCCGACCGCAAGGGCGACATCAAGCACAGCAACGCCGACATTTCTAAGGCGAAGCGACTTTTGGGGTACGACCCCGATTACGATTTTGCACGCGGGCTCAACGAAGCCATCGCGTGGTATCAGGAGAATCTGTAATGCCCGAACGCACGGTATGGAAAGACCCAAACGGTACGCTGCAGCTCGTTCGCTTTGAACCGAGCCTGTTTCACCTGTTTCCAAAGGGCTGTTCCATGCTGCACGATTCCCTGTCCGCCTATCCCCGCTACCTGTATCGGCTGACGAAGGGCTACCATGTGTACGTCCTGCGGGATGGTGCGGACACGATCGGACACGCGGTGCTGCAGCACGGGCCGCTTGGGCGATACCCGTTTGTAGAGGCGGGCGCGCTGCTGTTGGGGCCTTACTACATCGATGCGGCACGGCGGCAAAACGGCTATGCCACAACGCTGCTTTTGCACGCGCTGCAAGACTGCAAGGCGTCCTTTCGCGCGATGTATGCGTGCATCCTTTTGGACAACACGGCAAGCATCAAAACGGTCGAGAAGATTGGCTTTATCAGACACGGGTATTTGGATCGGCGCGGCGCCCGTAAGAAGCTCTTGACCGAGGCGCCCGGCGGCTGCGGCGTTTGGCGTATCGCCCTCACCGACACGACGGAATAGGAGAACGAGCATGTCGTTTCTGTACAATCTCAAAACACGATTCAAAAAATGGGCTGGCGAAAGCGAATTTGGCTATGCCGCGTTTCAGCGCGTGCGCAACGCGTTCGTGCGCGTCATGGCGCTGCAAAGCGACGACCGCTACGCCCACTGGTTCTACAAGACCTATACGGGACGCACGCTGAACCTCAAAGACCCGCAGCGCTTCGACGAAAAGCTCTGGTGGCTCAAGCTCAACAACCGCGATCCGATGCTGACCCTGTGCTCCGACAAGTACCGCGTCCGCGACTATGTGCGAGATTGCGGGCTTTCCGACATCCTCATTCCCGAATTGGGCGTCTATGACCGCGCCGAGGACATCGACTTTTCGGCGTTTCCCGAGGAAACCATCCTCAAATGCAACCATGGCTCGGGCGAGAATTTCTTTGTGCAGCCCAACGTGCCGATCAACGAAAAAAGCATTCGGCACAAGCTCAACTACGCGCGCAAGCAAAAATACTACCTCATCTCCCGCGAGTGGAACTACAAAAACATCCCGCCCAAGATTGTGGCGGACAAGGTGATGCGGGACAAGGCGGGACATTTGCCGCTGGACTACAAATTCATGTGCTTCGACGGCGAACCCAAGCTGCTGTTTTTGGACTTGCAGCTGGTGCGGGACGACGGCAGCTACGACGACGGCTATCCGCGCAACATCTACGACATGGATTTTCAGCTGCTGCCCGTGTGGGAAACGCGCAAGAACGCCGACTACCCCGTGGAAAAGCCCGAAAACTTCGCACGCATGGTGGAGGTGGCGCGGCGGCTTGCAAAACCGTTTTCACACTGCCGCGTAGACCTGTACAATCTGGACGGCACGGTGTACTTTGGCGAGATTACCTTCTATCACGGCGGCGGATGCAACGACATCCAACCCGAAGAATGGGATTACAAGATGGGCAGTTGGATCGACCTCAACAGCCCCAAAATTGTGCGAGAGGAGAAAAAGCATCGTGGCTGATTCCGTTTCCCTGACCGTTTTTACCCCCACCTACAACCGCTGTGCGCTGCTGCAGGTGGCATACGCGGCGCTGAAGCGTCAAACGTCCAAGGATTTCCTGTGGATGATTGTGGACGACGGCTCCACCGACGAGACGGAAGCCTATGTGCAGTCCATCCAAAAGGAGGACTGCGGCTTTGCCGTGGAATACCACAAAAAGCCCAACGGCGGCTTGCAAACAGGCTATGTCGAAGCGCTGAAGTTCATCCGCACGCCGCTTTGCATGTGCGTGGATTCCGACGACTATTTGGTGGACGACGCGGTGGAAGCGCTGCTGGCGTTTTGGAAGGAACACGGCTCCGACGACGTGGCGGGCATTGCAAGCTTGGACGCGTATCCCAACGGCACGATCGTGGGCGGCAAGTTCCCCGACGATCTCAAGACCATCAACTACCGCAATGTGGCGCCGGGCGCGTACGGCCGCACCAGCTTCGACATCGCCATGACGTATCGCACGGCGGCGTACGATTGGACGACGCCCGCCAAGCAGTATCCCAACGAGCGCTCCATCAACGCGTCGCGGCAGTTTTTGCAGATTGCCATGCATCAGGATTTGGTCATCTTTAACCGCGAGACGGTGGTGGTCAATTATCAAGCCGACGGCGTGTCCAACAACAAGTTTCGCCAATACTGCAAGAGCCCCAACAGCTTCGCCGATTTTCGGATGTTTTTGTTGGAAATGGACGGGCGGGGATTTCTGTCCTATTGCCGCACGTCGGTGCATTATGTGGCGGAATGCAAGCTGGCGCGGCGCAAGGTGTTCGTGCCCGATCTCAAGCGCAAGGGCTTCGTGGCGCTGGCGTACCTGCCGGGGCTTCTTTGGTACGCGTGGCTCAAACGAAACGCCGCCAAAGTCAACTGCCTCACCCTCGAACCCGATAAAATCCACAAAAAAAGCTGACCGCGCTTTGACGCAAAGGAGTTTATGTCCGGAATCTACTATTTCGTCGCACTGGCCGTCTTGGTGATCGGGTTTGCGGGGCAAGCCCAAGACGACAATATGAACCCAGTCAGTATGGAAGCGAACGGCAAGCATTCGCGTCTGCATAATACGGCTGCCCTGATGATTGCAATCATCCTCATCACCGTGGCGGGTCTGCGCTTCAATACGGGCACCGACTACACCGGGTACAGCAAGTATCTGGATCGCTATGCCAACGGCGCTTGGCACAACCTGATTCGCTACAACGAGCCGGGCATCGGGTTTATCGCACGGGCATGTCGCTTTGTCTACGACGATTACCCGCTGTTCATGTTCGCGTGCGCCGCCATCACTATCGGGCTGTACAGCTTCCAAATCTCCAAATACAGCCCCACGTTCATGGTGAGCTTTTTGGTGTTCCTGTTCGGCGGCTGCTGGGTAGGCTCGTTCAACGGCATGCGGCAGTACTTGGCGGCGGCGGTTCTGTTTGCGGGGCATCGCTTGATCTTAGAAAAAAAGTTTTGGAAGTATGCCCTGGTGGTGTTTGTGGCGTCACTGTTCCATGCTTCCGCCCTTGTCATGATTTTGCCGTACTTCCTGCTGCGGCGCAAGGTGGATCTCAAGCAGATCGTGCTGCTGGCGGTGGGCGCGGTGATCATCCGCTTCTCCTACGACTACATCTTGGACTTCATCGGCTTCTATAAGGGGCAGGCGCTTAGCTCAAATTATTCCTACATCACCAACTCGGTCAACATTCTGCGCATCGCCGTGTCCTTCGTGCCGCTGATTCTCTTTGGCCTTTTGTGCGACAAAAAGAACATGACAAAGGAAGAAACCTTCTACATGAACTGCATCGCCCTAAACGCCTTTGGGATGCTCGCCACCATGGGCAGCACTTATTTGGCGCGCTTGGGCGACTACACCTTTGCCACGGTCACCATCGGCTACGGGTTTTTCCTCAACCGCATTCGTGACCGCCGCACACGCCGCATCGTGACGTTTTTTGCCATTGTCCTGTACGCAGTTTTCTTCTGGTATGAGGTCAGCATATCCCCGGCGTTGCGAGACTTCCAATGGATTTGGAATCGAACCTACTAAGGAGGCAGAAAATGAGACTGAAAGAAATCATTCGCAAGCGCACATACGGCAACGCGTGGTTGGAACGTGTGTGGTTGCGCCTTGCGTGGCTGAAAACAAATTGGAACATGCGGTACAGCGATTTTGATTATGCAAAAAT
Source organism: uncultured Christensenella sp. (assembly GCA_964426415.1). Taxonomy (GTDB): domain Bacteria; phylum Bacillota; class Clostridia; order Christensenellales; family CAG-138; genus UBA3792. The sequence continues at coordinate 10,399 of CAYRQM010000007.1, forward strand.
CCTCACAAAAGATCGTGTCAAACGAGGGTTTGATTTCGAACATCCGAGCAGCTATAACGAAAAGCTATGGTTTCTTAAGCTGTCAAATCGTGATCCTTTGATGACGCAATGCAGCGACAAACATGCCGTCCGTGCGTATGTCGAAGCATGTGGATTGGGGCATATCCTCAAGAAGGAGTATGCCACGTTTTCTTCGGCACAGCAGATTGATTTTTCCAAATTACCAAGTCCATGCTATCTCAAGTGCAATCACGCGTCCGGAATGAACGTCGTTTACCGTGCGGAGCAAGGCGCGAACGAAAAGCATCTTCGGTGGAAATTCGATTTTCTGCTCACGCAAAACCCCTATTGCCTGTCACGAGAATGGAATTACAAAGAAATTGCGCCTTGTATCGTCTGCAAAGAGCTGCTCTCTGCGAAAGATCCGAATGCCGACATTCTGGAGATTCAGTTCTTCTGCTTTCATGGAGAGCCAATGTTCTTCCTTTACAATCTCGGATTGGCAGATGCGAAGGGAAACCATAAGGATGCAACAAGATGGGCATTTTGGTTGGATGGCACACTTCTTGATCCCGGAGATGATTCTTACTGCAAAACAACGAATGGCGTGGTACTGCCCGATAACCTCGATGAGATGATTGCATATGCAAGAATACTATCCCGGCCATTCGTCCATGTGCGCGTAGATCTGTTCAATCTCGACGGCAAAATTTACTTGAGCGAATTGACCTTCTATTCCCATGGAGGGGATTCTTTCCGTTCAAGTGAGGAACTGCAGAAGATATGTGGAGATGCTATGGATTTGACGGGTTTCTCGATCGCTCCCGACGCCTACGAAAGGGGATTGAAACGAGTTTGTCAATGGAGAAAGAGACGGATTCGTGAAGTCCGAACCGCATCCAAAAACTCGTTCCAAGGGGAGGCTACAGAATCGTGACGGCAAGTGTATTGGTGCTAACCTATAATGGCATTCGTTATCTTGAGGCACAGTTGGAATCCATCCGCACGCAGACCATTCCGCCGATTGAAGTGTATGTTTGTGACGACGGTTCCACGGACGGTACGCGACAATTCGTGCGGGGATATTTGGAGCAGCACGGCCTTTCTGCATGGAGGCTGATTGAAAATGAACAGAACAAAGGATTAGGGCACAACGGCGAAGATGCCTTGCCATTCTTGCGCGGTGACGTCATTTTTACCGCCGATCAGGACGACGTTTGGCTTCCGTCAAAAATTGAGGAGACCTTGGCACTCATGTGCGATGGCGTTTCGTGCGTTTCCAGTCACGCACTTGTGATCGATGGATCGGGTGCAAGAACTGATCGGTTTGGCGATTGTGGGATCGTACGGAACGAACCCACGGATGGCAGCGTCGATGTGCTGCCGTTCGAGGCATGGCTCGGCTACGGATATATTGCGGGCTGTTCCATGGGGATGACACGCAACGTTGTGGAGTTGGTCGTGCAGGCAGGACGACCTGAACTTGGCAGCAGCATAGGAATTGATTGGTATTACGGGGTTCTGTCTGCAATCTTGGGAAAGGTCATTCGCTATCACAAGCCGCTGTTTTTGCGCAGGATTCACGATTCCAACGCGTCCTTGGAACGTCTGCGTTCCGATACTGTTCAGACAACGACGAATGCGGCGCGTGTTGCCAGCCTCTTTCAGGCTGCGAATGCGCATCGGTTTCTCCTTGAATCAACAACCATTCGGGCTCACATGACAGAACGGCAAAGAACAGAAACGCAGCGAATGGCGTCATTCCTTGAACGTAGAGCGCGGTTTTGTGAAAGTGGGAACTTTTTTACGTTTCTTCTTCTTGGGTGTCAAGGACGTCAGTATCGCATCTTCGGGAAGGGGCGTCTTGCCGGAATGAAGTTTTGGGCGAAGGACTTTTGTTACGCTTACCACATCAATTGGAAGAGAAAGGACAGAGACGCCCATGCCTGAACGCATTTCCGTCATCGTGCCCGTGTATAACGCGGGACGTTACCTCAAGCCCTGCATCGAAAGCCTCTTGCGGCAGACGTATCCCGACATCGAGATTTTGGCGGTGGACGACGGCTCCACCGACGACAGCGGCGCCATCTTGGACGCGTATGCCAAGCAGGACGGGCGGCTTTCCTGCATCCACCAAGCCAACGCGGGCGTGTCGGCGGCGCGCAACCGCGGGCTTGACGCGGCGACGGGAGACTTTATCAGCTTCCTCGACAGCGACGATTGGCTTGCGCCCGAAACGTATGCTGCGCTGCTCGACACGGCGCGGCGCGAACAGGTGGATGCGGTCTTCTTCGAATATTTCATCGACGAGCCGAACGGGACGGGCACGCCGCACCGCTTTGCAGATCGTTGGTACGGGCGGCTGGACAACGAAGCGCTGATGCAGCTGGTCTATGGCGGCGCGTGCTTCTGCTGCACCAAGCTGTATCGCCGCAAGCTGGTGGACGGGCTGCGCTTTCGCTCCGACATCTATCGCGGCGAGGACACCATCTTTGCCATCGAAGCGCTGCATCGCGCCCAATCCGCGTTTTCCCTTTCCAATCCCTTCTACCACTACGTCCAAAGCGAGGGCAGCGCGGCACGCGGCGCGGTCAATGCGCGGCAGATGACGGGCGTGGACGCGCTCAAGTGGATGTTGGACTTCGCAGATTTGCACTATCCCGCGCTGCACGCGCTGGGCGTGCAGGGCTACGTCAATATCATGATCGAGCTGTATTACGAGATGCGGCGCTGCGGCTACCGTGACGATGCGCGAAAGGTGCAGATCGTGTCCGAAGTCAAAAAGTACCGCAAGGAGGTGCTGCAAAGCGCAACCATTCGAAAAAAGCTCAAGCAAAAGGTGCGGCTGTTTTGGCTGCATCCCGCGCTGTTCTGCGTTGCGGCAGATCTCAAACGAAGCGGAAAAGGAGGATCCCTTTGAAACAGGTTGGCATCTTCACCATGAGCGGTGGCTTAAACTACGGAAACCGGCTGCAAAACTACGCCGTCGAGCAGACGCTGCGCACCATGGGCTATTCGCCCGTGACCATGTGCAACGCAACCAAGCGCGGCTTTCTTTGCGACGTTCCATCCGCCACCCCGCTTTGGCAAAAGCTGCGTCCCTCCCATTTGTTCGAGCATTTCCGTGATACCCTGTTCCAAAAATACGGCGCCAAGAATACCCGCGACTGTACGCGAAAGGGCTTGCGGGCAATCAAGGCGCAGCAGAGCGCCATTGCGGCGGCAATGGCGTCCCGCAAGGCGCGCTTTGAAACGTTCGACGCAACGTATCTGCACCTGTCCGCACCCGTGGACGAAACGGCGGCTGCGCTTGCGGCAGAGGACTATGCCGCGTTCGTGTGCGGCAGCGATCAGGTGTGGAACCCGAATTATCGGCAAAATTCCGCGTTGGACTTTTTGCAGTTTGCGCCGCCGCACCAACGCATCCCGTTTGCACCCAGCTTCGGCGTGCCCGCCATCCCGACAGTGCGCCGCGAAGCGTATGCCAAGTGGCTGTCCGAATTTCCCATGCTCTCGGTGCGGGAGCAGGACGGCGCCGCCATCATCAAGGAGTTGACGGGACGGGACGCTGTGGTGCTTCCCGATCCCACCATGCTGCTGGACGCAAAGGACTGGCGCGCCCTTGCCGTCCGTCCCGTCGTGCTGCCCGACAAGCCCTATGTGTTCAGCTACTTCTTGGGCGATCGCACCAAGCGCTACGGCAGCGCCATCGACGCGCTGTGCAAAGCGCACGACTGGGCGCAGGTGGATCTGTGCGACGTGTTCGATCTTGCGCACTACGACTGCCCGCCCACCGAATTTCTCTATCTTTTGGATCATGCCGCCTGCGTCTGCACCGATTCCTTCCACGGCGCCGTGTTCGCCATCCTGCTGCAAAAGCCGTTTTGCGCATTTCCGCGTTCCGACGGAAAACAAATGCACGGCAGGATGCAAACGCTGCTCTCCAAATTTGGACTGGAATCGTGCTTGTATCGGGGAAAGCCGCTGCAAACCGAAGTCGATTTTTCTGCCACGCCTGCCATTTTGGAGGCGGAGCGCGAAAAGACCCGCGCATTTTTGACGCAGGCGTTTGCCATTGCCGAGGCGGGCAATCAAAAGCGCGCCTTGCCGATTCTGGCGCTGCCGCAGACTTGCACGGGCTGCGGCGCGTGCGCGGCGGCGTGTCCCAAGGGCTGCATCACGCTGCGTCCCGACGCGGAGGGCTTTTTGCGTCCCGTTGTGGATGCTTCAAAATGCCTTGGCTGTGGCGCGTGTCGCGCCCACTGCCCCGTGCTGCATCCCGCATCCATCCCAAAAGCGGCGCCCGCTGCATTTGCCGTGACTGCAAAGGATGCGACGTTGGTGCAAAACAGTTCGTCGGGCGGCGCCTTTTCGCTGCTGGCACAGGAGATTCTTGCCCGCGGCGGCGCGGTGTTCGGCGCGGCGCTGGACGAAACGCAAACCGTGCGCCACATCTGCGTGCGCGACGAAAAAGACCTTTTCAAGCTGCGCACGTCCAAGTATGTGCAAAGTGATTTGGGCGATAGCTTATTTGCGGCGAAGCGCCTTTTGGACAGCGGCGTGACGGTGCTGTTTTGCGGCACGCCCTGTCAGATTGCGGGGCTGTACGCCGCGCTGGGGCGCACATACGATTCGCTGTTCACGCAAGACATCATTTGCCACGGCGTCCCGTCGCCGAAGGTGTTTGCCACCTATCTGCACGACTGTCACGGCACACGTCCGCGCAAGACCGTCAATTTCCGCGACAAGACCCACGGCTGGAACAGCTTTGGCATGCGGGTGGACGACTATCAGCGGGTGTTGCGCAAGGACGCGTATTTGGCGTCGTTCTTGGGCAATGTCTGCCTGCGTCCGTGCTGCTATCGCTGCCTGTACAAGACGGCGGCGCGGCAAAGCGACGTGACCCTTGCCGACTTTTGGGGCGTGGAGGACGTACTGCCCGATTGGAAGGACGATCGCGGCGTGTCGCTGGTGCTGGTGCAAAGCGAAAAGGGGCAAGCGCTGTTCGACGCGGTGCGGGATCGCGCCACGGTGCAGGCGGTCAACGCCGCCGACGCCATCGGGCAAAACCATGCGGCGCTCCATTCGGTGGCGTGCCCGCAAAAGCGCGCGCTGTTTTTTGAAAAGCTCGGCAAAACGCCGTTCGAGCCGCTGACGCGGGAGGCGCTTCGGCTTCCGTTTTTGCGGCGGTTCAAGCGCGGCGTGCGCATTACACTGTCGCGCATCAAACATGCAATCATCAAGTAAAGGAGCAAAGCAATGAAGGGGATTATTTTGGCAGGAGGCGCGGGGACGCGCCTGTATCCGTTGACGATGGTGACGAGCAAGCAGCTTTTGCCCGTCTACGACAAGCCCATGATCTACTATCCGCTTTCCACCCTGATGCTGGCGGGCATCCGTGACATTCTGCTCATCTCCACGCCCACCGATCTGCCCAACTTCCAAAGCTTGCTGGGCGACGGCGCGCAATTCGGCGTGCGGCTCTCCTACAAGGTGCAGCCCAGTCCCGACGGGCTGGCGCAGGCGTTCCTTTTGGGAGAGGATTTTATCGACGGCGATTGCTGCGCCATGATTTTGGGCGACAACATCTTTTACGGCAACGGGCTGGGCGAGTATATGCAAAAGGCGCGGGCGGATGCGGAGCGCGGCGTTGCCACCATCTTCGGCTATCACGTCAACGACCCCGAGCGCTTCGGCATCATGGAAATCGACGAAACGGGCAACGTGCTGTCCGTCGAGGAGAAGCCGCAGCATCCCAAATCCAATTATTGCATCACGGGGCTGTACTTTTATGACAAACGTGTGGTACACTTGGCAAAGCAGGTCAAGCCCTCCAAGCGCGGCGAGCTGGAAATCACCGACCTGAACGAGTTATACCTGCGCGATGGGACGCTGAAGGCACAGCTGCTGCGCCGCGGCTTCGCATGGCTGGACACCGGCACCATGGATGCGCTGGTGGACGCGGCGGATTTCGTCCGCATGATCGAACAGCGGCAGGGCATCAAGATCAGCGCGCCCGAAGAAATTGCGTTCAATCGCGGCTGGATCGACCAAGCCGCGCTGCAGGAAGCGGCGGTGCGCTACGGCAAATCGCCCTACGGCAGGCATCTGCAAAACGTCGCGGAAGGGAGACTGCGCTGATGGAGCTTTTGGATACGGCGCTGCCTGAGGTCAAGATTCTTGTTCCCAAGGTGTTTGGCGATTATCGCGGGTACTTTTTCGAATCGTACAACCGCGCCGCGTTTCTTGCGCTGGGCATCGACGCGGTGTTCGTGCAGGACAACGAGAGCTTTACGGCAAAGAAAGACACCGTGCGCGGGCTGCATTTCCAAAACGCACCCATGGCGCAGTGCAAGATTGTCCGCGTCACCCGCGGCGCCGTCATGGATGTGGCGGTGGACTTGCGCAAGGGCTCGCCCAACTACCTCAAGTGGGTGGGGGTGGAGCTGAGCGAAGCCAACAAGCGGATGCTGTACCTGCCGCGCGGGTTTGGGCACGGGTTTGTGACCCGCACCGACGACGTGGTGTTTCAGTACAAGGTGGACAACCCGTATAGCCCCGCCCACGACCGCAGCATTCGGTTCGACGCGGCGGAAATCGGCGTGGATTGGGGCGTTACCCATCCAATCCTGTCCGAGAAGGATCAAAACGCACCGACGCTAAAGCGGAGCGACTGCAACTTTATCTTTGGAGGCACGCTATGAAACTGTTGGTTACGGGCGGCGCCGGCTTCATCGGCGGCAATTTCATCTACTACGAGCTTTTGCATCATCCCGAGGACGCCATCGTCTGTTTGGACGCGCTGACCTACGCGGGCAACCTTGCCACACTGGAAGGCGCGATGGCTTCGCCCAACTTCACCTTTGTGAAGGGCGACATTGCGAATCAGGAGACGGTGTTTGCGCTGTTCGAACGCGAAAAGCCCGACATCGTGGTGAATTTCGCGGCGGAAAGTCATGTGGATCGCTCCATTGAGCATCCCGATCTGTTTTTGCGCACCAACGTGTTGGGCACGCAAACGCTGTTGGACGCGTGCCGCACCGTCGGCGTCAAGCGGTTTCATCAGGTGGGCACCGACGAGGTCTACGGCGATTTGCCGCTGGATCGCCCCGATTTGTTCTTTACGGAGGAAACGCCGCTGCACACCTCCAGCCCGTACAGCGCGAGCAAGGCGGCAGCCGATCTGTTGACGCTGGCGTACCATCGCACGTTTGGCGTTCCCGTCAGCATCTCCCGCTGTTCCAACAACTACGGGCCGTACCACTTTCCCGAAAAGCTCATTCCGCTGATGATCAGCCGCGCCTTGAACGACGAGGACTTGCCCGTGTACGGCAAGGGCGAAAACGTGCGCGATTGGCTGTACGTCGAGGATCATTGCGCCGCCATCGATTTGGTCATGCGCCGCGGGCGCGTGGGCGAGGTGTACAACATCGGCGGCCACAACGAGCGCAGCAATCTGGACGTGGTCAAGACGATCCTCAAAGAGCTGAACAAGCCCGAATCCCTCATCCGCTTCGTCACCGACCGCCCCGGACACGATATGCGCTACGCCATCGACCCGACCAAGATGCAGCAGGAGCTTGGCTGGAAGCCCGAAACGACCTTTGACGCGGGCATCCACCGCACGATTGCATGGTATCTGGAGCATCGGGACTGGTGGGAAAACATCCTAAAGGGCGACTATCAAAACTACTACGAACGCATGTATGGCAACCGCTGATGAAAGTGCTTGTAACGGGTTCCAAAGGTCAATTGGGTATAGACGTAATGAAGAGATTGCAGGTATGCAAACTACCTGTGGTTGGTGTTGATTTGGATACGTGCGACGTCACCGATGCGCAGAGCGTGCTGCAAACATTTGAAGAAGTGCATCCTGACGCGGTTATTCACTGCGCTGCATACACCGCTGTTGACAAAGCTGAGACCGAACGCGAACTGTGCGAAAGGGTAAACATCATCGGCACGGACAACATCGCAATGGCGTGTTCGGAATTTGGCGCCAAGATGCTTTTTCTCAGCACGGACTATGTGTTCAACGGCGAAGGGGAGCAACCCTATACGACGGATGACCCTTGCAATCCCATCAACTTTTATGGCTATTGTAAACGGCAAGCGGAGGAACGAATTCAGCAATCTCTTGACCGATACTTTATCGTTCGCATTTCGTGGGTGTTTGGACATTATGGCAACAACTTTGTGAAAACCATGTTGCGATTGGGCAAGGAACGAGAATCCATCATGGTTGTAAACGATCAGATCGGATCGCCCACCTTTACGGAAGATTTGGCAACATTGCTTTGCGACATGGTGCAAACGGAACGATACGGAATCTATCACGCAACCAATGAAGGCGTATGTTCTTGGTACGACTTCGCCGCCGCAATCATGCATGAAGCACATCTACCCTGTGCGGTTTTGCCCATATCGTCCGAATCATACCGATCGGCAGCAAAGCGTCCCCACAATTCCAGACTGGCAAAGGACAGCTTGGATGCGGCGGGGTTTTTGCGCCTACCGCGTTGGGAGGATGCGCTAAGAAGATATCTGTGTAACGAACCATTGGTGTGAATAACGCATGAGCAGTACCAAAAAGAAAAGTCTTCTGAATATCCTGTTCGGCATTCTGGGGCAGATCATCACGATCGCCGTGGGGCTGCTGCTGCCGCGGCTGTTCATCACCAGCTACGGTTCCGAGACCAACGGGTTCCTGTCCTCCGTCAACGACATCGTCATCTATCTGGCGCTGTTGGAAGCGGGCGTCGGCACCGCCACCATCCAAGCGCTGTACGGCCCCATCGGACGGGGCGACCGCAACAAAATCAACGGCATCATGGCTGCCACCGACAAGTTTTACAAGCGCACCGCCATCCTGTACGCCGCGGGCGTGTTGCTGCTTGCCGTGGGCTATCCGCTGATTGTCAAATCCGAACTCAATTCGTTTTTGCAGGCAGGCGTCATTTTGCTGGTGGGCGGTTCCGGCGCGCTGGGGTACTACTTTACCGCCAAATATCGCAGGCTGCTGTCCGCCGAGGGCAAGGAGTACGTTCCCGCCAACGTCACCACCATCGCCCACCTTGCCATCAGTATCATCAAAATCATCATGATATCCTGCGGGCTGTCCATCCTGTGGCTGCAGGTGGCACAGCTTTTCATGACCATCGTACAGATCGGCTACTACAGCTGGTATATGCGGCGGCACTACGGCTGGCTCGATCTCAAGGTCAAGCCCGACGAGGCGGCGATCTCACAAAAGAAAAACGTACTGGTGCATCAGGTGGCGCAAATGGTGTTCAATCACACCGATGTGCTGATTTTGACGCTGTTCACCAACCTCAAAATCGTCAGCGTCTATGTGCTGTACAACACGCTGATGGACATGGTTTCCACCCTCATCAGCAACGCCAATACGGGCTTCACCTATCGGCTGGGACAGCTGTGCAACACCGACAGAAAGCGGTTTTTGCAGGTGTTCGACACCTATGAAACCTTCTATATGGCGATCTCCTTTGCGCTGTACTGCGTGACGTACCTGTTTATTCTGCCGTTCATGCGGCTGTACACAAGGGGCGTCACCGACGTCAACTACCTGCTCACCTACCTGCCCATCCTGTTTGTGGTGTACAAGGTGATGGTCTGCGGGCGTGCGGCGTGCGGTGCGGTCATCAACTACGCGGGTCATTTCAAAAAAACCCAATGGCGCGCCATCCTTGAAACGGGCATCAACTTGGTCGTTTCCATCGTCGCCGTGGTGCTGCTGCACAACTTCCGCGACAGCGGCATCTATGGCGTGCTGCTGGGCACCATCGCGGCGCTGCTGTACCGCGCAAACGACATGATTCTCTATGCCAATCGCCACATTTTGGAGCGAAGCAGCTGGCAGACGTATCGCAAGTGGGCGATCAATATCGTTTTGTTTGTGCTGTGCGTCGCGCTGTGGCGGCTGATTCCGCGCAGCGTCGCGCTGTTGGACGGCTATTTCAACCTCGTCCTGTGGGCGGCAATCGCCACCGTCGCCATCGTGGTGGCGTTCTTGGGCGTCAACGCGTTGGCGTACCGCGGCGCGGCAAAGGGCGTATGGGGCTATATCAAAGAAGAGCTGCTGCCCAAGAAGCGCATCAAACGGGGCGCGTGACCCGCTTGGCACGCTGCAAAAAAGAATGGGCGCAATCTGTGCATTTGCCGAAAATAATCATTGCCTTTTGTAAAAAAACAAGATATAGTACCTGTGTATGGTTATGAGAGAACAAATCTTGACGGCATTGGGAATCGTGCAGACGCCTGACCCGCTGCAGCTGTCCGCGTTGACGCTGGCGTATCTGGGCGACACGGTGTACGATCTGTATGTGCGCACCCACCTCGTCTCCACCATGGACGGGACGGTGCACGCGCTGCATTTGGCGTCCGCAAAGCTGGTCTGCGCCAAGGGGCAGGCGGCGGCGGCGTACCGCATCCTGCCATTGCTCACCGAGGAAGAAACGGCGGCGTTCAAGCGCGGCCGAAACGCCCACAGCGGAACCGTCCCCAAGAACGCCGACGTGCAGGAATATCGCGTCGCCACCGGCTTGGAAGCACTGCTGGGGTTCCTCTTTTGCAAGGGACAGGACGCGCGCATCGGCTGTTTGATGGCGACTGCGTTACAAGAAAAATCATCCGACCACGGAAAGGAATAACAATGGCATACGATCAAAACAACAACAGCGGCAATCGCTCCTACGGCAACCGCTCCTATGGGGACAAGAAACCCTATGGCGACAAGAAACCCTATGGGGATAAGAAGCCCTATGGGGACAAGAAACCCTATGGCGACAAGAAGCCCTATGGGGACAAGAAGCCCTACGGCGACAAGCCCTATGGCGAGAGAAAACCTTACGGCGATAAGCCCTACGGCGACAAAAAGCCCTACGGCGACAAGCCCTATGGCGACAGAAAGCCCTATGGCGATAAGCCCTACGGCGACAAAAAGCCCTACGGCGATAAGCCCTATGGCGACAGAAAGCCCTACGGCGACAAGCCTTACGGCGACAAAAAGCCCTACGGCGATAAGCCCTATGGCGAGAGAAAGCCTTATGGCGACAAGCCCTATGGCGACAGAAAGCCTTATGGCGACAAGCCCTATGGCGACAGAAAGCCCTATGGCGATAAGCCTTACGGCGAGAGAAAGCCTTATGGCGACAAGCCCTACGGCGAGAGAAAGCCGTACAAGAAGTTTGGGGACAAGCCCTACGAGAAAAAGAATTACGACGAGCGGCAGACATTTGACCGCGACGCGACGGACGAATCGCGCGCGCCGCAAGGCGAGCCGACCGCAGTGCAGCAGAACGAGCCGGACGAACAGCCGTACCTGCTGATTGGGCGCAACGCGGTGCGCGAAGCGATCAAGAGCGAACGCAGCATCGACCGCATTTTGGTGACGGCGGAGCAGGATGGTTCCCTGCGCGAGATCGTCAATATGGCGCGGGACAAAAAGCTGGTGCTGCGGGAAGTCGACCGCAAAAAGCTGGACGAGCTTTGCATGCCGTTCGGGCACGGCGGCAACACCGCCAACCACCAAGGCATTGTGGCGTACGCGGCGGGCGTGACCTACTGCGACGTGAAGGACATCCTTGCGGTGGCGAAGGAACGCGGCGAAGACCCGTTTGTGATCGTGCTGGACGGCGTCGAGGACCCGCACAATTTGGGCTCCATCATCCGCAGCGCATCGTGCGCGGGCGCGCATGGCGTCATCATCGGCAAGCGCAGAAGCGCGTCGGTCACGGCAGCGGCGGTCAAGGCGTCGGCAGGCGCCACCGAGTGCATCAAAATTGCGCGGGTGGTCAACATCAACGGCGCATTGCAAGAGCTCAAGCGTGCCGGCCTTTGGATTGCGGGCGCGGATATGCAGGGGCGTCCGATGCGTGAGCAGGGGCTCAACGGCGCGTTGGCGCTGATCATCGGCGGCGAGGGCGACGGTCTTTCCAAGCTCGTCACCGAGAACTGCGACTTTCTCGTTTCCATCCCCATTCAGGGGCAGATTGGTTCTTTGAACGCGGGCGTCGCGGCAGCGGTGCTGATGTTCGAGAAGAAGCGGCAAGACGCCGAACAATAATGGAGAAACCCACTGACGAAGTCTTATTGGAACGGCTGCGTGCAGGCGACGCCGAGGCGGAGCGATTGCTGTACGAACGGTACAAGCAAACGGTTCGCTCCCGTGCGCGCACGTATTTCTTGATCGGCGCAGACCATGAGGACCTCGTGCAGGAGGGGATGTTGGGGCTGTATAAGGCGGTCTGCGAATACGATCCCACGCGGGAAGCGTCGTTTCACAGCTTTGCGGAGCTGTGCATCACGCGGCAAATCCTCACCGCCATCAAAACGGCGTCGCGCAAGAAGCATACGCCCCTCAACACCTACGTTTCGCTCAACCGTCCCGCGTCCAACGACGACAGCGACCGCACCCTTTTGGACATGGTGCAAAACCTGCGCGTGACCGACCCGGAGGAGCAGCTCATCGGCAGAGAGAATCTGGAGCATCTGACGCAGTACATCGACGGGGCGCTTTCTCCGATGGAGAAGAAAGTCCTTTCCCTGTACCTGTCGGGCATGTCCTATCAGCAGATTGCCGCGTCGATGCAGCGCTCCCTCAAATCCATCGACAACGCGCTGCAGCGGGTCAAGCGCAAGCTGGAACGCTACTTGGAAAAGTGAATAGTGAATGGTTCAGGAAATGGCGGTTTTTGACCGCCATTTTGACTTTTAGAGCGTGTGCGCCAGCCCCGCCGCGCCCCACGTGGTCATTCTGTAGTGGCAGATAGCATCTGCCCACCGCTCCCACACGGTCATTCCGTAGGGGCAGATAGAATCTGCCCGCCACGTCCCGCACGGTCATTCTGAGGGACGAAGTACCGAAGAATCTCCCGTGTAAGCGCGAGATCCTTCGGCGCAGCCTCAGGATGACAAACGGGAATGAAGGAATGAAGAAATGAAGGAATGAAGAAATTTTGGTAATGGCGGTTGCACCGCCATTTTGATTCTTGTACGTTCGCATTCAAAACAGCACCCCACGCGGTCATTCCGTAGGGGCAGATAGCATCTGCCCACCGCTCCCACGGGGTCATTTTGAGGTACGAAGTACCGAAGAATCTCCTGCTTACACGCGAGATCCTTCGGCGCAGCCTCAGGATGACAGAGGGCGCGATTTAACGTTCCTTTCCCGAAAATCGTGTACGCGGGTGTACCCGCAAAAGGTTGGTAGCGCCGCAACCCAAAACCGTGTACGCGGGTGTTCCCGCAAAAGGTTGGTAGCGCCGCAACCCAAAGCCGTGTGAACGGATGTTCCCGCAAAAGGTTGGTAGCGAAGCGAAAGGAGTAACGCCCGCGTCAAGAAGGGCGTAGCCGAAGCGAGCGTGACCTTTTGCGGAGAGGAGGCGCGACGGAACGGGCGAGCAATGCGGATGAGGCGAAGCCGAAGAAGCCGTTGCGAACGAAGTGCAGTCCGCGCCGACGAGCGTGACCTTTTGCGGAGAGGAGGCGCGACGGAGCAGACAAGCGGCACTTTCCGCAGAAAGTGCCGTGCGTTACGCGGAGTCCGCGCCGACGAGCGACGACTTGCAACCACGGCGCCCTTGTGCTATACTGTCCGCATGGTCGTAGAGGAATTGGCACTTGCCAAGCTAAATCTCACATTGGGCGTTCTGTATAAGCGGGAAGATGGGTATCACGCCATCGATTCCGTCATGCAGACGATCAACCTGTTTGACCGCATCTTTGTTGAAAAGGCGCGCAAGGTTGAAGTGACCGTTACGGGGATGGAGCTGCCCTACGAAAACACCATGTACAAGGCAGCCATGCTGTACCAAAAGGCAACGGGCTGCGGTGCGCGGATTCGCTGCGAAAAGCGCATTCCCATGGAAGCGGGCTTGGGCGGCGGAAGCGCCGACGCGGCTGCCGTATTGCGCGGGCTGCAGCGGCTGCATCGCATGGCGGACGACACGACGCTGGGGCAGATTGCGCTGGCGGTGGGTGCGGACGTGCCCTTTTGCCTGCGCGGCGGCACCTGTCGCTGCGAAGGCGTCGGCGAGGTGCTGACGCCGTTTCAGCCCGCAACGCGTTTGTACTTTGTTGTTTGCAAGCCCAAAGACGGCGTTTCCACCCGTGAGCTGTTTGCCACGCTGCCCATGCCGCGGCCGCGCGTCGATACCTACGGCGCCATCGCCGCCTTGGGCAAGGGCGATCTTGCGGCGCTGGCAACGCGGATGCAAAACGTCTTGGAGCCTGCCGCCATTGCCCGCGTGCCCGAAATTGGCGCGCTCAAGCAAGCGCTTTTGGATGCAGGCGCCTTGGCGGCGCAGATGACGGGCAGCGGCTCCGCCGTCTTTGGATTATTCGAAACCGAGCAGCAAGCAAAGGACGCCTTGCCCGCCGTCGCGTGGGCACCGTTCTGCATAACCTGCCGTTCATTGTAGGAGGTTCTATGTTGACATTAGAAATGGCAAAAGAAATTTTGCATCGCACCACAACCGACCCGCATCTTCTGAAGCACGCCTTGGCGGTTTCCGCCGCGATGGGCGCGATGGCGGCGTATTATGGCTCTGAGCCCGAATACTGGGAAGCCATCGGCTACCTGCACGATGTGGATTACGAGCAGTACCCCGACGCGCATTTGCAGCACACCCGTGCGATGCTGGAGCCCGAAGGCGTGGACGAGGCGGACATTCGCTGCATCCTGTCCCACGGGTACGGGCTGTGTTCCGACGTCAAGCCGCAAAGCGTGGTGGAAAAGTGCCTGTACACGGTGGACGAGCTTACGGGCATCGTCATGGCGGCGGCGCTGATGCGTCCCACGGGCATTTCGGATATGACGGTGCAGAGCGCCAAGAAAAAGTTTAAGGACAAAAAGTTCGCAGCCAAGTGCGACCGCGATGTGATTCTCAACGGCTGCGAGATGCTGGGCCTCCCGTTGGACGTGGTGCTTTCCTGCACGATTGCGGGTATGCAGCGGGTGCAAATCTCACTGGGCATCGGCCCCAAGGAGGCAGAATGAACAAATATGTGCGCCGGCTGACCTACGCGGCGGTGCTTTGTGCGATCACGTTTTTGCTGACCATGTTTGCACGCGTGCCGCTGCCCGGCGGCATCGGGTACTTGAACTTGGGCGACGTCGGCGTTTTTTTGTGCGCCCTCATTTTGCCCATGCCTTACGCGCCGCTGGCTGCGGGCGTGGGCGCCATGCTGGCAGACCTGAACGGCTATGCCATCTATGCGCCTGCCACGCTGCTCATCAAGGGCGCGATGGCGCTGGTGGTGTACGCGTTCAATCGCCTGTTCAAAGGCAAGCTGAAGTCCATTTCCTTGGGCATCGCCACACTGGTGGTGCCAATCGGCTATCTGCTGTTTGAGCTGGCGCTCTACGGCGGCGGCGCCATCGTGAACGTGCCGCTGAACCTGCTGCAAAGCGTCGTGGGTGCGGGACTGGCATTCGGGCTGTACAAATTGTTGGAACAACGGCTTCCCACCCTGTAACAACGGAATATCGTCGGCAATTTGTGAAGATTCTACTGTGGGTAGAGTCCTCGTTTTTCACTCTACTTTTGGGAACGGGGGAAAGAGAGACAACGTGGGCAGCGGTAGGGTGCGAACAAGAATTGCATCGCGTACAAATAAGATAGAAAAATAGGAGGAATCCAAATGCTTCGAATCAGCGCGGACAGCACCTGCGACCTTTCGCAGGAGCTCATCGAAAAATACGACGTCGGCATTACGCCGCTTTACATTGTGATGGACGGCAAGTCCTATCGGGACGCCATCGAGGTCACGCCGGACGACGTGTACGCCTATGTGGATCGTGCCAAAAAGATTCCGTCCACCGCCGCCATCAACGTGGACGAATACCTTGCCTACTTTGGCGAACAGTTGAAGACCCATGACGGCATCGTCCATTTTTGCATCAGCAGCGAGATGTCCTCCTGCTACCAAAACGCGTGCATCGCGGCACGCGAATTCGACAACGTGTTCGTGTGCGATTCGCGCAACCTGTCCACGGGCATTGGGCATTTGGTGCTGATTGCCGCCGAGCTTGCCGCAAAGGGCAAGACGGCAAAAGAGATTTTCGACGTGGTGGAAGCCCGCAAAGACAAGCTGGACGTCAGCTTCGTGCTGGACACGCTGCGCTATCTCAGCTTGGGCGGTCGCTGCAGCTCGCTGATGGCGCTGGGCGCAAACCTGCTCAACATCAAGCCGTCCATCCAAGTGGCAAACGGCAAGATGGGCGTCTCCAAAAAGTATCGCTGCTCGTTCGACCGCGCCGTGGTGCGCTACATCAACGATAAGTTAGCCGAGCCCGACACGGTCGATCCGTTCCGCATCTTCATCACCGATTCGGGCTGTACCGAAGCCATCAAGGACGCGGCGGAAGAAGCCGTCCGCGCCGCAGTGCCCTTTGCCGAGATCTACCACACCCGTGCGGGCTGCACCATCTCCAACCATTGCGGCCCCAACTGCATCGGCATTCTATTCTTCCGAAAGTAAGAGAATTGCACAACAACGGGACGGCTCTCGTCGCCATGTACTTCGCTTTGTTCGCAACGGCTCCTTCGGCTTTGCCTCATCCGCCATTGCGCACCCGCTCCGTCATGGCTCCTCTCCGCAAAAGGTCACGCTTGCTTCGGCTACGCCCTTGTAAACGCGGGCGTTACGCCTTTCGCTTCGCTACCAACCTTTTGCGGGCAACCCACGTACACGGATTTCGGGAAAGCAACGCGAAAACCGCTCATGTCATCCTGAGCTTCTGCGAAGGATCTCGCACGCAAGCAGGAGATTCTTCCTTGCTTCGCTTCGTCAGAATGACAACACGAGACGGAAAACATACGGATTTGTTGACATTTTCGTTGGAAAACCCGTGTACAAGATAATTCAGGTTGCTTGGAGTTCTTCGCGCGACTCTGGGAAGGTTCGGGCCGGCTTCGCAGGGAGCGCAGTGACCGAGAAGCCGCACAGGCTGTCCTTCAACACGCCCAAGAAGCTGTCGTTGCGCTTGGAAACCTGCTGCTCCGCCTTCGGGAGCAGATTGCCCGTCAGCAGCGACGATACCAGCGGCAGCAGCGTCAGCCCCACGGCAATCAGCGTCAAAAGCGGGCTGTAATAGAGCATCAGCGCCAACGCGCCCAGTCCGGTTCCCAAGCTCGTGACCAGCGTGAACACTTGCGAAAGGTAGTTGCTCTCGATGCTGTTCACGTCGTTGGACAGCGCGGAAAGATAGGTGGACGTGTTTTCGGCAGAGAACGCCGCCATGCCCTTTTGCAGCAGCGCGGCAAACGCTTCCTCTTTATATTGTCGCATGGCACGCTGCAAAAAGCGCGGAAAAAACACCACTTCCGTCAGGCAAAGCAGCAGCAGTCCGCCCACGATGATCGCGGATAAAATGGCAAGCTGCAAAATCGACAGCGTCTGCGCGCCGCCTGTGGTCACGTCAATCAGCTGCTGCATCAGCCACGCAATCACCAGATTGATTGCCACAAACAGCGCCGTGGACGCCATGCTCAACGCATAGTTCCAACGATTGCCGCGGCAAAACGCTTTGGTCAGCGCTTTCATTTGATTATGCTTCACGGGACGCCTCCTTGACGGCTTGCCAGATGGCGACAAGCTGCGGCAGCTCGTCACGAACTCCCTGTACCATCTTTTCAATGCCCGCCATGGCGGTCTCGCCGAAATCGTCCGCGACGTTGGCGTTGGGCAATTCGTCCAAATAGCGAATGCCGTCCACACCGAATACGGGCGATGCGTCAAACCGCAGCGCCGCTTGCCGCGCTTGCTGCAAATAGGACTTCGCCGCGTCCGCCTGCCCGTCCTGCATGGACAGCACCGCCGACGTGGTCAAAAGCACCACGTCCGTCTTGACCAAGTAGGAGATACGGTTGGGCTGCTGCAGCGCATTGGTAAACGTGCGCACCGTCTGCAACAGCGCCAACGCTTCCCGATACTGCTTTTGCTTCGCATAGACGTTGGAAAACCCGACGCTGCTGTTGATCAGCGAGGCGATATTGTCCAAGAGCGCATCGGAAAGATACCGCAGCGCCTCCTTTTCCCGCCCCGATTCGTTCGAGAGAATCATGCCGATGTTTCCGTCGTTGATGCCGTCCGCATTGTTCTTTTTCAGCTCCGCAAGCGCCAAATCCGTCTCGCCCAACTGCAAATGCAGCTGTGCGATGTCGTTGCGAATGGACAGCTCGTGGATGTCTTCGTCGGTGTTCTGCGCAATCAGCAGCAACGATTGCTCAAACAGCACCAACCCGCGTCGATTGGCTGCCGCGTCGCCGTGCTCAAACCCGAATCGCGCATACAGCCACGCACTGCGATAGACGAGGGGGAAGCTATTGGGATATTTTTGCAGCGATTGCTCCGCAAACGCCATGCCCTCTTGATACTGCTTCGCCTTGCCGAACGCCCGCAGCCGATTGACGGCGGCGCCCATGCTGCCCGCCTCCCAGCCGTAGCCCAGCAAAACGTCCACCGACGTTTCAAAAAACTGCGCCAGCGAGACAATCAGCAACAAATCCGGCGCCGAACCGCCCTGCTCCCACTTGGACACGGCGCCGATGGAAACGCCCATCGCCTCCGCAAGCTGCTCTTGGGTCAGGTGCCGTTCCTTCCGCATCATGCGGATGTTTTCTGCAATCTTGAGCTCCACCTTGGGAACCTCCTTTGGTTGGTACCACCAGTATAGCGCCTTTCACCGTCCAATTGCATCCCCCGTTTGTAGAATCGGTAGAATGTTTTCTCAACCGTTGGTTGAATTTGGACAAAAAAGACGCCGTGAGAGATACGGCGTGTAGATTGAAAGAGGAAAGGGTACAACCCGTGTAAGGAACGGTGCAGGCAAGATGCGTGCAGCGTTATTCTTCTACAAAATGATGCACATACATGCGGCTCATCGTCGGTTCGTCGTCGCCCTGCACAAGGCAGAGAAACGACCAGCCGTAACGCTCATAAAAGGCGGTGTGGTCGGTGAGCAGATACAGCGTATCGACGCCGTGATCGTGCGCGTCCTGCGCGACGCGTGCAAGCAGCCTGCCCGCGACGCCTTGCTTGCGGCAATCCGGCTCTACAAAGACGGCGCACACGTTGGGTGTCAGGTCAGGGCGGTCGTGAAAATCGTTTGCAATCAAGCCCAGTCCGCCGACGATGCGATTGCCGTCCATGCAGACGTACCATTGCGGAACGGCTGTGGCGGTCAGGCTTTCTTCCATGCTTTCGCGGTAGGCTTCTTGGGGCACGCCCCACTTTTGGTGAAACCAAGCGGCGGCGTATTCCAAGAGCGCGGGTGCGCCTTGGATGCAGAGGATGCGGGAGACATTCATTGGACGTCCTTTCGCGCATATTTGAATGCGCACGTTTCGAGGTGGTCGTTGCAGACGCCGATGGCCTGCAGATAGGAATAAACGATCACGGGCCCGACAAAGCGGAACCCGCGGGCGATCAAATCGGCGCTGACCCGTTCGGACAGCGGCGAGCGCGTTGGCACGTCCGATAGCGCGGCGGGATGATGCACCTCGGGCACGCCGGAAGAAAATTGCCAAATATAGGCGTCAAAGCTGCCAAAGCGCTGCTGCACCGCAAGGAACGCTTGGGCGTTTTGCACCACGGCGTCAATTTTGCGGCGATTGCGGATGATGCGCGGATCGAGATACAGCGCGTCCTTTTTGGCTTGGTCGTAGGCGGCGACGCGCACGGGGTCAAACTGATCGAAGGCGGCGCGGATGCCCGCTTCGCGCTTGAGAATCAGCGCCCAAGACAGCCCCGCCTGCATCCCTTCCAAGCACAGCATGGCAAACAGCTCACGGTCGTCGTGCAGCGGCACGCACCAACGCGTGTCGTGGTATTCGCGTTCCGCTTCGGTGCGCATCTCCCAACCGCAGCGCAAAAGAGCGTCGGTCATGGGTCGCTTGCCTCCGTTTCGAGGAGGGCAAGGATGGCTTGCGGGTCGTCCAAATCGTAATCGCCCACGATGCCCGCCCGATGATAGACGACGCCGTTCTGCTCGTTGCGCGCAAGGCAGTCCAACAGCCGTTCCGTGCCGTAACGCTTCGCAAACAGGGTAAAGGCGTACGGCTTGGGCTTGGATAGAATGCCGTTTCGGCAAACGTCGCCGCAGGCAAAACAGCCCGCCAGCCCCTTTTCTTGGGAGCAGCGGCGATTATGACACCACGCATGGTCGGCGCACCCGTCATCGCGGCAGCCGTCGCAATGGTCGTTTTCGCTGCACAGGCAGCAAGCCAGCCCGCAGCGTGCGATTCCAAGTTCTCGTTTCATAAGTTCCTTTCTGACGCGTCATTCTGAGGCACGAAGTGCCGAAGAATCTCCCATGTACGCGCACCCGCCCATGCGTTGTCATTCTGAGGTACAAAGTACAGAAGAATCTTCCATGTACGTGCAACCGCCCATGCGTTGCCATTCTGAGGTACAAAGTACAGAAGAATCTTCCATGTACGTGCAACCGCCCATGCGTTGTCATTCTGACGAAGCGGAGCGAGGAAGAATCTCCCATGTACGCGCACCCGCCCATGCGTTGTCATTCTGAGGCGAAGTGCCGAAGAATCTTTTTTGTAAGCGTACCCGCCCATGCGTTGCCATTCTGAGGTACAAAGTACAGAAGAATCTTCCATGTACGTGCAACCGCCCATGTGTTGTCATTCTGACGAAGCGAAGCGAGGAAGAATCTCTCGCTTGCGTGCGAGATCCTTCGGCTTTGCCTCAGGATGACAGACGGACGTTTTTGCGTCCCTTCCCACGGGTGTTCCCGCAAAAGGTTGGCAGCGAGGCGAAAGGCGTAACGCCCACGTTTACAAGGGCGTACTCGTCTCGATCTGCTCCTTGAGCCGCTGATAGAACGCAATCCGAAACTGCAGCCGTTCCTTCCACAGCCGCGTTGCCGTCGCGGTCGCAAGGGGCGTCGCCAAATACTGTTCCGATCGCGTCAGCACCTTCTCCACATGGACGCGCTTTTCGTCCAAGGTCATGCTGTCGTATTGCAGGTAGCGCAGAATGTCGTAAATGCGGTACGCATCGAAGCGGTCAATGTTGTCCGCGTCGGAGATGGTCAACGCGAAGGGCGCGCGTTCGCCCGCAAAATCCGCCTTGTCGTCCACATGGATGGCAATCCCGTAGCAGATTGCCTCCAGCGTTTCGGGCGCAAGGCCGAACGTTTCCAACAGCGGTCTTGCCATTCGTGCCGAACGCCGTCCATGCTCCAACACCGCGTCGTCCGAATCGAACGGCAGGCAATACGAAACATCGTGCAGCAGGCAGCCGATGGTCATCGCCTCCGCGTCCATTCCTTCCGCCTCGGCAATGGCACAGCCGATGTGCGCCACGCGATAGGTGTGTTCCAAACGGTACGCCTTCGCGTCGGGATGCGCCGAAAGGTAATCGCTGTCTTGAAAGGCGTCGTTCAAAAAGCGGATCGTGCGTGCGATGCGTTCGGTTCGTTCCAAGGCTCAGTCCTCCAAATAGATGCCGAAATCCAGCACCACGCAGCCCGCCTTGTCGGGACGCAAAAAGCGCGTGCAGTGGTAGCGCTCAACCATCCAACCCTTGTCGGCGGCGTGAAACCCTGCCGTTTCCAGCATGCTAAGGCAGCGCTTGGTGGCGTCTTCGCCGTACAGCTCGCCCGTTTCCTCGTGTCCGTACAGATAGCAGACGAACGCCGTGCCCGCTTCGATCGGTACGGAGTCAAACCCCGCTACGTCGGGCGCGTCCGCGGCTTGAAACACGCCGATGTCGTATTCAAAGCCGTTGCCGTTGCAGCGAATCAAGCCGATGCAGTCGTCCGCACAACCCACTTTTTCGAACCAATGCTGCTCCATCCACAGCGCCCACTGATCTGAAAAGGTGCCGTTCGCGTTGCGATCCGCATCGGTATAGCGCTTGCAAATGAGCTTGCGGCGCGGGTATTTTTCGAGTTCGGTTTTGACAATCTTCATCATGGGATTCCTTTCTTGTTCACGCATGAAAAATTAGGAACGCGGTTTATGCAATTCGCTTGCAAAGGTGCGGATGCGCTGCGCCGATTCCGCAAGCTGCTCCTTGAGGGGGCGGGGCGTGTGCATCAAGAGGAAGAATTTGGCTTTGCCCGTCTGCTTTTCGGCGTAGGCGCGCACGTCCGCCTTCAGATCCTCATATTTGACCACCAATTCATGCTCCTTTGCAAAGGCGCGAATGGTGGGCAGCAGCTTGATCGAGTACGCCAAATCCAAGGCGAAGACGCCGTAGAACATCCCAATCACAAAGGAGAACGCCAAATTCTGCGACAGCCACGCAAGGGCTTGAAGGACGTGCGGATGGATGAGGAAATAGTACAGCGCGGACAGAATCGCCCAAAACACGGTGAAACGTGGGCAGATGATGCCCATGATGTTGCCCTTGCGCTTGCTGTAATCCCACAGCTTGACCTTGAGCACCTTCTGACAAAACAGCCCCGTCAAAAACTCCACCAGCGTCACGCACAGCGCCATCCCAACAAACAGCACCATCTTCTTTAGCCACGGCGTCGCAATGGGCAAAAGCGGCTCGCACGACGCCAACAGATACAGCGCGCACAGGCAAAACCCGTACAACGGCAGGCAGGGCCCCACCAAGAAGCCCGGATTGATCCACCGCCGCGTCGGATTCGCCGAGGAAAAGAAGCGGCGAAACACCACCTCGATGCACCACCCCAAAAGGCTGCCGATGCAAAACAAAAACGCGTACACAAGAATCGTCGGCATACGTCCCCCAAAAAATTAACCCAACTTTACTGATACTATACCGCAATCGCGCCGCGCTGACAAGCGGTTTTTAAGATCGAGCGACCCAAACGCCCGCCGCCGCAAAAAAAATGCCCGCAACCGCCAAAAACACGCTGTTACAGCGACTGCACGCAATATCATACAATCGACGCGAATATATATGCGCGGTCGCGTAAGAGAGCCACTTATTTGCCATAATATTTCCTGATAGGAAAGAGACGTTTTTACTTTTATGACAAGTATAATAAAAACATAATCATGTTTAATATTGGTATGGATTTTCAGCTAAAATTCAGTTGCAAACGGTATTACGATATGATATGATTCGGATGCGAATTAAGACGAAAGTGTTCGAATTTTAGACATTTTTAGGGAGGGTTGTCAACTTCGTTTCACGAATCGGGAGATACGCGTTGTCTTGAGAAACCGTGCGGCGTTTCTCAAGCGCGATACAGCCGCTCGCTTCCTGCCCCCGCGCTCCGTTCGCGCAGCGCAAGCAAGGCAAGAGTTTAGACACTTCGTTCACCGGCACGATCTCAAAAGGTATCTTCATTTATTATAGTTCTGGGAGGAACAAACCATGAAACGAATCTTCAGCATCCTGCTGACCCTGCTCTTTCTCATCACCCTCTTTCCCGCCGTCACAGGTTTGACGGAGGCGAGCGATGAACCAACCATTTATGGCGACTTTATGTACACGACTGTTGGCGGAAATGCCACCATCATCGGTTATCTTGGTTCCAGCGGCGCTGTCACGATACCCGCTGAGGTGGACGGCTATCCCGTCATAGCCTTTGGGAATGAAACTTTCCAAGGTACTCCTTACATTACAAGCGTCGTGATTCCGAGCGGCGTGACAAGCATCGCGGCCAGCTCTTTTTCCGGATGCACTTCTCTTACCAGCGTTACGATCCCAAGCAGCGTAACGACCATCGGGGAGAGCGCATTTGCTTCTTGTATCGCCCTTACAAGCATTACGATTCCGAACAGCGTAACGACGATTGACAACTTTGTTTTCAGCGGCTGCGAAGCGCTCACAAGCGTCACAATTCCGGGCAGCATCTCGACGATTTCCGCAGGAACATTTAATGGCTGCACTGCGCTTTCCGACGTCACGATTCAAAATGGCGTTGCGGAAATCCGACCGAGCGCTTTTGGTGGCTGCACCGCGCTTACAAGCATCACGATTCCGAGCAGCGTAACGACCATCGCGGGTTTAGCGTTCTCCGGCTGTTCCTCACTTGACAGCGTATTCTTTGAAGGCGTGCCGCATGATGCAGATATTATGGGCCCCATGGAAACCTGCTTTGATGGGTGCGCCGCAGATCTTGTCTTCTATTACAGTTCGCGCTATGCCGCGTCTTGGGCGCCAAACGGTGAGACCACTTGGACGGAGCCGGCAAAATGGGGAGCTGGGGTGGTCTACAACATCGCGCCGATGGAGCAGCTGCTGGGCGCGCAGGCGTACACCGACGGATCCAAATTCCGCTTCGCGTTTGAGATTGACCGCACTGCGCTGCAGGCGGCGCTTACGCCCGGCGATACGCTGCAAATTGGCTACAACGTCCGTTCCAAGACAAACTATGAAGCCAACGGCGTTTTGAACACCGTCACGCTGCCTGCCGTCACTTGGACGGCTGCGATGGACGCGGCGGAAACGGGCACGGCGCTCAAGGAGCTGCTGTACACCGCGTACTACGGTGCGGGGATGCGCATCTATTCTGCCGACGCGGATTCGCTGACGTTTGCGCTGGTGATTACGGGCATGTCGAACAAGCAGAGCACGGACATCGTGTTCACGGGCTTCTTCACGACGCCCAAGGTCTCGATGCGCGGCATCTTGAAATACAACAGCGTCACGGGTGTGCTTGCCGGCACGGCTTCCACCGTGATCAACTGAGGAGGATTTGCATATGAAAAAGCCATACGAGACGGCAAAAATCGAGATCTTGCGTTTCAAAACCCGCGATGTGCTCGCGGACAGCGGGAATTGGAATGACGGGAACGAGGGCGACGCGCCGGAAGTGTCCGGAGACATCGTGTTAAACTTCGCACCGCTTGCAGATTATATCTTCGATTAAGCCATTGTGGGCTGTTGCTCCTCCCTTGCGGCAGCACACAAGTCAATAGCGGCGGGCATGGTGGACCCTACACCATGCCCATTCCCCTTCATGTGACGACTTTGAAAGAACAAGTCCGAAACGAAGATGCAACGTCACATCATCGAAAAGGACTTTATGGATACGCCATGGAGGGCGAAACAAACGAATGATTTTTTGGATTAGGGTCGGGGGTTCTCATCAAATACAACGGGACGGGAGGTGCTGTCATGCTATCCGCTACTATCTTCCTATCTGACGCATCTTCTCCCTGCACCTCCCTCGCCGGTGCCTCGGTTTTGGACTACGCAGCCACGATCGAACAAGGCCAATTTGTAGAACGCACCCTGCCTGTCACCTTGGCCGTTGCCGCATCTTTGTGCGACAGCCCGCAAGGCAAGCGCCTTGAGGATGGTGTTTCAAAACACGATTCCAAATGGCATCCCCAAATTTTGACGTCATAGGAGGTACAAACATGAAACGAATCTTTAGTTGTTTGCTGGCACTGGTCTTACTGCTTGCACTCGTTCCCGCCGTCACAAGTATGGCGACAGGGGAAGGGGACTTGTATTACAACCTCGACGCAGATGGAAACGCCGCCATCACGGATTACACGGGCGCGGGCGGCGCCGTTACAATTCCCGCAACGATTGACGGCTACACCGTCACGTCGATTTGGGATTATGCTTTCGACGGCAATGATACCATTACAAGCGTTACGATTCCAAACAGCGTGACCAAGATTGGCGATGGCGCATTCTATCATTGCACCGCGCTTACAAGCGTCACGATCCCCAACAGCGTCACGTTCATTGACAACGGTGCATTTTACGGATGTACTTCCCTTGCAAGCATCACGATTCCGAGCGGGATAACGACCATTAAAACCTACGCATTTCAGGGATGTACTTCCCTTACAAGCGTCACCATCCCAAGCAGCGTAACCGCCATTGAGCAGTATGCATTTTACGGATGTACTTCTCTTGCAAGCATCACGCTTCCGAGCGGGGTAACGACCATCGGCGACGGTGCGTTTTATGGCTGCACCGACCTTGCAACCATCACGTTCCCAAGCAGCGTGACGCATATTGGGACTAATGCCTTTTACAATACCCCGTGGCTGACTGCGCAAACGGATGAATTCGCAATGGCAGGCAGCGTCTTGATCAAGTACAATGGGACAGGCGGGGATGTGACAATCCCGAACACCGTGACAGAAATTGGGGGGCAAGCGTTTTATAACTGCAGCACCCTCACAAGCGTTACGATTCCAAGCAGCGTAACGTCCATCGGGGAGAGCGCATTTTGCGGCTGCTACAACCTTCTCTCCATCACGATTCCAAACACCGTCACCGACATCGGCGCGTGGGCATTTGGAGACACCCAATGGTTGGACGCACAGACGGGAGACTTTATCATCGCCGGAGACGGCGTGTTGGTTGCGTACAAAGGAACGGGGGGCAATGTGACCATTCCGTCCGGCGTAAAGAATGTGTCACATGTTTTCCGTAACAGTTCCTCCCTCACCGCCGTCACCATTCCGGGCAGTGTGACCACGATTGGGGAACAAGCGTTTGCATGGGCGACCGCCCTCACAAGCGTCACCATCCAAAGCGGCGTAACGACCATCGGAGACTCAACGTTTTACGGATGTACTTCCCTTGCAAACGTCACAATTCCAAACAGCGTGACCGCGATTGGAAAGGAGGCGTTCGGTGATTGCGACGCCCTGACAAGCATCACCCTTCCAAACAGCGTGACCGCGATTGGAAAGGAGGCGTTCGGTGATTGCGACGCCCTGACAAGCATCACCATTCCGGGCAGCGTGGCGACAATCGAAAAGAGTACATTTACTCATTGTAACGCGCTCGCAAGCGTCACGATCTCCAACAACCTCACCGATATCCCGGAAAGCTTGTTCTATGGCTGCACTGCGCTTCCGAGCGTCACCATTCCGGACGGTGTGGGCAGGATTGTGCGTGGGGCGTTTTACGAGTGCACCGCGCTTACAAGCGTCACGATCCCAGACAGCGTGACGACCATCGACTGCGGCGCATTCTATAGCTGCACCTCACTTGCAAACGTCACAATTCCCGACAGCGTAACGACAATCAAGTATGGCGCATTCGCCCTTTGCTCTGCACTCACAAGCGTCGTCATTCCCAACAGCGTGGAGGTTCTCGGCATTGCGGCATTCACTGCTTGTTCTTCCCTCAAGAGCGCGCTCTTCTTGGGCGCGCCGCCCACGATTGACGAATCAGTCAATCTTGGCATCGTGGAAACGCCGGTCTTCGGAGACTGCGCAACGGGCTTTACCATCTACTATGATGGACGACAAGCCGCAGCATGGGCGCCAAACGGCGAAACCACTTGGACGGAGCCGATCACCGATGGCGCAACCTACAACATCGCGCCGCTGCCCGCGCTGCTAGGCGCGCAGGCGTACACCGACGGATCCAAATTCCGCTTCGCGTTCGAGATCGACCGCGCAGCGCTGCAGGCGGCACTGGAGCCTGGCGAAACGCTGCAAATTGGCTACAACGTGCGCTCGAAGGCCAACTATGATAACGATGGGAATTTGAGCACGGTCTTGCTGCCTGCCGTCACTTGGACGGCTGCGATGGACGCAGCGACCACGGGCACGGCGCTCAAGGAGCTGCTGTACACCGCTTACTATGGTGCGGGCATGCGCATCTTCTCGGCAGACGCAGACTCTTTGACGTTTGCGCTGGTGCTGACGGGCATGTCGGACAAGCAGAGCACGGACATCGTGTTCACGGGCTTCTTCACGACGCCCAAGATCTCGATGCGCGGCATACTAAAATACAACAGCATCCAAAAGGTGCTTGCCGGCACGGCTTCGACCGTGACCGAGTAAGGAGGAACAGAATATGAAACAATACGAATCGGCCAAAATCGAAATCTTGCGTTTCAAAACCCGCGATGTGCTCGCGGACAGCGGGACTTGGAACGGCGAGACCCCGACGAACGGCGGCGATGCACCGGAAGTACCCGGTGGTGCCGTGCTGAACTTCGATCCAATGATCAAACACTTGGACGATTGATTCTGCGACGGCTGTCGCACCTCCCTTGCGGCAGCCGCGTAAGTGCCGAATATAAGACCACACCGAAGGAGGATCACTTCGGTGTGGTCGTTTTATGCATTTTTGGGGAGAATGGCAAATTACAGCTCTAAGTTTGCCGCCGTGCGGGGGAAGGGCAGCACGTCGCGGATGTTTGCCATGCCCGTCAGATACATGACCATGCGCTCGAACCCAAGCCCGAAGCCGGCATGCTTGACACTGCCATATTTGCGCAAATCCAAGAACCATTGGTATTCGGACATATCCATGCCCAACTCCTTGCAGCGGGCGTCCAGCACGTCGTAGCGTTCCTCACGCTGGCTGCCGCCGATGATCTCACCTACGCCCGGCACCAGCAGATCGCACGCCGCCACCGTCTTGCCGTCGTCGTTGACGCGCATATAGAACGACTTGATCTCCTTGGGATAGTCGGTGAGGAAGATGGGCTTGCCAAACACCTGCTCGGTGAGGTAACGCTCATGCTCGGACTGCAGGTCGATGCCCCATTCCACGGGGTATTCAAACGCGGCGCCGCTGTCCTTTAAGATGGCGATGGCGTCGGTATAGGTGACGCGGCCGAAGTCGTTGTGCAGCACGTTGTGCAGCCTGTCCAAAAGGTCTTTGTCGATAAATTTCGAGAAGAACGCCATCTCGTCGGGGCAGCGCTCCAACACGGTTTGGATGATGTACTTGACCATCGCTTCGGCAATTTCCATGTCGCCCTCCAAATCGCAGAACGCCATTTCCGGCTCGATCATCCAGAACTCGCTGGCGTGACGGGCGGTAAAGCTGTATTCGGCACGGAAGGTGGGGCCAAACGTGTAGATGTCGCGGAACGCCAACGCGAACGCTTCGCCGTAGAGCTGACCCGAACCCGACAGATGGACTTCCTTTTTGAAGAAATCTTGGGTGTAGTCAATCTTGCCGTCCTCGGTGCGGGGCGGATTTTCCATGTCGAGCGTGGTCACTTGGAACATCTCGCCGCGGCCTTCGCAGTCGGCGTTGGTGAGAATCGGCGTGTGGACGTAGACGAACCCGCGGGACTGGAAGAATTCGTGGATGGCAGCCGCCACCACGGAGCGCACGCGGAACGTCGCCAAAAACGTGTTGGTGCGGGGACGCAGCGTGGGCATGGTGCGCAGATACTCCAGCGAATGGCGCTTCTTTTGCATGGGATAATCGGGCGGACACGCGCCCAAGATCGTGACGGTCTCGGCGTGAATCTCAAACGGCTGCGGCGCGTCGGGCGTCAGCAGCAGCGTGCCGCTTACCTCGACGGAGCAGCCCGTCGAAAGCCCCTTGCCCAAGCCGCGTGCGTCGTTGGGATATACGACCTGCACCGAGCAAAACGCGGTGCCGTCGTTCAGCTCGATGAAGCCAAACGACTTGCTTTCGCGCACGGTGCGCACCCAGCCGCCGACGGTGATGGCGCCCACATAGCGTTCGGGGTTCTTTTCGATGTCACGCAGTCTTGGTA
This sequence comes from uncultured Christensenella sp., assembly GCA_964426415.1. Taxonomy (GTDB): domain Bacteria; phylum Bacillota; class Clostridia; order Christensenellales; family CAG-138; genus UBA3792. Next base: position 39,818 of record CAYRQM010000007.1, read on the forward strand.
GTTGCATAGGGAATCTCCTTTTTCTGCCTTGGGCAGTCCGTTTCTTCCGTGAATTATAACATAATTTTCACGTTTTGCAATGGTATTCTGCCACAACTTACGTTATAATAAAGGTATGGAGTTTTATCTTTACACAATTTTGCTGCTGTTGGTCATGGTGCTGTCGTTTGCCGCGTCGGCACGGGTCAATTCGGTGTTTCAAAGGCTCAACCAGACGCCGGCTTCGAGTGGGCTGCCTGCCCGCGAGGTGGCGCGGCGCATCATGGGCGACAACAGTGTGACGCTGCCGATTACGCGGGTCAGCGGCGCGTTGACCGACCATTACAACCCCAAAACGGGTACGGTCGGTCTCAGCGAAGCCGTGTACGATTCCAACTCCGTCGCCGCGTTGTCGGTGGCTGCCCACGAGGTCGGACACGTTTTGCAATACGAAGAAGGCTATGCGCCCATCCGCATTCGCAACGCCGTGCTGCCCGTCGCCAACTTTGGCTGTCGGTTCGGGCCATACCTCATTTTGGGCGGCATCGTGCTGTCGCTCTTTGCCAATGCGGGCAACGTCGGCTATTACATCGCCATGGGCGGCGTCGCGCTGTATTTTGTCATGTTCCTGTTTCAGCTTGTCACGCTGCCGGTGGAATTCAACGCAAGCCGCCGCGCACTGACGCTGCTCACCGATGGCGGCTACATCACCGAAGCCGAACGCCCTGCCGCCAAAAAGATGCTGCGCGCCGCCGCCAACACCTATGTGCTCGCCGCGCTGGGCTCGCTCATCACCATTTTGCGCTTGCTGACGCTGGTGCGCGGCACACGCCGCAGCAACTAAGGCTTTTTCAACAAAAGCGCCTCCCGTTTGGGAGGCGTTTGCGCGTTAAAAAAAGGCGCTACACCACGGACAAATAGGGCGTGGCGTTCAAATCCAGCCCCGACAAATGCCCCTTCATCAACAGATAGAATCCGGCGCTGCCAATCATGGCGGCGTTGTCGGTGCAGTAGCGGAATTCGGAGCAGCAGAAGCGGATGCCCTTTTGGTCTGCCTTTCGCTGCAGCTGCGCCCGCAGATCGTGGTTTGCAGAGACGCCGCCCGCCAACGCCAGCGTATCGGTGGCGGCACGCACCGCTTTGTCGCTTAGGATGGAGTTGACCGCGTATTGGAAGGACGCCGCAACGTCGGCACGGTGGATGGGCTCGCCGCGCTGCTCGGCAACGTGCAGCGTGTTGATGACCGCCGTCTTCAGCCCCGAAAAGCTCATATCAAAGGTGTCCTCGCGCTCGTTGAAGGCGGAATGGAAGTGGATTGCCTTGGGATCGCCGTCCTTTGCAAGCCGTTCCAGCTCGGGCCCGCCGGGATATGGAAGCCCCAGCACCCGCGCCACCTTGTCGTAGGCTTCGCCCGCCGCGTCGTCACGCGTGCAGCCGATGAGCGTGCAGCGGTCGTAATCCTCCACCCGCAGGATGTGGCTGTGTCCGCCCGACGCCACAAGGCAGGTGAACGGCGGCTTGAGATCGGGATAGGTGAGGTAGTTGGCGGCGATATGCCCCCAAATGTGATTCGTGCCCACCAGCGGCAAATTGCAGGCAAGCGCCAAGCCCTTGGCGTAGCTGACGCCAACCAGCAGCGCACCCACCAGCCCGGGACCGCAGGTGACGGCGATGGCGTCCACCTCGGCAAGCGTCATGTGCGCGTCAAATAGCGCCTGCTCCACGACCACGCCGATTTGATCGACATGGTTGCGGCTGGCAAGCTCGGGCACGACGCCGCCGTATTTGCGGTGCAGCGGGATTTGGGTGTAGACCGCGTTGGACAACACCGTGCGCCCGTCTCGCACGATGGCGCAGGCGGTTTCGTCGCAGGAGGTTTCAATGGCAAGCACGGTGGCGTGGCCGCTTTGCATCAGGGCAAGCTGCTTGCGCGCCGCCGCTTCGGAATAGGCGCTCATGATTCTTCGTCCGTCTTTGGCGTGTCTTGGACGGGCGGCTTTGGCGCGGGCTTATCGGCGTTGCGCAGCTCCTTGCGCTTGGAAACCGACGCGTTGCGCAAGCGATGCGCCAGGACGAGATTGGGCGCATTCATGACGGGCTTTGGCTCGTCGGGATCGGGTGCGACCGCCGCAATCGTGGGGGCAGGCGCGACCTTGGGCTTTGTGACTGCCCGCAAAATGAGTGCAAGCGCCAACACCGCCGCCAGCTCGCCCGCCGCAAAGAGGGCGATGCGCGTCACCAGCGGTGCAAACAGCGGCGTCAGCATGGTGACCAAAACGCAGTCGGAGGACAGCACCCAGTTCAACGCGTTGTACGCTTCGGGCGATGCGCCCGCCGCCACATATTGGAACAGGGAGCGGGGGAACAGGATGAAGTGGAAGATCGTCCAAAAGCTGTCAAAATCGAGCAGCGCCCAAAACGCGATGACAAGCACCAGCACGCCGAAGATACAGCCGCCAATCAGCAGCCCGTGGGCAAATGCGCGCAGCCGCTTGCCCGCAACGCCGATGGCGCCGCCCACAAAGAACAGAAGCAGCGACGCCGCGCCGCCAACAAAGGTAAACACGGTGAGGTTGCGCCAAAGCGTGCGCACCTCCGCCATGTGGACGATTTCTTTCTCGTGACTGAACAGGTCTGAAACCACCGTGCCATTGACCGTGACGGAGACCACGATGTCGTCGCGCTCGCCGCGCATATAGTCGAACAGCGTTTCGGTGGCTTTGGAAAGCTCGGGCAAAGAGATGCCCTCCGAAACGTCCACGTCGTTGGCGTCGTATAGGGTTTCGATGTAGCCCGCATCCCGCAGCGTCAGCGCCACGGTGGTAAACACCATGCAGGCAATCAACAGCAGCGTTGCCACCGTGATCAGAAAGATGGAGAGTCTGTTTCGCATGGAAGGAAGCCTTTCTTATCGATAGAACGTATTGCCGCCCACAAATTCGCGCAGGATGCTGGTGGGGGGAATCTCGTCCTCCACCGCCGCGTCTTGGATGTAGTGCAGGAACTTGATGGTGTTGTTCACCTCGTCGTAGCAGGGATTGTCGGGCTTGACGGCGCGCAGCAGCGGGAAGATGTGCTTTTTCAGCACGGCAACCTCATAGACCAACGCCGTATTCATGATGGCGTCGGCGCCCTCTTGGTATGGGAAAATCCAGCGCTGTTCGCCGCGCTTGACGCTTTCCCACATATTGAGCGTGCGTTCCACGGACGCGCCGCGGGTTTCGTAATCGCGCACCATGCGGCGCAGCAGCCGCACATCGGTGGTGGGAATGCGGTTGTGGTCGTCCAAATTGAGGGTGGTCAGCGCCGAAACGTACAGGCGGAAAATCAGCCGATGGTCGATTTGCGGCGTCAGCAGCGACGGATTCAGCGCGTGCAGCCCCTCGATGACCATGACGGAATTTTCATGCAGCTGAACAAAATGCCCCAGCATCTGCCGCGAACCGCTCTTGAAATCGAAGTGCGGAATTTCCACGCGTTCGCCCGCCAGCAGCGCTTCTAAGTCTTGGTTGAACTGCGGCACGTCGATCATGTTGATGTGCTCGTAGTCGATGACGCCGTCCTCGTCGGGATGCACGAATTGGCGGTCGATGTAGTAGTCGTCCAGCGACAGCAGAATCGGTGCGCGCCCCAGCACCCGCAGTTGGGTGGCAAGGCGGTTGGCGCTGGTGGTCTTGCCCGAGCTGGACGGCCCCGCAATCAGCACCGCCCGTGCGCCCCGATTGACAATCTGGGTGGCGATCTCGGCAAAGCGGCGTTCGTGCAGCGCTTCGTTGACGCGAATCAGCTCACGGATGCTGCCGTCTTCGACCATGTCGTTCAGGTCGGCGACGCAGCTGCAGTGCATCAGATCCGCCCAATGGTCGCTTTCGGCAAAGACGTTGGCGAAGTTGGGCGAATACACATAGCGCGTGGCTTTGTCGGCGTTCGCCGCAGAGGGGCGCAGCAAAAACAGCCCGCCGTTGCGGTATTGCAGGTCGAAGACCTTCGCATACCCCGTGGTGGGGCACATTTCGCCATAGAAATAATCGACGTAGTCGCCGTGCCGATACACGTCGAAATAGGTGAAGCGCCGCCACCGCAGCAGCCGCACCTTGTCGTCCTGCCCGTCGCGCTCGAAGAACGAAATCGCCTCGTCGATGTCCAGCCGCTGCCGCTTCAAGGGATAGTCCGCCTCGGAAATGGCAATCATCTTGTCGCGGATTTGTTCTACCTCGACCTCGGTGATGGGCGTTTCCTTTTCGACGCGGATGTCAAGCCCGGCGCCGATGGCGTAGTTGACCTTGACCTTTGCGTTTGGGAACAGCTCGCGCATGGCAAGGAAGAACACGAACAGCATCGTGCGCTCGTAGATGGACTTGCCGCGTGGTTCGTCGTAGTGAATGAGACGGATGCAGTCGCCGCCGATGCGGATGGCTTTGCGCGTGCGGAACGTGGTCGGCGTTGCACCTTGGTCGGCGACGCGCAGCGGAATGTAGTTGAGCGTGAACACTTCCCCTGCGATGTCCGCCGCAAGCGGGCGCGTGGCAAGGCTGTCGGTGTCCAGACCCAGTCTTCTGACGATGTCCAGCAGGCTTTCGCCCGCGTTGGCTTCTGCGGAGACGCCCGCAATCGTAATTTGCATATTTTTACCCCCAAAGAATGGACAGCGCGGGCACGATCTGCTTTTTGCGGGAGATCACGCCCGGCAGGAACACGCTGTGTTCCTTGATTTTGACGTTAAACGCTTGCTCTACCGTTTCCTCGTCGCCCGTGATGAGCAGCTCGGTGCCCTCACGCAGCACGTCGGTGAGCATCAGCAGCAGCATATCGTAGCCGCGGGCAAGCCGCTCCTGTTCCATGATGGACAGGAACTCTGCCTTGCGGGCGGTCAAGTCGGCGGAGTTGATACAGGTAATCTGCCCAATGCCCAAGAAATGTCCCGCAATTTGGAACGGCTTGAAGTCGGACAGCAGCATTGCCTTGAGATCGTGTTCGCCCGTGGACGACGCCGAGAAGATGTCCTTTCCGAGCGCGTCCAAGTCGATCTCGGCAATCGCCGCCATACGTTCCGCCATCAGGCGATCGCGTGGGGTGGAGGTGGGCGACTTGAACACGATGGTGTCGGACACGATGCCTGCCGCCAACAGTCCTGCCAGCTTGCGTCCGGGCATGATGCCCCGCTCTTGGAACATGGACGTGATGATGGTGCAGGTGGAGCCGACCGGCTCGTTGCGCACATACACGGGCGCCGCCGTCTGGACGTCCGCCAAGCGGTGATGGTCGATGATGGCAAGAATTTCTGCTTCGCCCAGCCCGTCTACGGACTGGGACGCCTCGTTGTGATCCACCAGCACCAGCTTTTTGCGGTTGGGGCGCAGCAGGTGGAACCGAGACAGCGTGCCCACCACGCGGTCGTCCTCGTCCAAAATGGGATAGCTGCGATAGCGGGACTTGAGCGTCGCTTCTTTGACGTCGTCCAAGTAGTCGTTCAGATGAAACGCAACCAGCTCCCGTTTGCGGATGACGCGGGCGACGGGAATCGCCTGCACCGTAAGCCGCGCCGCACGGTAGGCGTCATACGGCGTGGTGATGACGATGGTATCGCCCAATCGTTCTGCAAGGTCGGCGTCGAATTGGGACTCGCACAGGATGATGCAGGCAACCTTGGCGGAAAGCGCCGCGTCGATGGTGAAAGGATCGTTGCCCGTCACCACGATCATGTCGGCACGGAACCCGCGCTTGTCGGCGTCCGACTTGGGAATCGCAATGCGCAGCTCGCCCGAAAGCGTCGTGACGGCGCCGTTCTTTCCCCAAAGCTGTCCGTCCAAGCTGGAGATTAAGTTGAACAGCGGCACTTCCTGCAAGCGCGTGTTGTCCACAAACGCCAAATCGTAGGCGGCGACGTCGCCCGACGTCACCATGCCGTACAGCTTGCCGTCGTCGTCCGCCACGGGCAGCGCGGGCGAATTGTTCTCGTCGCCCAGCAGCATCTGCCACGCCCGATGCACCGTGACCGCACAGGACAAAATGGGCGGGCGGTCGAAATTGAGGTCTTTGACTTGGGTGCGCACGTTGTGCAGATGCATAGGCGCTTCAAACCCGAATCGATCGAGTATGTGCTGCGTCTCGTCGCTGATGGTGCCGATGCGCGCCGCGGTGTATTGCCGATCGCCCAGCGCGTTGCGCAAAGCCGCATACGCGATTGCAGCGACCACCGAGTCGGTATCCGGATTCTTGTGCCCTGTGATGTAGACCGGTTCCATAGTTGCGCCTCCCAAAACATACTTCTACCCAATAAACCAGTTTCTATTATAGCAAACTTTCTTCCGTTGCGCCACAATTCGTAGTTGACGTTTCAAGAAATTTCACATACAATACGAATTACAAAAGGGAGTAGCGAGCGCGAAAGCGTAGTCGCGGGCGTCAACACGAGCTTGGCTCCGCCTCGACCCAAATTGCAAGACTTTTGTGCATTCGTTTGTATGCATGAAAGCCTTTTTTCATGCGGGAAGGAGATCGCATCATGTCCTTTACCATTCCCAATTCCCTGTTCGGCACGCTGGTGCTGTTTGCGCTGGGACTTGGCTTCATCTGCATCGCGGGCGACAAGTTCGTGGACGCGTCCGTCGCCATCGCCACACGGCTGCGCATTCCGCAAATCGTCGTCGGCGCCACCATCGTGTCGCTGGGAACCACCCTGCCCGAAATTCTCGTTTCCACCTCGGCGGCATTGGGCGCCGCCGCCTCTCCCGAAATCTGCATCGGCAACGCCTTGGGCAGCATCATCTGCAACACGGCGCTCATCGCGGGACTGGGACAGCTGCTGCGCCCCACCCAAAGGGTCAAGCAAAGCTCCATCACATGGCGGCTGCTCTTTTTCTTGGGCGCCATCTTGGGCATGTTCGGCGTCGCGTTCCTCAACGGGCGCACGCTGCCCCGCTGGTTTGGCATTCTGCTGCTTTTGGCGTTTGTGGCGTACGCGCTGCTGTCCATCAAGCTGAGCGACCGCAGCGACGCTGAGCCGGTCGAAAGCTTGGACGACGTCATGCCCATTTGGAAAGCGTTTCTGATTTTGGCGGTCAGCGCATTCTTGCTGTATGTGGGCGCCAACCTGCTGGTGGACAACGGACAAATCCTTGCCCGCATGGCAGGCGTGCCCGAACGCGTCATCGCCGTCACCATCATCGCGCTGGGCACGTCGCTGCCCGAGCTGGTGACCACCGTCACCTCCTGCCTCAAGGGGCAGGGCGACGTGGGGCTTGGCAACATCATCGGCGCCAACCTGTTCAATCTGCTGCTGGTGGTGGGGCTGCCCACCGCCATCAAAGGCAGCATTGCCGTGACGGGCAACGCGCTTTTTATCGACCTTCCCATCGCGCTGCTTGTCATGCTGGGGCTCATTCTGCCCATGCTCGTGCGCAAAAAGGGCTCGCGCCTGCAGGGCGGCGTCCTTGTGGCGGTCTATGTGGGGTATTGCCTGTTCTCCTTCTTGACGGATATCAGTCTGTAAGGGGCGAGATCCTTCGGCTTTGCCTCAGGATGACAGGCGGAAATGAAGGAATGAAGGAATTTTGGTAATGGCGGCGCTGCCGCCATTTTGATTTCACACCCGCGTGGTCATTTTGTAGGGGCGGATAGTATCCGCCAGCCGTTCCCCGTTGTCATTCTGAGGCACGAAGTGCCGAAGAATCTCCCGCTTGCGTGCGAGATCCTTCGCCGGGGGGAAGCGCAGGGTGACAGATGGGCGGGAAGCACAATTCTTTCTGATTCATTCAAGAAACGCCGCCCCGTTGCAGGGCGGCGTTTTGTTCGATTATTGTTCGAAGGAGAAGCGATAGGGCAGATGCTTTTCGTCGCGCACGGCGATCATCTCTTTTTGGACGGCGGCGTTGATGGGAACGCCCTTCGTCTTTCGATCCTGCCAAACCAGCCATTCCTTTTCGCCTGCGGTAAAGATGCGATCGCACCCCGGCGCCTTCTTGGACGCGCGCAGATCGCGCAGGATGTCGCCGCAAATCTTCTCGAAGGATTCCAGTCCCATGAACGCTTCGGGGTCGATGGCGATGAAGAAATGCCCCAAATGGTACGGCTGCTTGTTGCCCTCTGCATCCTTGCCCGTGAGCATTTTGAGGAAGCTGCCCGCCTGCAGCGCCGCCGACAGCACTTCGACCACGGTGGCGTAGCCGTAGCCCTTATAGCCGGCAAGGTCTTCGCCGATGCCGCCAAGGGGCGCCAAAGCCGCCTTGCCCGCCGTCAAATCGACCAAAATTTGCTTGCTGTCCGTCATGGCGCTGCCGTCGCTGCCGATGACCATGCCTGCGGGGGTGTCCTTGTCACTTCTTGCGTAGAATTCGATCTTGCCGCGCTGCGTGATGGACGTGGCGCAGTCGATGCAGAAGGGGAACGGCTCGTCGGTGGGAAACGCGATGGTCAGCGGGTTGGTGCCCAGCATATTTTCGACGCCGAAGGTGGGTGCGATGGAGGGGCGCGCGTTGGTGCCCGTCATGCCGATCAACCCTTGCTGCGTCGCCATGGTCGCCCAATAGCCCGCAATGCCGTAGTGCGACGAATTGCGCACCGCAACCATGCCCATGCCATACTGCTTTGCCTTGTCGATGGCGGTCTGCATGGCGCGCTTGGAGATGACCATGCCCATGCCGTCGTGCCCGTCCACCACTGCCGTCGTCGCCGTTTCGCGCACGACCTCGTATTGGGTAACGGGGTTTAGGATGCCCGCCTTGATGCGGTCGAGATAGATGGGCTTAAACCGATTGACGCCATGGCTTTCGATGCCGCGGCGGTCGCTCTCCATCAGGACGTCGGCGCAGATTTCGGCGTCCGCACGGGGTACGCCGTACGCCGCAAACGCGTCCACCAAAAAGCTGCCGATGGTTTCCCAATCTACATAGGGTCTTGTTTCCATTGTTGTATCCTCCAACTATTGCAATATTTTTAGTCTTCCCAATTCTTTGCCTTTTCGACCGCCTTTGTCCAACCGCGGGTGCGGGTGGCGCGCTCGACCTCCGACATGGCGGGACGGAAAATGCGTTCGCTCTGCCAAAAGCCCAGCAGGTCTTCGGGCGATGCATAAAGCCCAACGCCGAGCGCCGCCAAGTATGCCGCGCCCAGCGCGGTGGATTCCACACAGCGGGGACGGTTGACGGGCACGTCCAGCATATCGGCTTGGAACTGCATCATGACGTTGGACACGGATGCGCCGCCGTCCACCTTCAGCTCACTGAGCTTTCTGCCGCTGTCAAACTCCATCGTGTGCGCCAAGTCGCTGACCTGATAGGCGATGCCCTCCAGCACGGCACGGGCGATGTGGGCACGGTTGGTGGCGCGGGTCAGCCCCACCAAAGCGCCGCGTGCGTACATATCCCAATGCGGTGCGCCAAGCCCCGTAAAGGCGGAAACGAAGTACGCGCCGCCCGCGTCGGGCACGGATTCCGCCAGCGTATCGATTTCGGACGCGGAGGCAATCAGCCCCACTTCGTCCCGCAGCCACTTGATGGAGCTGCCCGCGTTAAAGATGCTGCCCTCCAGCGCGTAATAGACCTTGCCGCCCACGCCCCACGCGATGGTGGTGAGCAAACGGTTTTTGCTGACGACGGGCGTTTCTCCCGTCTGCATCATCAAAAAGCCGCCCGTGCCGTAGGTGCATTTGGCTTGTCCTGCCGAAAAGCACGTCTGCCCAAACAGAGCAGCCTGCTGGTCGCCCGCCACGCCCGTGATGGGCACGCCCGCGAGCGCTTCCAATCCTGCAATGCCCGCTTTGACCCGTCCGAAGATGGCGGCGGACGGCAGCACACGCGGCAGCATCCCGGCGGGAATGTTGAGCCGCTGCAGGATGACGGGGTCGTAGGCAAGCGTGTGAATGTTGTACAGCATGGTGCGGGACGCGTTGCTGTAATCGGTGACGTGCGCGCCCGTCAAATTCCAAATGAGCCAAGTGTCCACCGTGCCAAACAGCAGCTCGCCGTTCTCCGCCAGCATCTGCCCGTTGGGAACGGCGTCCAAGATGTAGCGCAGCTTGGTGGCGGAAAAATACGCGTCCAGCAGCAGCCCCGTGGCGCTTTGCACATAGTCGCGCAGCCCTTCTCGAATGAGCTGTTCGCAAAGCGGTGCGGTGCGGCGGCACTGCCACACGATGGCGGGATGCACGGGCCGTCCCGTATCCTGATCCCACACGATGGACGTTTCGCGCTGGTTCGTCACGCCGATGCACGCCACCTCGCCCGCCGCGACGCCGCATTGGGTCAACACGTCGCGGACGGCGTGCAGCTCGGTTTCCAAGATTTCGTTGGCGTCATGCTCCACATAGCCCGCACGCGGGTAATACTGGGGAAACTCGTACTGCGCCGACGCCACAATCGTGCCCGCAAGATCGAACAGAATTGCACGGGAGCTGGTCGTCCCTTGATCCAAGGATAGGATGTACTTTTGCATACGCCGCCGCCTCTCTTTCTGATATTCTATCATAACACAAAAATCCCTTGGTGAAAATCCTTTTTTATGCTATACTGTGTGCCATGGAAGAACTGGATTTGCAGGATGCTTTTAAGAAGGAACGTCCCTTGTCGTCCAAGGTGCTGGTGGGCGTCGTCATTGGCATCGCCTTGGCGGTGATTCTCGGCTTTGTTCTGCTGGCGGTGCTTCTGCCGCAGGAATCGTCCACGCCCGTCTTCAGCCGCGTCATGTCCAAAAATTACAGCCTGCGCTTTGCCGACATCGGCGAGACCACCGATTGGCTGGAGCTGTACAACCCCACCGAAGCCGCCTTCGACCTGTCGGGCTACGGGCTGACCAACAACCGCAAAAAGCCGTTCTTGTACACGTTCCCGCAAGGAACCGTGCTGGAGGCAGGTGCGCGGCTGACCATCTACTGCTTTACGGGGCTTGGCGCATTGGAGAATGAACCATACTGCGCCGCGTTCCACATCGACGCCGACGGCGATACGCTGTTTCTCGTTTCGCCCACCACCGCCATCTGCGACACGGTGACCGTGCCCGCGATGGAAGCCGATCAGGTCTATCTGCGCACCACCACCGCCGATGGCTGTCAAGGCGCCGTCCACTACATCGTTACCGACTACGCCGCCTCCGAAGAGGCGATCGCAGCGGAATAGATCGACACATTCGAAAGGAGCAAGCAATATGTCACTGAAAGATTCTTGGAAATCCGTTGGGCAAGACTTCAAAAACTTGGGAAAGGGGCTTGGCAGCACGCTGGTGAAAACCGTGCAAAAGGGCACCGACAACGTGGTCGAATGGGCGGACGATGAGGACGCCGAACGCACCGAACGTGCCAAAGCCGAACAGGAGCGCGAAGCCACCATCGAAGCCGAAGCCGTCTATCGCTTCTGCCCGTATTGCGGCACCCGCTACGACGTCAACCGCGGCGCGTGCCCCAACTGCAAAAAATAACACTGCTTCGTCGGCGCACATTGCGTATACCTTACGGCACTTTCCGCGGAAAGTGCCGTTTGTTGTGCTGCGCGATCAACCTTTTGCGGGAACACCCGTGTACACGCGTTGTTCCCCAATCCTGCGTATTGCATGCCATGCATGGCGTGCTTGTCCCAATCCATGCATAGTGTTCCATCGGCAAAAAAGCCCCAAACATCGCCTGTTTGGGGGATTTTATGAACGCTTTGTAAAGGTTCCGTGTCCGCATTATGAATTATTCATTGCGTATTCAAGCCACCTATACCGCATATGCAAGCACAGGCATTCGGTGGATAACTTCGGATTTTTACGCAAAATCGCCCCAAAGAATGTGGATAACTGTGTGGACAATGTGGATGAATATGCGGATATGCACCAAATCGGCAAGGAATGAATATACACATTGTCCCACACGCCGCAAAGGATGGCGCAATTTCAAGAATCGGCTTGCATGATAAAACAAGGCAACAAAAAAGGACGCCATCTTGCGGTGCAGCGCAAAAATCGCGTCCGATTGCAAAACGGCGTCCCGCTTCTGTTTCGAAATTATTGTGCGTCGCTGCGCGCACCGCACTTGTCGGCGCGGAGCCGTGCGGCGTCCCTGCGCACAAAATACAGCGGAACAAAGCCAAGTAGCGCCACGATGGCGGCGGCGAGGAACATCCCGTAGTCGGGGGCAAAGCCCTCTGCGGCGGTGATTTCGGTGTTCAGCCCGATGATGAGGGAGATGATCGGCCCGACAATCATGGGGATCAGCACGGTAAAGCACATCCGCACGCCTTGGAACCGTCCCTCAAAGCCCTTGGGGATGTAGTCTTGGAAGGTGGCGTTCAGCGTGCCCGTCAGCGACAGCAGCCCGCCCATCATCACGACGCCGCCCACATACAGCACGACGTCACCTGCCGACCCACCCAAGAATTGCAGGCAGTAGAACGACGCCACGCCCAGCACCGCCATGATGAGCAGCGGGAACAGGAACCGCTTTCTGCCCAGTCGGTCGGACAGAAACCCGGAAAGCCCCGTCAACGCCGCCGCGCCCAAAATGATGATCGCCACGGGGATTGCGAACCCGTCGCCGTAGCCGCGTGTGTTTTGCACGAAGTTGATGAGGTAGGAGAAGAACGTCTGCTGCGATACGCCCACGATGCACGCCGCCGACAGGCAAACGTACAGCATTTTGTTTTCGCGGATTACGGCGGGACGGAACCCGTAGAAGGTTTGCTTGCGGTAGTGTTCGTCCGTCGCCTTGTTCAGCCTTGGCGCGTCCTTCAAAAGCAGCAGCGCCAACACGCCTGCCGCCATGGGGATGGCGCCCAGCACAAGGAAGAAGACCCAGTTGCTTTCGGCGTCGCTGTGGTACAGCCCGCCCAGCCCAATCATCACCACCACGACGGCGAACACGGGCAGCATCGAAAGGATGGCGTTGACTCTGCCGCGGTTGGTGGAATCGGTCACGTCCGCCACCCACGCGTTGAACGCGGCGTCGTTGGCGGTGGAGCCCACCAGCGTCATGATGCAGTCGAACGCCACCAGCACGAAGGCAATCCATGCCAGCGTGCCCAAGGACGGCCGCATGGGAATCAGCGCAAAGCCCATGATGGTGACGCCCCACAGGATGTACCCAAAGGCGATAAACGGCTTGCGCTTGCCGACGCGGTCGCACAGCCCGCCCGCAAAGATGGTCGTGACCGTCGCCACGATGGCGGAGCAAATGACCATCCATGTGGTGACGATGTAGCCCATGGGCTTGTTGCCTGCGTTGGCGCAGATGTCCTGCGCAAGCGCGGCAAAATTCATGTTTTCGACGATCCATGCGATCTGTCCGACAAACCCGAACAGCAGAATCGACACCCAAACCCGCACGCCAAGCGGCGTGGACTTGCTTCTTTGTTCCATAGCAACCCCCAATCCGATTCTATGCACAGAATAGCACAAATCCGCCCGCCGCGCAACCGCTCGCGCTCGAATTGACCGTGTCAAGTTGTTCCGGGTGAATTAGGAGCAGAAGGCGTTGGGAACG
>CAYRQM010000008.1:0-48007 GCA_964426415.1 uncultured Christensenella sp.
GGTTTGGGCATTGCTGCCCATGACCGGCATATCCGAAGTCAAAACGGCTGAGGCGGTTGACACATGGACGTTGGTCAGCGATCCAACCACGTTAACGACCGCTGATCAAGTCGTTTTTGTGTGCTCCACATCAACCACAAACTACATGTTGGGAAACGGCAATGGCACATCTTCTGCGCCAGCGGCGACTACTTGCACAATTGCAAATGGCGCCATTACGTCCACGGTGGCTTCAACCAACATCTGGTACGTCAGCTATGACGCAACGAACGGTTACGCGTTCTATACGTCGGCGGGTGCAACTACTTGGCTGTACTGTATCAGTGACAACAATGGTGTGCGGGTCGGAAAAAATACGAACAAGTACTTTACTCTTAATTCGAATACCGGTGGCTATCTGAAGCACACCGGCACCAGCCGTTACGTTGGTGTTTACACCACCACTCCGGATTTTCGTTGCTACACGACGAATACCATAGCCAATATTGCGAACCAAACATTCGCATTCTACAAGCTGACAACGTCCTCCACGACCGACGAGCCTACCCAGACGGACACGCCGGCACCTGCCACCACTCCGAATCCGGCGGCAAGCGGCATCCTCATCTATGCAGATTCTGCCAACACCTATTACAGCAGCAGCGCGCTCACTTCTTTGCTTACCTCCTCCTCGGCGGAAAGCACCTTGATTGCGCTGCAGGACACAAAGTTTTCAAGCACCCTTACTTATAACAATCTGCGCGACTACGCACTGCAGGCGGCAGACCGTCCCGCAGACCAGCGCTTGCACGCGGGGCAGTATCGGATGCTGTACACCCAAGATTGGACGACCGTTGCATCGGGCGCCAATGGCACGACCAGTGGCACGATCAATCGTGAGCACGTCATTCCCCAAAGCGTCGGCGGGTATGAAACCAGCGGTCCCGGTTCCGATGTGAATCATGTGCGGCCCGCATGGTACGAAACAAACAACATTCGCAGCAACTATCCGTACGGCGCGTCCTCCGGCACGTCCTACTCGGCTGCCACCGGCACCTATGCGTTCACCTATTCGTCCGCATCGGTTGAGCCGTCCGACTCCGTCAAGGGCGACATCGCGCGTATTCTGATGTACCAGTACATCCAGTACAGCGACGACGGCTACACGGTCAACCCTGCCAGCACTTCTATCTTTACAGATGGCATTACCACGCTGCTTGCGTGGAACGCGATGGATCCCGTTGACGTCGTCGAAATCAACCGCAACAACTATTCGCAAAGCACACAGGGCAACCGCAACCCGTTCATCGACTGCCCGCAGCTTGCGAACGTCATTTGGGGCAGCGCATATGCCGCTACCACCTTCTATAACGTCACCAACGAGGTCGGCTATTTCAACCAGACGTATTCGTCGGGTACGCCGTCGTTCACGACTTCCGGCACATACACCACCTACAACAGCAGCAGCCTTGCCATCCCCGCCGGCACCTACGATACCTATGCGGCGGCAGACACGTTTGCGGTTCCCACCGTGGTGTCTTCGGGCAGCAGCTTCAACTACACCATCGCGGTGCAGTCCACCCTGCCGGGCAACGTCATCGTCAAATATACCGACAGCGGCACAACGCTTCCCACCTCGGGCAGCGGCGCGTACTACACTTGGGATTCTTCCACCAACACCATTTCGGTGTATAACGTAGACGAAGACGTCACCATCACCTACGACATCACGGCGTCGACCAACACCCCGACCCCGACGGACACCCCGACCCCGACGGATACCCCGACGCCGACCCCGACGGCAACCGCCGATACGGGCAGCTATACATGGCAGTTGGTCACTTCTGCCGACAGCATGGTTGCGGGTGATGAATACATCATCGCAGCACTGGCGTATGATTACGCCATCAGCACGACGCAAAGCTCCAACAACCGCACCCAGTCCGCCATCACCAAGAGCACCGACGCCACCACCTGCACCATCGGCAGCGACACGCAGGTGTTCACCTTGGGCGGCACGACGGGCGCATGGACATTCTACGATTCTACCGCAGCGGGCTATCTGTATGCGGCAAGCTCGTCTGCGAACTATCTGCGCACGCAAACCACCAACGACGCCAACGGGCAATGGGCGCTGACCATCTCAGACAGCTCCACTGGTGAGGCGACTTTGATCGCGCAAGGAACATACACCCGCAACAGCCTGATGTATAACAGCACCAGCTCGCTGTTTGCCGCGTATGCTTCGGGCCAAAGCGCAATCTGCCTGTATAAGAAAGTCGCAACCGGCACCACAACGCCCACGCCGACGCCCACGCCGACCCCCACGCCGACGCCGACGGCGGCAACCGGCAATTATGTATTGGTCAAGGCGCTCGCGGATTTGCAAACGGGTGATCAGGTTCTCATCGTCGGAACCAACGCAACCTTATATAAGGCGTTGAATTCGTCTTTCAGCGGCACGCCTTCCTCCAGCACCGATTCCGGAGTCACCATTGATACTTACATGGGCTCTACGATCGATTCGGATGTGACGATGCCGACAACCATTGCAAGCAACGCAACGACAAATGGGTATGCCTTTACGCTTACCGTTTCGGGAACATCCTTGCAGTTTCAAACTCCGTCCAATGCATACTTGACGGGTACTTCAGGCGATAATACCCTGACGTATGATGCTTCTGCAACAACCTATTCCTCTTGGACGGCAACCTTCTCATCATCCCTCATCACACTGCAAGCGGGCGGTACAGGCAGACAATTGCTGTACAATAAGAGCTATGCATATTTCCGCGGCTATGCAACGACGAACAGCAACACCGGCTATACTGCTTCCGGCTACAGTCTGTTCCTCTATCGCATGCCTGCTTCCACCGAAACCTACTCCGACATCACGTTCGTTACCTCTGACGCCACCTATGGTACGCTGACGGGGACGACGTCGTTTACCGACTGCTTGGACGGCTCCACATATGGCACAGCCATCGGCACCTTGCCCACTCCGTCCGCAGAAGATGGCTGCGTATTTAGCGGCTGGCTTTTGGATGGAACGCTGTACACCACGGCACAGCTGTCCGCTTTGACCATCACGGGGTCTAAAACCATCACCGCAAAGTTCACGGGCTACAACTTCGCAGAGAATATGGTTGCGGCGGGAGCCTACGGCATGGCATCCTCCGAGGGCTATACGGTCAACTATTCCGAAAGCGCAACCAACCCCATCGGCACATACACCGCGCAGATCACAAAATCCGGCGAAGCGGCGTCGCAAAGCCGTGAGACGCTGACCAACGTGACCGCCAATCAAACGGCGACCTTGGGCAGCACGTTGAGCGACTCGTTTGCTTCCGGCACCACCGTCACTTGGACGTCCCTCAACACCGATGTGGCAACGGTCTCCTCTGCGGGCGTGGTCACGTTTACGGGCGTTTCCGGAAACGCGGTCATCGAAATTCAAGTGCCGGTCACCTATGGCGGCTTGACGTACTATGCCACCGACTATGTCATGTACAGCGTGTCCTCCGACAGCACAACGCTTGCCCTGACCGACACGGCCGACCTGATCAACTTCCCCCAGTACCCGGACGAAGGTTCCGTGCGAATCGACAAGAGCATCGTCAACGACGACTATCTCAACACCAACGGCGTGGTGCAGGTCGAAGTGAGCGCGGCGGGCATCCCCGTTCAAAAGGCAGTGGACGTTGTGCTGATTATGGACTTGTCCGGCTCCATGTCGAATGCGGTTTCTTCTGCGGATACCACGACCAAGCTGGCAGCTGCACAAACCGCAGCAAACAACTTCGTCGATACTTTGGTAAAGAACGGCACAGATTTCAACACCAACCGTGTCGCACTGGTCACGTTCAGCTACTCCGCGACGACGGTCAATGGGCTGCAGACCATTTCCAGTGAAACCGAGCTTTCCGCGTTTAAAACCTCCATCAATGGGTTAACCGCAACGGGCGGCACCAACTATGATGCACCGTTGTATTCGGCATATAACATTCTCAATACCGCGGCGCAAACCGAAGGGTACGACCGCTTGCAGCATGTCGTCTTCCTGACGGATGGTGCGCCGGGCGTATACAATAACGTCTGTATTTCGAGAAACACCGACTCGGCGTTTGGCGGATCCTACAACGACGATTCCTCCAGTGTGCGTTTCCGTCTGTACACCACTTCTCCGACCACCAGCATCACGCGTTACCTGTACTATCAGGGCGCCAGCGCATACATCTCCGTGCCGTACTCCACAACGGAAGGCAGCACCCACGACACCTATATCAGCGAGCTTTGGGCGCAGTGGACGCAGGGCACCATGACGATAAACGATTGGGATTGGCGTGAGACGGACACCAGCACGACGACGATGGACTTCTTGGGCGGACGCGGCAACTACCTGTACAACGACAATGTCTACGGCGTCTTCATCAAAGGCCATGCAACGGAAGCCCAGAAGACTTCTTGGGATATGTCGACGTTCAACAACCTGAATGCCACCGTTTATACCATCGGATTCGGCTTGGCAAGCGGTTCCAGTATTCACACGCCCATCGGGTTGACCAGTGCACAGTGCTATGCATTGCTGGACAATATGGCGTCGGATTCGTCCAAATCCATCAGCGCGGATAGCAGCGCCGAGCTGACTGCGGCATACAATACCATTGCGGAAGCGATTCTGTACTCCATTTCCGACGCAGTCGGCACCGACCAAATGGGCGTTGATTTCGACCTGCAAATGGCGTCCACCAACGCAGGCGGCGCTTTGGGCGTTACGCCTACAATCGAGGTCGGCTATTGGGATTTGGATGCGACAACGCGTGAGCGCACCACCTACCACGCCCTTGAGACGCTGACCTTTACCTTCGAAAACGGGACGCTCACCACGGTCACTTCGTCGGTCTTGGGCAGCAGCGTCAACTGCTACGATTCCGCAGCCAACACCATTACGGGCGACAGCTGTGTCTACAATCTTACAACGGAGACATTTACCCTCCCGCTTGAGATTGGCGCAGCGCGTGACGTCACGCTCAAGTATTGGGCGTACCTCACGGGCTCCATGGAGGGCACGCGTGCGGCGGGCACGTACTACACCAACGAATACGCGAAGCTGCGCTATACCAACTACATCGGCAATGTATGCGAGCTGACGTATCCGCGGCCTTCCGTGCCTTGGCAGTCGGCGCAGGTCACCTATTCGTATTACTTGGTCAACAGCAGCGGGCAGCCCATCAACGCCTCCGGCACCGTTGTCCCGTTCACCGAGCGAATCACGATTGGCAACGCCACAACGACGGGCTTCGCACTGAACAACACCCAGTACATCTATGCCTCCACGGGCGTACCTACGGGCTATGCGCTGATGGACAACGGCGCGCTGTACACCATCCGCGCAGACAGTACAGCGGCAGACTGTATCGCACTGATTACCGACACGACCTCGACGACATATGTCGTTTCGCCTTCCGTGACGAACACAACGGGTTCGAGTTTGTCCTTGGCAAGCTATCGGGCGACGGAAGTCGTATTCGCGGTTTACAGCACGGCGGACATCAAGCTCAACTTCACCGCCCTGGGCGCGCAGGCGCACATGATTCATCAGACCGAGGCGTGTGACACGGCGGCGCTGCGTACCGACGGCATCCGTTTTGGCATTGAGGTTGCCACGGCGGACTTGAAAAAGGCATTGGACGTAGGCGACTACTTCTCCTTCGGTGCGTTGATGCAGCCGTCCCACAAGCTGGCAGGCGTCAGCACGGCGTCCGCGTTCAGCATATCAAGCAACATCAACAGCGTTGCACGGTTCACCTATGCGCTGTCCGCTGCGGGCGATTTCAGCGCCACCAACGGTTCTGTGGTCTTCTGCACCAGAAGCGCCGACGTCATGGCGACGCGCACGACGGTATCCAACAAGTACCACTACACCATCGACAGCAGCACCATGATTCAGTGGACGTCTGCGATGGAGAATGCGGCGAGTACGGATGCGCTCATCACCATGCTGCGCGCAGCAGGCATGCCGATCTTCGAAAAGACAAGCGACGGCAAGAGCTTCCGCTATGTGGTGTCGCTGTCCTTTGTCAACGCGGATGACACGATACGGCAGGCACGCGCCGACACCGAGCTGACCTATGGGGGCATATTCATCAAGCTCAACGCCAACGATGAATACGGCGTCAGCACCACCTACCAAAAGACCAACAGCGCAACGCGTATCTTTACGCATTACAACTATGCGAACTTCGACGTAGGAACCGCTGCCGCGCTCAACGGCTGGTCGCTCTATGCGCCGTTGATCGCAACGCAGAACGCATGGGATTGAGCGAAGGAGAGGGGTGTTCATTATGAAAAAGCAATATCAAACGCCGACTTTCGAGTCGCTCACACTCAACAAAATTGACATCTTGGAAGCGTCCGGTGATACTTGGACGGGTCAAGACGGCATCACCGAACCGGGCGCCGGCGGCGGCTCCACCGGCGGCGACGACTGGCTGGACGACGGGTTCTGGAACTGACATAACCATCCAAAAGGCACTCCCCATCGAGTGCCTTTTTCACTTGTTTTGGGATTGGCACTGGGTTATCTGTTGCACGGAAACGATATTTGTGCTATACTATATTTGGTTCAATTTGGCAAGGAGGTTTTCTATGCGCGTTTTAATCAAGAATGGCACCATTGTACGTTCAACGGGACGCCAATGCGCCGACATTTTGGTAGACGACGGCAGGATATCCATGATCGCACCCGACCTGCGCATCGACGCAGATCAAGTGATCGACGCTTCCGGCTGCTACATTTTTGCGGGCTTCATCGACACGCACACCCATTTCGATTTGGACTTGGGCGTGACGGTCACGGCGGACAATTTCGAAACGGGCACCAAAGCCGCCGTCGTGGGCGGAACCACCACCGTGCTCGATTTTGCGACGCAGGATCGCGGCATGACGATGCAGCAGGCGTTGGATCTTTGGCACAAGAAAGCCGAAAACAGCAGCTGCAATTACGGCTTCCATATGGCGTTCTCCGAATGGGACGGCGCACGCAAGGCAGAGGTGGACGCCATGATTCGACAGGGCGTGACCTCCTTCAAAATGTATATGGTCTATGACACCATGCGCATCGACGACGGTAAGATGTACGACGCGCTCAAGTTCACGGCGCCGCGCGGCGCGATCATCGGCACGCATTGTGAAAACTACGACGTGCTGCAAGCGCGCATCCGCGAGCTCAAGGCGGCAGGCCGTCTCGATCCCACCGCACATCCCGATTCGCGGCCCCAAGCAGTAGAGGCGGAGGGCGTTTCCCGCCTGATGCGCATTGCAGAGCTTGCAAACGCACCCGCGTGGGTGGTGCATCTTTCTACGGCGGAGAGCCTTCTCGAAGTCGAAGCGGCACGGGCGCGCGGCATCGAAGTCTATGCCGAAACGTGTCCCCAATATCTCGTGTTGGACAAGGCGTGCTACGCGGCGCCCGACGGCGAGAAATTCATCATGTCGCCGCCCCTGCGCGAAAAGGCGGATCGGCTTGCGATCCTTGGCGGCTTGGGCGCCGGCAAGATCGATTTCATCGGAACGGATCACTGCTCCTTCACCATGGCGCAAAAGGCGCTGGGCGGCGGCGATTTCTCCAAAGTCCCCAACGGCGGCGCGGGCGTGCAAAACCGTGCCGAGCTGGTTTACACCTATGCGGTCAAAACGGGCGACATGACGTTGGAGCAGATGGCGCGCACCATGAGCGAACACGCCGCCATGCTCTTTGGCATGTACCCCAAAAAGGGCGCGGTGGAGATTGGCAGCGACGCCGATCTTGTCATTTTCGACCCGAATGCGCCGCACACCATCTCCTACAAAACCAACCTGCACAACTGCGACAATTCGCCCTACGAGGGCATCGAGGCGTTGGGACGCACCCGCGACGTGCTGCTCAACGGCATTCCCGTGGTG
The DNA here is from genome assembly GCA_964426415.1 of uncultured Christensenella sp. GTDB lineage: Bacteria > Bacillota > Clostridia > Christensenellales > CAG-138 > UBA3792. Next base: position 7,924 of record CAYRQM010000008.1, read on the forward strand.
TTGGGCGGCAAGCTTGTGCAGCCGAATACGGGCAGATTCGTCTTTCGCGGGCCAAGCGGCAGGTATCGCAAGTGAACATCGCGCTGGTCATCACCGCCGCGGGCAACAGCGTGCGATTCGGCGCGGACAAGCTCTCCTACGCGGTCAACGGCAAGCCGATGCTTGCTTACGCGCTGGAGCTGTATGCATCGCTTGCCGAATGCTTTTGCACGCGCATCGTCGTGCTGCAGCCGCAAAGGTCGCAGCAGATTGCGCTTGCACAGGCGCTTGGCTTTTCCGCGGTATACAACGACGCGCCGCAGCTTGGCATTTCCCACAGCGTCGTGCTGGGCACGCTTGCGGCGCTAAAATGCGATCCTGACGGCGTTCTGTATGCGGTAGGCGATCAGCCCAACATGCAGGCAAACACCGTGCTTTCGCTGCTTGCGGCGTTTTCAAGGCAGCCTGATTCCATCGTGGCGCCCTGTGCGGCGGGCAAGCGGGGCAACCCGGTGCTGTTTCCGCGTGCGCTGCTCCATGAGCTGACGACGCTCACGGGCGATGTGGGCGGCAGCGCCGTCATCAAACGCCATCCGCAGCTTCTGAAAACCGTTCCCGTCTCATCGCGGGAGCTGATCGATATCGATACCAACTCGGAGGGATGACATGATCCAAGCACTCAAAGGCAATGTGATTTCCGTACCCACGCCCGACACGGTCTGCTGCGTGCCAAACGGCTATCTCGTTTTGGACGACGGCGTGATCGTCGGCACCTTTCCAACGCTTCCGCCCGAATATGCAGACTGTGCGGTGGTAGACTACCGTGACGCGCTCATTATGCAGTCGTTTGCCGATATGCATTTGCACGCGCCGCAGTATCCGATGCTGGGCATGGGCATGGACTTGCCGCTTTTGGAGTGGCTTAACACCTATACCTTCCGCACCGAATCGCGTTTTGCGGATGCGGATTATGCCCGTGCGCGCTATCGGGAGCTGGCGCATAAGCTCATTCAAAATGGCACGACCCGCGTCTGTATGTTCTCGTCGCTGCACACCGACGCCACCCTGATTCTGATGGAAGAATTGGAGCGTGCGGGGCTTTGCGGCTATGTGGGCAAGGTCAATATGGATCGCAACAGCGCGCCGTATTACCAAGAAACGACCGAGGAGAGCGAACGGGAAACGCTGCGCTGGCTTGCGGCGTGCGACCGCTTCGTCAACATCAAGCCCATCTTGACGCCGCGCTTTACGCCGTCCTGTTCCGACGCACTGATGGGCTGGCTTGGCACGCTTGCCGCAGCCCGCAATTTGCCCGTGCAGTCGCACCTGAGCGAAAATATGGGCGAAATGGACTGGGTGAAGACACTGCATCCCGACTGCGAGCAATACTGGGAAACGTATTCCAAATACGGACTTTGGAAATCGGGCACGCTGATGGCGCATTGCGTCCATTGTGATGCACGGGAGCGCGCCGCGATGCGGGCGCATGGCGTGACCGTGGTACATTGCGCCGATTCCAACATCAATCTTGCAAGCGGCGTCGCACCGATTCGGCAAATGCTCGACGAAGGGCTTTCGGTGACGCTCGGCAGCGACATCGCAGGCGGTGCGCAGCTTTCCATGCTGTCCGTCATCCAAATGACGATTCGCGCCTCCAAGATGAAACGCATCCAAAGCGAATGGGAAACACCGTTCTTGTCCGTGTCCGAAGCCTTTTACTTGGGCACTTCGGCAGGCGCGGCATACTTCGGCAAGGGCGCGGGCTTCTGTCCGGGCGACAAGCTGCACGCCGTCGTCATTCACGATGGCGAACTGCCCGACACCGGGCGACTGACCTGCAAAGAACGCTTTGAACGTGCCGTCTACATGACGGATGCACGCGACATCATCGCGGTTTACAGCGAAGGAAAGCGCGTCAAGTAAACGCATCAAAACGACGATCCGTCACATCCTAACCATCGTTAGGATGTGATGCTTTTTGTATACGGCGATCGTGACACTGCTGATTTTGGCGCTGCTGACGATAGGCGGCTGGTTCTCCGCATGGTTTTCGACTCCGCTCAAGAAATGGGCGGCGGTCGCGGCGTGCGTCCTCATCGCGGGGCTGTCGCTGCTGCCCGTGTTCGAGGAAGGACAGGTGCGGGTGCATGCGGCAAGCGTTGTGCTGTTGTTTTTCGTTTTGCTGACGCAGCAAACGCAGCATCCCATCGGTGCGGTGCTGGCGGCGTCGCTGGGCGGTCTGGTGGGCTGGAAGCTGTGCGACACCTTTCCCTTGTTCGTCGAACAGGGGCTCTTGATTGCGTCGCCGACGCTGCTGCTGACGCTGCTGTACGGGCTGGATGCACAAGCAAAGGTGCTTGCCGTGGCGGCAGCACCCTTTGTGACGCTTGTTTGTTTTGCGGTGAGCGATGATTTGCTGTTTCGCTACTGCGTGCTGTCCCTTGGCAGCACGGACGCCTTGGTGGCGCAGACGGTGGGATTATTGTGCCTTTTGCTTGCGTACGGGCTGTATCGGAGCAAGTATTTCATGCCGATCCGAGCGTTGGCAGAACAGCGACGCAACGAGCGCCGACAGCGGAACGGCAAGGATCAGACCGATACTGCCTGCCACACCCGTGATGATCTCGGCGGTGATGTAGTCGTTGCTGATGATGGCCTTCCAATTCCAGTTGTTCATTTGAATGAGGATCAAGTTGACCAGCGCACTGCCCGTAAACGCAAGAATCAGCGTATTGGTCATGGTGCCGACGGCGTCGCGCCCGATGTTCATGCCGGAACGGAACATTTGCTTGAAGCTGATTGCGGGATTGACCGTTTTTAGCTCGTTGATGGAGGACGAAATGCTCATCGCCACATCCATGACGGCGCCCAACGTCGAAATGATGATGCCCGATACGAACAGCCCGCGAATGTTGATCAGCGTGCCTTGGTACTTGGCTTGCACCAGCGTATCGGTTTCGGACGTGTTGTAGTCCAGCCCGTCGATGTGCGCGAGCTTGCTTACCAGCATGGCAAACAGGCACGCTACGGTGAAGCCCGCAATGGTGCCGACCATGGCGGACAGCGTTTTGCGGTTGATGCCGTCCAACAGGATGAAGCAAACGATGGTGACGATCACGCACAGCATCAGCGTGAAGGGAATTGCATAGAACCCGCGCAGCAGGGCGGGGACGAGAATGAGAAAAATGCAAAGCAGCGTAAAGAGCAAGCCCAAGATGGAGCGCAGCCCAACCTTGCCGCCCACCAACACGGTGACCACAAGGAAGACGAGCAGAATCAGCGCAAGAATCCAAACGCGGTTGTAGTTGAAAATGGCGACCGAGATGGTGGGCGTTCCGTCTTCGGTCAGGTTGGAACCATCGGTTAAAATGCGCACCAAGAGCCGTGTGCCCACCTGCGCTTTCTTGTCGAACAGCTTGCCGATGTTGTTGTCCACATCCATCTCCTGGCCTTTGTACTTGCCGGTGGTGATGCGGATGGTCAGCTCCTGCAGCCCGATGTTGACGTTTTCGGTGGTCTCGTCTTGATAGGTGGAATCGGACAGCACTGCGGTGACCACGGCGTGTTCATAGCTGTACGTCTGCTCGTCCACGCCGTCATATGCATATCCTTTCGCCACAGCGCCTTCTTCGAACAGGATGCGCGTGCTGTCCATGGCAAGCCCGACGTGCGTTTCAAAGACGTTGGCGGCATCGGAATAGCTCGCGTTGTACTTGGCAATCGGTTGACGCAAAAGCACTGCGGCGATGACGAAGACAATCGCCACCGCGACAAGGATCGCAGCCGCAATGATCCGCGACTTCCATTTTTGGGAAAGGGAATGGGGAGAAGGGGCTTTTGCCGCTTGCTTTGCCGCCTGTTTTTGCATACCGCACCTGCTTTCTGCCTGCTATTATATCGCCATTGGGCGTGGTTCGTCAAGGCGCAATGCGCCGCAAAAAAACCTTTGACTTTTGGATGAAAAACGTGATAGAATCGGCTCGCTGAGCGGCAAACGTGCGTAAGTCCAAGTAAGGACTGCGCACTTTTTTTGTGCGCTCGACAAGAAAAGAGGCAAGTTTTGGAACAACAAAGAGTCAATTCCTTTCTGGAAACCGAGCGTATTGGCGTCCTGATGCGCAAATACGCCGTCCCGTGCGTGATTTCGCTGGTGGTGGCGGCGCTCTACAATATCGTCGATCAAATCTTCATCGCAAGTGCGAGCTACTTGGGCAGCTACGGCAACGCGGCGAACACCGTGGTTTTTCCGCTGACGGTGGTTGCGCTTGCCATCGCCGTCATGGTCGGCGACGGCTGCTGTGCGTTTGTCAGCATCAGCTTGGGCTCCGGCAGGCACGACGACGCCCATCGCAGCGTCGGCAACGCCATCGTGCTGTGCGTTGGTGCAAGCGTGGTGCTGACGGTGCTGTATTTGGTTTTCTCCGAACCGCTGCTGGCGCTGTTTGGCGGCACGGTCAACGCGCAAACCTTTGCGTATGCCAAGGCGTATTTCTTCTGGATTGCGCTGGGCATCCCGTTTTATCTGTTCGGACAGGCGATGAACCCCATCATCCGTTCCGACGGCAGTCCCAAGTTTGCCATGTTCGCCACTGTCAGCGGCGCAGTGCTGAACTTGATTTTGGATCCGATCTTCATTTTTCCGCTGAAGATGGGCATGACGGGGGCGGCAGTGGCAACCGTACTGGGACAGATTCTCACCGCGGCGCTGTCACTGGGCTATCTCACGCGGATGAAAGCAATCAAACTGAATCGCACCAGCTTCAAGCTGCAAGCGCGCCTGATCAAGCGATTCTTGGCGCTGGGCTTCACCAGCTTTTTGGCGCAAATATCCTTGGTCGTGTCGATGGCGGCGGTGCAGAATATGTGCACCAAATACGGCGCGCAGGATCCCGTGTTCGGGCAGACGGCGTATGCCCAAATCCCCTTGGCGGTGCTGGGAATCGTCATGAAGTTCTTTCAGATTGCCATCTCGACTGCCATCGGCATATCCGCGGGCTGCATTCCCATCGTCGGCTATAACATCGGTGCGCGCCGCTATGACCGCGCCAAAAGCCTGTTCACCGCACTGCTGGTTACGGAAGCGCTGGTGGGCGTCGCCGCGCTGCTCGTTGCAGAGCTGCTGCCCCGACAGCTTGCGGGCGTCTTTGGCGCAGCCAACGAAAGCGCGTACTATACCGAATTTGCGGTGAAGTGCTTCCGCGTCTATCTGTGTATGCTGCCGCTTGCCACGGTCAATAAGGGCACGTTCATCTTCCTGCAGGCGATGGGCAAGGCGCTTGCGTCCACGCTGGTTTCGCTGGCACGGGAAGTGATGTTTGGCGTATTCCTGCCCATCCTGCTGCCCTTGGCGTTCGGCTTGGACGGCGTGCTGTATTCGTTCCCGCTGGCAGACATTTTGACCTTTGCCATCGCGCTGGTGGTCATCATCCACACCGATCGGGAGCTGCATCGGTCGGAAGCGCAGCAGCTCGGGCAAACGGCGGCGCAAGCCTGATGTTGACGACATTTGTTGCGCTTGCGCAAACGCACGCATAACGTCTGCGCAGCGCCGTCAACCGTTTGTGGGAATACCCGTGTACACGCTTTTCGGAAAAGGGACGCAAAAACGCCCGTTTGTCATCCTGAGGCAAAGCCGAAGGATCACGCGTGCAAGCTTCACTCGGCGGGCAGATGGTATCTGCCCCTACAGAATGACCGCTCCGGACGGGAAACATGCGGATTTGTTGACATTTTCAGCGGGATACCCGTGTACACGCTTTTCGGGAAACGTGTTGCGGTGTCCCTTCAATGCGAGTCGTTCTCATGTTCGGGAATTGAATTCCTGATCATTTCTTTTATTTCGTCAATTGTATATGCTTCCATTTTGCCCTTCAGATGGGCAATGTAATGACAGTTTGGGCAAAGAGGAACAAGGTCTCTCTTAGGATCAAGCTGGTATTCTTCGCCGATAGAACAAATTGGGACAATATGATGAATATGGATTCTGCCGGAAAACGATATCCATAGACTGCGCCAAAGTCAAAGCCACATACAGCACACACGGAACCACGATGCTCTATACAAGCAATCCGTGCCTTTGGATCTCTTTCATACTTGTTAACAGTAATCGTTTGTTTGGATCCTTCACTAATTATCAAGTCGCTTGAGATTTCGTCAAGTGAGTACGTTTCTTCCGCTATGTGTTTGACTAGACCCAAATATCCCCTTCTCGCATCAACGCCGAAGATACTGTAGAATGTATCTGATTTGCTATTGGGATGATCCGCCCTGTTTAGCTGTAACGTGCGACGCAGTGTTGCCATTGGAGTTTTTGCTTTTGAAAAGTCAAGATTCCCGCGGCGTACAATTTCGTCGAAGATTTCGTTGATGTGCGCCTGTCCGCTAAGATCATCAAGAACGGTAATCGCTTCTGAAAAAACGTTGGCTTCTTATTCATTTGATTATCTCCTTATATGGACGCAATGTTATTCTGCATCATTCCCAATCGTTTGGCTACAGCACAATGCATAGAATCTACTGTCGTTCTTTCGCTGTATTGATCGATGCGATCAACATGCGGCGAATTGTTCCGCATTGGGTGTTGAGCAATGTGACGACATCCCCTTTCAGAATCCCCGACTTCATGCACAGCTCCAACCAGTATTCAGTCTCGTAACACTCTTTGAGCGCAATCTGCAGCTTGGCAATAAAATCAGGTCTGCTGTGCGCATAGTTGGCTTCGCGAATGTTCGCTCCAATCGATGTCGCGCTGCGCTCCAACTGATTCACAAGAGAATAATGCCCCTTAATCGTATCGCACAATTCGACCATCTTGACCGCGAAGTCGGTTGAAAGATCACGCAGCTTTGATTCGGACACAAGACCACCACCTTCCTCACAAGCATTATACACAAAGAGCGGCGCAGTGGGAAGTGAAAGTTCATGCGGAAGTGAAATATCCTGCGGATGTGAAATAATGCCGTTGGCATTGTGAAATTTGACGCTTTCGCATCAAGTGAAATGAAATAAATCCCAACGCCGGCAGGCATTTCACATGGCGAGGCCATATTTCACTTGCGAAGCAAATTTCACAAATCCCGCGAGGATGGTTCTATCGTTGCGGAATAGCCTATTGATCCGAAATATCTGCGGAAGTGAAATATCCTGCGGATGTGAAATAATGCCGTTGGCATTGTGAAATTTGACGCTTTCGCATCAAGTGAAATGAAATAAATCCCAACGCCGGCAGGCATTTCACATGGCGAAGCCATATTTCACTTGCGAAGCAAATTTCACAAATCCCCCTAGGGATTTATTTCACTGAAAAATGCACCCTTGTCCATCGGACAAGGGTGCATTTTTCTGGCTGCCGAACTAGGATTCGAACCTAGACAATACGAGTCAGAGTCGTAGGTGCTACCATTACACAATTCGGCATCTTATGAAAGAATCCCGAGATGCCGTCCGCCTCGGGTGATAAGACCCGCCTCTCGGCAGGTGGGTACGCTGCGGTATCTGCAATCTTCCGATCGGAGCCGGCTTGATTTTGGAGTCCCGACACGCGCTATCCCGTCATCACTCTGTGGGTTTATCACATGAAGGCGTAACGCACAACGCAGGATTTCTTTGCGTTGGTGGGGTTAGTTGGGCTCGAACCAATGACCTCCACGATGTCAACGTGGCGCTCTAACCAACTGAGCTATAACCCCTTGCGATTTCTAATTATACACATCCACAGAGAAATTGCAAGTCTTTTTTTTCAATTTCTGCATTTTCTCACCCCCGTATGCATTTTCCGTCACCGAAAGAACGCCGCTATGTATCCATTGTTCTTTAAAAAGAATAATGGCATTTCGTCATTATATACTTCCATGCCCAAAGAAAATGTGTTATACTCACTACAAACATGGAGCATTCTATGCTCTTTTGCAGTTGCAAGGAGGTTTCTATGGTAGTAGGCACAAGTGTAAAGCGTGTGGACGCGCCGGATAAGGTCACAGGCCGCGCACTCTACACAGACGATTTAGCAGACAAGAGCGCCTATATCGTCAAAATTTTGCACGCAACCATCGCACACGGCTTTGTAGAATCCATCGACACAACCGAAGCAGAGCAGATTCCGGGCGTCATTCGGATTGCGACCTGCTTCGACGTGCCAAACATTCCGTTTCCGACAGCGGGGCACCCGTGGTCGACCGATCCGCATCATCAAGACGTAGCCGACAGGCTGCTGCTCAATCGCCATGTCCGCTATTACGGCGACGACGTTGCGGCGGTTGTGGCGCGTGACGAAGTATCGGCGATGCAGGCGGTTCGCGCCATACGGGTCACCTATCAAGAGCTGCCCTTCGTTTTGGATCAAATCGAAGCCATGCAAGACGGCGCGCCGCAGCTTCACGAACGTTTCCCCAACAACACCTTGGCGCACACGCAGTTCCGCGACGGCGATTGCGACGCTGCAATCGCCGAGGAAGGGCTCACCAAGATCGAAGGCTGGTACGACACGCCGACGGTGCAGCATTGCCACATCGAGAATCACGTCTGCTTTGCACGCCAAGAGGCGGGTAAGATTACGGTCGTTTCCTCCACGCAGATTCCGCACATCGTGCGCCGCGTGGTGGGGCAGGCGCTTGGGATTCCATGGGGGCAGGTGCGCATCATCAAGCCCTACATCGGCGGCGGGTTCGGCAACAAGCAAGACGCATTGTATGAGCCGCTTTGCGCGTATCTTTCCACGCTGGTGGGCGGGCGCTTGGTCAAGCTGGATGTTTCCCGCGAGGAGACCTTCGTCTCTAACCGTGTACGGCACGCCATCCGCTTCCATCTCACGAGCTGGGTGCGCAAGGACGGCGCCATCGTCGCAAGAAAAGCCGAATGCTTCTCCAATCAGGGTGCATATGCATCCCACGGACATGGCATTTGCGCAAAAGGCGGCGGCGCGATTCGACAGCTTTATCCCACGCCCAATTTCCAGTGCGACATGTACACCATCTTCACCAACACGCCCGCGTCGGGCGCCATGCGCGGCTATGGCATTCCGCAGGCGATGTTCGCCTTGGAAAGCCACACGCAGGACATCTGCCAGAAGATGGGCTTTGACACCATCCAATATCGGCGCGATCACATGATGCCCGTGGGGTATTTCGATCCGTTCTCCAAGAACGTCAACTACTTCAATTCGCTCAACGATTGCATCGACAAGGGCATGGCGTACATCGATTGGGACAAGAAATCCAAAGAATACGCGCATCAGACGGGCGACATTCGGCGCGGCGTCGGGATGGCGATCTTCTGGTACAACACGGCGGTTTGGCCCATTTCCTTGGAGGCGTCCTCCTGCCGCATGGTGCTCAATCAAGACGGCACCATTCAGCTGCAGCTTGGCGAAACCGAGATCGGGCAGGGCGCGGACACGGCGTTTGCGCAGATGGCGGCGGATGCGGTGGGCATTCCCTTCGAAAGCGTCCATGTGCTTTCCACCCAAGACACCGACCTCACCCCGTTCGGCACCGGCGCATACGCGTCGCGGCAAACGTACATTTCCGGCTTCGTCATCAAGCAAACGGGCGAGATTTTGCGCGGCAAGATCTTGGACTACGCGCACAAGATGTCACGGATGCCGCGGGCGCTTTTGGCACTGCGCGATGGCGTCATCTATCGCACCAGCGACAACCAAGCGTTGTTCCCGCTTTCCGAGCTTGCGACCGAGGCGCTGTACAGCCTCACCGATGCAGAGCACATCACGGCGGAATCCACCTACCAAATCAAGTCCAACGCCTATTCCTTGGGCTGCTGCTTTGCCGAGGTCGAGGTGGACATCCCGCTTTGCAAGGCAAAGCTGCTCAACATCATCAACGTGCACGACTGCGGCAGTTTGGTCAATCCCGCCTTGGCGGAGGCGCAGGTGCATGGCGGCATGTCCATGGCGATCGGGTACGGGCTGACCGAAAAGCTCCTGTTCGACCCGCGCAACGGACGCCCGCTCAACAACAACCTGTTGGACTATAAGCTCTCCACCATGATGGATCATCCGCATTTGGAGGCACAATTCGTAGAGAACGCCGAGCCGACCAGCCCGTACGGCACCAAGGCGCTGGGCGAACCGCCCGCAACGCCGTGCGCGCCTGCCATTCGCAACGCGATACTCATGGCGACGGGCGTAGCGATCAACGAAGCGCCTGCGAACCCGCATGTCCTGTTCAGACGCTTCAAAGAAGAAGGCATTTTGTAGGAGGAACGCGCATGTACGATATGAAAGCATTATACGAAGCCACTTCGGTTTCGGAGGCGATTCAGCTCCTTTCGGAGCATCCCGACGCCAAGATCCTTGCGGGCGGCAGCGACGTGCTCGTGCAGATGCGCGAGGGGCGGCTTGCAGGCAAAGAGCTGGTCTCCATCTACAAGATTGACGCGCTGCGCGGCATCTCCATGGACGACGACGGCACGCTGCGCATCCTTCCGCTGACGAGCTTTTCCCACATCACCCGCGATCCGCTCATCCAAGCCCACATCGGCGTGCTGGGCGAGGCGGTGGACATGGTGGGCGGGCCGCAAATCCGCAACATCGGCACCATCGGCGGCAACACCTGCAATGGCGTCACCAGCGCCGACTCCGCTTCCACGCTCCATGCGTGGGACGCAATCATGGTCATTCAGGGGCCAAACGGCGTCCGCGAAACGCCCATTCGCTCGTTCTACATCAGCGCGGGCAAGGTCGATTTGGCGCACGACGAGCTGCTGATTGCCATTCTCATCAAAAAGGAATCCTACGAGGGCTACAAGGGCCACTACATCAAATACGCCATGCGCAACGCCATGGACATCGCCACGCTGGGCTGCTCGGTCAACTGTAAGCTGTCCTCCGATAAGCAAACCATCGAGGACGTGCGCATCGCCTACGGCGTCGCTGGCCCCATTCCCATGCGGGCGCTGTCCGCCGAAGCGGCGGCAAAAGGGCTGCCCGTTTTGGAAGCAACCATCGATGCGTTCGGCAAGGCGGCGCTCAACGACGTCAATCCCCGCACTTCGTGGCGTGCGAGCAAAGAATTCCGTCTCAATTTGGTGGAGCAGCTTGCCAAGCGCGCCCTCAAAGAAGCGATTCGTCTGAATGGAGGTACCATCTGATGCAAACGGCTGTTGTACACTGTACCATCAACGGCGTTTCGACCGAAACGGTCGTGGACGTGCGCGCATCCCTCACCGATATGCTGCGCAACGATTACCGCCTTACCTCCGTCAAAAAGGGCTGTGAGGTGGGCGAATGCGGCGCTTGCAACGTCCTCATCGACGGCGAGTGCTTCAATTCCTGCATCTATCTTGCGGTGTGGGCAGACGGCAAAAGCATCCGCACGTTAGAGAGCCTCTTGGGGCCGAACGGCGAGCTGTCCGACATCCAACAAGCCTTTGTGGACGAAACGGCAGTACAATGCGGCTTCTGCACACCCGGCTTCATCATGACCGCCGTAGAGATTTTAGAGAGCAACAAGCTCTACACCCGCGACGAGCTGCGAAAGCTCTTAAGCGGTCATCTGTGCCGCTGCACGGGCTACGAGAACATCCTCAACGCCGTCGAGAAAACCATGAAACGGCGCCTTGGCATCGAGGCATAACCCAACAAAAACAGACTGTCGCAATCGTGCATTGCGGCAGTCCTTTTCTTTTTCTCTTAATCGATGGCGTACAGGAAGTAGTAAAGACGGGATTGGGCGGTGGAGGAGTCGTACTTGTCGCCGCACGTTTCCAAGGTCAAAAAGCGATCGTTCTTGTCGGGAACCGTGTCGAAATCCACTTCGCTGCGGGCAAGCTGCGTCTCAATCCACTCGGTGGTGTTGTTGCAGTTGGCGTGGGTGTTGTAGCGCAGCGTCGCGGCAGGCTCGTTTGCAGCCGTCTCGTACATGGCGAAGATGCGCCAATGCTTGTAGCCATAAAGGGAACATTCGATTTCGTAGGTCTTGGCAGCCTTGCCGTTCTTTGCGGCGCTTGTGATCGAGTTTTGCAGCGTGTGCAGCTGATAGAAGCGCGTTTTGGACACGCGCGCGTTGTGTCCCGCCACCACGATGTTGCGCGTCAGAGAGCCGTAATAGGTGTAGATGCTGCCGGATTCGGAAGTCTTTTTGTTCTCGTCGTGCGTGTGGTAGAAGTAGTCGTCCCCGTAGAGAATGGGGTAGTCGATGTTCGTTCCGTCAATGCAAATCCAGCCGATCACATCCGCATTGTCGCCCGTATAGCGCCCGTCCGTGGGGTCGTCCTTGTCGGCGGCGGAAGCGGTGGGCACAGCGGTGGGCGCGGCGGAAGACGTCGCCTTTGCGGTTGTTTTGGCGGTGGCGGAGGTTGTGGCGCCGCTTGCTGTGGCGCCCGTGGCGGAAGCGGTTTGCGAAGCGTCGGGTGCGGCGGTTTCGGTGGGCAACGGCGTATCGGTCAAAGTGGGCGGGAGGGTGTGCGGCGGTTCGGTTGCCGCTTGCTCCGCCGTCACGAAAACCGTGCCTGCCTCCAAAGTGGGGGCAGGCGTCACGGTGGACAAATCGGAATTGGCTTTGGTACAGCTGCAAAGAAGCAGCAGGCACAAGAGCATGGGTACGGTTTTTTTCATACAAAAAAGCGGGCAGCAGACCTGCCCGCACGGATTACTTGTCGTCGTCGTCGAAGTTGAACGCGTCGGACGGCATGGTACTGCCGCTTGCGACGGCCTTGGCTTTCGCTTGCTTTTCTTTGTCGGTGAACTTCTTGATGATGATGAACAACGCCACGATCGCCACCACAGCGACGCCCATAAAGACGAAGTTCAGAATCTGCAGCAGCTTGTAGGAGAAGACGTTGTACAGCTTGCCGATAAACGAGCTGTCGCCGTCAATGGACGTGCCGTTGCCAAAGGTGCTGGCAAAAATATAGGCGCTGTCGTCCTTGGTCATGTAGCCGGAAATCGTTTCATCCGTTGCTTCCATGCCTGCGTTTTCCAGTGCGCGTGTGACAATCTGTTCCGCCCTTGCGCTGTTCAACTTAGCATCGACGTCATAGACCTGCGTCGGACGCACCGTAAACTGTCCGTCTACGATTTGATCTGCGAAATCGGCTTTGAACGCGTCGGTCAGCGTGGAGACGGTCGCCGCGGCGGCAGCCGTGTCGGATTCGGTTTCCGCCATCTCCTCGGACTGCGCTGCATTGGTGATGGTGGTCATGACCGACTGGGAATACATCCCGTACACGTCATACTTTTCGCCGTTCACATCGAACTGATCCAAGTCGTCGATGTTTTGCGCATGGGCGGTGCGGAACGCGTCGGTCAGCTCGTATTGGTAGCTGTTGTTGTACAGCAGCGAGTTCAGACCGGACGAGCACGCCATCAAGAGCATGACGACGCCCATAGCAGCGTACATGATGCGTAGGAGCTTTTTGACGAAGGGAACCTTGTCTTCGACGATGTTCTCGGTCGCGTACAGCTTGCCCTTGCCGGTGATTGCGCTCCAAAGCACATAAACCGCCATGCCCAGAAGGATGAGGAAAAACAGAATGCCAATCATTGAGGGGGTCTCCTTTAATTATAGTTTTTTGAGCTTGGGGCCCTGCGCGCTGTCCTCAACGGCATAGCCCATATTCTTGAGCGCATCGCGCAGTTCATCCGCACGCGCCCAGTTCTTTTCTTTGCGGGCAGCCTGCCGCGCTTCCAACAGGGCGACGGCTTCGGGCGGGAAGGCGTCCGACTGCTTTTTGCGGGGCAAAAGCCCCAATACGTCCGTCAGCTCGTCGTAGCGCGCTTTGACAGCGTCCCGTGCCGCAGCGGTGTGCGCGTCGGTGGCAAAGATGTTGACCCAACGGGCAAAGTCGAACAGCACGCCCAACGCGTCCGCCGTGTTCAGATCGTCGTCCATGGCGTCGCAAAAGCGCGTGCGGAACGTGTCCAAGGCTTCGGAAACGGCAGAATCGTCTGCATCGGGCGAAAGCGCCATCTCGTCCAGCCGTTCCCGTGCGGTGCGCAGACGTGCCAGCGAAACCGCCGCCTGCTCAATCAGCTCGCGGGAGAAATTGACCGGATTGCGATAGTTGGCGCCCAGCATAAAGATACGGACGGCGTCCAGATCGTATTCCTTGGCGATGTCGCGCACGGTGAAGAAGTTGCCCAGCGACTTGGACATTTTTTGATTGTCCACGTTGATGTAGCCGTTGTGCATCCAGTAGTGGACAAACGGCTTGCCCGTGGCGGCTTCGCTCTGGGCGATTTCATTTTCGTGGTGCGGGAAGATCAAGTCCATCCCGCCGCCGTGAATATCGAACGTGGGGCCAAGGAGCTTCATGCTCATGGCGGAGCATTCGATGTGCCAACCGGGACGGCCTTCTCCCCAAGGGGAGGGCCAGCTTGGCTCGTTGGGCTTGGCGCCCTTCCAAAGCGCAAAATCCAGCGGATCCCGCTTGACCTCGGTGGGGTCGATGCGCGCACCGTTCTCCATGTCGTCGATGTCCTGCCCTTTCAGCTTGCCGTAGGACGGGAAGCTGCGCACGGAAAAATACACGTCGCCGTTGTCGCAGGCGTAGGCGTGCCCCTTTTCGATGAGGGTTTGCACCAGCGCGATGATGTCGCCGATGTGCTCGGTGGCGCGTGGATTGTAGGTGGCGCGTTCGATGCCCAACGCATCGGCGTCGGTGTAGTATTCTTGGATGAAACGGTCGCCCAACGCCTTGACGGTGGTGCCTTCTTCGTTGGCGCGGCGGATCATTTTGTCGTCAATGTCGGTGAAGTTCTGCACGAACGTGACTTGGTAGCCGCGATATTCCAAATAGCGGCGCAACGTATCGAAAACGATAAACGGACGCGCATTTCCGATGTGGAAATAGTTGTAGACCGTCGGCCCGCAGCAGTACATGGAAATCTTGCCGGGAACGATGGGAACCAACGTCTCTTTCTTGCGCGTCATGGTGTTATAAATCTGCATAAGAACCTCCGTTCCTCAGTATAACACAGAATCCATCCAAAGCAAAGCACTTTTCTTGGCGTGCCAAAAGGTTCACAATCGACGAAAATCGACGGCAGATTCGGCGGAATTGTGGAATTCGTGCAAAGCTTTTGCATTGGATTTGACGAAATCAAGGTTTCGGTATATACTATATCGGACGGAGGTTTGTATGAAGAAACTTTTCTCAATTTGCTTGGCGGGCTTGCTGGTGTTCGCATCGGTCGGCGTCGCAGCCGCAACGGATCCGATGCAGGATGCGCGCTTCGTCTGCGAAACGAACGGCGATACGGTCGACCTGTATTTTTCCGCGTCGGTCACCTATCCTTCCGATACGGCGGCGTTTGAATCGATGGATTTTGAGCTGCAGTTTAACCCCGACGCGCTGACGTTCGTTGCGTTCGTTACGGACGATACGGGCGCACTCGAATCCGACGTCTTCTACACCTCGTTTCTGACCAATTACAACTTGGTCACGGATGGTTCCCTCAAATTCGCCGCCGCATCCGCCTATGGCGTCGCTGGCGCAGGGCAGTTCTTCCATATTCAGTTTCGCGTGACGGGCGAAGGCGATTACGGCTTCACGCCCACCTTGGTGCACTACTCCCTGTACGACACCGCAACGGGCGTTTCCACCGCCTATCTTTGCGAGGATTGGACGTTCGATTCCGTACAAGCAAACGACACAAACGCGCCTTCCGCCGTGCCTTCCGAAACGGACGCGCCTGCCGAATCCGACGCATCGGACAATTCTGACGCCGATTCCGACGAAGCGGCACAGCCCAACTGGTTTGTGCGGCTGCTGCGCGCCATCTTCGGCCCAAGCTGCTGCGGCAGCGCAGGACGCTGATTTCACATTGCAATCCATAAGGAGGAAGTTCCTATGAAAAAATTCGTTTCTATCTTAGTCCTGATTGCGCTCTTGACGGCGCTGTTGCCCGTCACGGCGTTTGCCGCCGAGGAAAAGGGCACCGCCGTGCTGGAGGCGGAGCCTGTGACCGCCGCCGTGGGCGACGTTTTTGTCGTCAACGTCTACCTGTACCCGCATCTGTCCGCAAACTACGCGCTGGATTCGCTGCAGGGCGTGCTCACCTACGACGCCAACCTTCTCACATTCGGTTCCGTCGTGCTCAAGGACGACGCCAATTCGCTCAACTCCATGCTCAATTCTTCCGCTTCCTATTGGTCGGTCAACACCAACATCGCGGGCGAAATTCGCTTCGCGTATGCCGATCCCTATGGAACAGATAAGGAAGGGTTCATGATGCAGCTGCAGTTCCGTCTCGACAAGGAAGGCGCCACAAGCTTCATCATCAACGGCTTCCAATACAGCGGCTACAAATCCTCCGACAATACCACCGTGCGCTACTATCTGGATCCTGTTCAGGTCGGCGGCGCGGGCTCTGCAGGAAACACCATCCCGTCCATGGGCAGCTCTGTGACCTACAAGCCAATGGAAGCGGCGCAGCAAACCGCAGCACCCACCACCGCCGCGTCCACAAGGTCGCCAAGCGGTGCGGGCGGCGACGCGACCACCTTGCCCGGCTATACAGCGCCTGCGACGTTTGACGCCAACGTGACGGCGCCGCCTTCCTATGTGCCCGTCGTGACGCCCGACGCCGACGTTACGCCCGATCCCATCGCCGCGCTGATGTCCGACAATCCCCAAAGCAGCGACGGAAGCACCGCTACCGGCGACGCAAACGCGCAGGTCGACGGTTCGGGCAGCGGCATTACCTCCACAACGGGCGACGGTGCGAACGCGGGCGACGGCTTGACCAACGACACGGCAGCCACCACAATTCCCACGCCCCTCATCATCGGGATCATGGCAGGCGTGCTGGTGCTGGGTATTGCCGCCATCGTCATTCTGGTTGTGGTACGCAAGAAAAAGGCTTCGTCCCAAGACGCCGACAACTAATTCTATCGGTTCTTTTGCACGGGGATGCGTCCCCGTGCTTCTTCTTGCACTTTTGTGGGAATTGTTGTATGATAGCGAACGTGACATAGGGGAGGTGACAAAACGATGCGGCGAAACGGCGTAAAGCGAGTGGTATATGCGGGCGTATTGGCGGCGCTGTCCGTGGTGCTGTCGTTGTACCCGTTCACGTTTTATCTCACCGAAAGCATTCGCATCAGCTTCCGAGAAGTGCCGATCCTGTTGGCGTCCATCGCGCTGGGGCCACTGTTTGGCGGACTGTGCGCGTTCATCGCCGATCTTTGCGGCACGCTGGTGACGGGGCTTGGCTGGAACCCGATTCTGACCATCCCTGCCGTGCTGATCGGCGTGCTGCCGGGGCTGCTGTTTCGACTGTTCGCCAAGCGTATGCCCACGTTGCCCGCGCTGTCCCTTTCCATCGGCTTGACCGACGTTTGCGTGCCGATTCTGTTGACCACGCTGCTGCTGTCGCTGCTGTACGGGCAGCCGTACCTTGTTTTGCTTGCGGCACGCACGCCGCTGTATCTTGTCATGGCGCTGATACAAACCTTCGCCGCGTTTTGGCTGCTGCCGATTCTCAAGCGCGGCTTGACCTTGGAGGAACCTGCATGACGTATTCCGAAGCGCTCGCCTACATCCACGGCGCGAATTGGCGCGGGAGCAAGCTGGGGCTTTCCCGCACCTTTGCATTGTTGGAGCTTTTGGGCAATCCGCAAAAAACCTTGCGTTTCATCCATGTGGCAGGCACCAACGGCAAAGGCTCAACCTGCGCCATGCTGTCTTCCATCCTGCAAGCGGCGGGCTATCGCACCGGGCTGTTCGTTTCGCCGTTTGTCAACCGCTTCAACGAGCGCATGCAGTACAACAACCGTCCCATTCCCGACGAGGTGCTGGTATCGCTCGTCGAACAGGTGCAGCCCATCGTGGACGCCATGGCACAGCCGCCCACCGAGTTTGAGCTGATTACTTGTCTTGCTTTTTTGTACTACCAACGGATGCAGTGCGATATCGTCGTGCTGGAGGTGGGGTTGGGCGGCGAATTTGACGCAACCAACGTCATCGACACGCCGCTGCTTGCCGTCGTCACCGCCATCGACTACGACCATATGCACATTTTGGGCAATACCATCACCGCCATCGCCACGGCAAAGGCGGGCATCATCAAGCCCGACGGCGATGTGCTGTTCTACGGCAAAAACGACGAGGCAGAGCGCGTTTTGCGCGTGCGTGCTGCGCAGATGCAGGCACGGCTTACGGTGTGCGACCATCGCGCGTTGCGGGCGGGGACGTTTGGCATAGACGGACAAACCTTCTCCTACGGCAAGCTGCAAAACGTGCGGCTTGCGCTTTTGGGCGCGTACCAGTTGGACAACGTGGCGTTGGTGCTGGACGCGATCTCGTTTCTCAATGCGCATGACTTGCCCGTTTCCGAATCCGCCGTGCGGGAAGGGCTTATGACGGTACATTGGCCTGCCCGCTTCGAGCTGCTGCGGCGCGAACCGCCGTTTTTCGTGGACGGCGGCCACAACCCGCAAGGCGTGCGGGCGACGGTCGAAACCTTTCAAAGGCTTTACCCGCAACAACAAGCGGTCGTGGTGATGGGCATGATGCGGGACAAGGATGTGGACGCTTCCATTCGTGCCCTGCTGCCCATCGCAAAGCGGTTTTGCACCGCCACGCCCGACAATGCCCGCGCCCTGCCTGCCGACGCCCTTGCGGAACGAATCCGTTCCTTTGGCGGCACGGCACAAGCGTTTGATTCCGTGTCGGCTGCAGTCGAGTATGCGGCATCTTGCGGCGAGATCGGGCTTGCGGTTGGCTCACTGTATATGGCAGGCGCTGTGCGCGCCTTCTTTGGGAGAACGACGTGATTGCGCTTTGGGGCGCAAAGGCGGCAGCCGTCATAGAGAGCGAGATCGACGCACGCTTGGCGCGCATTGCGGCAGGCGGCGGAACGGTGCGTATTGCGCTGTTTCGTGCAGCGGTGCGGGATGACTGCCTACAGTACGAACAGCAAATTTTGACCCGCTGCTATGCGCTTGGCGTCGCGGTGGAAGCACAGTTTTTCGTCACAGAAGCGGCGCTCAAGGATGCGCTGTGCCGTGCGGCGGCGGATGCTGCCGTCGACGGGATTTTGCTGCTGCGTCCGCTGCCCAAATCGTGGGACACGGCGGCGCTGACGGCGTGCATTCCGCCTTCGATGGACTTGGACGGCGCAAGAGGTGCAGACAGCGCGTTTGTGCCATGTACTGCGGAATCGTGCCTGCGGTTGCTTGCGGCATACGGATATTCGGTGGCGGGACAGCGCTGCGTGGTCATCGGCAGAAGCGAGACCGTGGGCGCACCGCTGGCGGGGCTTTTGCAATCCGTGGGCGCCGACGTCATGGTTTGCCACTCCCAAACGGACACAATTCGCACCGTCACACGACAGGCGAAATATTTGTTCGCAGCGTGCGGCGTGCCGAAGCTGATCGACGCTTCCTATGTGTCGGCGGGGCAGGTCGTGCTGGACGTCGGGTTTCACCGCGTGCAGGACGGCTTTTGCGGCGATGTGGATGCGGCGTCCGTCGCACCCGTCGTCGGCGCGCTGTCACCCGTTACGCGGGGCGTCGGCACGGTCACGCTGCCCACACTCCTTCTTCACAGCGTTCTGGCATACGAAAGGAAACACCTATGATGCGCATTTTGGCATTGGACATTGACGACACTCTCGTCGACACCGGCAAGCAAATTTCTCCGCGTACCGAACGCGCCATTCGTGCGGCGGCGGCGCAGGGCATACTGGTGGTTTTGGCGACGGGGCGCGGATTTCGCGGTTCCCGCATGATCCGCGAGCAGCTGGGCTTACAGGGGCCCATCATCAACTATGGCGGCGCCATGGTGATGGACGCCGCAACGGGCACATGCCTGATGGCGCAGTATTTGCAGCCCGACGACGTGCGATCGGCGTTTGCTGCGGCGGATCGGTATGGGCTGCATGTGCAGGCATACGACGGCGACACCGTCCTGTTCCGCTCCGAAAACGAGTTTACGGCGCGCTACACGGGCGCGCTGCATCTGCGCTATACGGTCGATCCCAAGCTGCTGGAACGTCCGCTCGATCGCGTGCCCAAGGTGCTGATGTATGTCGATCCTGCCGACGAAGTCGTCATGGCAAAGCGCTTGGCAAATATGCTTCCCGATTCGCTGCATGTGCTTTGTTCCAAGCCGGGCTTTTTAGAGATTGGCTGCAAAACCGCCACCAAGGGCAGGGCGCTGCAATGGATTGCGCAGCGGTTTGACGTTGCGCAGGCAGACGTGGTTGCCATTGGCGACAACACGCTGGACTTGGACATGATTCAATGGGCAGGCGAAGGCTGCTGCGTAGCAAACGGCAACGAGCAGGTCAAAAAAGCGGCGGATCGCATCCTGCCGTCCTGCGCGGACGAGGGCGTCGCCGTCTATCTGGAAGAAACGCTTGGGCTTGTTTAGAGGGTCACCTGATCGGAAAAGGGCGGCGTAAAGGACGCGCCCACGCTGTCCAACCCTTGGATCAACACATCCGTAAAGCCAAGCGATAAGCAGGCGTCCACGGCGGCGTCGTATTCGCGGCTGGTCAGCTTGCGGTCTAAGGGCTTTTGCGTGCATTGCGGAATCGGCGTGTACTGCGCCATCAGCGACAGGGGACAGTCCGCGCCAAAGCGATCCTTGATCGCTTCCAAGACGGCGCGGGTATCGAACACGCAGCCGGGCAGCACAAGATGACGAATGCGCACGCCGCGCACGGCAAGGCCCTGTTCGTCGGTACGCAAAAAGCCGACTTGGCGAACCATGGCGGCAATGGCTTCGATGGCGGTATCAAAATAGTCCGCCGCGTGGGAAAACCGCGCCGCAAGGCGGCTGTCGTGATACTTCAAATCGGGCAGATACACGTCCACAAGGCCCCAAAAGGCGTCGATGGTCTCCACCGTTTCATAGGCATTCGTATTGTACACAACGGGAATCACAAGCCCGTTGTTTTTTGCATCCCGCAGCGCACAAAGCAACGCGTCGCGGTGGGGCGTGGGCGTCACCAAATTGATGTTGTGCGCGCCCAGCGCCTGCAGCTTTTGCATCACGTCCGCCAACCGCGCTACGGAGAACGGTTCGCCCAGCGTACCCGCTTGCAGCACCATGTTTTGGCAGAAGATGCATTTGAGATTGCAGCCCGAAAAGAAGATTGTGCCGCTGCCGCGTGTGCCGCTGATGCAGGGCTCCTCATCAAAATGCAGCGCGGCGCGGGCAATGCGCGGAACGGAAGAACAGCCGCAAAACCCACTTGCGGCCGTTCGGTCAATGTTGCAGTTGCGTGGACAAATCGTGCAGCCCATGTCAGAATACGCGGCGGCCACAGACGAAGTTGCGCTCCCAATATGCGGAGAACGAGCTGCGCACCACTTGCCCCTTCGAGGAGCTGGCGTGAATGAACTTGCCGCTGCCGATGTAGATGGCAGTGTGATTGACGGAATCGGAAGTATCGCTCTTGAAGAACAGCAGATCGCCCTTTTTGAGGTCGTCGATGGAGGAGACCAGCTGCCAGTTGTCGTTTTTGGAATAGTTCTTCGCGTTCCAACGTCCGATCGACACGCCCGCATTCTTGAGGCAGTAGTAGACAAGTCCCGAACAATCGAAGGAATCGGGGCCTTCGTCGCCCCAAACGTAGGGATCGCCAATTTGCTTTTCGGCACAGGCAATCATCCCGTCCACATCGTGGGAATAGGTGCCGTTGTCGGGCTTGGGCGTCGCCGTCGGGTCGGCGGGGGCGTCCGTAATGATGGGAATGATCGGCGCGTCGCCGCTCGTCACCGTGGGCGTCGCGGTGGGCTTTGCCGTCGCCGTGGCTTTCGGCGTTGCGGTGGGCTTTGCGGTCGCAGTTGCCTTTGCGGTGGTGTTGGACGTCGTGGACGGCTTGGTGGTCGCGGTCGCCTTTGCGGTGGGCTTCGCCGTCGCCGTAGGTTTCGCGGTCGGCTTTGCCGTGGCTTTCGCGGTCGGCTTGGGCGTGGGGGAGGGGGAAGGCGTCAAGACGTTTGCAACCGCGTCGCCCGAATACAGCACGTCCCAGTCGTTGCGATTGATCTGTCCGTCGGCGTCCAAGTCGTTCTTCGCTTGAAACCGCATGACGGCTTGCTCGGTTTGCGGGCCGAAATAGCCCGTAATCTTGTCGGTGTAATAGCCAAGCTCGGTCAGACGGGACTGGACGCTCTTGACGTCCGCACCGTTGTCGTTTTGCTTGACGCGGTAATCCTGTGCGTCGTCGGAAAAAAGCTGCTCCTGCAGGTCGGCGGTGGCGACGCCGGTTTGAATTGCGTTGGAAGCGCGCTGAAAGAGCATGACGGCGTTCTGCGTCGAAGCGTTAAACAGCGTGTCGGGCTCGTCGTAATCCATGTAGCCCAGCTGCATCAGCCGTTCCTGCAGATGCGAAACGGCTTCCCCCGTGTCATTGAGCCGCAGCGTTGCGTAATCGGAGACGGAAATATGGTCGGATTGGAGCGCTTCCACGGGCGCGTCGGTTTCGACGACTTGGGTGGCGGCAGGCGCGGCGGTCTCAGCGGCGGCAATCTGCACTTCTTCAGCCGTCATGTATTCCGAGACGGCGTTCGCGGTGGCGAGCAGCCCGCCATTTCCGTATTGCGTCACCAAAACAAGGGCAAGCGTCGCAACGGCGGCGCACCCCAATGCCGCGTACAGGACGCGGAGCCACATGGGCGTATGCTTCTTGGGCGGTTTCGGCAATAAGGGCGTTTGATTCTCCATGTTTCCCAACCTTTCGCCTCCATTATAACAGATACCATGTCACAGATTCTTGAAATTTTTAAGAACAATACATTTTGTTTTCAAATGGAAAAAGATGTGTTATACTGCATTTGTACTGTTATGGCTATTTTGCACGTAGAAAATCTCCGCAAGTCGTACGCGGCGCGTACCCTGTTTGACGGAGTATCCTTTGAAATCCAACCCAACGAGCGCGTTGGGCTGATTGGCGTAAACGGATGCGGCAAATCTACGCTGATGAACATTCTCTTGGGCAAGGAATCGGCAGACGCAGGGTTTGTGGGGCTGGCGACGGGCGTCAAGATGACGTGCGTCGAGCAGCAGCCGCAGCTGGACGCAGCGCAGTCGCTGTACGCGTTCACGTTGGAAGCGCATCGCACGCTGTTGGATGTGGAAGCAGAGCTTTCGCGGCTGCAGCAGCGGTTAGAATGCGAGACCGAACAGCGGGAACGGCTGATCGCACGGCAAGCGGTTTTGCTCGAGCAATTTGATCGCGGCGGCGGCGCCACGTTCCGTGCCATGACGCGTTCTGCGCTTTTGGGACTGGGCTTTACCGAATCCGAGCTGTCGCGTTCCGTGACGCAGTTTTCGGGCGGACAAATCTCCAAGGCGATGCTGGCGCGGGCGATTCTCACCGCATCCGACCTGCTTCTTTTGGACGAGCCGACCAACAATTTGGACGTGGTGGCAATTCGTTGGCTCGAGGACTACCTCAAGCAATACAAGGGCGCGGTGCTGGTCGTTTCGCACGATCGCGCCTTTTTGGACGCCATGGTCACGCGCATGCTGGAGTTGACCTGCGGGCGCATTGATGAAAGCATCGGCAACTACACGCGATACATGGAATTAAAGCTCAACGCCCGCGAGTTGGCGAAAAAGCAATACCTGCGCCAACAAAAAGAGATCAAGCGCATCGAGGGCATCATCGACCAACAGCGGCGGTGGAACCAAGCGCGCAACTATGTCACGATTGCCTCCAAAGAGAAGCAGATTGCGCGCATCAAGTCCGAAATGGAAGCGCCGGATCGGGACGAAAAAAGTCTTTCGTTCCATTTTCCCACGCCGAGTCCGACGGGCAACGACGTCATTTTGCTGAAGGAGCTTGCAAAATCCTATGGCGCGCAAACCGTCTTTTCCGACGCAAGCGTTCTCATCAAGCGCGGCGAATGCGTTTGCATCATCGGCGCCAACGGGTGCGGCAAAACCACGCTGCTCAAGCTTTTGGTGGGCGAGGAGCTGCCCACGTCGGGCGTCATGAAGCTGGGTGCGGGCGTGCGCATCGGCTACTATGCGCAGCACACGCGGGATCTCAACGACGACAATACCGTCATCGGCGAATTGGACGCGGCGTTTCCGCGCATCGAGCAGAACCAACTGCGCGGCGCGCTGGGGATGTTCCTGTTCCCCAACGACGACATCTACAAGCGCATCGGCAGCCTGTCGGGGGGCGAGAAGGCACGCATTCAGCTTTTGAAGCTGGTGCTGTCGGGGGCGAACGTCCTGCTTTTGGACGAGCCCACCAACCACCTCGACATCGCATCCGCCGAAATGTTAGAAAAGGCAATCGAACGGTTCGAGGGCACCACCGTCATCGTGTCTCACGACCGCTATCTGGTCAACCGTTTGGCGGATCGCGTGCTGATTCTCACGGAGCACGGCTTTGCGGAGCAAACGGACGAATCCGAGGATATGTTTGCGCGCATCACGGCGCCAAGCGTGGCACGGAGCAAAACGGCAAAGCCTGCGGACAATTTTTACCTGCGCCAAAAGGCGCGGAGCGCGGCGCTGCTTTCTGCGCGGCAAGCGGTGCGCAAGGCGGAACAAGACATCGAAGCCAACGAAGCCGCCATTGCGGCACGTCAAGCCGAGATGGAGCAGGCGCAGACGGCAGGCGATTACAACGCCATGCAGAAAGCGTGCCAGCACATGACCGCGCTGTCCGAAATAGAAAACACGCTGTACGAACGCCTCACCGCCGCAGAAGCGGCACAACGGCAAGCAGAGGAGGAATCCGAATGATCTGGCACTATTTTCCGATTGGGCTGCGGTTTCCCGTCGCCGATTTTTCCGTCGAAACCAAGCGCCGCTGTTGGCAGATTGCGCTGTCCGCGCTGGCGGCAGGCGACGCCGAACAGGTTGCCTTGTATGAGGCAATGACGGATCGCGTTCCGCGCAGCGGCGAAAAGGAATACATCTGCATCCTCTGCCACGAAACGGTGGCGCAGTCCCGCAAGAACGCGGCGGCGTTCCATGCAAGGGATCGGCTGCTTGCGTATCTGACCGTCGATGCGCCGTTTCTGCAAGCCAACGCGCTCGAGAGCTTCGGACCCTACGGAAAGCTCGGCATGACGCTTTTGGGCGGCACGGTGCAGCGCACCGAAGCTTCCGAAGCGTTTCTTCCCGAATCGCTGCCAAGCCCCATGCCCATTTGCGAGGGGCGGCGGATGCTGTTTGCGATGGACGCCATGAAGGGCGTTTGCACCGCAGAACGGTTGACCCGCTGCTTGGCGCAAGCGGCGGTCGAACAGGGCTTTCGCGTGCGCATGGCGCCCATTGCCGATGGCGGCGAGGGCACGGTGATGGCGCTTGTGGCAGGCAGACAAGGCAGGTTTGAAACCGTTTTTTCCAACGACCTCAACGGCGTGCGCGTGCCCATGACGGTGGGCGTGCTGCCAAACTTCACCGCCGTGGTGGAATCCGCCGACGCGGTGGGCTTTTGCCGCCTCTCCGATGCGACGCCCGCGCCCGAAGAAAGAAGCACCTTCGGCGTCGGCACGCTCATCAAGGCGGCGCTGGATTTGGGCTATCGCAAGATTTGGATTGGGCTGGGCGGCACGCTGACCACCGACCTGGGGCTGGGCTGCTTGCAGGCGCTTGGCGCAAAGTTCTTTAACGCCTACGGCGCCGAGGTGGCGCCGCTGCCCTGCAACTTTTTTGAAATTTCCGACGTCGATCTTGGCGGGCTGGACGAGCGGCTCAAGGATTCCGCGTTGACGGCATTGGCGGATGTGAACACACCGCTTTGCGGCGAACGGGGCGCGCTTGCCGTGTTCGGCGCGCAAAAGGGGCTGACGCCGCAGCAGATTGCGGCGTGGGAACCCACCTTTTTGCGGCTGTCCGCGCTGCTTGGCGGCGACGTCACCGCAGAGGGCACGGGTGCGGCGGGCGGCTTGGGCTTTGGGCTGCAAGCCATCGGCGCAACGCTCGTTTCGGGCGCGGACGCCGTCTTGGACGCGATTGGGTTCGACGCACTGTGCAACGAGGCGGATTTGGTCGTGACGGGGGAAGGCAAGTTCGATCTGCAAAGCGTGCTGTGCCACAAGGCGCCGCAAGCCGTTCTGACACGGTGCGCCGCGTTGGAACGCCCCGCGTGGCTTTTGACGGGCGTGTTCACGGACGACGCCAAAAAAGAGCTTGCCACCAATCGCATCCTGCGCGGCGTCACCACCTGCTGCTGCGGGCAGGACGACGCGTGGCAGCTGCTGCAAGCGGCATTCTTGCGCGATATCGCGCCAATCGCTTGAAACTCGTTGCAACAGACGAGAATCTATGATACAATAGCTTATTATTTTTGGAGGTGTTTGTTCCATGCGCATGGTCGATTTAATCGAAAAGAAAGTAGAAAACCAAGCTTTGACCCACGATGAGATTACATTCATCATCAACGGGTTTGTCGACGGGACGATTCCCGATTACCAAATGTCCGCATTCCAGATGGCGGTCGTCTTCAACGGAATGACCGATCAGGAAACCGCCGATCTCACCATGGCGATGATGCATTCGGGCGACGTGATTGACCTTTCCGATCTCAAGGGCGTCAAGGTGGACAAGCATTCTACGGGCGGCGTGGGCGACACCACCACGTTGGTGGTCGCACCGCTGGTAGCGGCGTGCGGCGGCACCGTGGCAAAGATGAGCGGCCGCGGCTTGGGTCACACGGGCGGCACGCTGGACAAGCTCGAATCCATCCCGGGTCTTTGCATCGAGCAGTCCATGGATCAATTCAAACAAATCGTCAACAACATCGGCGTAGCGGTCATCGGGCAGACGGGCAACCTTGTGCCTGCCGACAAAAAAATGTACGCGCTGCGCGACGTCACCGGCACCGTTCGCAGCATTCCGCTGATTGCGTCCAGCATCATGTCCAAAAAGCTGGCAGCGGGCGCGGACGCCATCGTGTTGGACGTCAAGATGGGCACGGGCGCCTTCATGCGCACCTTGGAAGAAGCCGAAAAGCTTGGACATCTCATGGTGCAGATTGGGCAGATTGTCAAGCGGCACTGCGTCGCGGTTATCACCGACATGAATCAACCGCTTGGTCTTGCCGTGGGCAACGCGCTGGAAGTCCGCGAAGCAATCGAGCTGCTTTCGGGCAAGATTGCCAAGGGCGACCCGCTGTACGAAGTCTGCATGCTGTTGGGCACGCACATGATGCTGCTTTCCAAGCTGGCAGCCGACGAAGCAGAAGCGCGTGCCAAGTTGGAAAACGCGCTGTACAGCGGCGCAGGGCTGAAGAAGCTGCAGCAAATGGTCACGGCGGAGGGCGGCGACGCTTCCTACATCTGCATGGAGCGCATCGACGAGTTGTGCGCCGTCAAGCGGCTGATGCCCGTATACCCCAAGAAGGCGGGCTACATCTGCAACATGAACGCCGAATGCATCGGCACTGCGGCGCAGATTCTGGGCGCGGGCAGAGCAACAAAGGCAGATACCATCGATCCTGCCGTGGGTCTTGTCATGAAAAAGCGCTTTGGCGATTTCGTCCGTGCCGACGAACCACTGTGCATCATGTATATCAACGACGAATCCAAAGTGGACAGCGCGCTGGAGATGTTCTATCAAGCGTTTGAGCTGTCCGACGAGAAGCCCGCGCACCGTCCGATGGTGTACGACGTCGTGCGCGCATAATCTTTCGAAAGAGAACGGCACACCCGCTATGGGCGTGCCGTTTTAGAGAATGAAATGAAACAACTGCTGCTTGCCATCGACGGAAATAGCCTCCTGTATCAGGCGTACCACGCGTTTTTCAAGGTCAATCTGACCACGCGGGACGGCTTTCCCACCGGTGCGCTGAAAGGCTTTTTTACCAAGCTCTTGGAGCTTTTCAAGCTGGAACCAACCCACGTTCTGGTGGCATTCGACGTGCATCAGCCCACGTTCCGCCATGAGCAATACGCCGACTACAAGCTGGGACGCAAGCCTGCCGACGAGGATTTGCTTAAGCAAATGGCGGTCGTGCGCACGCTGCTCCACGAGATGGGCATTGCCGTGGTCGAATGTCCCCGCTATGAGGCGGACGACATTCTGGGCACGTTCGCCAAGCGAAGCGAAGCCGTCGGCGTCGAAACCATCCTTGTCACGGGCGACCGCGACGCGTTTCAGCTCATCGACGAGAACACCAAGGTCTATTACACCCGCGAGAACGCGATTCTCGACAAGGCGGCGCTTTGGGAACGGTACGGGCTGGAGCCTGCCCGCATGAAAGACTTAAAAGCGCTGATGGGCGACGCGTCCGATCACATTCCGGGCGTCGCGGGCGTCGGCGAAAAGACGGCGCTCAAGCTCCTTGCCACCTACGGCTCCTTGGACGAGGTGCTGGCGCACAGCGGCGAAATCAAGGGCAAGCTGGGCGAACGCATCGCCGCATCCGTCGAGGACGCCAAGTTTTCCTATTGGCTGGGCGCCATCTGCTGCGACGCGCCCGTTTCTGAAACACTGGACGATTGCGCGTTCAAAGCCGAACGGCTTGCGGGCGGCCGCAAAACGCTGCTCGACTTAGAGCTGAACAGCATCGCAAACCGTCTGCCCACGATAGAATCGGAGCCGTCGCCTTCTTCGCATCAATCTGCCGTGGTCACACCCATTCAGTCCGAAGAAGCGCTTTTTTCGGCGCTGTCTTCGGGCGAAACGGCAAGCGCCATGGCAATCGTATTGGAGCCGCTTTTAGGGTTCGCCTTCGACGAAGGGACGTCGTTTGTGTTGACGGCGGGCGAAACGCTGTTCGACGTGGGTGTCGAGGAGGACGCGGCGTTTGCAGCGTTTTCATCGTTCATAAAAGCGCATCCGATTCCCGTGTTGACGTTCGACGGCAAGCGTTTGCTGCATAAACTGTCTGCGGCGGACGACGTTTGCATCGCGTTCGACGCGATGATTGCCGACTACCTTTTGGGCAGCAACCGTCCCATCGACAGCTTCGCGTCCCTGTGCCGCGAGCGGCTTGGCGCCGAGCAAGCCGACGCCGCGTGCCTGTTCGCGCTGCGGCGCAAAATGGAACAAGCGCTGCACGACAATGCGCTGTTCGACCTGTATCAAACGGTAGAAATGCCGCTGATGCGCGTGCTGTACGACATGGAATGCATCGGCTTTTTGACCGACGAATCCGTGCTTCTTGCGCTGCACGCATCCTTTTCCGAACGGACAAAAGAATTAGAACGCCGCATCTACGAACAGGCGGGGGAAACGTTCAACATCCTCTCCACCAAACAGCTTGGCACAATTCTGTTCGAAAAGCTGGGCTTGCCGACGCAGAAAAAGACCAAGACGGGCTATTCCACCGATGCGGACACGCTGGAATCGCTGTCCGGGCTGCACCCGATCGTGTCGGACGTGCTGCAATATCGGTTTTTGACCAAGCTGGACAGCACCTTCATCGAAGGGCTTTTGAAGCAGCGCGAGGCGGACGGGCGTATCCGCACCCGCTTCATGCAATGCGTGACGGCGACGGGGCGCATCTCCAGCGTCGAGCCGAACCTGCAAAACATTCCGGTACGGACGGCGGAGGGCAGAGAGATTCGCAAGGCGTTCATCCCAAGTCCGGGCAACGTTTTGGTGGGCGCGGACTACTCCCAAATCGAGCTGCGCCTTTTGGCGCACATCAGCGGCGACGCCGACTTCATTCGTGCGTTCAACGACGGCGAGGACATCCACGCCCGCACCGCCGCCGAGGTGTTCCATGTGCCGCTTGCGTCCGTTACCAAGGAGCAGCGCAGCGCGGCAAAGGCGGTCAATTTCGGCATCGTATACGGCATTTCCGATTTCGGGCTTGCCAAAAATCTCAACGTTTCGGTTCGCACCGCATCCGACTACATCAAGCGCTACTTCGAGCGCTACCCCAAGGTGCAGCAGTACATGCAAGAAAGCGTTGCACTCGGCAAGGAACGCGGCTACGCGATTACGCTGTTCGGCCGCAGAAGACCGCTGCCCGAGCTCAAGAGCAGCAACTACAACGTGCGGCAGTTTGGCGAGCGCGTCGCCATGAACATGCCCATTCAGGGCAGCGCGGCGGACGTGATTAAGATGGCGATGATCGCGGTGCATCGGGCGCTCATCGAGGGCGGCTATCGGGCGCGGCTCGTGCTGCAGATTCACGACGAGCTGATCGTAGACGCGCCGCAGGACGAAGCGGAGCGCGTCAAGGCGCTGATGGATGCGTGCATGGAGCATGTGGCGGATTTGTCCGTGCAGCTTGCGGCGGACGCAACAATCGGAAGGAACTGGTACGAAACCAAATGACGTACATCCTTGGCTTAACGGGCGGCATCGGCGCAGGAAAAAGCACCGCCTCCCATCGATTTGCCCGGCTGGGCGCCGTCGTGCTGGATGCAGACGTGGCGGCACGCGCCGTCTTTACGGAGGACGCGTCCTGCATCGAAGCGGTCAAAGCGCTGTTCGGCGCATCCTGCGTGGACGAACAGGGCGCGCTCAATCGCAGCGCCATCGCCGCCGTCACGTTTTCGGATGCGTCCATGCGGCAGGCGCTCAACGATATCGTGCATCCCCGCGTGCTGGCACGGATGCAGGCGCAAACACGGCAGGCGGCAGGGCAAAAACGGTTGATCGTGTGGGACGTGCCGCTGCTGTTTGAAAGCGGGTTCGATGCCTACTGCGACGCTACCGTGACGATTCAATGTGCGCAGAGCGTTCGCATTTCGCGCATCGAAGCACGCGACGGGGTGGGCGAATCCCAAGCGTTGGCGCGCATTGCGGCACAGCTTTCCGACGCGCAGCGCGCAGAACGCGCAACCTATGTCTTGGACAACAACGGTTCCGCCGCATCGTTTCTTGCCGCGGTGGACGCGCTGTATCAAACCTTATGTGAGGTGGTTGTATGACGAAAAAGCAAAAGGCGATTCTCATCGTGGGCGTTGCGGCGCTGCTGTGCGTGCTGCTCACGGCGTTGGCGGTTTTCGTGATTGCACCCGCCGTGCTGCGGTCGCATTATCGGCTTTCGTATGCCGAATTGATTCAAACATACGCCGCAGAATTCGACTTGGATCCCTACTTGGTGGCGGGCGTCATCTACACCGAAAGCAAGTTTGACCCCGATGCGGTCAGCCGCACGGGCGCACGCGGGCTGATGCAGATTATGCCCGATACGGGCGCCGAGATTGCCGCCAAGCTGGGCATAGAAGAGTTCAATGCCGATGCGCTGTTCGATCCCGCCGTCAGCGTGCGGTTTGGCTGCTTCTATTTGCAGGAGCAAATGCAGCGCTTCGACAAAAACGTGGGCGTTGTGCTGGCGGCTTACAATGCGGGGCCGAATCGCGCCGCGCTGTGGCTTTCCCAATATGGGATGACGGACGACGGCAGAATTCGCTACATCGAATACGAAGAAACCAAAAACTATGTCAATCGGGTGCTGCAGGCACAGGAAAACTATCACGACCTGTACCCGCACGCGTTCGATTAGATCGGAGGACGACTTGATCATTCTTATCCTTGCAGTGGTGGTTGTGGCGCTGGACATGATCAGCAAATACTGGATCACCTACGGGTTCGTAGGCGGTTCTTTGGGCTATGATGGCTCTTGGTTCGACCTTGCTTCGCTCAAATCCTTTTTGGCAGGCGTGGAGGGCAGCAACCAAATCCCCAAGGACGGCAACTTTGTGGTGCTGAGCTTCACGCCAAACGACGCGGCGCTGTTCGGATTGGGCAGCGACAACCCGTGGGCGGCACGGCTGCTGATTGCGCTGACCGCCGTGTTTTTGTTCCTGCTGCTCTTTTGCGCGTTCCGCACGCACAAAAAAATGCCCGCGCTCTCCAAGGTCATCGTGGGGCTTTTGGTGGGCGGCTCCATCGGCAATCTGTATGACCGCATCGCGTTCGGCTATGTGCGCGACATGATTTACGCCAAGTTCATCCACTTCCCCATCTTCAATTTGGCGGATGCCGCCATCTGCATCGCCATCGCGCTGCTCGTATTTGAAACGTTCTTCCGCAAGAAGGGCTTGTTCGAGGTGGTGGAGGACGACATTCGATATCTGTTCCGCCTCAGGACGCGGGAAGAAGCCGAACAGCAGCAAAAGGAGCGCAAAGCCAAACGGCTGTCGCGCTTCGAAGAGGAGATTCCCGACGAGCCCGACGAATCCGATGATACGGAGCTGCCGCAGGAATCCGAACAGGCGGCGCAGGATGCGGACGCCAATTCGGAGGATAAGGAACCGTCCGATGTGCAGTGACGCCACGCTTCTGATTGCGGAATCGGACGCGCCCCGCATCGACGTCTACTTGGCGGACAACACCGAGCGCTCCCGTTCCCAACTGCAAAAAGCCATCAAGGACGGCGGCGTGCTGCTCAATGGCAGCCCCTGCAAGGTCAATGCGGCGGTGAAGTGCGGCGACGTGATTGCGCTGACAATCCCATCGGACGAGGAGCAGCTGCCCGTTGCGCAGGACATTCCGCTGGACATCGTCTACGAGGACGACGACCTGTGCGTCATCAACAAGCCCAAGGGGATGGTGGTGCATCCCGCGGCAGGCAACCGCGACGGGACGCTGGTCAACGCGCTGCTGTATCATTTTTCCGCGCTGTCCACCTGCAATGGCGCATTCCGACCCGGCATCGTGCATCGCATCGACCGCATGACAAGCGGGCTTTTGGTCGTTGCCAAGAACGACGCGACCCACGAAGCGCTTGCCAAGCAGTTTGCCGATCATTCTGCCCACCGCAGCTATGTTTGCTTGGCGCACGGCAATTTCAAGCAGGACGATGGGACGATTGACGCGCCCATCGGCAGAAGCCCAAGCGACCGCAAGCGCATGGCGGTCGTGCCGTCGGGACGGCGCGCCGTGACCCACTGGCACGTGTTAGAACGATTCGGCGAAGTGACCTTTTTGCAGGTTACGCTGGAAACGGGACGCACGCACCAGATTCGCGTCCACATGGCGTATTGCAAGCATCCCATTTTGGGCGATACGGTGTATGGCTCCGCCGCGCCCAAGCTCCATTTGAACGGACAAGCGCTGCACGGATACCGCTTGACGTTTCTGCATCCGCGCACGGGTGCGCGCATGGCGTTTTGCGCGCCGCTGCCCGACGAGTTCCGTTCCGCCCTCAACATACTGGGCTGGACGGGCGTACTACCCAACGACGAATAGGAGGACTGTATGCACAAGTTTTCGAAGCGTTTCACACTGCTGCTCGCTTTGCTGCTGCTCGTTTCGGCGTTCGGCTGCAACGGCTTTGGCAACGTACCCGCTACGGATGCGCCTGCCACCGAAGCGCCCACCGACGATTGGGCGGTGTTTGCCACGGCGGTACCGCCCACGGCGACGCCGATCATTTTGGGCGACGAAGCGTTTGTCAAGCTGGACGCCGAGCTGTTCCAATGGTATGTGACCCAAGATATTTGGACGCTGAACCAATACTGCTACGATCCGACGTCGTTTGGCATCGACGAATCCACTGTGCCCGTGACGTTGGGCGATTTTTCCGAAGCCAACAACGAAACGATGAAGGGCGAGTACCTTGTTTGGCTGGCGCGGCTGCAAGAGATCGGCCGCAGCCTGCTGACCGAGCAGCATCAGTTCGCCTACGACGTCTACGAGCGCTATTTCACTTGGGAAATCGAAAGCGCATCGCTGTTCTACTATTACGAGCCGCTGGACGAATACGTCGGGCTGCAGATGAATCTTCCGATTGCATTCGGGCTGTATGAGTTCCGCGACGAAAAGGATGTGCAGGACTATCTGCTGTTGTTGAAGGACACGCCGCGCTACTTTGCCGAGGTGCTGGCATTCGAACAAAAGCGGGCGGCGCTTGGCGTCTTTATGACCGAGGATATGCTGGATCAAGTGCTGGCAGATTTCGATTCCATCTTGGAAGCGGGCGACGACAGCTACCTGTTCGCAACGTTCCGTGATGGGATTTCGGACGTGGATTGGCTGACTGACGATGCGCGTGAATCGTATTATGCCGAGAACGACGCCATCCTCAAAAACGAATGGCAGCAGGCGTACAGCGACCTGCGAGAAGGGCTGGAAGCGCTGCGCAGTTCCTGCCGCACAAGGCAGGGCGCCTACGACGTGGGCGGCGACGCGCTCGCCTATTTCAAGCTTGCCGTCAAGACGGAATCCGCCAACGACCTTTCCGTGTCCGACGCCATCGACCTTTTGAAGGACTGCACCAAGACGCTGTATGCCGAGCTGTTTGCATCGGCTGCCAAGGCGGAAAAAGAGATTGACAAGGGCAAAGCCATCACCACGGGCAGCGTGGCGGGCGACGCCGCCTATCTCAAGGAGCGCTATACCCAAATCGTGCCCGCGCTTGCCGACGTACAGGTCACCTATCGGGAGATTCCGCCTGAGCTGCAAGACGGGTTCAGCCCTGCGGCGTACCTCATTCCCACCATCGACAACTGTATCCAAAACGTCATCCTCATCAACCCGTCGTCCGACACCGATCTGTCCACGATGGCACACGAAGGATTTCCGGGGCATATGTACCAGTACGTCTACCAGTTTTCCGACGCGTCGCTGCCGCTGTTCCAAAAGGTCATCGTGTCCAACGGTTATTGCGAAGGCTGGTCGACCAACGCCGAATGGAGCATTGCCAAAGTCGCCGACGACTTCAACAGCGATTACTGTGTCTGCATGTTTGACAACGATATGCTCACCAACATGTTGATCGCCACCTGTTCGCTCATGATCAACGGGCTGGGCGCTTCCGATAAGGACGTGGGAGAGTACCTTTCGACCTACGGGCTGGATGCGTATTCCTACGTCATCTATGACCTTGCCGTCGACATGCCCATCTACTACTTCAAGTACGTCTTGGGCTTTGCGGCGCTGTACGAACTGCGCGACGACTGCGACGTCAAGATGGGCACGGCAGAGGCGGTGGCGTTCAACCAAGCGTATCTCGATTGGGGCGCAGGCTACTACGATCTCTTGGAACCGCTGTTGGACGATTGGGCGGACGCCTACGAAGACGCCGCATAATCGGGTCTTGACAAGTTCCAAAATCGTGATAAACTGACGAAAAGGCTTTGACAAAGAGGAGTACGCACGGTTGCCCGACAGAGAGATCGTCCCTTGGCTGGAAGGACGGTTCAACAAGCAATCTGCGGAAGGTCGCTTTCGAGCCGATGCGGCGAACCGACGTAACCGCATCCGTTGGCTGCGTTATGGCTTCGAGTGAAACGGCGTCAGTCGTTTAACAAAGGTGGTACCGCGAACGCGCACTTCGTCCTTTGACGGAGTGTGCGTATTTGTTTTTTGGAGGATATTATGAAGCAAGAAATGCCGAAAACCTACGACCACGCCGCGGTGGAGGGGGCATGGTACGCAAAATGGGAAGAAAAGGGCTACTTCCACGCCACGCCGAATCCCGACAAACCGCCCTACACCATCGTGATTCCGCCGCCCAACATCACGGGCAAGCTGCACATGGGTCACGCGATGGACAATACGCTGCAGGACACCCTCATTCGCTACAAGCGCATGAGCGGATATGAAGCGCTTTGGATGCCCGGCACCGACCATGCCTCCATCGCAACAGAAGTCAAAATCGTCGAAGCGATGGCAAAGGAAGGCTTGCACAAGCAGGACATCGGCAGAGAGAAGTTCTTGGAACGGGCGTGGGACTGGCGTAAGCAATACGGCTCCACCATCGTGCAGCAGCTGCGCAAAATGGGCTCCTCCTGCGATTGGGAGCGCGAACGGTTCACCATGGACGAAGGGTGCAACCGCGCCGTCACCAAGGTGTTCAAGCGCCTGTATGACAAAGGGCTCATCTATCGCGGCGACCGCATCATCAACTGGTGTACGCAGTGCAAGACGGCGCTGTCCGACGCCGAGGTGGAATACGAGGAGCAAGCGTCCCATCTGTGGCACATTCGGTACGACGCGCCCGACAAAAGCTATTCCATCACCGTGGCGACGACGCGCCCCGAAACCATGCTGGGCGACACCGCCATCGCGGTCAATCCCGAAGACCCGCGCTATCTTGACATCATTGGCAAGACGGTAGTCATTCCCGTGGTGGGGCGCGAAATCCCCATCGTGGCGGACGCCTACTGCGAAATGGAATTTGGCACGGGCGCGGTGAAGATCACACCGGGTCACGACCCGAACGACTTCGAAGTGGGTGCGCGGTGCGGGCTTCCCATTCTGCGCGTGTTCACCGACGACGGCCATATCAACGAGCTGGGCGGCGTGTTCTGCGGCATGGATCGGTTCGCATGCCGCAAGGCACTGTGCGAAGCGCTGCAAGAAAGCGGCAACTTGGTCAAAATCGAGGACTATACGCACAACGTGGGCACCTGCTATCGCTGCCACACCACCGTGGAATCGCTGGTGTCCAAGCAATGGTTCGTGCAGATGAAGCCTTTGGCGGAGCCTGCCATCGAGGCGGTGCGCAGCGGCGCGGTCAAGTTTGTGCCGGAGCGCTTCTCCAAGACGTACTTCAACTGGATGGAAAACATCCGCGACTGGTGCATATCCCGTCAGCTCTGGTGGGGACATCGCATTCCTGCGTACTATTGCGACGCGTGCGGCGCCACAATCGTCGAGGAGACGGCGCCCGCCTGCTGCCCCAAGTGCGGCGGCAAGCTGCGGCAGGATGAAGACGTGCTGGACACTTGGTTTTCCTCCGGCATGTGGCCCTTCTCCACGCTGGGCTATCCCGACGACACGCCCGAATTGCGGTACTTCTATCCCACCAACACGCTCTGCACGGGCTACGACATCATCTTCTTTTGGGTGGCGCGCATGATCGTGTTCGGCTGCGAGGTGATGGGCAAGCCGCCGTTTGATACGGTGTACATCCATGGGCTTGTCCGCGATTCGCAGGGCCGCAAAATGTCCAAGTCGTTGGGCAACGGCATCGACCCATTGGAAGTGATCGAAAAGTACGGCGCAGATCCGCTGCGCTTTTCCTTGGTCACGGGCAACGCCGCGGGCAACGATATGCGCTTCTACTGGGAAAAGGTCGAATCGGCGCGGAACTTCTGCAACAAGGTCTACAACGCCGCACGGTTCGTGCTGATGAATTTGGACGACGACGTGCCCGACACGTTCGACAAATCAACGCTTTCCATTGCCGACCAATGGATTTTGGCGACGCTGGATCGCACCGTCCGCGAGGTGACGAACAATCTGGATGCGTTCGAGCTGAACCTTGCCGCAGAGAAAATCTACGACTTCATCTGGAGCGCGTTCTGCGACTGGTACATCGAGATGGCGAAGCCGTCCCTGTACAGCGACAATCCCGACGAGAAGCGGCGCGTGTCCGCCGTGCTGCTTTATGTGCTGTCCACCTCCATGAAGCTGCTGCATCCGTTCATGCCGTTTATCACCGAGGAGCTGTATCAACGGCTGCCGCGCCATGAAGAATCCATCATGCTTGCCGCGTGGCCAAAGGCTGCCGAGACGACGCCGTTCGAATCGGAAGCCGCCTGCATGGAAACGCTGATGGATGTGGTACGCGCCATTCGCAACGTGCGTGCGGAACGCAAGGTGCCGATCGGGCAAAAGATTCAAGTGCGCGTCGTGGCGCCGCATCCCGAAGCGTTCGGCTGCGCAGGACAGCTCTTGTGCCGTCTGATCGGCGCGGACAACGTGGCGCTGTGCTGCGACTGCGGCGACGTCAAAAAGACGGACGTCCATTTGGTGTGCAAGGGCGCGGAAGCGTTTATCCCGCTCGCTTCCTTGGTGGATTTGGACGAAGAACGGGCGCGCATCGACAAGGAAATCCTGCGGATGCAGGGCGAGATCGCCCGTGCGGACGGCAAGCTGGCAAACGAGCAATTCATCGCCAGAGCGCCCGAAGCCGTGGTGACAGAGGAGCGCCGCAAGCGCGGCGTCGCCGTGGAGATGCTGACAAAGCTGCAAGAACGCCGCGCCAATTTGGACTGACGCGAGATTATGGGGGAGCCTATCAAGCATGGCTCCCTCCCATTTTAGGAGGACGAGATGGAATCCAACAAAACAAAGCAGGAACCGACGCCGCTTGCGCGGGCAGAGCGCATCAAGCTGCTGCTTTTGGGCTGCTGCACGGGGCTGCTGCTGGTGCTGCTGGTGGCATTGGTGGCGGGCGGGCTGCATTTCAATCGCATGATGACCGACATGCACGCTTCGGTTACGACCATGGCGGGGCAGATGTCCGACGTCACCGAAACGATGGGGGATCTTTCCGATCTTTCCGAGGCGGTGGTCGGGCTTTCGACGCGGGTGGGCGAGAGCTTGGACGGCTTTGACGAAACGATGGACAGCGTGAAGTCGGCGGCGGACACGGTGAACGGGCTGGATTTGGAAGCGCTTTCCCAACAGCTGCAGGACACGGTAGACGGATTGGGCAATTTGGATACGCTGATGACGGATGCGGCGTCGGTGATGGCAAAGCTGGACGCGATTGACATCGAATCGCTGAATGCGGGCATCCAAAAGCTCAACGAGGTCTTGACGCCGCTTGCCGCCTTTGTGGAGAAGTTCCAATGACAAGTTTTTTCTAAAAAATCGGAAAAGGATGTTGACAATTTCTTTGGAATGTTGTATATTGAGCAAGTCGCGTAAAGTTCGTGAGGCAGCGGGGTGTAGCGCAGTCCGGTAGCGCACGTGCTTTGGGAGCATGGGGCCGGAGGTTCAAATCCTCTCACCCCGACCAAGCGATCTATGCGTGGTCCCGTGGTCAAGTGGTTAAGACACCGCCCTTTCACGGCGGCTACAGGAGTTCGAATCTCCTCGGGATCACCATTTCTTCTGGGATGAAGGGCCTTTAGCTCAGTTGGTCAGAGCGGTCGGCTCATAACCGATTGGTCCGGGGTTCGAGTCCCTGAAGGCCCACCAAGATTGTGGCCCGGTAGTTCAGTTGGCTAGAATGCCAGCCTGTCACGCTGGAGGTCAGGGGTTCGAGCCCCCTCCGGGTCGCCAATTTTCTGCCGGCGTAGCTCAATGGCAGAGCAACTGATTTGTAATCAGTAGGTTGTTGGTTCGACTCCGATCGCCGGCTCCAACCTTGACAATCAAATAGGTATTCCGTGGATGGGTTCCCGAGCGGCCAAAGGGAGCAGACTGTAAATCTGCCGTCACAGACTTCGGTGGTTCGAATCCACCCCCATCCACCAATATAAGCGGGAATGGCGGAATTGGCAGACGCGCACGGTTCAGGTCCGTGTGAAAGCAATTTCATGCAGGTTCAAGTCCTGTTTCCCGCACCATATAAGAACGCTAATATTGATACGATGAGTGTCAACATTAGTGTTCTTGTTTTATGTTGAAAAAGCTTGTAAATAAGGGATTTTCTGAACTTTTTGAGCTTCTATGTACCGCCAGTCTAATGCTGAACGGTCATGCTTTTCTCCGAATCAGCGCCGTTCCCCATACCCGCGCTTTCGATTACTTGAAATAGTTTCATTTTTTCAGAGGGTTTCATTTTCGGGAGAGAATAGTTTCATACCCGTGCTTTCGATTGGGTGCGGAGAGCAAAAAAGAAGGTGGAGCACTCAACGCTCCACCTCAGTCTCTCTACCGCTTTTAAATTTGAATACGATTCTGCCGTCTCGGAACACCGTCGCCCGGTCGAGAATCGCAACCCACAGCCTTTCGTCCCATTCTTCAAGGACGAGGGGCTGTTTCTTTAATGCCTCAATGAACAGCTGAAGCTCACGGTCTTGGTCAAGCTTCCGTTCTTTCTCGGCGGTCACCTCTGCAAGCCGCGCCGTCGCTTTCTCGTAGCGGGCAAGCAGTCCGTTGTACTTTTTCGCATATTCCTCCTGCGACTGGGCCGTAGAAGCGTTCTCTCTGACGCAGTTTTTTACAAACTCCGCCACGACCGCTATTTCCTCGTTCAGACTGTCGAGCTCCGCGTCCAGCGCCGAGGTGTCGGTGAGCACACGCCGCATTAGGGCGCAGTCGGAAATGACGCTCTCGCGGTCTGCCATCAGCCGATTGTAGGCGATGAGGAACTTCTGTTGTATGGCTTCTGTGTCCAGATGAGGCGTGGCGCATTTCGTCTCGCCCTTAAACTTGCTGTTGCACCGCCATATCACCTTGCGGTACGGGTCGTTGGAGTGCCATACTTTTTGGCCGAAGAAACCACCGCAATCTCCACATACCAGCTTGGACGAGAACACGCTGTTGCCGCTGTATGCTCTGCCAAGCGACCTGCGTCGTGCAATCTCCGCCTGCACCATGTCCCATTCCAACGGCTCGATAATGGCGTCGTGGCTGTGCTCCA